>DATGQE010000040.1:0-2315 GCA_035304345.1 Woeseiaceae bacterium | reverse complement strand
GCCGCCCCTTCGACCTCGAGCAGGGACCTCTCTTCCGGGCAGAGCTGCTCCGCCTGGCCGAGGACGAGCACGTGCTCGTCCTCAACATGCACCACATCATCTCGGACGCCTGGTCCCTGGGCGTGCTCACCCGAGAACTGGGCACGCTCTACGGCGCCTTCACGAGCGGTGAGCCCTCGCCCCTCGAAGACTTCGCGATCCAGTACGCCGACTTCGCCGCCTGGCAGCGTGACTGGCTCGAGGGCCCCGTGCTCCAGCGCCAGCTCGACTACTGGACGCGCCAGCTCGACGACCTCGCCACGCTCCAACTCCCGACCGACCGGCCGCGGCCGCCGGTCCAGACCTACAACGGCGACGCCGTCAGCCTGACGCTGCCCGCCGAAATCGCAGACGCACTCGGCCGCCTCTCGCACCAAGAGGGCGCCACCCCCTTCATGACGCTGCTCGCCGCCTTCAAGGTGCTGCTCGGTCGCTACTCCGGCCAGGATGACATCGTGGTCGGCTCGCCCATCGCCGGCCGCAACCGCGCCGAGATCGAGCACCTCATCGGCTTCTTCATCAACAGCCTGGTGCTTCGGACCGATCTGTCCGGCGAGCCCAGCTTCCGCGAGCTCCTGGCCCGCGTGCGCAACGTCACGCTCGACGCCTACGCGAACCAGGACATCCCCTTCGAGAAGCTCGTCGAGCACCTCGATCCGCCGCGCGACCCGAGCCGCACGCCGCTCTTCCAGGTCATGTTCAACATGCTCCCGGACTGGCAGCGCTCCGTCGTCCCGCTGGCCGATCTCACCGCGGAGCCGCTTCTGCACGAGCACGTAGAGGCGAAGTTCGACCTCTCGGTCGACGTCTTCGAGCAACCGGACGGCACCCTCGCGTTCCACTTCGTCTACAACACCGATCTCTTCGATCGGGAGACGATCGAGCGCATGGCCGGCCACTACCGCACGCTGCTCGAGGCCGCTGTCCAGGATCCGGCCAGGCCCATCTCGCGCCTGCCCCTCCTCACCCCCGAGGAGCGCCAGCAGATCCTGGTCGACTGGAACCGGACGGAGCGGAGCTATCCGGCCGATGCCACGCTGCCTTCGCTCTTCGAGATGCAGGTGAAGCGCGCGCCCGAGGCCATCGCGCTCGTCTACGGCGACGAGACGCTCACGTACCGCGAGCTCGACCGCCGAGCGAACCGCCTGGCGCACCGGCTCCGCTCCCACGGCGTCGGCCCGAACTCCGTGGTCGCCATCTACATGGAGCGCTCGATCGAGCAGGTCATCGCCGTGCTCGCCGTCACCAAGGCCGGCGGCGCGTGGGTGCCGATCGACCCGGACTACCCGCCCGAGCGCGTGCGCTTCATGCTGGAGGACTCGGGCGCGCCCGTCGTGTTCGTCCACGCACCCACGGCGGCAGCCCTGTCCGCGACGGGGACGGAGATCGTCTGTATCGACTTCGATTCCGCTCCGCCCGCGGAGTGGTACGGCGCAGCGCCCGATCCCGTGCTCGACGCTCCACCGCCGCGCACCCTCGCCCCCGACGACCTCGCCTACGTGATCTACACGTCGGGCACGACGGGCCGGCCGAAGGGCGTCATGAACACCCACCGCGGGATCTGCAACCAGGTCGTCTGGCTGAACGAGGATCTGCGGATCGGGCCCGAGGACATCTGGCTGCACCTGGGGGCCTTCGGCTTCGATGTGACCGTGGCACGGATCTTCGGCCCCCTCGCCGCAGGCGCCAGGCTCGTCGTTGCGCCGCAAGGCGCGGAGCGCGACCCGCGCGAGGTGATCGAGCTCGTCGAACGATACGGCGTCACGGTCTTCCTCATGGTGCCGTCCCTGCTCCGCGCGCTCGTCGAGACGGGGGAGCTGGGACGGTGCCGGTCGCTGCGCTACGTCTCGTGCATCGGCGAACCGCTCGCTCCTGAGCTCATGCGGGCGTTCCACGAGCAGCTCCCGGGCGATCTCTACAACATGTATGGCCCGGCCGAGGCGGCAGTTCTCGTCACGTCCTGGAAGTGCGATCGTGCGTGGAACGGCACCGGCCCTCTGCCCATCGGCAAGCCGATTGCGAACACGAGCATCTACATCCTCGACCCGCACCTGGAGCCCGTGCCCGTCGGCGTGCCCGGCGAGCTCTGCATTGGCGGCGTCCAGGTCGGCCTCGGCTATCTCAACCGCCCCGAACTGACCGCCGAGCGCTTCGTTCCCGACCCGTTCTCGGGCGTGGCCGGCGCACGCATGTACCGCACCGGCGACCGGGCGCGCTGGCTCCCTGACGGCACGATCGAGTTCCTCGGCAGGATCGACCACCAGGTCAAGGTGCGG
>DATGQE010000039.1:0-121623 GCA_035304345.1 Woeseiaceae bacterium | reverse complement strand
TCAGTCGATTACCGGGACGGGGATTTACTCGATTACCGGCACGGGTGTCGACTCGATTACGGGTACCGGGAGCAACTCGATCACCGGTACTGGGGCTGAGTCAATTACCGGTACTGGCAGTAGGTCGATAACAGGTACGGGAATTAACTCCATTACTGGCACGGGTGCGCAATCCATTACCGGGACGGGGATTTACTCGATCACCGGCACGGGTGTCGACTCGATTACAGGTACCGGGAGCAATTCAATTACTGGCACCGGGGCTGACTCGATCACCGGAACGGGCAGCAGGTCCATAACTGGTACGGGCATCCACTCGATCACCGGTACGGGCGCACAGTCCATCACTGGTACAGGTGCAGACTTGTTGGTACTTGGACCCGTTGAGCACGTCGCGGATGGATTTATCTCAGTCCTAGGGCAAACAGTCTTTGGAGTGGGAGGCCAGAACGTCGGAGATGTCGTCGCCGTGTTCGGCTCGATCGATCACGAGACCGGCGGTATCGTCAATGCTCGGGTCGTCCCGGCCAGGAGTGAGCTGTCCTATCTTCGCGGGATTGTCGATGCGGTGGATCGCTCGACGGGTCGCGCGGTAGTCAGCGGGGTGACCGTTGATTACACGGCATTGCTGGCCAACGGTCGCATGCCGGCGATCGGTGATGAAGTCGCTGTCAGCGGCCGCGCGTACAGCGGACTTGGTCTCCTGGTCGCTCAGTAGTTGCCACGGGAGGAGGAGAGAGACAGGCACAAAAAAAAGTCGGCGTCCCTGCCGACTTTAGGTCTCGTATCAACGTTAAAGGAGATGCGAGGGTTGGAGGAGTCGCCCCTGAGCGATGAGAAGCGACTCGAGTGCAACTATAAGGATGCCGTTTGCGGATTGCTGTGAACGGTCTCACAAAAGAATCGCACCGTTAGACGAGGGCGCCGAAAGGCGCCCTCTTTTTGTCAAATCGAGCAGCATTAAGTAAAGCTGTCAGTCGATCTCGGCGTCCTGGCGCAGTTGCTCGAGATACGCCTGGAATTTCTTCTGCTGGACGCTCTGTGTCAGGAGATCGCGAACGCTCGCGAGCGCCGGCGGTTCGGTTTGCCGCGCGCCTTCCCGCTTGATGACGTGCCAGCCGAACTCCGTCTGCACGGGAGCCTTCGTGTACGCACCGTCTTCGAGTTGTGCAACGGCATCTGCGAAGGGTTTCACCATCTGGTTCGGGGAGAACCAGCCGACGTCACCGCCGTTCGCGGCTGAGGGCCCGGTTGACTGCTGCTTGGCCAGCTCCTCGAACTCGGCTCCCGCATCGAGCTGCTGAATGATTTCCTCGGCCTGCGCCTGCGTCTCCACGAGGATGTGGCGTGCCTTGAACTGTTCCCGCGGGGCGAGCTTCACCTGCTCATCGTACTCGGCCTGGATTTCCTCGTCGGTCGGCTGGTTTTCCGCCAGGAACTGCTCGGCCGCGGCCTGCGCCAGGACGCCCCTTTTCTGCAGCTCGATCTGCGCCGCGACCTTCGGATCCTCCTCGAGGTCCTTGGCCGCGTCCTGCGTGGACAGCAGATAAATGTCGGTCAGCTCTTCGGTGAAGGCTTCGCGCTCCTGCGGCGTGACCTGGTGCATCGGCTTATTGGCACGGTTCTCGATATAGGCGTCGAGAACGGCGCTGTCCATCGCCTCGCCGTTCACCTTCTTGACCGGGTCGGCATGGGCGCCGGATGCCAGTGCGACGAACAGAAAGCCGGCGGCGGCCGGCAGCCATTTGGCTCCGCGGGAGCCGTGCAGTGCAATCATGGGTTTAGTCCTCGGTGCGAACCGGCTGCGATGCCGGCAATCTACTTTTCGGTCGGTGAGCTGGCCCGAATCCGGAGCGCGTGGATGTCCGTCCTCATCAGCTCGTCCAGCGCATCGTACACGAGTTGATGCCGCCGTATCCGGCTCAGCCCAGCGAAGGAGGCGGACACGATCACGACCTCGAAATGGCCCTTGCCGTCCTTTGCTCCCTCGTGGCCGACATGTAAATGGGACTGATCTTTGACCAAAAGTTCCTCGGGTTGGAACGCTTCCTGCAGCCGTCGCCGGATGAGCTCCACCCGTTCTCCGGCACGTCCGTTCACGGCAGCACCTTGCGAAACGGCCGGACCTCCGTGCGGGCGTACACGCCCGCGAGCACGTAAGGATCCGCCTCGGCCCAGGCGCGTGCGTCCTCGAGGGACGGGAACTCGGCGACGATCAGGCTGCCGGAGAAGCCGGCCGGCCCGGGATCCTCGGCGTCCACCCGCGGGAACGGCCCGGCGAGGAGAAGGCGGCCCTCGTCCCTGAGCTGGTGCAGGCGTGCCAGGTGCTCGGCGCGAGCTTCACGCCGCCGCGGCAGGCTGTCCTCGACGTCCTCGGCTACGATGGCGTACCACATGCGATCACTCCCGTTCGGCAGGCGCCGCTGCGTTCCGGCGCATGGCATGCGTCAGCCACACGCTTTGCACGACCACGAACAGCAGCGTCAGCCCCAGCATGCCGAAGAGCTTGAACTTGACCCAGAATGCCTCGCTGAACCCGTACGCCACGTACAGGTTGATTGCGCCCATGAACGCAAAGAACGCGACCCACATGAGGTTCAGGCGGGACCACTGCTCACGGGCGAGGCTCACGACGTGGCCCATGATGCGCTCCGCGATCGGTTTGGCGCCGATCCATTGGCTGCCGAGGAACACCAGCGCGATCGCCCAGTTCAGCACCGTCGGCTTCCACTTGAGGAAATCCGCATTGTGGAACAGCAGCGTCGCGCCACCGAAGACCAGGACGAGCACGGTCGAGCCGAGATAGATCTTGTTCAAACGCCGGGTGAGGCGCCAGTGGACCAGCAGGAAAACCGGCATCACCGCCATCAGGACGGCAGTGGCGAAGAGGAAGTCACCCTTCAGGAAATAGGCCGCAAAGAAGATGGCGATCGGCAGGTATTCGAGCAGGAGCTGCATGATGAAACGCGCAGGAACCGGAAAGGGGAGCCGATGATAGCCGAGAAAACGGGGAGGCCGAAACTGCGCCGCCAATTCCGGGGCGCATACCGGCCGGACTCCCGATAGAATTTCGACATGGCGAGAATCATCGAAGTTCATCCCACTCATCCCCAGCGGCGGCGCATCGCGGAAATCGTGGCGACGATCCGGCGCGGGGGCCTGATCGCGTACCCGACGGATTCGAGCTACGCGTTCGGCTGTCACATCGGCGACAAGAAGGCGCTGGAACGGATTCGGCACATCCGGCGGACCGGCAAGGACCACAATTTCACGCTGGTCTGCAGCGACTTGTCCGAGATCGGGCTCTACGCGAGGGTCGATAACTGGGCCTATCGCCTCCTGCGCTCGCTGACGCCCGGCCCGTATACCTTCATCCTCGAGGCGACCCGCGAGGTTCCGAAAAGGCTGCAGAACCCGAAAAGGCGGACTATCGGCCTCCGGGTCCCCGACCACCCCCTCGTGCAGGCCATGCTCGAGACCCTGGGCGAGCCGATCATGAGCTCGACCCTGCTGCTGCCGGGGGACGACCACCCGCTCAACGACGCCGAGGAGATCCAGGGCCGTATCGGGCACCAGGTCGACCTGATCGTGGATGCGGGACCGTGCAGCCTCGAGCCCACCACCGTCGTGGACCTGTCCGGGGGAACCATCGAGGTGCTGCGGGTGGGCCGGGGCGACGTCAGCAGCCTCGTTTCGTGAGCCGAAGACCCTCGAAAGTGCGCTAGAATGCCGGCACTGCGCCCCGGTGTGCCGATGAAGCCCGAACTCAAAGTATTGACCAGCAAGGACGCGCCAAAACCTGCAGCCGCGGCGGACGAGGGGCCCGCCCAGGCCGAGATGCCGTTCGCGATCGTCGATGGCGAGCCGGTCACCCAGCTTCCGCAGGACCTGTACATCCCGCCGTACGCGCTCCAGGTCTTCCTGGAAGCGTTCGAAGGCCCCCTCGACCTGCTGCTCTACCTGATCCGGCGCCAGAATCTCGACATCCTCGACATCCCGATTGCCGAGATCACGCGGCAGTACGTGGAGTACATCGAGCTCATGAAAGAGCTGCACCTCGAGCTCGCCGGGGAATACCTGCTCATGGCCGCGGTACTCGCGGAGATCAAGTCGCGAATGCTGCTGCCGCGGCAGCAGAACGAGGAGGAAGAGGAAGAGGATCCGCGCGCGGAGCTCGTGCGGCGGTTGCAGGAGTACGAGCGATTCAAGAAGGCGGCCGAGGACCTGAACAGCCTGCCGCGACTGGAGCGCGACGTCTTCCCCGTGTCGGCAGAAGTGCCGGAGCGCAAGGTCGTCGCGAAGCTGCCGGACGTCACGCTCAAGGAGCTGCTCCTTGCTTTCCACGACGTGCTGAAGCGCGCCGAGATGTTTTCCAACCTGCGTGTGCAACGCGAGCCGCTTTCCGTGCGCCAGCGCATGTCGGAGATCCTGGTGCGGGTCAAAGCGGGCGTGTTCACGGAGTTCTCGCAGCTTTTCGACCCGGAGGAGGGCCGGATGGGAGTCGCGGTGACCTTCATCGCCCTCTTGGAGCTCCTGCGAGAATCCCTCATCGAGGTGGTGCAGGCGGAAGCGTTTGCGCCGCTGCACGTACGCGCCGCATCTTCCGTGCGCCTGGCGGCGGAAGATGCCGCCGTCTGATTTCGCCGCCCGGCGAGCACCGAGACCCTGAATGGACGAGAACGAGATCAAATACTTCGTAGAGGCCGCGCTGCTGGCTGCCGGTCGGCCGATGACGGTCGAGCAACTGCACAATCTGTTCGAAGCGGGCGCGGCACCGGAGAAAGCGCAGATCCGCGGCGCCCTTGCGGCCCTGCAGGAAGACTACGCCGACCGCGGGCTGGAGATCGTGGAAGTGGCCTCCGGCCACCGCATCCAGGTGAAGGCCTCGATGGCCGATCGCCTGCAGAAGCTTTGGGAAGAGCGCCCGCCGCGCTACTCCCGGGCACTGTTCGAGACGCTGGCGCTCATCGCCTACCGCCAGCCGATGACACGCGGCGAGATCGAGGAGATCCGGGGCGTCTCCGTCAGCCCCAACATCATCCGCTCCCTGCTGGAGCGCGACTGGATCCGCGTCGTCGGACATCGCGACGTGCCTGGCCGGCCGGCGATGTTCGGGACGACGAAGACGTTTCTCGATTACTTCGGCCTCAAGAGCCTGGACGACCTCCCGCCGCTCGCGGATCTTTCGGACTGGGAGAGCCTGCGCGTGCAGCTCAACCTGCCGGAGGTCAGCGAGGAGCAGGACGAGCCCGAGTCCGCGGAGGTCACGGAGCTGCGCGTGGTGCGCGCGGCAGAGGGCCAGGACGAAGAGGCGGCGGCGGGCGACGACCCGGAGCAGGCATCGGCAGCGGAAGGCGAAGAGGCCACGCTGGCGGAAGACGACGCGGAAGGCGCCCTCGCGGCCAACGATCCGTCCGGGAGCGACGGGGAGACCGAGGCCGACGAGCCGTCAGCGAGCGGCGCGGCCGACGAGTCCGAGGACGAGGAGACGCTCACCCTGGCCATTACCACGCTCCCCGATCCTGCCGGGAATGACCCGCCCGTCACGGCCGAGGGCGAGCCGGGGGACGAGGTCGAAGAGGACGGCGCGCTCCCCTCGGAACGCGCCGACGGCACCGCAACCCGTTAGGAGGCGACCGGCGGTTCGACGCCCGCGTGAACAGACGTAGAGTGTCGGAGCGTATCCAGAAGGTCCTCGCCGCCGCCGGCCACGGCTCGCGCCGCCAGGTCGAGCAGTGGATACGCGAGCAACGGCTGCGCATCGACGGACGGCCGGCGCGACTCGGCGATACCGTGACCGGTCGTGAAACGATCACCCTCGACGGGAAACGGTTGAGCGTACGGCCGACTTCCGTCGTCCACCGGCACCTCATGTACAACAAGCCGGGGGACGAGATCACCTCGCGTTTCGATCCCGACAACCGCCGCGTGGTGTTCGATTCGCTGCCGTCGCTCGAGAACGGGCGCTGGATCGCCATCGGGCGCCTGGACATGACGACCACAGGCCTGCTGCTGTTCACGACGGACGGCGAGCTTGCCCATGCGCTGATGCACCCCTCGTCGCGGCTCCTGCGGCGCTATGCCGTGCGCGTGCACGGCTCGCCATCCGCGGCCGACCTCGACCGCCTGCGGGCGGGGGTGGAGCTCGAGGACGGCATCGCCGCATTCGAGTCCATCGAGCGGGGCGGCGGGGACGGTGCCAATCGCTGGTTCACGGTGACGCTGCGGGAAGGCCGCAACCGCGAGGTGCGGCGCCTGTGGGAGGCCGTCGGCCACGAGGTGAACCGGCTGATCCGCATCGGCTACGGCCCCCTGGAGCTGCCGCGCTCGCTGCGCCGCGGTCGCTACGTCGCGCTCACGCCCGCGCAGGTCCGGCTGCTGTACCAGGCGGCCGGCCTGCCGATGCCGCACTCCGCACCCGCCCGCGCACGCCCGAAGCAGCGCCGCGCCGGCCGCTGACCCGCCCGGGATCCTCCTGCGGGCGGCGTTTCCTACGCGTCGAAGCTCTCGCCGGTGACGCCGCGGCTGTCGGGGCCCAGCAGGTAGATCCAGGCGGCGACGATCTCCTCGGGGGTCCTGAGCTTGGCCGGATCCTCGGCCGGGTACGCCTCCGCGCGCATGCGGGTCCTGGTCGGGCCCGGGTTGATGCAGTTCACCCGGATCGGCACGTGGCGGGTCTCGTCGGCGAGCACCTGCGCCAAACCCTCGATCCCGAACTTCGACACGGCGTAGGCCCCCCAGTAGCCCCGGGCGCGGCGCCCGACGCCGCTGCTCGTGAAGACGATGGAGGCATCGGCAGACTGGCGCAGCAGCGGAAGCAGGACCTGCGTGAGGGCGAACGGAGCCGTGAGGTTGACGTGCAGCACGCGCTGCCACTCGACCGGATCGTACTGCTCGATCGACAGCCGCGGCCCCAGGATGCCGGCGTTGTGCACCAGCCCGTCGAGCCGGCCGAACTCGTCGCGAATGCTGTCCGCGAGCGAGACGTAGCTCTCGGACCCCGCCTTGGCCAGGTCCAGCACAGCGATCGACGGCCGCTCGCGCCCGAGGGCGGCGACCTCGTCGTGCACCGCCTCCAGCTTTTTCACGTTGCGCCCGTGCAGTATCACGCGGGCGCCGACGCGGGCCGACTCGAGGGCGAGGGCCTTGCCAATGCCGTCGCTCGCACCGGTGATCATGACGATCCGGCCCTCGAGCACGTCGGTGGAGTATTCGTAGTCACGCGGCTGCATGGCACTCATCCGGAGAGGGGCTTCACGGGAGACAGGTCGGCGCCGGTCGCGGTCTCGTCGTCACCGGCTGCCTCGGCATCGTCCTCGTTCCCGGCCGCCCCCTCGAGGAGCGAACGCGGCAACGACTCGAGCGGCTCGATCTCCTCCAGCTCTTTCTTCGGTCGCATGCCGAGCTCGACGAACTTGCGCGCGCCGGGCAGGACGCTGCGCTCCAGGGAACCGACGGCGCGATTGTAATGCTCGACGCTGCGGCCGAGCTGCCTGCCGACGTTGTTGAGGTGATTGACGAACACGGTGAGGCGGTTGTAGAGCTCGCGTGCGAGACGCTGGACCTCCTCGGCGTTGCGCGCCATCACGACCTGCCGCCAGCCGTAGGCCACGGCCTTGAGCAGCGCGACGAAGCTCGTCGGCGTCGCGAGGATGATCTGCTGGGAGAGCGCGGACTCGATCAGCTCCGGGTCCTCGTTCAGCGCCGCGCTCAGGAACTGGTCGCCGGGGATGAAGAGAATGACGAAGTCCGGGCTGCGCTGGAACTGGTCCCAGTAGGCCTTGCTCGCGAGCTTGCGGATGTGCTCCCGCAGGTTCCGGGCGTGGCGTTGCAAGGCGAGCTTCTGCTGCGTGTCGTCCTTGGCCTCCACCGCTTCGAGGTAGGCATCGAGCGGCGTCTTCACGTCCACGACCAGCTCGCGCTGGTCCGGCATGCGCACGATCATGTCCGGCCGGATCACACCGTCGTCGCCCGCGTGCTGGACCTGCTCGTTGAAGTCGCAGTGCTCCACCATGCCCGCCAGCTCCACGAGGCGGCGCAGCGTGATCTCGCCCCAGCGGCCGCGCACCTGGGGACGCCGCAGCGCGTTCACGAGGTTCTGGGTTTCCTGGGCGAGGAACGCCTGGTCCTTCTGCATGCGCTCGAGCTGCGTTGCGATGCTCCCGTAGGCTTCGCGCCGTGCTTTCTCGAGCTCCTCGATCTGCTGCTGGGCGCGTTGCAGGGTTTCCCGGATGGGCTTCACGAGATTCTCGACCGCCTGCTCGCGCGCGCCGAGCTCGCGCTTGGCCCGCTCGTGCTGCGCACCGAGGTTCTGCTCCGCCAGTCGAAGGAAAGTCTCGCTGTTCGCCTTGAGCGAGCGGTTCGCGAGCTCCGCGAACACGCCCGTGAGGCGCGCGGTTGCGGCCTCGAATGCCGTGTCGCGCTCGCGTTGCAGCTCCTCCTGGTCCTTGATGCGCTCGGAAAGCCGGTCGATCTCCGACTGCAGGCGGAGGCGTTTGCGGCGGGCGACGAGCCACGTGAGCAGGATGCCCACGATGAGCCCGAGGGCGAGCGCGGGTGCGGCGATCTGCAGGTGGGCCGGGTCGAGCGGGAAAGCGGGCATCAGAATTCCGGCGGCTCGAATCCGAGCGCTGCATGGATCAGCCGAATGAGCTCTTCGGTGCTCGCCGCCATCTCGTCGGCTCCCCAGGCGCCGGGATCGTCGTCCGCGGTGATGTAGCCGTACGCCGCCGCGATCGTGCGCATGCCGGCCGCCCGGCCGGCCTCGATGTCGCGCGACGCGTCGCCCACGTAAATGGACCGCTCCGGCGCCACGCCCGCCATTCTACAGGCATGGAGCAGTGGTGCGGGGTGCGGCTTGCGCTGCGGCAGCGTATCGCCGCTGACGGTGCACGCGAGCCGGCCGTCGAGCCCCAGCCGGGCGAGCAGCGGCTCGGTCATGCGGGCCGGTTTGTTGGTCACCACGCCCCAGGGGACCCCGTGCGCGTCGAAGCGGTCGAGCAGTTCCGCGAAGCCCGGGAACAGCGTGGAGGCGATGCACACGGATTCGCCGTAACGCTCCAGGTAATCCCGGTGCAGGCGGTCGCGCTCCGCGTCGTCCACATCGGGGAAGGCGAGGCGGACGAGCCCCAACGCCCCGTTGGAGACGTGCGAACGGGCGAGCTCATAGGAAAGCGGCTCCCGGCCGTTGTCCTTCTGCAGGTCCGTGAGCACCGCGACCATGTCCGGTGCGGTGTCCACGAGAGTGCCGTCGAGATCGAACAGGATCGCGTCGACCCGCGTGCGCGGCCCGGCGTTGCTCATTCCGCTTCGGGACGCACGAAGTGCATCAGGTAGTTGACGTCCACGCCGGGACCCAGCCAGTACTCTCGCGTGAGGGGGTTGTAGTGCATGCCCGTCGTGTGTTGCAGGGTGAGTCCGGCCGTCCGCCCCCAGCGCGCGAGCTCGGAAGGCCGGATGAACCGCGCATACTCGTGGGTGCCACGGGGCAGCAGGCGCAGCAGGTATTCAGCCCCGAGGATCGCGAAGGCGAACGACTTCGGGTTGCGGTTGATCGTCGCGAAGAACACGTGCCCGCCGGGTCGCACCAGCCGGGCGCACGCCTCGACCACGGAGGCCGGGCTCGGCACGTGCTCGAGCAGCTCCATGCAGGTGACAACGTCGAACTCCCCGGGCCGCTCGGCGGCGAGCGCTTCGGCCGTCGTCTCGAGGTAATCGATCTCCACCCCGGCCCCCGCCGCGTGCAGCCGCGCGACCGTGAGCGGTTCCGGCGCCATGTCGATGCCGGTGACGGCGGCACCGGCCTGCGCCATCGCCTCGCTCAGGATGCCGCCGCCGCAGCCGACGTCGACGACCCGCCGTTCCTCGAGGCCGGCGCGCTGGCGGATGTAGTCGAGCCGAAGCGGGTTGATCTCGTGCAGGGCGCGGAATTCGCCCTCCGGATCCCACCAGCGAGAAGCCAGCGAGTTGAAGTGCGCGATCTCCCCTCGATCGACGTTCGCCGAAGGCTCCATGTAACTCAGCTCTCCCGTCCTGTCTTCGCCGCGATCCGCTGCTGCCACTCCGCGGTGCGCAGCAGGATGTCGCTCACGTCCATGCCCAGCAGGCGATGTTCCTCGACGAGCTGCCGCCCCGCCACCCAGACGTCGGTCACCTGCTCCGGGTGCGCAGTGTAAACGAGCTGGGACACGGGGTCATAAACGGGCTGGCTGTTGAGCGTGCCGAGGTCGATGCAGGCGAGATCGGCCCATTTGCCCGCGGTGATCGAGCCCGTGACGGCATCGAGCCCGAGCACCCGCGCGCCATCGAGGGTGGCCATGCGCAGCGCCTCCGCGGCGGTCAGCGCGGCCGCGTTCGCGGCGGCGGTTTTCGCGAGGAGGGCGGCGGCACGCATCTCGCCCAGCATGTCGAGCACGTTGTTGCTGGCGGCACCGTCGGTGCCGATGCCGACCGTGATGCCGGCCGCGCGCATGGCCGGCACGCGCGCGATGCCGCTCGCGAGCTTGAGATTCGAGCGGGGGCAGTGCACGGCCGTGACGCCGGCTTCGCCCAGTTGCCGGATCTCCTCGTCGGTCAGGTGCACCGCGTGGACCGCGGTGAGCGAGGCGTTCAGGAAGCCCAGGTCCCGGAGCCGTTCGAGCGGCCGCTTGCCGGTCGTCCGGACCGCGTCTTCGACCTCGTGCGCCGTCTCGTGCAGGTGGATCTGCACCGGCACGTCGAGCTGGTCGGCGAGCACCCGCAGCTCGCGGAATGCCTCGTCGGACACCACGTAAGTCGAGTGCGGCGTGAAGCAGGTGCTGATCAGCGGGTCGTCGGCATAGCGATCGTGCACGAGCTCGGCGCCCTTGCGCAGGTATTCCGAGGCGCTCCCGGCCCAGGCCGTCGCGAAGTCGATCACCGGGGTGCCGACCATGGCGCGCACGTGGCATTCGGCAGCGGTTGCGGCCACGACCTCGGGGAAGAAGTACTGGTCGCTGAAGCAGGTCACGCCGGAGAGCAGCATCTCCGCGATCGCGTGGCGCGTGCCGTCGCGGACCATCTCCGCGCTCGCCCAGCGCTTCTCGTTGGGCCAGATGCCGTCGGCCAGCCAGCGCTCCAGCGGCAGGTCGTCGGCGATGCCGCGAAACAGGGTCATGGCCGCGTGCGTGTGGGCGTTCACGAGGCCGGGTATGAGCACGTGCTGCGGGCGTTCCACCAGCGCGCCGGGGCGGTAGCGCTGCCTCGCCTCCGCGGCAGGCAGGACCTCGACGATGCGCCCGTCGGAGACCGCGACCGCGTGCTGCTCGAGCACACCGCCCGGTTCGACGGGCACGCACCAGCGGGGCAGGATCAGCAGGTCACATTGCAGCATCGGGGCATGATACCGCGCGGCGGGGCCATTGCGGGTGAGCACCTGCGGATGGGCGCATCCTATGGTATTATTTGCGCTCGGATTTGGTGCTGCCCATCGCCCTCGGCAACGCAGGGATTCCGAGCTGAACCCGGTCGATTTCGAATGTCCGGATCCGTCTTCGCGGCGGGGTCGGCGCGGATTTGTGAACGAGTATGGCTGAAATCGCGCAGGAAATACTCTCGGTAAGTCTCGAAGCCGAGATGAAGCAATCGTACCTCGATTACGCCATGAGCGTGATCGTGGGGCGCGCGCTGCCGGACGTCCGCGACGGCCTGAAGCCGGTGCATCGGCGTGTCCTGTACGCGATGCGCGAGCTCGGCAACGACTACAACAAGCCCTACAAGAAATCCGCCCGCGTCGTCGGCGACGTCATCGGTAAGTACCACCCGCACGGCGATACCGCCGTGTACGACACCATCGTCCGCATGGCGCAGCCCTTCTCGCTGCGCTACATGCTGGTGGACGGGCAGGGGAACTTCGGCTCGGTGGACGGCGACATGCCGGCGGCCATGCGCTACACCGAGGTGCGGATGTCGCGCATCGCGCACGAAATCCTCGCCGACATTGACAAGGAGACGGTCGACTTCGTCGACAACTACGACGGCACCGAGCGCGAGCCGTCGGTCATGCCGACGCGCATCCCGAACCTGCTGGTGAACGGCTCGTCGGGAATCGCGGTCGGCATGGCGACCAACATACCGCCTCACAACCTGACCGAAACGGTGAACGCGGCGCTGGCGCTCATCGACGACCCGTCCATCGACGTCGCCGGCCTGATGAAGTACATGCCGGGGCCGGATTTCCCCACGGCCGGAATCATCAACGGGACGCAGGGCATCGCTGCGGCGTACCGGACCGGGCGCGGGCGCGTGTACATGCGGGCCCGGGCCACCGTCGAGGCGATCGACGACCGCGGCAAGGAAGCGATCATCGTCACCGAGCTGCCGTACCAGGTGAACAAGGCACGGTTGATCGAGAAGATCGCCGAGCTCGTCCGCGAGAAGCGCATCGAGGGCATCAGCGAGCTGCGCGACGAGTCCGACAAGGACGGCATGCGCATCGTCATCGAGCTCCGGCGCGGCGAGATTGCCGACGTCGTGCTGAACAACCTGTACAAGCAGACGCCGCTGCAGAGCGTGTACGGCATCAACATGGTCGCGCTGCACGAGGGCCAGCCGAAGCTGATGAACCTCAAGCAGATGCTCGAGGCTTTCCTGGCCCATCGGCGCGAAGTCGTCACCCGCCGCACGATCTACGACCTGCGCAAGGCCCGCGACCGGGCACACATTCTCGAAGGCCAGGCCGTGGCCCTCGCGAGCATCGACGACGTGATCGCCTTGATCAAGGCGTCGCCTTCGCCTGCCGAGGCCAAGCAGGGGCTGATGGCGCGAGCATGGCCGCCGGGGTCGGTCACGGCGATGCTGGAGCGCGCCGGGGACACCGACACGCGGCCGGACGACCTGCCGGAAGGCCTGGGCCTCGTCGACGGCGGCTACCGGCTGTCGGAAGCGCAGGCGCAGGCGATCCTCGACTTGCGGCTGCACCGCCTGACCGGCCTCGAGCAGGAGAAGATACTCACCGAGTACCGGGAAATCCTGGACCGCATCCGTTACCTCTCCAACATCCTCACGGATCCCGACGAGCTGTTGAACGTGATCCGGCAGGAGCTGATCGAAGTCCGCGAGCAGTTCGGCGATCCGCGCCGCACCGAGATCGTCGAGGACCAGGCGGACCTCAGCATCGAGGACCTCATTCCGCCGGAGGAGGTCGTCGTCACGCTGTCGCACGGCGGCTATGCGAAGGCCCAGCCGATCGACGCCTACCAGGCGCAGCGGCGCGGCGGCCGCGGCCGCTCGGCCGCCAAGGTCAAGGACGAGGACTTCATCGACAAGCTGTTCGTGGCGAACACCCACGACACGCTGCTGTGCTTCTCGAGCCGCGGCAAGGTCTACTGGCTCAAGGTCTACGAGGTGCCGCAGTCCGGGCGCGGTGCGCGCGGCAAGCCGATCGTGAACCTGCTGCCGCTCGGCGAGAACGAGCGCATCAACGCCGTGCTGCCGATCCGGCAGTACGATGCCGGCAGCTACGTCTTCATGGCGACGAGCGGCGGAACCGTGAAGAAGACGTCGCTCAGCCTGTTCTCCCGGCCGCGCTCGAGTGGCATCATCGCGATCGACCTGCGCAACGACGATCGCCTGGTCGACGTTTGCATCACGGACGGCAAGCGCGACATCATGCTGGTCGCCAGCAACGGCAAGGCCATCCGCTTCAACGAGGGCGACGTGCGCCCGATGGGGCGGGGCGCGGCAGGCGTGCGCGGCATCAAGCTCGCACGCGAGCACGAGGTGATCGCGCTCGTGATCGTGGGCGACGGCATGCTGCTCACGGCCACGGAGAACGGCTTCGGGAAGCGCACGGCGATGAGCGACTTTCCGGTGCAGGGCCGCGGCGGCCAGGGCGTCATCGCCATCCAGACGACGGAGCGCAACGGCCAGACCGTAGGGGCATTGCAGGTCAAGGAGGACGACGAAATCATGCTGATCAGCTCGAACGGCACGCTCGTACGCACGCCGGTCGCGGACATCCCGATCATCGGGCGCAACACCCAGGGCGTCCGCCTGATCCGGCTCGAGCCGGGTCAACGCCTGGTCGGGCTCGCGCGCATCGAAGCCATCGACGAAGACGACGCCTGAGCGCGCGGACCGGGACAATGGCGCGCGTGTTCAATTTCAGTGCAGGGCCGGCGATGCTGCCGGAGGAGGTTCTGGCGCAGATCCGCGAGGACATTCCCGACTGGCAGGGCGGCATGTCGGTCATGGAGGTCAGCCACCGGGGCAAGGAGTTCAGCGCGGTGGCGGAACGGGCGGAACAGGACCTGCGGGACCTGCTCGCGATTCCCGCCGACTACGCGGTGCTGTTCGCGCAGGGCGGGGCGACGCTGCAGTTCGCGATGGTGCCGCTCAACCTCGCGGCTCCCGGGCAACGGGTGGACTACGTCAATACCGGGAGCTGGTCGAAGAAGGCCCTCGGCGAAGCAGGGCGCTTCGCCGACGTGAACGTCGCGGCCGACGCGGCGGACAGCGGCTACACCGATATCCCGGATCCCGCCGGATGGCGGTTGAGCGCCGATGCGGCGTACGTCCACTACACGCCCAACGAGACGATCGGCGGCGTGGAATTCCACTTCGTTCCGGACACCGGCAACGTGCCGCTGGTCGCCGACATGTCCAGCACGATCCTGTCACGGCCGATCGACGTGGGCCGGTTCGGCGTGATCTACGCCGGGGCGCAGAAGAACATCGGCCCGGCGGGGCTCACGATCGTGATCGTGCGGCGGGACCTGCTGCAGGCCCGGCGCGACGACCTGCCGACCCTGCTCCGGTATGCGACCTACGCCGAATCGGGGTCGATGAGCAACACGCCGCCGACGTTCGCGTGGTACGTGGCGGGCCTCGTGTTTGCCGACCTGAAACGCAAGGGCGGGCTCGAAGCGATGGCCGCCGTCAACGAGCGCAAGGCGCGCAAGCTGTACGACGCGATCGACGCCTCCGGCTTCTACTCCAACCCGGTGAACGAGCGCTGCCGCTCCTGGATGAACGTGCCGTTCGTGCTCGCGGATCCGGCGCTCGATGCGACGTTCCTGGCGGAAGCACGCGACGCCGGGCTCGCCAACCTCAAGGGCCATCGTTCCGTCGGCGGCATGCGAGCCTCGATCTACAACGCGATGCCGGAAGCCGGTGTCGACGCGCTGATCGACTTCATGCGCGATTTCGAGCGCCGGCACGGCTGACCCTGCTGCAGGACGGCGCACCGCACAAATCGTAACACTGGAAATCGACTCGAGGCGTGCGACGCCTCGGACGCAACCGACCTCGAAGGCACTGCAGATGTACAAGATCCGGACGCTGAACAACATCGCCGTGGCCGGCCTGCGGCGTTTCCCCCGCGAGCGCTACGAAGTAGCGTCCGACATCGCCCGGCCCGACGCCATCCTCGTTCGCTCGGCGGACCTGCATTCCATGGAGATTCCGGACTCCGTGGTCGCCATCGGCCGCGCGGGCGCCGGCGTGAACAACATCCCGGTGAAAGCGATGAGCGCGCGGGGGGTGCCGGTGTTCAACGCGCCCGGTGCGAACGCGAATGCCGTGAAGGAGCTCGTCATCGCCGGGTTGCTCGTGGCGGCCCGCAACCTTTGCGATGCCCGCGACTACGTGCGCGGCCTCACCATGGAAGGGAAGGAGCTCGCGCAGGCCGTCGAAGCCGGCAAGAAGCAGTTCGTCGGGTTCGAGCTGCCTGGCCGCACCCTGGGCGTGATCGGCCTCGGGGCGATCGGCGTCGAGGTCGCGAACACCGCGCTGGCGCTCGGCATGAACGTCATCGGCTTCGACCCGGACATCACGGTCAAGCGCGCGTGGCAACTCTCCTCCGGGGTGCAGCAGGCGGACACCCTCGATCACCTGTTCAAACGGTCCGACGCCGTGACGGTGCACGTGCCGCTGATCGAGGCCACGCACCACCTGGTCAACCGCGACCGGCTGGCCCTGATGCCGGGCAAGGGGGTCCTCATCAACTTCGCGCGCGGCGCGGTGGTGGACAACGCGGCCGTGCTGGCCGCCCTGGACGCCGGCCGCCTGCGCACCTATGTCTGCGATTTTCCCGCCCCGGAGCTGCTGCGCCACCCGAAGGTGATCGCCCTGCCGCACCTCGGCGCCTCGACCGTGGAGGCCGAGGAGAACTGCGCGGTCATGGTGGCCGACACCCTCCGGGACTACCTGGAGAACGGCAACATCCGCAACTCCGTGAACTTCCCGGAGGCGGTCATGCCACGCACCGACACGTGGCGCATCACCATCGCGAATGCGAACGTGCCGAACATGGTCGGCCAGATCTCCACCGCCCTCGGGGAGGTCAACCTGAACATCGAGGACCTGCTCAACAAGTCCCTCGGGGAGAGCGCCTACACGATCGTGGACCTGGACGGCCCCGTGCCGGAGGCCACCCTGTCGAAGCTGGCCGCGATCAAGGGCGTGCTCTCCTTGCGAAACCTCGGCAAGCCGATATCCTGATCCGGGAGCCGTCCGAGCCTTGCTTCACCGGCCGCAGCCGACCGGCGGCGGCACGAGAGCCGATGCACCGGCGGTCTCCGAGATCGTGAGCCAGGATTCCACATGGCAAAAGACACGGGCGGTACCCCGGACCTCGAAACGATACGGCGTCGCATCGACGAGATCGACATCCGCATTCAGGACCTGATCAGCGAGCGCGCCACCTGGGCGCAGCAGGTCGGCGTGGCCAAGGGCGAGCTCGCCAAGGCGGTCGATTACTACCGGCCGGAGCGCGAATCCCAGGTGCTGCGGCGCGTGCTCGAGCGCAACCGCGGCCCGCTCCGGGACGAGGAGATGCTGCGCCTGTTCCGGGAGATCATGTCCGCCTGCCTCGCGCAGCAGGAGCCGCTCAAGATCGGCTTCCTCGGGCCGGAAGGGACCTTCACCCAGGCCGCCGTCTACCGCCATTTCGGGCACTCCGTGCGCGCCTTGCCGTTCGCCACGATCGACGAGGTGTTCCACGACGTCGAGAGCGGGCATGCCGACTTCGGCGTGGTGCCGGTGGAGAACTCGACGGAGGGGACCGTCAACAATACGCTCGACATGTTCCTGACCTCGCCCTTGAAAATCGCGGGCGAGGTAGAACTTAGGATCGAGCAGCACCTGCTCGGCCGCATGAAGGACCTGGGCTCGATCGAGCGGGTCTGCGCCCACGAGCAGGCCCTCGCCCAGTGCCGCGCCTGGCTGCGCGAGTACCTGCCGCACGCCGAGCTGATCGGGGTCAGCAGCAACGCCGTCGGCGCGCGCCGGGCCCGGGACGAGAAGGGCACCGCCGCGATCGGCGGGGAGGCCGCCGCGGAAGTGTACGGCCTCGACTACCTCGTTCGTAACATCGAGGATCGCCCGGACAACGCGACCCGGTTCCTCGTCGTGGGCCGTGACCTCCTGCCGCCCAGCGGCGACGACAAGTCGACCGTGCTCGTGTCGACGGCCGACACGGCCTCGGGCGCGGGCGTGCTGCATGCCCTGCTCGAGCCGTTCGCGCGCTTCGGGGTGAACATGACCCGCATCGAGTCGCGGCCCTCGCGCCGCCGCAACTGGGATTACGTGTTCTTCCTGGACCTGGACGGCCATGCCCAGGAACCGCCGCTGTCCGACGCGCTGCAGGAGCTCGAGAAGATCAGCTCGCTGTTCCGCGTCATCGGCGCGTACCCCAAGGCGGTGCGCTGATGCCGCGCCGGGCAGGCACCGGGGCCGGCGGAACGGGCCGCTAGCCGCCAGACAATCGGGGACAGCCATGGATTTCGTCGTCGAACCGTCCGCCCTCGCCGGCGGCACCGTCACGGTGCCCGGCGACAAGTCCGTCAGCCACCGGGCGCTCATGCTCGGCGCCGTGGCCGACGGCACGAGCCGCATCCGCGGCTTCCTCGCGGGCGAGGACTGCCTGGCCACCCTGCGCGCGCTCGCCGCGATGGGGGTGGCCATCGACCGCCGGGACACCGAGGTCACCGTGCACGGCGTCGGGCTGCGGGGGCTCTCGGCGCCGGCGGCACCGCTCGACCTCGGCAATTCCGGGACCGGCATGCGGCTGCTCGCCGGCATCCTGTGCGGCCAGGCGTTCACGGCGGTGTTGACCGGCGACGCCTCGCTGCGCACCCGGCCGATGCGGCGCATCATCGAGCCCCTGTCGCGCATGGGTGCGCGGATCGACAGCCGGGACGGCCTGCCTCCGCTCACCGTGCACGGCGGGGCGCACCTCGCCGGGATCACGTACGCGCTGCCGATGGCGAGCGCGCAGGTGAAGTCCGCGATCCTGCTCGCGGGGCTCTACGCGTCCGGGGAAACCTTCGTCACCGAGCCCGCCGCGTCCCGCGATCACACGGAGCGGATGCTGCGGGCCATGGGCGTGCAGGTCGAGTCCGGCGAGAACCGGGTCCGCCTGGCCGGCGGGCAGGTGCCGCGCGCCGTGGACGTCGAGGTGCCGGCGGACCTTTCCTCCGCCGCGTTCCTCGTGCTCGCCGGCCTGCTCGCCCCCGACTGCGAGATCCTGATCCGGCGTGTCGGCGTCAACCCCACCCGCACCGGGTTCCTCGAGATCCTGCGGGACATGGGCGCCGACATCGCCATCGAGAACCCGGGCCTCGCGGGCGACGAGCCGGTGGCCGACCTGCGCGTGCGCTCGAGCACTTTGCGTGCCGTCGAGGTCGAACCGGGCGTGGTGTCCCGCGCGATCGACGAGTTCCCGGTGCTGTTCGTGGCCGCGGCCCACGCGCGGGGCGCGACGCGCTTCGCCGGCATCGGCGAGCTCCGGGTCAAGGAAAGCGACCGGATCGCCGTGATGGCCGAGGGCCTGCGGCGGCTCGGGGCGCGCGTGGACGAATCGCCGGACGGCGCCGTCGTCCACGGCGGCCGGCTCACGGGCGGCACGGTCGACAGCCGCGGCGACCACCGGGTGGCGATGAGCTTCGCCGTGGCCGGCACGCAGGCGACGGGACCGGTACGGATTCTCGGCACGGACAATGTGGCCACCTCGTTCCCCGGCTTCGCAGCCTGCCTGCGCTCGACGGGCGCGCGAATCGCGGAGATCCCGTCCGGATGAGCCCCCAGCCCGCGGCCCCGGTGATCGCCATCGACGGCCCGAGCGGCTCCGGGAAGGGCACCATCGCGCGCCGGGTCGCCGCCGCGCTCGGCTGGCACCTCCTCGACAGCGGGGTGCTGTACCGGCTCACGGCGCTGGCGGCGGCGCGGCAGGGCAGGATCGGGGCCTCCCCGGAGGCGCTCGCGGAAGTGGCGCGCGGCCTGGACGTCCGTTTCGAGACGGGGGAGGACGGGACGGAGCGCATCCTGCTGGCCGGGGACGACGTGACGGCCGAGATCCGCACCGAGGAGGTCGGGCGCCTGGCCTCCCGGGTCGCCGGGGTGCCGGAGGTGCGGGAGGCCCTGGTGGGCCTGCAGCGCAGCTTCCGGCGCCCGCCGGGGCTGGTCGCGGACGGGCGCGACATGGGGACCGTCATCTTCCCCGATGCCGCCCTCAAGGTGTTCCTGACGGCCAGCCCCGGGGAGCGCGCGAAGCGGCGATATAAGCAGTTGAAAGAAAAGGGACTTGATGTTAGCCTTCCCGCCCTTTCGCGCGACATTGAGGCTCGCGACCGGCGCGACGCCGAGCGATCGGTGGCGCCGCTCAAGCCCGCCGACGACGCCCGATTGCTGGATTCCAGCAACCTGACGATCGAGGAGGTGACCCGGACCGTGCTGGATTGGGCGGCGCAAACGCTGCCCGGCGCGACGGGAACGCGAGCGCCTCGCGAGGTCTGACAGTCTCCGGACACAGCGGAGCACGAAGTTGGGAAGGTGCGGACAGGAAGTCCGTACCTGTTTTTGGCAACCGTCCGCCGCAGGAAGCGGCCGGGCGCAGGTTGAGGGCAGGTGCCCTCAGGTTTATCCAATGTCTGAAAGTTTTGCAGAGTTATTCGAAGAGAGTTTTGCCAGCCAGCACATAAAGCCCGGATCCATCATCCGGGGCACGGTGGTGGCTGTGACGGACGACAAGGTCATCGTCAGTGCGGGCTTGAAGTCCGAGTCCGTCATCCCGATCGAGCAGTTCAAGAACGACAAGGGTGAGACGACCGTCCAGGTCGGCGACGAAGTGGAAGTCGCCCTCGACGCGATCGAGGACGGCTTCGGCGAGACGCGCCTGTCCCGCGACAAGGCCATCCGCGCCCGGACCTGGGCCGAGCTCGAGAAGGCGTTCGAGAACGGCGACATCGTCCACGGGGTCATCAACGGCCGCGTGAAGGGCGGCTTCACCGTCGAGATCGACAACGTGCGGGCGTTCCTGCCCGGCTCGCTCGTCGACGTGCGGCCGGTGCGCGACCCGGCCTACCTCGAGGGCAAGAGCCTCGAGTTCAAGGTCATCAAGCTCGACCAGCGGCGCAACAACGTCGTGGTGTCGCGGCGGGCCGTGGTGGAGCAGGAGTACAGCGCCGAGCGCGAGGAGCTGCTGCAGAGCCTGCAGGAAGGCAACGTGGTCCGCGGCATCGTGAAGAACCTCACGGACTACGGTGCATTCGTCGACCTCGGCGGCATCGACGGCCTGCTGCACATCACCGACATGGCGTGGAAGCGGGTCAAGCACCCGTCCGAGGTGGTGAACGTCGGCGACGAGATCGACGTCAAGATCCTCAAGTTCGACCGTGAGCGCCAGCGCGTGTCGCTCGGCATCAAGCAGCTCGGCGACGACCCGTGGCTCGACCTGTCGCGGCGCTACCCGCCGGGCTCCCGCATCTTCGGCAAGGTGACGAACATCGCCGATTACGGCTGCTTCGTCGAGATCGAGGAGGGCGTCGAGGGCCTGGTGCACGTCTCCGAGATGGACTGGACCAACAAGAACGTGAATCCCGCGAAGGTGGTCACGGTCGGCCAGGAAGTCGAGGTCATGGTGCTGGAGATCGACGAGGAGCGGCGACGCATCTCGCTCGGCATCAAGCAGTGCCTGCCGAACCCGTGGGCCGAGTTCGCCGCGAACGTGAACCGCGGCGACCGCGTGAAGGGCCAGATCAAGTCGATCACCGACTTCGGCATCTTCATCGGTCTCGAGGGCGGCATCGACGGCCTCGTGCACCTGTCCGACATCTCGTGGGACGTGCCCGGCGAAGAGGCCGTGCACAACTACAAGAAGGGCCAGGAGATCGAGGCGTGCGTGCTCGCGATCGACGCCGACCGCGAGCGCATCTCGCTCGGCATCAAGCAGCTCGACAAGGACCCGTTCTCGGCGTGGCTCGCCGAGCACCCGAAGAACTCGATCGTCAAGGGCGTGGTGACGGAAGTCGATGCGCGCGGCGCGGTCGTGCAACTGGCCGACGGCGTGACGGGCACGCTGCGGGCTTCCGAGCTCGCGCGCGGTCGGGTCGACGATGCCCGGACCGTGCTCAAGGTCGGCGACGAGGTCGAGGCGAAGTTCACCAACGTGGACCGCAAGAACCGCACCGTTGCGTTGTCCATCAAGGCGAAGGAGGTTCACGAAGAGGCCGAGGCCCTGAGCAGCTACAAGTCCGACAGCGACACGAAGCCTACGGGCACCACGCTCGGGGAGCTCTTGAAGGAGAAAATGTCGGGGGGCGGCGACTGATCGGCGAAAGGCGGCCCGGGTCGACTGGCCCGGGCCGACTTTTCCTTTATAATCGGCGAGTTATGTTGGTCCGGCACACCAACTGAAGTGAAGCGTGTGATATGACGAAATCAGAACTCATCGAAGTGATCGCCAAGAAGCAGAAGCACCTTCCCGCGAAGGATGTGGAGCTGGCCGTCAAGCACCTGCTGGACCTGATGAGCGACGCCCTGGCGCGCGGTGAACGAATCGAGATCAGGGGATTCGGCAGTTTTTCGCTGCATTTCCGCCCGCCGCGGATCGGGCGCAACCCGAAGACGGGCGAGGCGGTCGCCCTCGCCGGGAAGTACGTGCCGCATTTCAAGCCGGGCAAGGACCTCCGGGAGCGGGTCAACCAGAGCCGGCATCTCCCGATCAAGAGCTGAGCCTCCCGCGGCCCGCAGGGTGATGACGATCGGCGGGTGACCCGCGGAGCGGGCTCCCCAGGTATCGCGTGCGGGTTACCATAGCGCCCTGAGTTAGGGAGCGCTGATGCTCAAGAGAATCGGCTTCATCGTCCTCGCCCTCGTGATCCTGCTCGCGATGGTGGTCTTCACCCGCCTCAACCCCGGCATGCTGGAGATCGACCTCGCATTCGGCCGCGTGCGAGCCTCGATCCCGCTCGCTTTCACCGTTGCGTTCGCCGCCGGCTGGCTCTTCGGCCTGCTGTGCAGCGCGGTGGCGGTCGTCCGGCTGGTGAACGAGCGCCGGCAGCTCCGCAAGCTGCTGCGCAGCAGCGAGTCGGAGCTCAGCACCCTGCGCAACCGGCCGCTTTCCGATGCCGACTGAATCGACATTCCTGCTCGCCGGGCTGTTCCTGCTGCTGGTGGCGGCGGGTTGGGCCCTCGGGCGTTTCGGCGAGCGGGACGAGGACCAGGCTGCACCGCCGCCGCCGCTCAACGTCGATTACCTGAAGGGTCTGAACTTCCTGCTGAACGAGCAGACCGACCAGGCACTCGAGCACTTCCTCAAGATGGTGCGCGTCGACGACCGCACGATCGAGACGCACTTCGCGCTCGGCAGCCTGTTCCGGCGGCGCGGCGAGGTCGACCGTGCCATTCGCATTCACCAGAACATCATCGCTCGCCCGGACCTCGCGGCAGAGCAGAGGGACCAGGCGCTGTTCTCGCTGGCGAAGGACTATCTCCATGCCGGGCTCCTGGACCGCGCCGAGAAGCTTTTCGTGCGCCTCTCGCAGGGCTCGCGCTACCAGGTCGAGGCGCTGGAGCGCCTGTGCCGCATCTACGAGCAGGAGCGGGAATGGCAGCAGGCGATCGAGGCCAGCCAGGAGCTCGAGAAGCTGAGCGGCCGCTCGCTGGCGTTGCAGGTCGCCCATTATTACTGCGAGCTGGCCGAGCAGGCGGCGTCACAGAAGAACTACGCCGCGGCGCGCGCGTTCCTCAAGAAAGCACAGAGCGGGCGCCCGCGCACGTTGCGCGGTGCGTTGGCGCGGGCCGAAATCGCCCAGGCGACGGACGATACGAAGACGGCGCTGCGCCTGTACCAGCGCATCATCGAGGAGCGCACCTACCTGCTCATCGAGGCGCTGCCGCGGCTGGTCGCCATCCACGAGCGCGAAGGTTCACTCGACCAGCTCGAGCGCGACCTCCGGGCCATGCTGCAGAAGCACCCGGACATGGGGACGTACGTCGCGTACACGGCGATCGTGAACGACATCGGCGGCATTCCCGTGGTCGACGAGTGCGTCGAGCAGTACCTCGTGGACGATCCGTTGCTCGCCGAGTTCGTCGACCTGCAGCGGGTGCGCGCCGGCAGCGAGGGTGACCGCCAGGAGGCGCTGGCACGCATCCGCTCGGCGCTCAACAAGCTCGCCGCGACGACACCGCGTTATCGCTGCACCGAGTGCGGGTTCGCGAGCCAGCGGCTGCTCTGGCAATGCCCGAGCTGCAAGAACTGGGAAACCCAGCGGCCGGCCGCACGCCTCACCCTCGATCCCCTGCTGCAACGCACGGCCGCGATGTAAGGAGCGCGTCGCCCCCACGGGGACGCGCTGCGCGGCATTTCCGCGCGTATTCGCGACATTCGCGAGCAGCCGTGGCCGTGCCGGCTCCCTAAGCTGCAACACCGGAGCAGCCGCCGTTCCGGCGCTGCGTCAACGACGACGAACACAGGAGCCGAACATCATGAAGATCCTCAGACGTGCCTTGCTGCTGCCCGCGGGCGCTCTCCTTTTGCCGCTGCTCGCCCTGGCCGGGCCGGTGGACATCAACAGTGCGGATGCGGAAACGATCTCCGCGGAGCTCAAGGGCATCGGGCTGGCCAAGGCCAGGGCCATCGTCGAATACCGGAACGAGCACGGCCCCTTCAAGAGCGTGGACGAGCTCGCGCTGGTAAAGGGCATCGGCGAGCGGACGGTCGAGATCAACCGCGACGACATCCTGCTCGGGCCGCCCGGCCAGTCGCGCTGACCCCGACGCGGGCGCCGGTCCGGCTGGCGCCCGCGTCCGGCTGCTCACGGGAAGGCGGGCGTTTGGTTTATCATCGGCCGGGCCCCACTGAGATTCAGTTTTCCTGGAGTTCCCCTTGAAGCAGCCGATACGTTCTGCCGTTTTTCCCGTGGCCGGTCGCGGTACCCGTTTCCTGCCGGCGACGAAGGCCAGTCCCAAGGAGATGCTGCCGATCGTTGACAAGCCGCTGATCCAGTACGCGGTCGAGGAAGCGATCGCCGCGGGTGCGCGCAAGCTCGTGTTCGTCACCGGCGCCTCCAAGCGCGCCATCGAGGACCACTTCGATTCCGATCCGGAGCTCGAGAAGGCGCTGGCCGGCTCCGGCAAGGACGACCTGCTGCAATCCGTCAAGGGCATCGTGCCGCCGGACGTGACGTGCATCTACATCCGCCAGGGGGAGCCGCTCGGCCTGGGACATGCCGTCCTGTGTGCACGCGCGGCCGTGGGCAACGAGCCGTTCTTCGTGCACCTCGCCGACGACCTGATCGCCGGCGAGACGCCGTGCCTCACCCAGATGGCCTATGCGTACAGCGGTCACGGCAGCAGCGTCGTGGCGGTCGAGCCGGTGCCGCGCGAGGAGACGAGCAGCTACGGCATCGTCGCCGTCGAGGAGCGCGAGGAGGGGGCGAGGATCACGCAGATCGTGGAAAAGCCGGCTCCGGAAGTGGCGCCGTCGAACCTCGCGGTGGTCGGGCGCTACCTGCTCGTGCCGGAGATCTTCGACAAGCTGGAGCAGACCGGGCGCGGCGCAGGCGGCGAGATCCAGCTCACCGATGCGATCGCGGACCTGCTGCGCGACCAGCCGGTGTACGCCTACAAGTTCTCGGGCCAGCGCTACGATTGCGGCAACAAGCTCGGCTACCTGAAAGCGACCGTCGCCTACGGCCTCGCGCACCCGGAAACCGGCGCCGCTTTCCGCGAGTACCTGCGCAAGCACGTGTAGGAGCGCAAAGCGCGCGCGACCGGCCTTCGTCGTCGCGCGCCACGTGCGCCTCTACGCCGCCGGCCACAGCACCTCGTAGTGCCGCACGTGGCGGGTTTTCTCGAGCAGGAATCCGTCGTCTTCCGGGTAATAGTGCGCGAGGCTGATGTCGTCACCCGCGAACGCGCGGATGGCCTGCTCGGATTCCCACAGCGTCAGCAGCGTGAATTCCGCCGCCTCGCCGTTCCTGTCGATCAGCATCCACACGCCCAGGTTGCCGGGCGTCGCACGGTAGTCCCTGATGCCGCTCGTGTGCAGGAACGCCTCGTAGGCGTCCGCGAGGTCGTGCGGCACGCGGCCGCGCCATTCACGCATGATCATCGCGAAGTATCCTCCCAGTGGCTGGCATTGCCCGGAAACTCGTCGGATTCGGGCCGGATGACGCAGAACGGGTTGCCGGACGGATCCTCCAGCACCCACCAGCGCTTGATGCGGTACTTGCGCCGGGCGCCCGCGGATTCCAGCCGGTCGACCTCGGCATCGAGGCGGTCGCTCTCGATGTCGAGGTGGTAGCCGGGATCGCGCTCCACTTTCTGCAGCCGCACGAAGAGGGGCCCCTCGATCCGGCCGAGCGTGACGTACCGCTGGTTCTTCGCCGGCCGTCGCGGCGGCCGAAGCCCGAGGGCACGGGTCCAGAACGCAATCGAGTCCTCGAACCGGTCGGCGAGGCAGTCGATCATCAGGGTGCTGATGCGGCTGTGATGGCCGCCGGCTTTGCCGCCCATGATCGTGACCTACGGGCGGGAGCCGGTCGGGGGGCGGGAGTGCGCGGACCGTGGCGCCCGGAACTTGCGGAGCGCGAGGCGGTACCATTGCCGCAGGGTCTGCCAGAGGGTGGCGTACGACGAAGGATCGATGTCCCAGGCGTTCATGGAAAAGCCCTCGACGGGGTAAGGGGAGGCGCCGGCACCAGTCAAATGGCGTTGGCTGGTTACAGGGTAGTGCCGTGGTTGTAACTAGTCAATAGAGGTATACTGGTTACATGCGAATCAATCCGCGTCTTGCCGGGATCGAGCTCGTCGGCGGCCATCCGGCCCTCGACTTCGTCAATACCGTCCACAACTGGAATGCCGACCCGCCGCCGGACTACTTCGAGAATTTTGACGACGTGATCGACTGGCACGGGCTCCGGGGGCTGCTCGGCGATGCCGAGGTCGAGCGGTTCCGGGCCGCGCCCGGGGAACAGAAGCAACAGGCATTCCGGGACGCGCTCGAGCTTCGGGCGGGGCTGCACCGGATCTTTGCAGCGCTGGCGCAGGGGGCAAGACCGCCTGCTCCCGCGCTGGAGCACCTGGGCCAGGTCCTGGAGCACACGACGCGTTGGCGGCGCCTGGTCGCCGATGGCGAAGGCCGCGCGGTGCGCTTTCGCTGGGATTTCGGCGAGGCGCCGCCCGGCGCGCTGCTCGGCCCGGTCGCCTGGCAGGCGGTCGACCTGCTGGAGAACGGACCGCTCGAGCGGGTCAAGGAATGCCCCGGCGAGCGCTGCGCCTGGCTGTTTCTCGATTCCTCGAAGAACCGCTCGCGCACCTGGTGCTCGATGAAAGCCTGCGGCAACATGGCCAAGGTGCGACGCTTTCGCCAGCGCGCCGGCGCCTGAGCCGGTACTCGCAAACTCGCCCGATGCGTTTCCTCTGGCAGTGTCCCCCCGACGCCGACACAGTGCTGGTCCTGGCGCACGGCGCAGGGGCCGGCATGGCGCACCGGAACATGCAGGCGCTCGCCGACGCGCTGGGCCGTGTGGGCATCGCGACGCTGCGCTTCGATTTCCCGTTCATCGAAGCCGGCCGCCGGCGCCCCGATACGAAGCCCGTAGCCACCGCCGCGATCGCGGAGGCCTGCGGGGAAGCCGGGCGGCGCACGGGGCTGCCGCTCTGGCTGGGCGGGCACTCGTTCGGCGGACGCATGGCCTCGCACGCCGTGATCGATCGCGGCCTCGAGCCTCGCGGTCTCGTGTTCTGCTCGTTCCCGCTGCACCCGCCCGGCCGGCCAGGCCGCGAGCGCGCCGCTCACCTCGCGTCGCTCGACCTGCCGATGCTGTTCCTGTCCGGTACCCGCGATGCGCTCGCCGAACGGGCGCTGCTCGAGTCGGTGGCGGCGGAGCTGCCCACGGCAGAGCTCCACTGGCTGGACACCGCCGATCACGGGTATCGCGTGCTCGAGCGGGCGAGGGCGTCGGCCGAGAGCGTCTTCGACGAGATGGCACGGGCGGCCCGCGGGTTCGTGGAGCGGCATCGCTGAAAGCGTGCGGCCCGGCACCCTCGCGGGCCTGCCGGTGGCGGCGGCCCGGTGAGCCGGGCATCGCTTCAGCCGGGGCGTGACACCCCGCGCGAGGCGAGCTCCAGGCCCTGCAGCCGCTCTTCCTGCAGGTCGATGTCACGCACCAGCCGGCGCGCCGTGTAATCGGAGATCCGATGGGCCCGCGCGAGCGCGAACACCGCGTCGCGTTCCGCGCGCAAGGCGACGAGCCGCAGGCAGGCTTCGATGTGATCGGCCTGGCGCAGGCGGGCCGGATCCTGGCCCCCGTTGTGGCCCTCCAGCCGCCGTCGATAAAGGTCCATGACGCGCGCGCCGGCTTCGGCGTACAAGGCCGCGTCGGTCTGGCCCTGGGCCATGTCGTGCAGCGCGGTCTCGACGGCCGGGATCGCCGCTTCGGCCGCCGCCAGCCGGGCCAGGTCGGCTTCCGTCTCCTCCGCGAGCTCCGGCGGCGCCACGAGCCCGCGCAGGAGCGTCGGCAGCAGCACGCTGGAGGCGGTCAGCGACAGGATGATCACACCGGCCGCGAGGAAGATCGTGAGATCGCGCGCGGGAAACGGCGTGCCGTCGCCGAGGGCGAGCGGCAGCGTCAGCACGCCGGCAAGCGTGATCGCACCGCGCACGCCCGCGACGGACATCACGGCCACGAGGCGCAGCGAGGGCTTCGGTCCCGCCGGGCGGTCGCGCCGCCGCGCGAGCCACAGCGCGAAATGGCCGGACACCCACACCCACGCGAAACGCAACACCGCGAGCCCGAAGTTGATCGCGAGCACGTAAACCGCGAGCCACCACGGGTTCTCGTGGTTGGATTCGCGCACGACGTCCATGGCGCCCGCGAAGATGGCCGGAAGCTGCTCGCCGAGCAGCACGAACACCACGCCGTTCAGCGCGAACTGCAGGGTGTCCCAGACGGCGGTACGCTGCACGCGGGTCGCCGCCGCCGCGCGCCCCGAGAGTTCCATGTAGCTCATCGTGATGCCCGCCGCGACGGCGGCCAGGATGCCGGAGCCGCCGAGGTGCTCGGCGGCTTCGTAGGCCCCGAACGGGATCAGCAGGCTGACCAGCACGTGCGAGCCCGACTCCTCGCCGAGCTGGCGGCAGATCCAGGCCTTCAGCCGCATCACGCCGTAGGTCAGGCCGACGCCGACGGCGATCCCGACGACGGCAAGCTGCGCGAAGGTGAGGGCGGCGCCGGTCAGCGAGAACGTGCCGGTGAGGGCGGCGGCGACGGCGAACCGGAAGCAGACGAGGCCGGAGGCGTCGTTCAGCAGCGACTCGCCCTCCAGCACGTGCTGTACGCGTTTCGGCATCGGCACGCGCGAGGTGATCGCCGATACGGCGACCGGGTCCGTCGGGGTGACGATCGCCGCCAGCGCGAACGCCGCTGCGAGCGGCATGGCGGGGATCATCCAGTGGATGAAGTAGCCCATGCCGAGCACGGTGAGGAACACGAGGCCAAGCGACAGCTCGAGGATCAGGCCCTTGTCCCGCAGCAAACCTTCCTTGGGAATGCGCCAGCCGTCGAGAAACAACAGCGGGGGCAGGAACAGCAGGAAGAAGAGCTGAGGGTCGAGCCGTACCTCGTAATCCGACGCTGCGGCGATGACCGCGCCGAGCGCGATCTGCACCAGCGGCGTGGGTATGCCGAGCGGCAGGGCACGCACGACGATGCCGCTCAGCACGACGGCCGCAAGCATCGACAGCACGATGCCGAATGTTTCCATCTGGCTCCTGGCGGGTTGGCGAGCCGCGTTCTTCGAGCGGCGCGGTTCCGGGCCTGGACGGCCGCCAGGGCGATCCCTGCCGGACGAGGAGGAGGCCCCCGGCGCATTTTCGCCGACACGGCGCGGCTCGCACCAGAGGGAGCGCCGGAATTTTTCGCCGCGCCGCCACGAGTGGCCGCTAAGATAGGCCTTTTTCCGGCAGGAGCGGGTGCATGGCCGACGTCGTCCCCTTGCTCAAAGAGAAAGTTGCCGAGGTCCTGCGCGCGATGCTGCCGCTCGTCGGCATCGTCGTGGCGTTGCAGCTCGGCCTAGTTCACGCACCGAGCGCGGTGTTCGTCCAGTTCGTGGTCGGCTCGCTGCTCGCGATCGTCGGCATGGTGCTGATCTTCATCGGCGTCGAGATCGGCATCCTGCCGATGGGCCGGTTCATCGGGGCGGAGTTGCCCCGCAAAGGCTCGCTCATGCTCATCGTGGCCGTGTCGTTCTCGCTCGGCTTTGCGACCACCGTCGCGGAGCCCGACGTGCTCGTTCTCGCCCAGCAGGTGGACGTGGCTTCCGACGGCGCGATATCCGAGCGATCCGTGCTGTACGTGATCGCCCTCGGCGTCGGCGTGTTCGCCGCGCTCGCGATGGCGCGGATCATCTGGGGAGTGTCGATGAAACTGCTGCTGACTCTCGCGTTCGGCACCGCGCTCGCGCTCAGCTTCTTCGCGCCGCCCGAGTTCGTGCCGATGGCGTACGACGCGGGCAGCGTGACGACCGGCGTCCTGACCACCCCGGTGGTGATCTCGCTCGCGCTCGGCCTGAGCGCGGTGCTCGCCGGCCGCTCTGCGGTGTCGGACGGCTTCGGCCTGCTCGGCTTCGGATCGATCGGCCCCATCATCGCGGTGCTCATCATGGGCATCGTTGCCGGATGACGAGCGAGATCGTCGATACCCTTCTCACGACGGCACGCGGCGTGTTCGCCGCGGTGGGGCCGCTCGTCGTGCTGTTCCTCGTGTTCCAGGTTTTCCTGCTCGACCTGCCGCGGTCGGACGTGAGGCGCATCCTGGTCGGCACGGCGGCGGCGGCGGCGGGCCTGTTCCTGTTCCTGCTCGGCGTCGGCATCGGGTTCCTGCCGTTCGGCCGCCTGATCGGCGAGGCACTGGCCACGATGCCCGCGCAATGGCTGCTCGGCATTTTCGGGGCGGTGCTGGGTTTCGTGACGGCCTTCAGCGAGCCGGCCGTGCGCATCCTGGCAGACGAGGTGGACACCGCGTCCAACGGTGCGATCCCGCCGAGGCTCGTGATCTACACGATCTGCATCGGCGTCGCCGTCTGGGTCGGCCTCGGGCTGCTGCGCATCGCCTACGAGATCCCGCTCACCTGGCTGCTGGTGCCCGGCTACTCGATCGTGATCGTGCTGTTCTGGCTGTGCGACAAGGACTTCGTGTCTATCGCCATCGACGCCGGCGGCGTGACGACTGGACCGATGGCGAACACGTTTCTGCTGGCCCTTGCGCTGGGCCTGGCCGCTGCCACCGGCGACCGCGACCCGTTGCTGTACGGTCTCGGGCTGGTGGCATTGATCGCGCTGGCGCCGATAATGTCCCTGGTGGCACTCGGTTCGCTCGTGCGGCGCAAGACGCGTACCAAGAGGAGTAAGGAGGATGCCGAGTACATCGCTCATCGTGAGCATAGTGCGTAAAGGCTGGGGCAACACGGTGCTGGACGCGTCGGTGAGGGCCGGCGCGCACGGCGGGACCGTGATGACCGGCCGTGGCACCGGGGTGAACGAGCAGCAGACGATCTTCGGGATTCCCATCGAGCCCGAGAAGGAGATCGTGCTGACGGTCACCTACGCCGACCAGAACGACGCGATACTCGATGCGATCGTCGAGGCGGCGAAGCTCAACGAACCGGGTCACGGGCTCGCGTTCGTCGTGCCCGTGCAGAGAGTGGTCGGCGTGCCGCATGCCGCGGGCGAGCCGGGCATCGGGTGAAGCCGCCCGGATGCGGGACGACGCCCGCGAGGCCGCTCACGCGCGCGCCGTCACGGCACTCGTGTCCCGACGCGTGCGGATGAACGGAATGGACCGGTGAGAGTTGGCTCCCCGGGCCGGACTCGAACCAGCGACCAACGGATTAACAGTCCGTCGCTCTACCAACTGAGCTACCGGGGAACCGTGCGGAAAGACGGCCGCGAGCAAGGGGCGCGATTCTGTGCCAGCGGCCCGCCCAAGTCAAGGCAGCCCGCCTCGCCTGGCGCTCACGGGTTTCCATTCTACATCAAAGCGTTGCCGATGCGGCGAACGGCTTCACGCAATTCGTCCATCGAGCACGCGAAGGAGATGCGCACGTAGCCCGGGGCCCCGAAGGCGCTGCCCGGCACCATCGCGACATCGGCCTCCTTGAGGAAATGCGCCACGAGCGCAGTGTCGTCCGGGAGTCCCAGCGCCTCGATCGCGCCTTCCACCCGCGGGAACGCGTAGAACGCGCCCGCGCTCTGCCGGCACTCGAACCCGGGGAGGGCGTTCAGCGCCTCCACCACGTAATCGTGCCGGGCGCGGTACGCCGCGGCCATTTCGCGCACGCAGGCCTGGTCCCCGTCCAGGGCCGCGATCGCGGCCGCCTGGGAGATGCTGCAGGGGTTCGAGGTCGTCTGGCTCTGGATCGTGGTCATCGCCGTGATCAGCTTCCTCGGTCCGCCGGCGTAGCCGATCCGCCAGCCCGTCATGGCGTAGGCCTTGGATACCCCGTTCACCGTCAGCGTCCGCTCGTACAGGGCCGGCACCGCCCGGGCCAGCGTGGTGAACGGCTCACTGCCCCAGTAGATGTGCTCGTAGATGTCGTCGGCGAGGACCACCACGTCCGGGTGCTCGAGCAGCACCTCGCCGAGCGCCGCGAGCTCGGCGCGCGTGTAGCACGCGCCGGTGGGGTTCGAAGGGCTGTTCAGGAACAGGACGCGGGTGCGGTCGGTGAGGGCGGCATCGAGCGCGGCGGGCGAAATCTTGAACCCGGTGTCGATTCCCGTGTCGATAATGACCGGCTCGGCACCGGCGACCCGCACCATGTCCGGGTAGGACACCCAGTACGGTGAGGGCACGACCGCCTCGTCCCCGGGATCGAGCAGCGCCTGGCAGGCATTGAACAACGTGTGCTTCGCCCCCACGGAGACGAGCACCTGGTCCAGGCCGTAGGTGAGGCCGTTCTCCCGCTCGAACTTGCGGCAGATCGCCTCCTTGAGGGCGCGGGTGCCCGCGACCGGCGTGTAGCGGGTCTCACCGGCCCGGATCGCCTGGATCGCCGCCTCGCAGACGTGCGGCGGGGTCGGGAAATCCGGCTCGCCCGCGCCGAGGCTGATGATGTCACGGCCCTGTGCCTTGAGCTCGGCAGCGAGCGTGACGACGGCGCTGGTCGGCGACGGCCGCACCCGCGCCATGCGCTCCGAAACTGATAGACTCACGGGTTCTCTCCCAAAGACCGCTGTCCATGGTACGTGAAGCGACAAAACTCCCCAAGACGCGCGACACGGACGAGCGCACGCGCTTCAAGCTGGATGCGAAGTTCGCTCCGGCGGGGGACCAGGCGCAGGCCATCGCGGGCCTCGTCGAAGGCCTGAACGACGGCCTCGCGAAGCAGACCCTGCTCGGCGTCACCGGCTCCGGCAAGACGTTCACCATGGCGAGCGTGATCGAGGCCGTGCAGCGGCCGGCGATCGTGCTCGCCCACAACAAGACGCTCGCGGCCCAGCTCTACGGCGAATTCCGCGAGTTCTTCCCGCGCAACGCCGTCGAGTATTTCGTCTCGTACTACGACTACTACCAGCCGGAGGCCTACGTCCCGAGCTCGGACACCTATATAGAGAAGGACGCCTCCATCAACGAGCACATCGAGCAGATGCGCCTCTCGGCAACCAAGGCGCTGATGGAGCGCAAGGACACCGTCATCGTCGCCACGGTGTCGGCGATCTACGGCCTCGGCGACCCGGAAGCGTACTTCAGCATGGTGCTGCACCTCTCGCGCGGGGAGCGCATCGACCAGCGCACGATCCTGCGGCGACTTGCCGAGATGCAGTACAAGCGCAATCCGCTCGAGCTGTCGCAAGGTACTTACCGCGTGCACGGCGACGTCATCGACGTGTTCCCGGCGGAATCCGAGCGCGATGCCGTGCGGATCGAGCTGTTCGACGACGAGATCGAATCGCTGTCGTACTTCGATCCGCTCACGGGTGAGCTTCTCCGCCGAGTGCCGCGGCTCACGATCTTCCCGAAGACACACTACGTCACACCGCGCGAGCGCCTGCTCGAGGCCATCGACCAGATCAAGGTCGAGCTCGCCGAGCGTCTCGAGGAGCTGCGCAAGGCGAACAAGCTTCTCGAAGCGCAGCGGCTCGAGCAACGCACGCTGTTCGACCTGGAGATGATCCGCGAGCTCGGCTACTGCTCGGGCATCGAGAACTATTCGCGCTATCTCTCCGGGCGCCAGCCCGGGGAACCGCCGCCCTGCCTGTTCGACTACGTGCCGCCGGATGCGCTGCTGTTCATCGACGAGAGCCACATGACGATCCCGCAACTCGGCGGCATGTACCGCGGGGACCGCTCGCGCAAGGAGACGCTGGTCGAGTATGGCTTTCGCCTGCCTTCTGCGCTCGACAACCGCCCGCTGCGCTTCGACGAGTTCGAGCGTTTGTCGCCGCAGACGATCTACGTGTCGGCGACACCGGGCCCGTACGAGGCCGAGCACTCGGACAAGGTCGTCGAGCAACTGGTGCGGCCGACCGGGCTCGTCGATCCCGAGGTCGAGGTACGGCCCGCGCGCACGCAGGTCGACGACCTCCTGTCGGAGATTCGTGCCCGGGTCGAGGCGGACGAGCGCGTCCTCGTCACCACCCTGACCAAGCGCATGGCCGAGGACCTCACGGATTATCTCCAGGAGCACGGCGTCAAGGTGCGTTACCTGCACTCCGACATCGGCACGGTGGAACGCATGGAGATCGTGCGCGACCTTCGCCTCGGCACCTTCGACGTGCTGGTCGGCATCAACCTGCTGCGCGAGGGCCTCGACATGCCGGAGGTCTCGCTGGTCGCCATACTGGACGCGGACAAGGAAGGCTTCCTGCGTTCCGACCGTTCGCTCATCCAGACGATCGGCCGCGCGGCACGCAACGTGCGCGGCAAGGCGATCATGTACGCGGACACGATCACGGGCTCGATGCAGCGCGCGATCGAGGAGACCAATCGCCGCCGCGAGCGGCAGATCGAGCACAACAAGCGCCACGGCATCACGCCGGCCAGCATCGTCAAGAAGGTCACCGACGTGATGGAAGGGGCGTACCCCGTGCCGGGGCGCGGTCGCCGGCGCGTCGCGGAGGAAGCTTCGCCTTACGACTCGATGACACCCGAGCAGCTGCGCAAGAAAGCGGAGCAGCTCGAAAAGCGCATGCTGAGGCACGCGCGCGACCTCGAATTCGAGGAAGCGGCCCGGCTGCGCGACGAGATCCAGCGGATCCGCAAGGCGATCTTCGGGCTCGCGGAGCGCGTGCCAGGCCGCGTGGCCGGCTGATCGCCGGCGGCCGGGCGACGATCGGCATGCGGGCGGGCGACAGGCCCGCCGCCGCACGCGGCCGCCGGGACGCTTTGCCCGCCGGGGAACCGTCACCGCCCGCAGGGGCGCCGCTTCTTCCGATCACGTTTGCCGATCGCGATCGGCGCGGGTAATCTCTGCAACGGATCGTCTGCGATCCCCTACACCTTGTCCCCCCCGGGGGCTCACCCCGGCGAGCTGGAAGCCTTCGGCTTCAGGAAACATCCCGTGTCTGTAAATCCGATCGGTGTGAACGAGCAGGTTTCCTCTACATTGCGGGCCGCGGAGCCGCCGCGCGAGGCCGCGGAAACGGTACAGAGTCTGCTGTTGCGGGAGCACCGGCACGTGCTCGAGCTCGTGGCCCGGGGGGAGCGGCCTCTGCGCTGCCTCGAGGAGCTGTGTCTGGCGATCGAGCGTGTCGATCCCTCGGTGCGGGTCTGCATCGTCCTGGTCGGCAGCGACGGACGGCATTTCAGCCGCATCGTCGCCTCGCGCCTCACCAGGTTTGCCGAGGCCCTGCGGGCATTGCCCGAGAGCGGGGACCCGGCGAGCCTCTGCGCCCCCGCCGTGGTCACGACGCCACGGGCCTTCCGGGACGTCGCGGCTGATGCCCACTGGCCCGGGCCCTGGAAGGCGCTGTTCCGGGCGCATTCCATCAACGCCCTGCACGTGGCGCCGGTGCGGGAGCGCGGTGCACGGCCGCAGGGCGGCGTCTTCCTGTGCCTCGAGGCCTCGCGCAAGCCGGAGATCTGGGACAGGATGCTCGCGGACATGGCGAGCTCGGTGTGCGCGATCATCCTGGCGCGCGAGGAGTCCGACGAGGCGCTGGCATCGAGCCGGCTGGCGCTGGCCGCCGAGCTGGAGCTCGCCCGTCACCTGCAGGCGCTCAGCACCTGGCTGATCCAGGCGGACGATGCCGATTCGCTGCCGGAGCGGATTCTCGACACGGCCGTGGCGATCATGCAATCGGACTTCGCGAGCATGCAGATGCTGGAGCCCGAGACCGGCGAGCTGCGGCTTTTGGCGCAACGCGGGTTCCCGCCGGAGTCCGTCCGCTTCTGGCAACGGGTGCGGCCGAGCTCGCATTCGAGCTGCGGCATGGCGCTGAAGACCGGCCGGCGATGCCTCGTGCCCGATCTCGAGGAATGCGACTTCGTCGCCGGCAGCACCGAGCTCGAGGTTCACCGCGAGGCCGGCATGCGGGCGATGCAGTCGACGCCGCTGTACTCCCGCTCGGGAACCATGATCGGCATGATCTCGACGCACTGGCGCAGGCCGCACACCCCCGCGGAAAGGGAGTTCCGGGCGTTCGACGTCCTCGCGCGCCAGGCGGCCGACCTGATCGAGCGCCTGGCCGCGGAGGCGGCGTTGCGGGAATCCAACCGGCGGAAGGACGAGTTCCTGGCGACGCTCGCGCACGAGTTGCGCAATCCCATCGCCCCGCTCCGCAACGCCCTCGAGCTGATGAAGGTCAAGAACGCGAACCGCGAAGCCGCGCCCGAATGCCTCGCGATGATGGAGCGCCAGGTCGAGCACATCACCCGGCTGGTCGACGATCTCCTCGACGTCAGCCGGGTGAGCCGCGGGATCGTCGAGCTGCGCAAGGAGCCGCTGGAGGTGGGATCCGTCGTGAACGACGCGGTGGAGGCGGTCCGGCCGGTTTGCGACGCGCGCGGACACCTCCTGACGGTGTCGTTGCCTTCCCGGCCGATCTGGGTGCACGGCGACCGCACACGCCTGGCGCAGGTGCTGCAGAACCTGCTGCACAATGCCTGCAAGTTCACGCCGTCGGGGGGCTGTATCTGGATCGGCGCCCGCTGCGAGGGTGAGGAGGCCGTCTTCAGCGTGCGGGACAACGGCTCGGGAATCCAGCCCGAGCACCTGCCGCACCTATTCGACATGTTCGTGCAGGCCGACGACACCCGGTCCCGCTCCGGTGCGGGGCTGGGCATCGGGCTGACGCTGGTCAAGAACCTCGTCGCGCTGCACGGCGGGACGGTGCGCGCGCACAGCGAGGGAGCGGGAAGGGGCAGCGAGTTCACGGTGCGCCTGCCGCTGGCCCCGGAGCCGGCCACCGCCCCCTCCGCGAAGCCCGAGGGGCATGCGCCGGGCGTCGTGCCGCGGCGCATCCTCGTCGTGGACGACAACCAGGATGCCGCCGACAGCCTGGCGCAGCTCCTCTCCCTGCGCGGGCACGACGTCCACACCGCGTACGACGGCCACGCGGCGATTGCCGCGGCAGCGGAGCTCGAACCCGACGCCGTGCTGCTCGACATCGGCCTGCCGGGCCTCGACGGGCACGAGGTCGCGCGGCAGATCCGGGAGCGGCGCCCGGAGCCCCGTCCGCTGCTGGTGGCGCTGACCGGGTGGGGCCAGGAGACCGACCGCCGCGACTCGGCCGCCGCGGGTTTCGACCACCACCTGGTGAAGCCGGTGGACCTCGGCGTGGTCGAGGAGCTCCTCGCCGCGCTGCCCGGCTGACCGCGCGAGTTGCAGAGCGTGGGAGGCTCCAGTATCTTCTGCGCCCTTCCGCGGTCCCGGCGGCGTCCGGGACGGCCGGCCGGGCGATTAGCTCAGGGGTAGAGCGCCACGTTGACATCGTGGAGGTCGGTGGTTCGAAGCCACCATCGCCCACCACGGCCGGCCGCCGCCGCAGGGCAGCACTCAAGTTCTTTTTGGAATCAGCTATTTCCGGCCCCCCTGGTCTTGTGTCGGCTGCGGGCCGGTTTTACAATCCGCGTCCTTGTGAGCCTCGGTCCGGCGAGTGCCGCCGGCCGCGGGCGGGCGGGGACAGCGGTTTTCTGGTTGGCCGGGAGCGGCGCGCCCGAGCGGCAGTGCGCGCCGGTCCCGAACCGCTTTTCGTTTTTTCAGGTAAGGAGGGTTTTCGTATCGCAGCCCCTAAGCGCATCAGGCGCAACGAGGAGATTGAAGCACCGCGGGTGCGTGTGATCGGCTCCGACGGGAAACAGCTCGGAGTCATGTCCCGGGAAGAGGCGCTTGAGATCGCAAGGGACGCGGATCTCGACCTCGTCGAGGTCTCGCCCACGGCCGACCCTCCGGTTTGCCGGGTGATGGATTTCGGCAAGTACCTGTTCGAGCTGAACAAGAAGGCGCAGTCGGCGCGCCGCAAGCAGAAGCAGGTACACGTCAAGGAAATCAAGTTTCGCCCGGGCACGGACGAGGGCGATTACCGGATCAAGCTGCGGAAGCTCATGGAATTCCTCGAGAGCGGCGACAAGACGAAGGTCACGCTCAGGTTCAGGGGCCGGGAGATGGCGCACCAGGAAATCGGCGCCAGGCTCCTGGCACGGGTCAGGGAAGACCTGAACGAAGTCGGCGTAGTCGAGCAGATGCCGCAGATGGAAGGGCGGCAGATGGTCATGGTGATGGCGCCGAAGAAAAAGTGAGTAACGGCGGGAAGCCCGGGAACGGGCCGCCGCCAATACCCGCCTGCAGCGGCCGCCCCGGCGGGGCGTGCATGCGAACAGGCCAGATGGAGTGACAATGGGAAAACTGAAGACGAACCGGGGCGCGGCCAAGCGCTTCCGGCGCACGGGCAAGGGCGGCTTCAAGCGGGCCCAGTCCCACCTCAACCACATTCTCACCAAGAAGAGCTCGAAGCGTAAGCGCCAGCTCGGTTCCACCGAGCAGGTCGATCCGAGCGACCTGAAGAGCGTGCGCCGCATGCTCCCGTACGCTTAGGAGGCGAGCGATGGCGAGAGTGAAGCGCGGCGTGACGGCCAGGTCACGCCACAAGAAGGTCCTCGACAAGGCGAAGGGCTACTACGGCGCCCGCAGCAAGGTCTTCCGGGTCGCGAAGCAGGCCGTCATCAAGGCGGGGCAATACGCCTACCGCGACCGGCGCCAGCGCAAGCGCGATTTCCGCGCGCTCTGGATCACGCGCATCAACGCCGCGGCGCGCCTGCACGGGTTGTCCTACAGCCGCCTCATCAACGGGCTGCACAAGGCGCAGATCGACATCGACCGCAAGGTGCTGGCGGACATCGCCGTGCACGACCCGGAGGCGTTCGGCGCCATTGCGGCGCAGGCGAAGGCCGGCCTCGAGCAGCAGCCCTGAACGTCGCGCGATGCAGGGGCTGGACGAGCTCGTAGCGCAGGCGACTTCCGACATCGAATCCGCCGACGACCTGCCCGCGCTCGACGCGGTGCGGGTCGCGTGGCTCGGCAAGAAGGGAGTGCTGACGGAGCGCCTGAAGGCGCTGGGCAGCCTGCCGCCGGCCGAGCGCCCGGCGGCCGGCCAGGCGATCAACGGCGCCAAGCGAACCATCCAGGAGCGCTGGGAGGCGCGCCGGCGGGCGCTGGAGCAGGCGGAGCTCGAGGCGAAGCTGGCGGCGGACAGCGTCGACGTCACGCTGCCGGGCCGGGGGCTCGGCGCCGGCGGGCGGCACCCGGTGACGCGCGCCATGGCGCGCATCGAACGCATCTTCCGGGACGCGGGCTTCGGGGTTCGCACCGGGCCGGACATCGAGGACGACTACCACAACTTCACCGCCCTCAACATCCCGGAGAACCATCCCGCGCGCGCCCTGCACGACACCTTCTACCTGCCGGGCGGCATGCTGCTGCGCACGCACACCTCGCCGGTGCAGATCCGCTCGATGCTGCAGGAAGGCGTGCCCATCCGCATCATCGCGCCGGGCAGGGTGTATCGCTGCGACTCGGACCAGACGCACACGCCCATGTTCCACCAGGTGGAGGGGCTGGTCGTCGACCGCGACATCAGCATGGCGAACCTCAAGGCAGTGCTGCACCAGTTCGTCGAAAGCTTCTTCGAGCGCGACGCAAAGCTGCGCTTCCGCGCCTCGTATTTCCCGTTCACCGAGCCTTCCGCGGAGGTGGACGTGATGTGGGAGGACGGCCGCTGGCTCGAGATCCTGGGCTGCGGCATGGTGCACCCCAACGTGCTCGCCAACGCTGGCGTCGATCCGGAGGAATTCACCGGCTACGCGTTCGGCATGGGCGTCGAGCGGCTCGCCATGCTGCGCTACGGCGTGCGCGACCTGCGCACGTTCTTCGAGAACGATCTCCGCTTCCTGCAACAGTTCCGTTGACGCCATGAAATTCCCCCTGAGCTGGCTCCGCGAATGGGTTGACCCGGGCCTGCCGGCCGAGGCATTGGCCGAGCGCCTGACGATGGCCGGGCTGGAGGTCAAGGCGATCGAGGTCGAGGGCGAGGCGCTGTCCGGCGTCGTCGTCGGCGAGGTGCTCTCGGTCGAGCGGCATCCGAACGCGGACCGCCTGCACCTGTGCCGCGTCAGCGACGGCGAGAACGAGATCCAGGTCGTGTGCGGCGCACCCAACCTCACGGTGGGCATGAAGAGCCCGCTCGCGCTGCCCGGCGTCCGGCTGCCGAACGGCGTGAAGCTGCGTCGCAGCCGCATCCGCGGCGTGGAGTCCAACGGCATGCTGTGCTCCGCACGCGAGCTCGGGCTCGGCGAGGACGCGGGCGGCATCGTCCGCCTGCCGGACGATGCGCCGACGGGCGCCGATCTCGCCGGGTGGCTCGGGCTGCCGGACACGGTGCTCGACATCGATCTCACGCCGAATCGCGGCGATTGCTTCAGCGTGCTGGGCATCGCCCGCGACGTCGCCGCGCTGACCGGTGCCGCGCTGAAAAGCGTCGAGGTGACCCCTGTCGCGCCGATGACGGACGACGTTCACCCCGTGACTGTCGCGGATCCGAATGTGTGCCCGCGGTTCGCCGGGCGCGTGGTGCGGGACATCGACCCGAACGCCGTCACGCCGCTCTGGATGAGCGAGCGGCTGCGGCGCAGCGGGTTGCGGCCGATTCACCCGGTGGTCGACGTCACGAACTACGTGATGCTCGAGCTCGGGCAGCCGCTGCACGCCTACGACCTCGATCGCGTGGCGGGGCCGATCCGCCCGCGTTTCGCGAGCGCGGGCGAGAAACTCACGCTCCTCGACGGACGCGAAGCGGCGCCCGGGACCGATACCATCGTGATCGGCGACGACAGCGGACCCATCGGCCTCGCCGGCATCATGGGCGGGGAAAGCACGGCGGTCACCCCCGGCACCCGGAACGTGTTCTTCGAAGCGGCTTTCTGGCCGCCCGCGCTGATGGCCGGCCGGGCCCGCGCCCTCGGCCTGCACACCGACGCGTCCCTGCGTTTCGAGCGCGGCGTCGATCCGGGGGGCCAGGCACGGGCGATCGAGCGCGCGACCGGCCTGCTCGTCGCCATCGCCGGGGGCCGTCCCGGACCGCTGGTGGATCTCGTGGCCGAGGACACGTTGCCGCGCCGCGCGGACATCCGGCTGCGCCGCAGCCGGCTGGCCCGCGTGCTCGGCACCGATCTCGATCCCGGGGAGGTGAGCGGTTGCCTCGAGCGGCTGGGGCTCGGGGTCGAGCGCGACGGGGACGGCTGGCGCGTCACGGTTCCCAGCCATCGCTTCGATCTCGAGATCGAGGACGACCTGGTCGAGGAGGTCGCGCGCGTGCACGGCTACGACCGGCTGCCGGAGATCACCGAGACCGGCCGCTACCCGGTGCCGCCGCTGTCCGAGCAACGGCCCGACCCGCGCCGCATCGCCGATGCGCTGATCGCGCGCGACTACCAGGAGGTGGTCACGTGGAGCTTCATCGATCCCGCCACCGACCGCCGGTTCACGGGTCGCGACCCCGAGCTCGTGCTCGAGAACCCGATCTCGGCGGAGATGTCCGTGATGCGCGGCTCCCTCTGGCCGGGGCTCCTGCGCGCCGCGGCGGCCAACCTCGCCCGGCAGCAGGAGCGCGTGCGGCTGTTCGAGATCGGCAAGTCCTATCACGGCAACGCGGCCGGCCCGATCGAGATCGTGCGCCTCGCGGCCGTGGCCGTCGGGCCCCTCTGGCCGGAGCAGTGGGGCGCGGACACGAGGAGCGCGGACTTCTTTGACATAAAGGCGGACCTGGAGGCGCTGTTCGCGTTCGCGGGCGCCACCGGCGTCGCCTTCGAGGCCACCGGGCACCCGGTGCTCCAGCCCGGCCAGGCCGCCGAGGTGCGGCGCGGCGGCGAGCGGGTCGGGACCATCGGCAAGCTGCACCCGGCGGTGGCCCGCGAGCTGGACATTGCCGGGGACGTGCTGCTGTTCGAGGTGGACCTCGAGGCCGCGTTCTCCGCGGAGGTCCCGCGGGCCCGCCCGGTGTCCCGCTTCCCGGCCATCCGGCGCGACATCGCGGTGGTCGTGCCCGAGGAGGTGCCGGCCGCGCAGGTCGTCGAAGTGGCTTCCGCCGCGGCGCCGGATATAATCCGGCGGGCATTCATTTTCGACGTCTACCGCGGTCCGGGCATAGAAGCTGGGCGAAAAAGCGTAGCTTTAGGCTTGATTTTACAGGAAACTTCGCGCACGCTTACTGACGCGGAAGCGGACTCGGCAAGAGCCGCCGCGGTCGAGAGATTAGAGCAGCAGCTCGCTGCGACAGTGAGAGAATAGGAAGCGATGGCACTGACGAAAGCAGACATGGCGGAATCGCTGTTCAACGAACTGGGGCTCAACAAGCGCGAAGCCCGCGAGTTGGTGGACCTCTACTTCGAGGAGCTCAGGGCATCGCTGGCCGTCGGGGAGCAGGTGAAGCTCTCCGGCTTTGGGAATTTCGATCTTCGGGACAAGAACGAACGCCCGGGCAGGAACCCGAAAACGGGAGAGGAGATCCCCATCACTGCGCGCCGCGTGGTGACCTTCCGGCCCGGCCAAAAACTAAAAGCCCGAGTAGAGGCCTATGCTGGAACCGGGGAATAACGACGAACTTCCTCCAATACCTGGTAAGCGATATTTCACGATAGGTGAAGTCAGCGAACTGTGTGCGGTGAAGCCCCACGTACTGCGGTACTGGGAGCAGGAATTTCCGCAACTCAAGCCGGTCAAGCGGCGGGGCAACCGGCGCTATTACCAGCGCCAGGACGTGCTGATCATCCGCCAGATCCGGAGCCTGCTGTACGACGACGGGTTTACCATCGGCGGTGCGCGGCAGCGCCTGATGGGCGACCAGGCCAAGACGGACGTCAGTCAAAGTCAGCAGATTATCAAGCAATTACGCTTGGAACTTGAGCAAATACTCAAGATCCTGCGCCGGTGAGGCCTTAAAGCGCGCGGCGACGGCCGTCCCGGGCCCGCGGAGGGCGGCGACTGGTCTATACTGCGGGCTCCCTGCCGCCCGCGCGGCATGCACATCTCGGTCGGGGCGTAGCGCAGCCTGGTAGCGCACCACAATGGGGTTGTGGGGGTCGGGAGTTCGAATCTCCCCGCCCCGACCATTTTCTTTTTTCGCCGCGCGCTCTTTCAGGCGGAGCGCGACTCGGTCAGCTTGCGGTCCTCGATGCCGAGCAGGATCGGCTCGGCGGATTGCCGGTAGATGTTCACCTTGGCGTTGTACGCCGTGCGCGTGAGGCCGTGCTTGTCGCGGATGCGGAGCTTGCGGATGGTGAACTCCCCGCTTTCGAGGCGCTCGCCGGTCAGGTAGCAGCGGATCGCCGTGATCTTCTCGCCGGAGAGCTCCAGCCCGGCGAGCTTGGCGAGATTGCCCTGGGCGCGTTCCAGGAACGCGATGGCGTCGAGGTTCACCTGTTCGGCGTCCTGCTCCCCGGTGCCGGTGGACAGCTTCGCGAGAAAGTCCCCGACGAGGATCTGCCCCGGCTGCGCCGCCTCGATCATGCGCTCGAGCTCGATCGTGACGTCACCCACGATGTAGTCGTGGATGGTCGGGTTGAGCCCCTCCGCCTGGTGGAACTCGTAGCAGCTCCCCACGTGGAAGCAGGCGCGCAGGAGCGGCACGGCATTCGAGGTCGCCTTGCTGCGCGCGATCGCGTTGTCGGCGAGCACGATGTGCATGAAATGGTAGAGGTTGACGTTCGCCTCGAGGCCGTGGTCCCGGTTCCAGACATAGAATCCGTCACCGCTCGACGAGCGCGCGAAGTTGATGCCGACGTCCCGTTCGAGCATCTTCGCGTGCGCGGAGTTGAGCGAGTAGGAAAGGCTGTTGAGCTGCGTCATCTGCTCGAACGGCGTCAGCAGGCTGAAACCCACGATGTCGAACAGGGTGACCGCACGGCTCGCGACGTAGTTGATGCCGTAGCGGCGGATCATCTTCTCGATGATCTGCGTCTCGACCGGGTGCCCGGTGAGCGGCTGGCGCAGCGGAATGAAACGCGGCTCGACGTTCATGAGTCGTGCGACCTTCTGCATCTGCGTGAGCGTGAGCTGGCGGTTCCCGGAGATGAGCTCGGTGATGAACCCGGCCGACAGGCGCGCGCCCCGTGCCGGGTCCCGCGACGCTTCGGCCGTGTACTCCGCGATGGAGTAATGCGGCACGACCAGCACCAGGAGCCCGTCGTCGAGCGGTGACCAGCTCAGGATGGTGTTCTGGCCGAGCGCCCAAGCGGCGTTCAGGCTGCGCTCGAGATGCACGAGATTGCTGCGCTGGCGCAGGCCCATCTCGCTCGCGAAACCCGCGAGCTGGTCGAGGTAGGGGGAATAGCTCGCGACCCGGTGGATCCCGGAAGGCGAAAGATCGTCGTAACCCATGCTGTGCTCGTTCGGCCTGCGCGCGCCGGCCGGCCCGGCGGCCTTTGGCCTGTGTCCCCTGCGGCCGCCGTTTCTCTGATCCGTATAGCCCGGCCGCCTCGTCAAAGTAATGAACTCCGGGCGTTCCTGCAAGTTCTTTCTCAGATAAAGCCCGCAGGTGCCTATCGCTGCGCGTTTTGGCCCCGTGGACGGCAGGGCGGCCGTGCCGGATAATACGCCGGCGTCGTTCCTTGCCGGATCGCTTCATGCCGCCTGCGACACCCGATATCGCCGAGGTGCGGCGCCTTGCCGGGCGCCTCGCGCCGTGGCTCCTGCGCACCCCGGTGCTCCGCTGCCGCAACCTGGAGGCACGGCTCGGCCGTGGGCTCTCGATCACCGGCAAGCTGGAGTTCCTGCAGCGGACCGGCACCTTCAAGCCGCGCGGCGCCCTGTCCACGATGCTCGACCTGGACGAGCAGGCGCGGGCGGCCGGCGTCACGGCGGTGAGCGCGGGCAATCACGCGGTCGCCACCGCATTCGCGGCCCGCGCGCTCGGCACCAGCGCCAAGGTCGTGATGACCCGCAGCGCCAATCCCGCCCGCATCGCGGCCTGCCGGCACTACGGCGCCGAGGTCGTGCTCGCCGACGACATCCGGGAGGCGTTCGCGACGGTCGACGCGCTGGTGCGCACCGAGGGGCGTCATTTCGTGCATCCCTTCGAAGGGGAGGCCGTGATCCGGGGCACCGCGACGGTCGGGCTCGAGATCTGCGAGCAGGTCGACGGCTTCGACGCCATCGTGATCCCGATCGGGGGCGGCGGGCTGTGCGCCGGGATCGCGTCGGTCGTCCGGCAGCTCCGGCCCGATTGCGAGATCTACGGCGTGGAACCCGAGGGTGCCGACACGATGCACCGCAGCTTCGCGAGCGGCCGGCCGGAGGCCATCGACGAGGTCCGGACGATCGCCGACAGCCTCGGTGCGCCGTTTGCGCTGCCGCTGTCGTTCGAGCTCTGCCGGGCGAACCTGGACCGGCTCGTGCGGGTATCCGACGACGAGCTGCGCGCCGCCATGCGCATGCTGTTCCTCGACATGAAGATGGCCGTCGAGCCGGCCTGCGCGGCCACCACGGCGGCGCTCGCGGGCCCGCTCGCGGAGGCTCTCGATGGCAAGCGCGTCGTGCTCGTCTTTTGCGGCAGCAACAGCGACTGGGCCACGTGGGAGCACCAGGCGTGGCCGGAGATCGCGAGTGCGGATTGACCCGGCCCTGCTCGAGCGCCTGGAGGCAATCGTGGGACCCGCCGGCTGCACCCGCGATCCGCAGCGGCTGCGCCCGCACCTCACGGAATGGCGCGACCGCTACCGGGGCAGCACGCCGCTCATGGTGGCGCCCGCGAGCACCGAGGAAGTGAGCGCCGTGGTCCGCGCCTGCGCGCAGGCGAAGGTCCCGATCGTGCCCCAGGGCGGCAACACGGGGCTGTGCGGCGGCGCCATCCCCCGGGGCGAGATCCTGCTGTCGCTGGCGCGCATGAACGCGATCCGCTCGATCTCGCCCGAGGACTACTCGATGGTCGCGGAAGCGGGCTGCATCCTCGCGGACCTGCAGGCGGCGGCGGCGCGCGTCGATCGCCTGTTCCCGCTGAGCCTCTCTGCCGAGGGGAGCTGCCACATCGGCGGCAACCTCTCCACCAACGCCGGCGGGATCAGCGTGCAGCGGTACGGCACCGCGCGCGACCAGGTGCTGGGCCTCGAGGTCGTGCTGCCCGACGGCAGCGTGTGGGACGGATTGCGGAGCCTGCGCAAGGACACGGCGGGCTACGACGTGAAGCAGCTCTTCATCGGTGCCGAGGGCACGCTGGGCATCATCACCGCGGCGGTCCTCAAGCTCTATCCGCCGGTGCGCGACGTCGCCACCGCGTTCGTCGCGCTCCCGGAGCCGCGCGCCGCGATTACCCTGCTGTCGAGACTGCGCGACAGCGCCGCCGAGCGCCTGCAGGCGTTCGAGCTGATGCAGGCGCGGGCGCTCGAGTTCGTGTTGCGACACATCCCCTCGACGCGGGACCCGTTCGACGAACGCTACCCGTGGTACGCGCTGCTCGAAGTCTCCCACGACCCGGAAGGCAGCGCGCTGGCCGCCACGCTCGAAGCCGCCGCGGAAGATGCCCTCGTGAGCGACGCCGTGCTGGCGAAGAATCGTGCCGAGGCCGAGGCGCTGTGGCGCCTGCGGCATTCGGTTTCCGAAGCGCAGAAGTACGAGGGCGGGAGCCTGAAGCACGACGTTTCGGTCCCGATCGGCAGGATCGCCGATTTCATCGAGCGAGCGGAGCAGGCGGTGCTCCGGCACCTGCCGGGCGCACGTGTCGTCGCTTTCGGGCACGTCGGCGACGGCAACGTGCACTTCAACGTGAGCCAGCCGGAGGGCTGGGAACCGGCGAGCTTCCTCGAGAAACGGGCGGAAATCGCCACCCTGGTCTACGATATGACCGTTTCCCTCGGCGGCAGCATCAGCGCGGAGCACGGCATTGGCCTCGCGAAACGCGAGGACCTCAGGCGTTACCGGAGCGCGACCGAGATCGCGCTGATGCGGACCGTCAAGCAGGCGATCGACCCCGACAACATCATGAACCCGGGGAAGGTCCTGTAGTGGGGCAAATCGAGCGCTCGCCTGCGAAGCGCCGGAGCACGCTGCCGGCCCGCCGGAAGGCAGGCCGAACGGTGCGGCGGCAATGGCAGCAGGTGAATCACGTTACACTTGGAGCGATCGGCGGCATCCCGGACGGCACGGAGGCCGGCCGGCAGCGGATATGAGCGTAAACCTCGACGACAACCTGGAACGAACCTTCATCGAGCAGCTCGCCCGTTTCGACGAGCAGCTCAAGGAGCAGGACGACAATGCCGCCCTGCTGACGGAAATCCATGCCGTCATCACGGAGCTGATGGCGGACAACGGCGGCCGCGACGAGGAAATCCGCGAGATCCTCCAGAAACGCTACAACGGCGGCAAGCTCAGGCTCCCCACCTACCAGCTCGTGCGCAACGTGATCGACCGGGTCGTGCTCGAAAGCATGCCGACGATGCCGGACGTCGACGACGACGAGGGCGACGACCCGTTCACGCAGACCACCGTCATCGAAACCGCCCGGCCGGGCGAGGAAAGCCCGTACGACAGGCTGCAGGTCGGCTCGGTGCTCCGCGACCGTTTCCTGCTCCAGGAGCGCGTTGCCGGCGGCAGCATGGGCGTCGTCTACAAGGCGCTGGACCGGCGCATCGCGGAAGCCGACGGCATCGATCCTTGGGTCGCCATCAAGGTGATCTCGCCGAAGCTGTCGCGCAACGCGCACGCACTGCGCGCGCTGCAGCAGGAGGCCGCGAAAGGCCGCTGCCTGTCGCATCCGAACATCGTGCGCTTCATCGACCTCGACCGCGACGACGGCGTGTATTTCATCGTCATGGAGTGGCTCGAGGGCCGGTCGCTGGCTGCCATCCTCGACGACAATCCGCACCAGAGCGTCGACACGGCGACCGCGCTCGACATCGTGCGTCAGGTCGGGCAGGCGCTCGACTACGCGCACCGCTGCGGCGTCGTGCACGCGGACGTGAAGCCCGCGAACATCATGATCCTGCCGTCGGGACAGGTGAAGCTGTTCGATTTCGGCATCGCGCGCATTCGCCAGAAGGAGCAGCCGACGAGGCGCGAGTTCGATCCCGGCGTTCTCGGCGCCGTCACGCCGGCGTATTCGAGCATGCAGGTGCTGACGGGCGAGGACCCGCAGCCGTCGGACGACGTGTTCTCGCTCGGCTGCCTGATGTACCGGCTGGTCGCGGGCCACCGGGTGTTCGGCCCGCGGAATGCCGCGGAAGCCGCGGAGCAGGGCATGGAGCCGCAGCGGCCGCACGGCCTCTCCGACGGGCAGTGGCGCGCGCTGAAGAAGTCGCTGGCTTTCTCGCGCGTCGCACGCTACGCCTCGGTCGCGGATTTCCTCGCGGCGCTGGATGCCGACGAGCCGGAACAGCCGCCCGCGCCGTCGCTCTACGCGACCGCGGTACGCACTCACGAGCCGTTCGTGGTCGAGCCCAAGCCCGCACCGCGCCGGCGGCGGCGGCGCTGGAGCGTCGCGTTCCTGCTGCTCCTGGTGCTGGCGGCCGGCGGCCTGGTGGTGACTCGCCCCGATCTCGTCGACTCCGTGCGCACACGGGTCGTCGCGCTCACGAGCGCGCTCCCCCTGGACCGTGTGCAGGACACCGTGCCGGTGGCGGAGCCGGAGGATCCCATGGCCGGCAACCCGTTCGCCCGGGCGAACGAAGCGCCGGACGACGCGGGCACCCGCGAGGCGCGCGACACCGAAGCCTCCGCGCCCGCGCGCGAGGAACCGGACGCAACGCCACCGGGATCGGAGCCGGCCGATACCGCGCAACCGCCGGCGATCACGCCGGCGCCGGTGGAAGGCGCAGCGACCGGCGAGGTGCCGGGCGGCAACGACGTGACCCGGCCGTACCCCTCCGGCGAACCCGGGCCGGATGAGCGCGATGCCGGCGCCACGGCGCCGCCCGCCGCCACGCCGGAGCCGGATGCGCCGGGCGACGGCACGGCCGAAGCCGCGGCGCTGCCGGCCGCGCTTACCGTGCCGATCGACGGGCCGGGGGCGCGGGGCGAGTTCGATCTCGTGCTGCGCGAGGACGCGGACCCCGCCGTCATCGAGCTCGTCAGGACCCGGGACGTGCCCGAGCCGCTCGCGGTGCTGGTCGAGGAGATCGGGTTCAGCGGCAGCCAGTCGCCCCTGACCAGCGGCCGTTACCGGCTGTCGGATCACGTGACGCGCTTCGAGCCCGGACAGACCCGTGCGCGCCTCACGATCTCGATGTCCTCGAATGACGAGCGCGAGCCTGACCAGCAGGCGACGCTCCTCGTCCGCAATGCCGCGAACTCGAGCTCGCGCTTCGCCGTGATCAACGTCGCGCTGCAGGACGACGACCAGCGCGCGTTCGAAGCGAACCTGCCGCCGGACACCGTGGGCTTTCTCCGCAGCCGGCAGTTCGTGAACGAGCAGAGCCCGGCGGTGCAGATCGACGTGCTGCGCTTCAATCCGGGCGACACGGAGCTCGAGGTGCGGTACCGTATCGCCGGCGGCACCGCGACCGAAGGCGTCGACTACTTCCTGCCCGGGGCGACGGCTCTCGTGTTCGGTCCGGGACAGCGGGTGGCACGGCTCCTCATCCCGATCGTGCAGGATTCGGAGATGGAAGGCGACGAGAGCTTCACGCTCGAGCTCGTGACGGAAGCCGCCGGCGTGCCTGCCGAGGTGAACCGGCAGATCACCGTGATCATCGGCGACGACGACTCGCCGTTCTGAAGAAAGAAAAGACAGGGAATGAAGGAAGAACAGAAGCGCCGTTTCTCGCGCGTCGTGGTGGAGGGCCTGGAACGAACCCCGGGCCGCGCCATGCTGCGCGCCGTGGGTTTCCGGGACGAGGATTTCGCCCGGCCGCAGGTGGGCATTGCCTCCACCGGGAGCACGCTCACGCCCTGCAACATGCACATCGACGGCCTCGCGCGTGAAGCCTGCGAGGGTGCCGACGCGGCCGGGGCAAAAGGGATCGTGTTCAGCACGATCACCGTCTCGGACGGCATATCGATGGGCACGCCCGGCATGCGCTATTCGCTGGTCTCACGCGAGGTCATCGCGGACTCGATCGAGACGGTCGTGGGCGCGCAGGGCTTCGACGGCCTCGTGGCGATCGGCGGCTGCGACAAGAACATTCCCGGCTGCGTGATGGCGATGGCGCGGCTCAACCGGCCGTCCGTGTTCGTCTACGGCGGCACGATCCGACCGGGTGCGGGCCGCCGCGACATCGTGACGGTGTTCGAGGCGGTAGGCGCGCGCGCGGCCGGCCGCATCGGCGACGCCGACGTGCTCGAGGTCGAGCGCACGGCGATACCCGGCCCGGGAAGCTGCGGCGGCATGTACACCGCGAACACGATGGCCTCGGCGGTCGAGGCCCTCGGCCTGAGCCTGCCGAACAGCTCCGCGCAGGAGGCCGCGTCGGCCACCAAGGCGGAGGATTGCCGGCGCGCCGGCGAGGCCGTCGTCAGGCTCATCGAGATGGACCTGAAGCCGCGCGACATCCTGACCCGCGAGGCGTTCGAGAACGCGATCACCGTGGTCATCGCGCTCGGTGGGTCCACCAACGCGGTGCTGCACCTGCTCGCCATCGCCCGCGAAGCGCGCGTGCCGCTGGAGCTCGACGATTTCACGCGCATCGGGGCCCGCGTCCCCGTGCTCGCCGACCTGCGGCCGAGCGGCCGCTGGCTCATGTCCGAGCTGGTCGCCATCGGCGGCATCCGGCCGCTGATGAAGCGGCTGCTCGACCGCGGCCTGCTGCACGGCGACTGCCGCACGGTGACGGGACGCACGCTCGCGGAGGACCTCGCGGACGTCGAGGACTATCCGGCAGACCAGCAGATCGTCCGGCCGTTCGACGATCCCATCAAGCCGGACAGCCACCTCGTCGTGCTCTACGGCAATCTCGCGCCCGAGGGCGCGGTGGCCAAGATCTCGGGCAAGGAAGGCCTGCGGTTCGAGGGCACGGCCCGCGTCTACCACTCCGAGGAGCTCGCGCTGCGGGCGATCCTGGACGGCGGCGTCAAATCGGGCGACGTGGTCGTCATTCGCTACGAAGGCCCGAAAGGCGGTCCCGGGATGCGCGAGATGCTGAGCCCGACGGGCGCGATCATGGGCAAGGGGCTCGGGGCCGAGGTCGCGCTGATCACGGACGGGCGCTTCTCCGGCGGCAGCCACGGGTTCGTGGTCGGCCACGTGTCGCCCGAGGCCGCCGTCGGCGGCCCGATCGCGCTGCTCGAGGACGGCGACCGCATCACCATCGACGCGGAGCGCCGCCGCATCGACGTCGACCTCACGGACGCCGAGCTCGCACGCCGCCGGGAGCGCTGGTCGCGCCCGGCCTCCGACATCACCGACGGCGTGCTCGCGAAGTACCGCGCGCAGGTGTCGAGCGCGTCCGAAGGCGCCGTCACCATCGCACCCCCGTGGGAGGGTTGATCCGCGAGGCGGCGTTCGCGGACGGCGCCGCCCTCGGAGCGCTGCCGGCGATCGCCGAGTCGCCGTGGGTGGTGCTCAAGTTCGGCGGCAGCAGCGTGTCGTCGCCGGAGAGCTGGGAGACCATTGCCGGGCTCGTGCGCAACCGCCTGGAGGCCGGGCTGCGCCCGGTCGTCGTGCACTCGGCACTGCAGGGCGTCTCGAACGCCCTGCACGCGGTGATCGAGAGCGCGGCGGAGCAGGATCCGGCACCCGCCCTCGACGCCATCCGCGCGCAGCATCGCGAGCTCGCGGCCGCGCTCGGCGTCGACGCGCCGGGATTGCTCGACGATTACCTCGACGAGCTGGGGCAGGTCGTCGCGGGGATACGGCTGGTGCGCGAGGTCACGCCGCGCGTGCGGGCTCGCGTGATGGCGCTCGGAGAGCTGCTCGCCACCCGCATCGGCGCCGCCTGGCTGAACGCCTGCGGCATCGCCACGCAATGGGTCGATGCGCGCGACCACCTGGTGAGCGAGGATCGCACCAACCGCTCCGAGTCGCAGAACTACCTGTCGGCGATCTGCGGCGCGTCCCACGACCCCGAGCTCGGCGCGAGGCTCGGGGGCGGGGACAAGGTGGTCCTCACACAGGGGTTCATTGCGCGTAACGCGCGCGGGGACACGGTGCTGCTGGGCCGCGGCGGGTCCGATACCTCGGCCGCGTGCTTCGCCGCGCGCCTCGGTGCCCGCCGCCTGGAAATCTGGAGCGACGTGCCGGGGATGTACACGGCGGACCCGCGGCTCGTGCCATCGGCGCGCCTCCTGAAGGAGCTGCACTACGACGAGGCGCAGGAGCTCGCCTCCATGGGCAGCAAGGCGCTGCATCCGCGCTGCCTCTCGCCCTTGCGTGCGCAGGGCATACCGCTGTTCATGCGCTGCACGCACGCTCCGCACGTTGCCGGCACGGTGGTGTCCGCGGTCACGCAGGAAACGGAGCCGCAGGTCAAGGGCATCTCGACGCGCTCCGGCACGGTGCTCGTCTCGCTGTCCGGCGCCGTGATGTGGCACGAGGTCGGCTTCCTCGCCGAGGCGTTCGCCTGCTTCCGCAACCACGGCGTGTCGATCGACCTGGTGTCCACGTCCGAGACCAACGTCACCGTCTCGGTCGACACGGTCGACGAGATGTTCTCCGAGGACGTGCGCCGCGCGCTGCTGCGCGACCTCGAAGCGCTGTGTCGCGTTCGCATGATCACCGACTGCGCGGTCGTCAGCCTCGTCGGGCGCCGCATTCGCACGATTCTCCCGCGGCTCGCGCCGGCCCTGGAGGTGTTCGAGGAGGAAAAGATCCACCTCGTGTCGCAGGCGGCGAACGACCTCAATTTCAGCTTCGTGATCGACCAGGCCGAAGCGCCGCGCATCGTGTCGCGCCTGCACGCCTCGATGATCCGGCCGTCCGACGGGAGCACGACTTTCGGCCCGAGCTGGGAGGAGCTGTTCACGAGGCCCGCGACGCCCGAGCGGCGGCCGGAAACCTGGTGGCAGCGAAAGCGCGACCGGTTGCTCGAGATCGGTGCCCGCGAAGGGCAGGCGTACGTGTACGACCTCGAGAGTGTCGAGCGTGCCGCATGCGCGCTGCTCGACATGCGCTCGGTGGATCGCGTGCTGTACGCGATGAAAGCAAACTTCAATCCCGAGATCCTGCGCAAGCTTGCGGCGCTCGGGGTCGACTTCGACTGCGTGTCGCCGGGCGAGGTGCGGCACCTGCGGGAGGTGCTGCCGGCGTTCGACCCTGCGAGGGTGCTGTTCACGCCCAACTTCGCGCCGCGCGCGGAGTACGAATGGGCGCTGGGCGAGGGCCTGCAGGTGACCCTCGACAACCTGCACCCGCTGCGGGAATGGCCGGGAATCTTCGAGGGCCGTGACCTGTTCGTGCGCCTTGATCCCGGGCAGGGGCGGGGGCACCACGAGCACGTGAAGACGGCGGGGGTGCATTCCAAGTTCGGCGTTCCGCTGTTCGAGCTCGACGAGCTGGCACGGCTCGCGGAGCGCGCCGGCGCGCGCATCGTCGGCCTGCACGCCCATGCCGGGAGCGGCATCTTCGATCCGGAGAGCTGGCGCAACGTCGCCGAGGCGCTGGCCGGCGCCGCGGAGCGCTTCGGCGACGTCGAGGTGCTCGATCTCGGTGGCGGGCTCGGCGTCCCGGAGCGCTGGGGCGACGGCAGCTTCGACGTCTCGCGCCTCGACGAGCTGCTCGCCGACGTGCGCGCCGCGTGGCCGCGATTCCGCCTGTGGCTGGAGCCGGGCCGCTACCTCGTCGCGCACGCGGGCGTGCTGCTGGCACAGGTCACCCAGCTCAAGGGCAAGGGCGACGTGCGCTACGTCGGCGTGAGCACCGGCATGAACTCGCTCATCCGGCCGGCGCTCTACGGCGCGTACCACGAGATCGTCAACCTGACGCGGCTGGACGAGCCCGCGACGGAGCGGGTGTCCGTGGTCGGGCCGATCTGCGAGACGGGCGACCGGCTCGGCAGCGACCGCCTCCTGCCGCCGTCACGCGAGGGCGACGTGCTGCTCATCGCCAACGCGGGTGCGTACGGCTACGTGATGGGCTCTCGCTACAACCTGCGCGAGATCGCGACGGAAGTCGTCATCTAGGGAGCGCGCGAGCGGTGCTCGCCGCTACCGGGGCCGGTGGCGTTGCTCGAGGACGTGCGCCACGTCGGCCAGGCGGAGCTCACCCGTGCGCAGCAGCACCAGCAGGTGGAACAGGAGGTCGGCCGCCTCCTCGAGCTGCTCGGCGCGATCGCCGGCAGCAGCCGCCAGCGCGAGCTCGACCGCTTCCTCGCCGACCTTCTGCGCGATGCGGCGCGTGCCTGCCGCGGCGAGCTTCGCCACGTAACTGTCCGCACGGCGCGCGGCGAGGCGCTCGTCGATCACACGTTCGAGCGCCGCCAGGAAGGCGAGCCCGGAAGCGTCCTGCGGGCCGCTCACGTGCGCACCTCGACACCGGCGTCGGCGAGGAAGGCTTTCAGCTCGCCCACGGCGAGCTCCCCGCTGTGGAAGACGCCCGCCGCGAGCGCGCCGTCCACCCCGGCAAGTTCGAACACCTCCAGGAAATGCGCCGCGCAGCCTGCGCCGCCCGAGGCGATCAGCGGGACCGCGGCGACTTCGCGGGCGAGCGCGAGCTGGCGGCAGTCGTAGCCTTCGCGCACGCCGTCGCGGTCCATGCAGTTGAGCACGATCTCTCCGGCGCCACGATCCTGCACCTCGCGCAGCCACTCGAACGTGTCGCGCCCGGCCGCGGCGGTGGTGGCCTCGTCGCCGGTGAGCCGGTACACGTGGTAGCGGCCGTCGCGTTCCATGCTGTCGACGCCCACGACCACGCATTGCGAGCCGAAGCGCTTCGCGAGCTCCGTGACGAGCGCAGGATTGGCGAGCGCGGGGGAGTTGATCGAGATCTTGTCCGCGCCGCGGTTCAGCACTGCCTCGGCATCGGCCACGCTGCGGATGCCGCCGGCGACGCAGAACGGGATGTCGAGCACCGCGGCCACGCGGTCGACCCATTGCCGGTCCACCGTGCGGCCCTCGGGGCTCGCGGTGATGTCGTAGAACACCAGCTCGTCGGCACCCTCGCGGCAGTAACGCTCGGCGAGCTCGACGATGTCCCCGACCACGCGGTGACCGCGGAAGCGCACGCCCTTGACGACGCGGCCGTCGCGCACGTCGAGGCAGGGGATTATGCGCCGCGCCGGCATGCCGCCTCCCGGGCGTCGAGGGTGCCCTCGAGCAGCGCGCGCCCCGTGATCGCGGCCGCGCAGCCGAGCGCCTCCAGCGCCGCGAGGTCGCGCTCGTCGCGCACGCCGCCCGAGGCCTGCAGGGCGAGGGCCGGATAGCGGCGCCGGAGCTCGCGGTAGAGGTCCAGGTTCGGGCCCGCGAGCGTGCCGTCGCGCCCGACATCGGTGCAGAGCACGTGCAACAGGCCGCTCGCGAGATAGCGATCGATGCATTCCCACAGCGTAACCGGGGCGTCGCTCTGCCAGCCGCGAATCGCCGGCACCGGGTCGCGGCCTTCGGCGCAGCGCACGTCGAGCGCGACCACGATGCGCTCCGGGCCGAACTCCTCGATCCAGCCTGCGACGGCATCCGGGTCCTCCACCGCCATGCTGCCGACGACGCAACGCGCGACGCCCGCCGCGAGCCAGCGCTCGACGGCTGCCTGGCTGCGCAGGCCGCCGCCGAGCTGCACGACGGCGCCGCCTTCGTCGACCATGGCGCGGACGAGCGCCTCGTGGCGCTGGCGCCCGTCGCGCGCGCCGTCGAGGTCCACGACGTGCAGGTGGTCGAAGCCGGCCTGCCGGTAGTCGCGCGCGAGCGTGGCAGGATCGTCGTGCCACACCGTTTCGCGCGCGAAGTCGCCCTGCAGCAGGCGCACGCAGCGGCCGTCACGCAGGTCGATGGCGGGGATCACGATCACAGCGCGAGGAACCGGGCGAGCAGGCGCGCCCCGGCCGCCGACGAGCGCTCGGGGTGGAACTGCGTGCCGAGGAAGTTGCCGTGCGCGACGATGGCGCTGAACGGCGCGGCATGCTGCGCGAGCGCGACCGTATCGCCGGCCGGCGGCAGCGCGTAGCCGTGCGCGAAATAGAACCAGTCGCCGTCGGTGTCACCGGGCAGCAGGGGATTGGCGGCAACCGCCTGTACCCGGCACCAGCCCATGTTCGGCACCGGCAGGCCGGGTGCCGGCAAGAGGCGGCGGACCGTGCCGGGGAGCACGCCCAGGCATTCGACGTCCTCTTCCTCCGACGCCTGCGCGAGGAGCTGCAGGCCGAGGCAGATGCCGAGCACCGGCTGCGCCAGCGAACGCAGGCAGTCGACGAGGCCGTGCGCGCGCAGCCGGCGCATGCCGTCGGCTGCGCTGCCGACGCCCGGCAGCACGACGTGGGACGCCCCGCGGATCGTGTCCGCATCGCGGGTCGGCACGCCGCGCACGCCGAGACGTTCCAGGGCGACGCACAGCGACGTGAGGTTCGCACCGCCCGTGTCGACGATCGCGACCGTGCGCGTCATGCGAGCACCCCCTTGGTGGACGGCACGCCTCCCCCCTCGTGCCGCACGGCCTGGCGCAGTGCCCGCCCGACGGCCTTGAAGCAGGCCTCGACCATGTGATGCGTGTTCTCGCCGTCGACGTGCACGTGCAGCGCCGCCCCGAGTGCCTCCGAGAACGAGCGGAAGAAGTGCGGCACGAGCTCCGTGGGCAGCCCGCCCACCTCCGCGCGCGGGAAGCGACCGTCGAAGCGCGCGTACGGGCGACCGGACAGGTCGAGCGCGACCCGTGCCTGGCTCTCGTCCATCGGCAGGAGGAAGCCGAAACGGGCGATGCCGCGTCGGTCGCCGAGCGCTTGACTGAGGGCGGCACCGAGGGCGAGCGCCGTGTCCTCCACCGTGTGGTGCTCGTCGACGTGCAGGTCGCCCCGGCAGCGGACGGAGAGCGCGAAGCCGCCGTGTTTCGCGACCTGCTCCAGCATGTGATCGTAGAACCCGATGCCGGTGGCGATCTCGACGGGCGTTTCCGCGTCGAGGTCGAGCTCCACGCGGACATCGGTTTCGCGCGTGCGCCGCTCCACCGTCGCGCGGCGCCGGCTCGGGAGCAGCCGGGTCGCGATCTCCGGCCACGAGCCGTCGTGCGCTTCCCCGAGCCGCACGCCGCGCACGCCGAGGCGCTCCGCGAACTCGACGTCGGTGGCGCGATCGCCCACCACGGCGGAAGCCGCGAGATCCAGCGGCGTCGCCGCGAGCCAGCGCGTCACCAGCCCGGTGCGCGGCTTGCGGCAGTCGCATCCGTCCTCCTCGCGGTGCGGGCACACGAACACCTCGTCGAACTCGATGCCCTGCGAGCGGAACAGCGCGAGCACGTGCTCGTGGCATTCCTCGAACTGTTCCGCCGGGAACGAGTCCGTGCCGAGCCCGTCCTGGTTCGTGACCATGACGAAGCGGAAGCCCGCGTCACGCAGGCGGAGGAGGGCGGGGATCACCCCGGGCACCAGGCGCACTTTCGCGAGCGCATCGACCTGGTGATCGGGCGGCTCCTCGATGAGGGTGCCGTCGCGGTCGAGGAACAAAACCTTCCGTCTCATGCGGCCACCTCCGCGGAGGCGAGCGCCGCGAGCAGGCGTTCGTTCTCCTCGCGCGTCCCCACCGTGATGCGGGCGCAGCCCGCGAGTGCCGCGTCGTCGAACTCGCGCACCAGGATGCCGTGCTCGCCGATGCAGGCGCGGGCACGTGCCGGATCGGCGAAGCGTACGAGCAGGAAGTTGGCGCGGCTCGGCCAGACGCGCTCGACGAGGGCAGAGCGCGCGAGCGCGCTCGCGAGGCGTTCCCGCTCGTCCACGAGGGCGCGGGCCGCGGCCTCGGCGCGCTGCAGGCCGGAGCGCGTGAGCGCCGCCTCGACCTGGTCGATCACGGGGCAGGCGAAGGCATAGGGTGCGAGCAGCTTGTCGAGCAGCTCGACGACGTCGGCGGGCCCGATCAGCGCACCGCAGCGCGCACCGGCGAGCGCCAGCGCCTTGGACAGGGTGCGCAGCACGACGAGGTTCGACGATTCCGCCGCCGCCGCGGCGAGCGATTCCGTGCCGCTGAATTCCACGTAGGCCTCGTCCACCACGACCAGCGAGCGCCCGCGGCGCGCGTCCGCGAGCCGCAGCACGTCGTCGCGCGGGACGAGCCCGCCGGTCGGGTTGTTCGGCGAGCAGACGAACACGAGCTTCGTGTCCGCGTTGCAGGCCGCCAGGACGGCATCGGCATCGAACGCGAAGTCCTCGCCCCGCAGCGGGGCGGCGAGGACGGCCGCGCCCTGGATGCCGGCGTACACGCGGTACATGCCGAAGGTCGGCGGCGTCACGAGGACGCTGTCCACGCCGGGGCGGCAGAACGCGCGCACGAGGAGGTCGATGGCCTCGCTGGTGCCGCGTGTGGCCAGCACCGAGCTTTCCGCCACGCCGTAGAGCGCCGCGAGGCGCGTGTGCAGCCCGCGCGGGCGCACCGGGGGATAGCGGTTGAGGTGCGGCGCGCCGTCGAACGCCCAAGGCGCCTCGTTGGCGTTGAGGCGCAACGCGCCGGGCTGCTGGCGTGCCGGGCGGTAGGCCTCGAGCGCCAGCACCTCGGGCCGGGCGAGGGCAGCCGCGCTCACGGCGCCTCCTCCGCGCACGGCGGCCGCGCGAGCCGTCGCCGGACCGCCTGCGCGTGCGCGTCGAGGCCTTCGAGCGCGGCGAGCTCGAGCAGCGTGCCGGCGATCGCGCGCAGCCCGTCCTCGGACAGCTCCTGCACCGTCATCTGGCGCCGGAACCGGTCGACCCCCAGCCCGCTGACGCTGCGTGCCTGGCCGTAGGTCGGCAGGACGTGGTTCGTGCCGCTCGCGTAGTCGCCGGCGGTCTCCGGCGACCAGGGCCCGAGGAACACCGACCCGGCATTCCGCAGCGCCGGCAGGAGCGCGCGCGGATCGGCGGTCTGCACGCTCAGGTGCTCCGGCGCGTAGCGATTGCTGATCGCGGCAGCGGTCTCGAGATCGCGCACCACGAGCACGCGCGCGTGCTCGAGCGCGGCGGCCGCCGTCTCGCGGCGCTCGAGCCCGGGCAGTTGCCGCTTGAGCTCCGAGAGCACCGCGAGCGCGAGCGTCTCGTCCGGCGTGACGAGGAGCACCTGGGAGTCCGCCCCGTGCTCCGCCTGCGACAGGAGGTCGGCGGCCACGAACGCAGGATTCGCGTTCGCGTCCGCGATGACGAGCAGCTCGGAGGGTCCGGCGGCCATGTCGATCGTCGCCGCGGCCGGGTCCGCGGCGACCTCGGTCTTCGCCGCGGTGACCCAGGCGCTGCCCGGGCCGAAGATGCGATCCACCTTCGGCAACGTTTCGGTGCCGTAGGCCATGGCGGCGATCGCGTGCGCGCCGCCCGCCTTGTAGATCTCGCTGACACCGGCGCGCACCGCCGCCACGAGCACCGCGGGATCGGCGCGGCCGTCACGTCGCGGCGGCGTGCACATGATGCGGCGCGGGCACCCGGCGAGCGCCGCGGGGACGGCGAGCATGATCGCGGTCGAGGGCAGCGGCGCGCTGCCTGCCGGCACGTAGAGGCCGACCGCGTCGATGGGATGCGAGACGCGTTCGCAGCGGATGCCGGGGAAGGTCACGGTGGCGTAATCGCCCGCCGCCTGCGCGGCGTGGAAGCGCCGCACATTGGCGATCGCGACGTCGATGGCGGCGAGCGCCGCAGGCGCGAGTGCCTGCTCCGCCGCGGCCAGCTCCGCCTCGCTCACCCGGAGGCTGTCGAGCTCTACCCCGTCGTAGCGCGCGGTGAGCTCGACGAGCGCCGCATCGCCGTCACGCCGGACCTGCTCGATGATGCGCCGCACCTCGGCGCGGCGCTCTTCGGCATCGCGCAGCACCGGACGCGCGAGCAGCGCTTCCTGCTCGTGCGTGTCCAGCGACTCCCAGCGGCGGATGGCAAGGTCCACGGTTTCGCGCCTCAGGCCAGCATCTTCTCGACCGGCAGGACGAGCAGCGAGCTCGCACCGGCTTCCTTGAGGTTCTCGAGCGTCTCCCAGAACACGTTCTCGCGGCACACGGCGTGCACCGCGACCTTGTCCTGCCGGCCGTCGAGCGGAATGATCGTCGGCGCCTCCGATCCCGGCAGCAGGCGCGTGATCTCGGCGAGGCGCGCGCGCGGTGCGTGCAGCATGATGTACTTGCTCTCGCGGACCTGCAGCACGCCGTCGAGCCGTTGCAGGATACGATCTACCCACTGCTGCTTCGCCGGCTCGAGCGGTGCGCCGGTTCGCACGACCACGGCCTCGCTCTCGAGCACCGTCAGCACCTCGCGGAGCTGGTTCGCGGCCAGCGTCGCGCCGGTCGAGACGAGGTCGCACACGAAGTCGGCGCGCCCGAGCTTCGGCGCGATCTCCACGGCGCCGGAGAAATGCACGATGGTCGCGTCGATGCCTTCCCGGGCCAGGAACTCCCGCAGGGTTTCGGGGTAGCTCGTGGCGATGCGCCTGCCCTGGAGGCTCGCCGGCCCTTCGAAGCTTGCCTGCTCCGGCGCGGCGATCGAGAGCCGGCAGTGGCCGAACCCGAGGGGCGAGAGCGTGTCGAGACGCGCTTCGCGACCTTCGCGCGCCATCTCGAATCGTTTCTCGTGCACGGTGTTCAGCCCGACGATGCCGAGGTCGCAGACGTTCTCGCTGACGAGTGCCGGGATGTCGTCGTCCCGCACCAGGAGCAGGTCGACCGGCAGGTTCTCGCCGTAACAGAAAAGCTGGTCCTTGCTCTGGGTGAACGTGAGGCCGCAGAGCTTGAGCAGGTCGAGCGAGCGCGCCGTGAGGCGGCCGTTCTTCTGCACGGCGATCTTGACCCGTGCTTCGCTGGCGGTCATGGGCGGGTTCTCAGTGGGAGAGGCGCGTGCGCGCGCGGCGCTGCCCGCGCGCCAGCCGTTCGAGGGCCAGCCGGTACCCGCCGAAGCCCTGCTCCAGGTAGCGGGCGACGCGGCCGATGGTCGTGACGCTCACGCCGGTCAGCTCGTGGATGCGGCGGTAGGGCAGGCGCTCCTGCAGGAGCTCCACCACCCGCCACCGGTCGGCGAGCGCCTGGAGCTCCGCGGGCGTGCACAGGTCCCGGAAGAACGAGCGGCATTCGTCGAGGTCCCGCAGGCTGACGACCGCCCGGAACAGGGCGTCCTCGGCCTCGCGCCGGCGGTTCTCGGAGGCGTCGCGGTTGGGTTTCATGGTCGTATTAATGTATTAACGTGCTAATACGTTAGTACAGGCGCTCACCGGGCGCAAGCCCCGGCGCACGCTTGACCCGCGATCGGCCCGCCCCTATGCTTGCCCGGACTCATCGAGACCGGCTGAGGGAAAGGCCCTTCGACGCCGGGGCAACCTTCGGGGCTCACCACCCCGAAACGGTGCCAACTCCTGCGGTGCGCCGAGGCGCAACCGAGAGATGAGTGTCGTGGGAACGCCGGAGCGCGTGGGCGCCGAGGCGCAGGACCCGACACCCTCCCTGCGGTCTCCGCGGGTTCCGATGAGCGATGGACACTCGGAACGAACGGAGACGCGCATGACCCGAACCCCGGACGACGCCCGCCATCCCGCCACCCGCGCCGTGCGCGCGGCGCTGGAATCGGATGCGCAGTACGGCGCCGTGGTGCCGCCGTTGCACCTGTCGACCAATTACACGTTCGCGGGCTTCGGGCAGAAGCGCGAGTACGACTACTGCCGCAGCGGCAACCCGACGCGGGACGCCCTGGCCGCGGCACTGACGGAGCTCGAGGGAGGGGCGGGCACCGTCGTCACGTCCTCCGGCATGGCGGCGCTGACGCTGCTCGTGCACCTGCTCGACCCGGGCGACCTGCTGGTTGCGCCCCACGACTGTTACGGCGGAACGACGCGGCTGTTGCGGCATCTCGGCGCCAAGGGGCATTTCGAGGTCGAGTTCGTCGACCAGACGGATCCGGCCGCGCTCGCCGCGGCCTGTGCGCGCCGGCCGAAGCTCGTCCTCGTCGAGACGCCTTCCAACCCGCTGCTGCGCATCGTGGACATCGCGGCGGTGGCCGCGGCGGCACGTGCCTGCGGCGCGCTGCTCGCCGTCGACAACACGTTTCTCTCCCCGGTGCTGCAGCAGCCGATCGCGCACGGCGCCGATCTCGTCGTGCATTCCACGACGAAGTACCTGAACGGTCACAGCGACGTGGTCGGCGGTGCGGTGATCGCCGCGGACGCGGAGCTCGCCGAGACGCTCTGCTGGTGGGCCAACTGCCTCGGCCTCACCGGTGCGCCGTTCGACAGCTTCCTCACCTTGCGCGGCGTGCGCACCCTGCACGCGCGCATGCGCCAGCACGAGGAGAACGCCAACCGGATCGCCCGCGCGCTCGCCGCGCACCCGGCGGTGCAGCGCGTGTATTACCCCGGGCTCGAAAACCACCCGGGGCATGCGCTGGCGTGCCGCCAGCAGCAGGGCTTCGGCGGCATGGTCAGCTTCGAGATCGCCGGCGGCCTGGACGCCGTGCGGGCCTTCGTGGAGAACCTGCGCCTGTTCTCGCTCGCCGAGTCGCTGGGCGGTGTCGAGAGCCTCGTGTGCCACCCGCACTCGATGACGCACGCCGCCGTCGATCCGGAGACGCTGGAGGCGGCCGGCATCGGCCGCACGCTCGTCAGGCTTTCGGTCGGCGTGGAGGCGGGAGACGACCTGCTCGACGACGTGCTCTCCGCGCTGGAAGCCGCGGCGCCGATGCCGAGCATCCGGCAGGCCGCCGCCGGCTGTTGAAGCAGGCCATGGCGGACGGAGGCTCGACGATCGTGGACGCGCAGGCACCGGCGCACCTGCTGCGACACGTCTCCCCGGAGACGCGCTGGTTTCGCGTGCCGGGCTCCGTGACGCTGGAGTCCGGCGAGACGCTGGACGAGGTGACCGTCGCCTACCGCACCTGGGGTGATCCGCGCAACGCGCGCGACAACGCCATCCTCGTGTGCCACGCCCTGACCGGCTCCGCGGACGTCGAAGCCTGGTGGCCCGGCATCATCGGTGCCGGCGGCGCGTTCGATCCCGCGCGCGACTTCGTCGTGTGCAGCAACATTCTCGGCGGCTGCTACGGCACCACCGGGCCGGCCTCGCGCCGGCCGGGGAGCCACGCGCGCTGGCGCGGGGCGTTCCCGCGCGTCACGGTGCGCGACATGGTGAACGTGCAGCGGCTGCTCATCGATCATCTCGGCATCGACCGGCTCGCGCTGGTCACCGGCCCTTCGCTCGGCGGTATGCAGGCGCTCGAGTGGGCGCTCGCGTACCCGGATCGCGTGGCGAGCATCGTGCCGATCGGAGTCGGCGGGCGGCACTCCGCGTGGTGCATCGCGATGACCGAAGCGCAGCGGGCCGCGATCTACGCGGACCCGCGCTGGCAGGGCGGCTTCTACGACGACGACGCGCCGCCGGAGCAGGGGCTCGCGGCCGCGCGCATGATGGCGATCGTGAGCTACCGGAGCTGGCACGGCTTCGAGCGCCGCTTCGCCCGCGCGCAGCGGGAGGACGGCGACTTCGAGGTGCAGTCCTACCTGCGTTACCAGGGCGAGAAGATCAACCGGCGCTTCGATGCCGTCACCTACGTGCGCCTCACGCAGGCGATGAACGCGCACGACGTGTCACGGGGGCGCGGCGCCTACCCGGACGTGCTCTCGCGGATCCGCCAGCCCGCGCTGGTCGTCTCCGTCGCATCGGACGTCCTGTACCCGCCGCACGAGCAGGAGGAGCTCGCCCGTTGGCTGCCGAATGCGCGCTACGCCGTGCTGGATTCGCCCGAAGGGCACGACGGGTTCCTCATCGAATCGGAGGCGCTCGCCACGATGATCGCGGAGTTCCGCCGCGAGCTGGCCGGCGAGCGACCGCGGGCAGCGACGAAGGTCAGCGCAGCCGCTGAATGACGGCGGCGGTCATCTCGTCGGTCCCGACGGCGGGCTGACCCGGCGCGGCGATGTCGGGCGTGCGCACGCCGTCGGCGATCGCGGCGGCGATCGCCGCCTCGACGGCCGCCGCTTCCCGCTCCAGCCCGAGGCTGTGGCGCAGCAGCAGGGCGACGCTGCCGATCATGCCGCAGGGATTGGCGAGGCCCTTGCCCGCGATGTCCGGTGCCGAGCCGTGGATGGGCTCGTACAGTCCGCGGCCCGTCTCGCCCAGCGATGCCGACGGCAGCATGCCCATCGAGCCGGCCAGCATCGAGGCCTCGTCCGTCAGGATGTCGCCGAACATGTTCTCGGTCACGACGACGTCGAAGTCGGCGGGGCACCGGATCAGGTGCATGGCCGCCGCGTCGACGAGCATGTGCTCGAGGGTGACGTCCGGAAACTCCGCGGCGACGATGCGGGTCGTCACGTCGCGCCACAGGCGCGAGGTCTCGAGCACGTTCGCCTTGTCGACCGAGCAGAGCCGGCCGCGGCGCTCCCGCGCGAGGCGCGCGGCCGCCCGCACGATGCGCTCGATCTCGCTCACCTCGTAGCGACAGGTATCGCTCGCGGACTGCGCGTCGCGGGTCTTGGCGCCGAAATAGATGCCGCCCGTCAGCTCGCGGACCACGACCAGGTCGACGCCTGCGAGGCGCTCGGGACGGAGCGGGGACGCGTCGACGAGGGCGGGGTGCACGCTCACCGGCCGGAGGTTCGCGAACACGCCGAGCTCGGCCCGCAGGCCGAGCAGTCCCTGCTCCGGCCGCACCGGCGCGTTCGGGTCCGACCACGCCGGGCCGCCCACGGCCCCGAGCAGCACGGCGGCGCTCTCGCGGCACGCGGCGATCGTCCCGGCCGGCAGCGGCTCGCCGCAGGCGTCGATGGCCGCGCCGCCGATGGGATGCTCCGTCACCTCGAAGCGATGCCCGTAGCGCTGGCCCACGGCGGCGAGCACGGCGATGCCCGCCGCGGTCACTTCCGGGCCGATGCCGTCGCCCGGCAGGGCGGCGATCAGGGCGTCCAGGGCCGGCTCCTTTCGAACGCGGCGATCGAGTCCGCGTGCTGGCGCAGGAAACCCAGCGGCTCGATGCCTTCGAGCAGGCAATAGCGCCCGAACGCGTCGAGCGGCCACTCGATCCGCGCCCCGGTCGGCAGCGTCAGCGTGCACGCGGCGACGTCGATCGCGACTTCGGCCCCCGGATGCTCGAGCAGCCAGCGGTGCGCCTGCTCTTCGATTACGATCGGCAGCAGACCGTTCTTGAGCGCGTTGCTGCGGAAGATGTCGGCGATCTCCGTGCTGATCACCGCGCGGAAGCCGTGGTCGAGCAGCGCCCACGGGGCGTGCTCGCGCGACGAGCCGCAACCGAAGTTGTGTCCGGCCACCAGCACGCGGCAGTCCGCGGCTTCCGGCCGGTTCAGCGCGAAATCGGGAGCCGGCGAGCCGTCCGGGCGGTAACGCCAGTCGTGGAACAGGTGGCGGCCCAGCCCCTCGCGCGTCGTGGTGGTGAGGAAACGCGCGGGAATGATCTGGTCGGTGTCGATGTCGGTCTGCGGCAGCACGACCGTGCGGGACACGAGATGGCGCAGCGCTTCCATGCGTTCAGCCTCCGAGCAGCTCGCGCGGGTCGGCGATGCGGCCGCGCACGGCCGAGGCGGCGGCGGTCAGCGGGCTCGCGAGCACCGTCCGGGCGCCGACGCCCTGCCGGCCTTCGAAATTGCGATTGCTGGTGCTCACGCACAGCTTGCCGCGCGGCACCGTGTCGCCGTTCATGCCGAGGCACATCGAGCAGCCCGATTCCCGCCATTCGGCGCCGGCGGCGCGGAACACCTCGTCGAGGCCGCGCGCCTCGGCTTCGCGCTTCACCTGCTGCGAGCCCGGCACGACCAGCATGCGCACGCCGGGTGCGATGCGCCGCCCGCGCAGCACGGACGCGGCCTGCTCGAGGTCCGAGAGGCGCGAGTTGGTGCAACTGCCGACGAACACCACGTCCACGGCGGTGTCCGTCAGCGGCTTGCCCGCGGCGACCTGCATGTAATCCAGCGCTTTCCTGAAGCGCGGGTCGTCATGTTGCGGCACCGGCTCGTCGATGCCCACTGCCATGCCGGGATTGGTGCCGAACGTGACCATCGGCTTGAGCCGGTCGCCGGCGAGCGACACGGTGCGATCGAACGTGGCGTCGGGATCGCTCGGCAAGGTGCGCCAGCGGGCGAGGGCGGCATCCCACGCGGCGCCCTGCGGCGCGCGCGGCCTGCCGGCGAGGTACTCGAACGTCGTGTCGTCCGGCGCGATCATGCCGGCGCGTGCGCCGGCCTCGATCGACATGTTGCAGATCGTCATGCGCGCGTCCATGCCGAGCGCGCGAATGGCGCTGCCGCGGTATTCGATCACGTGCCCCGTACCGCCCGCGACGCCGATCTCGCGGATGATGGCGAGGACCAGGTCCTTCGCGGTGACGCCGGGTGCGAGCCGGCCTTCGACCTCGACCGCGAGCGTCTTCGGCTTGCGCTGCAGCAGGCATTGCGTGGCGAGCACGTGCCCGACCTCGGTGGTGCCGATGCCGAAAGCCAGCGCGCCGAACGCGCCGTGGGTGCTCGTGTGGCTGTCGCCGCACACGATGGTCTTGCCCGGCTGCGTCACGCCGAGCTCCGGGCCGATCACGTGCACGATGCCGCGGTGCGGGCTGTCGAACGCGAACAGCTCGATGCCGAACTCCGCGCAGTTCTCCTGCATGCGGCGCACCTGCGCGGCAGCACTCGCACCGGCCGCCTCGAGATCGCGCAGGGTGCGCACGGGCGTGGTCGGGGTCGAATGATCCAGCGTGCCGAGCGTGAGATCGGGGCGGCGCACCGCCAGGCCCTCGCGGCGCAGGACGTCGAAGGCCTGCGGCGTGGTGACCTCGTGCACGAGATGCAGGTCGATGTACAGGATTGCCGGCGTGTCCGGCGTCTCGGGGACGACCACGTGGTCGTCCCACACTTTCTCGAACAGCGTCCGTGGCCGCCTCATCGTGCAGTCGTCCCTGTGCCGGGGCGCGCGCCAGGCGCGCTCCCGTTCCCCTCCGTCGTGCTCACGAGCCGCCGGCGGCCGCGACCGTCGGCGAATCCACCGGCTCCAGCCAGCCGTCGACGTCCTCGGTCGTGCCGGAGAACAGGCCGAAGAACGCCTCCTGGAGCTGCGTCGTGATCGGGCCGCGGCGTCCTTCGCCGATCTGGATCCGGTCGACGGAGCGGATCGGCGTGATCTCGACCGCCGTGCCGCAGAAGAACAGCTCGTCGGCGAGATACAGCATCTCGCGCGGGATCGCCTGCTCGGTGACCTCGAGGCCGAGCCGGCGGGCGAGCCGGATCACGGTGTCGCGGGTGATGCCGGTGAGGATGGACGCGGTCAGGGGAGGGGTGATGAGCTCGCCGTCGCGCACCAGGAACAGGTTCTCGCCCGCGCCTTCGCTGACGGTGCCGTCGGTCGAGAGCGCGATGCCTTCCGCGAAGCCGAGGCGCTTCGCCTCGGTGCTGATGAGCTGGCTCGACAGGTAGTTGCCGCCGGCCTTCGCCAGCGCGGGCACGGTGTTCGGTGCGACCCGCTGCCAGCTCGACACGCACACGTCCACGCCCTGCTCGAGCGCGCCGGCGCCGAGATAGGCAGGCCACACCCACGCGGCCACGGCCACGTCCACCGGGTGATCCGGTTTCGGCGCGAGCCCGACCTCGCCGAGCCCGCGCAACGCGATCGGCCGGATGTAGGCGCCGTCCCGCAGGTTGTTCGCGATCACCACTTCCTTGCAGACTGCCACGAGCTCGTCGAGGCTCCAGGCGAGCGGCATGCGGTAGATCTTGGCCGAGTTCATGAAGCGGCGCATGTGGTCCGTGAGGCGAAAGACCTTCGGGCCCTCGGGCGTCGCGTAGCTCCGGATACCCTCGAAGACCGACGAGCCGTAGTGGAGCGCGTGCGCCATGACGTGCACCGTGGCCTTCTCCCAGGGGATCATGCGGCCGTTCATCCAGATGCGTTTGGCGCCTTCGAAGCTCATCGTCGTACTCCGTGTTCGGGTGCTCGGGACCGCGTAGATTAGGGCCTCGCCATCACCATGTCACGCGGCCGGCCGGGCCGCGGCCCTGAGAGCGCTCTCACACCCTTGCACGCTGGGCACCCCGCCCGCCGCGGACCAAGCCCAGGTCGCGCCGCCTCAGAATGCGGTTCACGACCTCCAGGTAGGCGCGTGCGGCCGCCTCGACGATGTCCACGCTGGCCGCGTGCCCGCGGTAGCTCTCACCCTCGTACTCGACGGTGACGGTCGCCTCGCCCTGTGCGTCCTCGCCGCCGGTCGCGCTGTGCAGCTCGAAGCTTTCGAGCGACGGCGTGATCCCGGTCATCCGCTCGATGGCCTGGAACACGGCCTCCGCGGGCCCGTCGGCCGAGGCCTCGGCCTCGACTTCGCGGCCCTGCTCGTCGAGCATCCGCAGCCGGGCTTCCGCGGGCTCCTCGGTGCCCGAGCGGACGGCCAGCGACTTGAGCACCCACGGCCCGCCCGATGCGCTGTCGACGTTCATGACGATCGCTTCGATGTCGCCGTCGTAGACGTCCTTCTTGCGGTCGGCGAGCTTCTTGAACTCCTGGAAAGCCCGGTTCGTCTCGAACTCGTCGAGATCGAAGCCGAGCTCGCGAACGCGCTGGCGGAACGCGTGGCGGCCGCTGTGCTTGCCAAGGACCAGGCTCGAGCGCGCGAAGCCGACGTCCTCGGGGCGCATGATCTCGTAGGTGGCGCGGTTGGCCAGCATTCCGTGCTGGTGAATGCCGGCCTCGTGCGCGAACGCGTTCTCGCCCACGATCGCCTTGTTGCGCGGCACCGGCATGCCGGTGATCCCGGCAACCAGCCGCGACGTGGGATACAGGCGCGTCGTGTCGATGCCGGTCTCGACCCCGAAGAAGTCGGCGCGCGTTCGCAGCGCCATGACCACCTCCTCCAGCGAGCAGTTGCCGGCGCGCTCCCCGATGCCGTTGATCGTGCATTCGACCTGGCGGGCACCCGCCGCGACGGCGGCGAGGCTGTTGGCCACCGCCATGCCGAGGTCGTTGTGGCAGTGCACGCTCAGCGTCACGGTGTCGATGCCGGGCACGTTCTCCTTCAGGTACCGGAACACGCGATCGAACTCCGCCGGCACGGTGTAGCCGACGGTATCCGGAATGTTGATCGTCGAGGCGCCCGCTTCGATGGCCGCCGTGACGACCTCGGCGAGGTACGCAGGCTCGGTCCGGGACGCGTCCTCCGGCGAGAACTCGACGTCGTCGCACAGCCCGCGCGCGAAGCGTACGGACTCCACCGCACGACGCACGACTTCCTCCTTGGCCATCTTGAGCTTGTGCTCGCGGTGGATGGCGCTGGTGGCGAGGAACAGGTGCAGCCGGCGGCGCGGGGCGCCTTTCAGCGCGGCATGGGCGCGCTCGATGTCCTCGGGGTGGCAGCGCGCGAGCCCGCACACTATCGGTCCCTCGATCTCTTCCGCGACCGCCTGCACGGCCTCGAAGTCGCCGGGCGAGGCCGCAGGGAACCCGGCCTCGATGACGTCGACCTTGAGCTCGGCGAGCGCTTTCGCCACGCGAAGCTTCTCGCGCAGCGTCATGCTGCAACCCGGTGCCTGCTCGCCGTCGCGCAGTGTCGTGTCGAAAATGCGAATGCGGTCCGTCATGTCGTTCTCCTAACGGTCGCCGTAGTCGAGGCTGGCCAGCGGAAACGTCGCTACCGCCGGTGGCGGGGCGAGCACGGCATCGGCGCTCAGTGCCTTGCTCAGCGTGCGCTGGTCGATGTTGCTGCCGGTGAGGACGAGGCCGACGTTCGCGCCGGCCAGCTCGTCGCGCATCCGGAGCGCGGCCGCGAGCGGAGCGGCACCGCCGCCCTCGGCCAGGTGATGGATGGTCTCCGCGTAGCAGCGGATCGCGGCACAGATCTCTTCCTCGCTCACGAGCACGAAGTCGGCGAGCCCGCGCATCATCTCCAGTGTGTAACGCACGGGAATGCGCGTGGCGAGGCCGTCCGCGATCGTGCGCGCCGCCACCGTCGGGGAGTAGTGGCCGGTGTGCCAGGCGTTGTGGAACGCCGGCGCGTTCTCCGCCTGCACGGCGATCACGCGGGTGCGCGGCGATTTCGCCTGGATCACCGCCATGGTGCCCGCCGCGAGGCTGCCGCCGCCGACCGGCACGAACAACACGTCGAGCGGGCGGTCGCATTGCTCGAGCATCTCGAGCACCACCGTTCCCTGTCCGGCCACCAGCTCGGCGCGCTTCGCGGGGTGCACGGAGAGCGCCCCGATCTTGCGCGCGTAGCGCACGGACGCATCCCACGCGGCGTCGAAGTCGTGACCCTGGATCACGAGATCGGCGCCGAGCGCCTTGATCGCGGCATTCTTGTCGGGACTGTTGCCTTCCGGGACGAACACGGTGCACCGGGCGCCGTACATGGCGCACGCCCGCGCGAGCGCGGCGCCGTAGTTGCCGCGCGTCGCCGTCACGATGCCGCGCGCGCGCTCGGCCTCGTCGAGGCTCGCGAGCAGGTTGATCGCCCCCCGGATCTTGAACACGCCGATGTCCTGCACGTTCTCGAGCTTGACCCACGTGCGCGTCCCGGTGCGCGCGTCGAGGAGCGCGTGATTGAGGAGCGGCGTCGGCGCGAGGTGCGGCGCGATCACCTCGCGTGCGCGGAGGACGTCGTCGAAAGTGACGGGGGAGGGCGGCGTGCCGACGTCGGAGCCCCAGTCGGTATCCAGCAGGAAGTCGGGCATTGCGGGGGTCATGGCGGGTTCACCTCTCGTGCGGCCGGCCTCAGTTCTCGAGCCAGTCCATGTGACTGCGCAGCTCGGCCCCGACCTTCTCGATCGGATGCTCGAGATCCGCGCGCATCATCCTTTCGTATTCCTTGCGCCCGGAGTCGTTCTCCGCGATCCACTGGCGCGCGAACGTGCCGTCCTGGATCTCCTTGAGGATCTCCTTCATGCGCGCGCGGACGTGGTCGTCCACGACGCGCGGGCCGCGGGTCATGTCGCCGTAGGCGGCGGTCTCGCTGATGAACTGGTACATCTTGCGCAGCCCGCCTTCGTGGAGCAGGTCCACGATCAGCTTGAGCTCGTGCATGCACTCGTAGTACGCGACCTCGGGCTGGTAACCGGCTTCCACCAGCGTCTCGAAACCGGCGACGACGAGCTCCGTGGCGCCGCCGCAGAGCACCGCCTGCTCGCCGAAGAGATCCGTTTCGGTCTCCTCCGCGAACGTGGTCTCGATCACGCCGGCGCGTGCGCCGCCGATGCCGTGCGCGTAGGCGAGGGCGAGCGCGAGCGCCTTGCCGCTGCGGTCCGCCTCGACCGCAACGAGGCACGGCACGCCGTGACCCTCGACGTACTGGCGCCGCACGAGATCGCCCGGCCCCTTGGGCGCGATGAGGACGACATCGAGATCGGCGCGCGGCTTGATGCGGCCGAAATGGATGTTGAAGCCGTGGGCGAACAGGATGGCGGCGCCTTCGGCCAGGGCCGGTGCCACGCTTTCGTACAGCCCCGCCTGTGCCATGTCCGGGGTGAGGAACGCGACGATCGCGGCGCCGGCCACCGCTTCCTGCGGCTCCCGCACCTCGAGCCCGTCCGCCGCGGCCTTCTTCCAGCTCGGGCCGCCGGGCCGCAGGCCAACCACCACGTCGTGTCCGCTGTCCTTCAGGTTGAGCGCATGGGCACGGCCCTGGCTGCCGTAACCGAGGATGGCGATGCGCTTGCCGCTCAGGACGGTCACATCGACATCGGACTCCTGGTACATCTGCATGTGGTAAAGCTCCCTTTCGTGGTCGTTGCCTGCGGTCGGTCCCCGGTCCGCCGACCGGGAAAAAAAAACCCCGCGGTCCTGACGGGATCGCGGGGTTCGGTTTTCGGTGGTCCTGCCTTTCCTTCGTCCGCTACCCGCTCTCCCTCTCGCAAAGGAGCACCAGCGTAAGGTCGAGCAGGATGACGGCCCGGGACGCGGCGGGTGCGGATGTCGGATCCGGAATCATGCGCCGGATCATGTTGGATGCTTTCCGCGATGTCAACCCTCGGGGTTTCAGTTGCTTGTGATACGGTCGCCCGCCCGGCATGATGAACGAGTCCCCGTTGTGCAGGAAAGCCTGCAGCGAAACCCGCATGCCGTTCGACTGGTCGCCCGCCGTTCGCGCGCTCGCCGACAAGCTCCTGGCCTTCGTCGAGGACGTCGTCCGGCCCGCCGAGGCGGAGTACTACGGGTATCTCGCCGAAGCGCCGTCGCGCTGGGTGGTCCCGCCCGTGATGGAGGCGCTCAAGGCCGAGGCGCGGCGCACCGGGCTCTGGAACCTGTTCCTGCCGGACCGCGAGCACGGCGCGGGGCTCGGCAACCTCGAGTACGCGCTGCTCGCCGGGATCATGGGGCGCTCGCCGCTGGCCGCGGAGGCCTGCAACTGCTCGGCCCCCGACACCGGCAACATGGAAGTGCTCCTGCGCTACGGGACAAAGGAGCAGAAGGCACGCTGGCTCGCGCCGTTGCTCGCCGGCGAGATCCGTTCCGCCTTCGCGATGACGGAGCCGGACGTCGCCTCGTCGGACGCGACCAACATCCGCGCCACGATCGAGGCGGACGGCGATCACTACGTGCTGAACGGCCGCAAGTGGTGGATCTCGGGCGCCATGGATCCGCGCTGCCGGCTGGTGATCTTCATGGGAATGAGCAACCCGGACGCCGACCGGCACCGGCGGCAGTCCATGATCCTCGTGCCGATGGATACGCCCGGCGTGCGCATCGTGCGGCCGCTCACGGTGTTCGGCTACGACGACGCGCCGCACGGCCACGCCGAGATGGTGTTCGAGAACGTGCGCGTGCCGAAGGCGAACCTGCTGCTCGGCGAGGGGCGCGGGTTCGAGATTGCCCAGGGCCGCCTGGGCCCCGGACGCATCCACCATTGCATGCGCCTCATCGGCCTGGCCGAGCGCTCGCTGGAAAGCTTGGTCGAGCGCGCGCGCGGGCGAGTGGCGTTCGGCAGGCCGCTCGCGGAGCAGGGGACCGTGCGCGAGGCGATCGCCCGCTCGCGCATCGAGATCGAGCAGGCCCGGCTGCTCACGCTCGCCGCGGCCGCGCGCATGGACCGCGAAGGCAACAAGGCCGCCCGGCGGGAGATCGCGATGATCAAGGTGGCCGCCCCGGCCATGGCGCTGGCGGTCATCGATCGCGCGATCCAGGTGCACGGGGCGGCGGGCGTGTCGGCCGATACCGGGCTGGCCGCCGGCTGGGCCGCGGCGCGCAGCCTCAGGATCGCGGACGGGCCGGACGCCGTGCACCTGGAGACGGTCGCGCGCCTGGAGCTTGGGCGCTGGAACGACGCCAAATCGACCCCACATCGAGCATGAATTGACCAGTCAGCGGCGGTCTTCATACAATCCGCCGCCCTTTACGCCAAACCTGCCTGCGAGGTCATGCCCAAGGTCATCTACATCACGCCCGCCGGGGAACGCCACGAAGTCGAGGTGGAAGTCGGCTATTCCGTGATGGAGGGCGCCATCAACAACAACATCGACGGCATCGTCGCCGAGTGCGGCGGCGCCTGCGCCTGCGCCACCTGCCACAGCTACATCGACGAGGCCTGGCTCGACAAGCTGCCGCCCATGGACGACATGGAGGACAGCATGCTGGACGCCGCGTTCGAGCGGCGGCCGAACAGCCGGCTCACCTGCCAGATCGAAATGACCGAGGAGCTGGACGGCCTCATCGTGCACGTGGCCGAGAACGAAGGCTGACGCCCGGCGGGTTCAGCGCAGGCCGGTCTCCAGCCGGGCGATCACCATGCGCTGGATCTCGCTCGTGCCCTCGTAGATCTCCGTGATCTTGGCGTCGCGGAAATAGCGCTCCAGCGGCAGCTCCTTGCTGTAACCCATGCCGCCGTGGATCTGCAGCGCCTGGTGCGTGACGAACATGGCGGTCTCGGAGGCATACAGCTTGGCGATGCTGCCGTGCAGGGTGTTGCGGACGCCGCGCCGGCGCGCCTCGGCGCGATTCCACGCCGCCTTGTAAATGAGCAGCCGCGACGCCTCGATGCGCATCTTCATGTCGGCGATCTTCGCCTGGATGGCCTGGAACGAGCCGATCGGCGAGCCGAACGCGTGGCGTTCCCGGGCATACGCGAGCGCGGCGTCATAGGCGGCCTGCGCGATGCCGAGCGCCTGGGCCGCGATGCCGATGCGGCCGGAGTCCAGCACCGTCATCGCGATGCGGAAGCCCTGACCTTCCTCGCCGAGCCTGTTCTCGACCGGGCAGCGGTAGTCGTTCAGCTCGATCTCGCAGGTCGCGGATGCGCGGATGCCGAGCTTCGGCTCCGATTTGCCGCGTACGAACCCCGGCTGCTCCGCGTCGATGACGAACGCGCTGATGCCCGCGTCTTCGCCCGCGCGCTCGGTGCGGGCGAACAGGATGACGTAGCGCGCCACCGGCCCGGACGTGATCCAGGATTTCTTGCCGTTGATGACGTAATGCGAGCCGTCCGCCGACAGCACCGCCCGCGTGCGCATCGCGGCGGCATCCGAGCCCGACTGCGGCTCCGTGAGCGCGTAGGCACCGTTCACCTCGCCCGAGGCGACCGGCACCAGGAACTGCCGCTTCTGCTCCTCGGTGCCGAAATCGAGCAGCGCCGTCCCGTACAGCGAGTTGTTGACCGAGACGATCGTGCCGTGTGCGGCGTCGGCGGCGGAGATCTCCTCGATCACGAGCGCGTAGCTGATCGCGTCCGAGCCGGTGCCGCCGTATTCCTGGGGTACCTCGACCCCCATGAAACCGAGCTGGCCGGCCTTGCGGATGGTCTCGGCGGGAAACTCGCCGGTTTCGTCGAAGCGGGCGGCGATCGGGGCGATCTCGCTCTGCGCGAACTCGCGGGCCGCCGCCTGGATCATCTGCTGCTCTTCGCTGAGTGTGAAGTCCATGAGATCACCGGGTGCCGTCGTTGCGGCACGATGCCTGGGTCGGGCGAAGGCATTATTATAAGTGACGAACCGCACGGACCCCCCACGGATCTTCCCGGGATGACCTTTTCCGGCGTCCTGCTAAGATGGCGCGCCCGGGCGATTCGACCGTTTCAACCGATTGCGAGGAGAGCATATGGCCATCAAAGCGGGAGACAGGATGCCGAACGGCGTTTTCGCCGTCATGACGGACTCCGGTCCGGGCGCGATGTCGACGGACGAGCTGTTCAAGGGCAAGCGGGTCGTGCTGGTGTCGGTGCCGGGCGCGTTCACGCCGACCTGCTCGATGAATCACCTGCCCGGCTTCGTGCAGCACGCCGACGAGATCAAGGCCAAGGGCGTCGACACGATCGCGTGCATGGCCGTGAACGACGTGTTCGTGATGGATGCCTGGGGCAAGGATCGCAACGTGAACGGCAAGGTCCTGATGCTGGCCGACGGCAACGGCGAGTACACGCGCGCGCTGGGGCTCGAGATGGACGGCACGAAGTTCGGCCTCGGCATGCGCGGCCAGCGCTTCGCGCTCGTCGTGAACGACGGCGTGGTCGAGCACGCCGCGGTCGAGGAACCCGGCAAGTTCGAGGTCAGCAAGGCGGAAGCCATCCTCGACGCGCTCTGACGCGCGGCGCGGCGCGGCCGGTGCCCGGGCGCGCGCACGGCCGCCGCCCGGGGCGGACCCCGGCGGCGGCCCCGTGTCAGCTTAAGGCTTTCTCGAGCTCCGGGACGACCGTGAAGAGGTCGCCGACGAGGCCGATGTCCGCGACCTCGAAGATCGGCGCCTCGGCATCCTTGTTGATGGCGACGATCGTGCCGGCATCCTTGATGCCGGTGAGGTGCTGGATCGCGCCGGAAATGCCGACCGCGATGTAGAGGTCCGGCGCGATGATCTTGCCGGTCTGGCCGACCTGCATGTCGTTCGGCACGTAGCCCGCGTCGACGGCGGCACGCGAGGCGCCGACCGCCGCGCCGAGCTTGTCGGCGAGCCGGTAGATGAGGTCGAAGTTCTCGGCGCTGCCGAGCGCGCGCCCTCCCGACACGACGATCCTCGCCGTCTGCAGGTCGGGCCGGTCGGTTTTCGCGGCCGACACCTCGACGAAGCGGGTGTGCTCCGGCAGCGGCACTTCAACGGGCTTCGACTCCACGGGCGCGTCCTGGCCTGTTTCGGCCGCCTGCCAGGAGGCGGTGCGCACGGTCGCGACGACGACGGAGCCCGCCGGCGCCTCCACCGTCACGATGGCGTTGCCGGCGTAGATCGGTCGCTTGAAGCGATGGCTGCCCTCGACGCTCATCACGTCGCTCACCTGGTTGACGCCCAGCAGTGCCGCGACCCGCGGCATGACGTCCTTGCCGAACGTGGTCGAAGGCCCCAGCACGTGCGTGTAGCCGTCGGCCAGCGCCGCGATCTGCGGCGCGAGCACCGCCGCCAGCGGGTGTGCGTTCGCCGGGTGGTCGACCTCGAGCACCCGCGCGACGCCCTGGAGGCGCGCCGCTTCCGCGGCGACCGCTTCGCCGTTGTCCGCGAACACGGCGACATGGATCTCGGGGTCGGGCAGGGCGGCGGCGCAGGCGACGCACTTGGCGGTGCTCGGGTTCAGCGCCGCCCCGTCGTGCTCGGCAATCACGAGTACCCGGTTCATCGCAGCAACCCCCGTGCTTTCAACGCCTCCACGAGACCGGCGACGTCCTCCACCAGCACGCCTTTCTGGCGCTGCGGGGGCGGCTCGAAGGCGACCGGCTCTAGTGCCGGCGCCCGTTCCACGCCGAGATCGGCAAACGCCACCGTCAGGAGCGGCTTCTTCTTGGCTTTCATGATGTCGGGCAGCTTGACGTAACGAGGTTCGTTGAGGCGCAGGTCGGTCGTGATCACCGCCGGCAGGTCGACCTCGACGGTCTCGAGGCCGGCGTCGACCTCCCGCGTGACCGTCGCATTCGTATCGCCGTCGAGCACGATCTTCGAAGCGAACGTCGCCTGCGGCCGGCCCCAGAGCGCGGCGAGCATCTGGCCCGTCTGGTTGTTGTCGTTGTCGATCGCCTGCTTGCCGAGCAGCACGATCCCGGGGTTCTCCTTCTCGGCGAGCGCGAGCAGGATGCGCGCGATCGTGAGCTGGTCGAGCTCCGGGTCCGCGTCCACGTGGATGGCGCGGTCGGCGCCCATGGCGAGGCCGGTGCGGAGCTGCTGCTGGCACTCACTGCCGCCGATGGAGACCACGACGACCTCCTGGGCCTCGCCGCGCTCGCGGATCCTGAGCGCCTCCTCGAGGGCGATCTCGTCGAACGGGTTGATGCTCATCTTGAGCCCGTCCGTCTCGACGCCGCTGCCGTCGGCCCGCACGCGCACCCGCACGTTGGCGTCGACGACCCGTTTCAGCCCGACGAGTATCCTTTCCACGCGGTGCTCTCCCTCCGGGACACGAAAAGCGCGTATTCTCACCGACCGCTATCCTTGGCACAAGGAAAGCAGGAGGCCCGCAAATGACGCACGTCCTCGTCACGGCACGCGAGCTGGCCGCGCACCTCGAGGATCCGGACTGGCGCATCGTGGACTGCCGGTTCGAGCTCCTCGACCCCGGCAAGGGCCGCGCGGACTACCTGGCGGGCCACATCCCCGGCGCCGTGTACGCCCACCTCGACGAGGACCTCGCGGCGCCGGTCACGCCGGACACCGGGCGCCATCCGCTGCCCGATCCGGACGCGTTCGCGGCGACGCTCGGCCGCTGGGGGATCACGGACCGTACCACGGTGGTGGCCTACGACCAGGCCGGCGGGGCGATCGCCGCGCGCCTGTGGTGGCTCCTCGGCTGGGTGGGCCATCGCGACGCACGCCTGCTGGACGGCGGTTTCGCCGCGTGGCAGCGGGAAGGGCTGCCCGTGACCGCCGAGGTGCCCGACATCCGGCCGACGACCTACGTCGCCCGCCCGGATCCCGACCGGGTCGTCAGCACCGCGGAGCTCCCGGAACGGCTCGCGCGCGGCGAGCTGCTCGTGGATGCGCGGGAGGCCGAGCGTTTCCGGGGCGAGCGGGAGCCCATCGACCCGGTGGCGGGCCACATCCCCGGCGCGGTCAACCACCCGTTCCGCCTGGGCCTGAACCCGGACGGGACCTTCCGCTCGCCGGAGGAGCTCCGGCAGGCGCTCGAGCCCGTGCTCGGGGGCGGCCGCGATCGGGACTGGATGACCATGTGTGGCTCCGGGGTCACCGCCTGCCACCTCGCCGTGGCGGCCGCCCTGGCCGGGTACGCGCCCCCGCGGCTGTATGCCGGCTCTTTCAGCGAGTGGATCCGGGACCCCTCGCGGCCCGTGGCCCGGCGGGCGGGGGGATCCTGAACTTAATGCCGGGCGGATGACTCCAAGTGGCAGCGGGAGGGGCGGCCAGGGAGCCGGTCCCGAGCGCGGGAGAAGGAGTATGAGGTTAAAGAATAGCTATATTAATCCGTTAGTTACGCTCCTTTTTTTGAGTTTTTTGGCAGCTTGCGCCGGGACCGGCGAGGAGCGTACCGCCGAGGCCCGGGACATCGATTATCACGGCAGCGATTGCATCCTCATCTCGACTATCCGAGACTATAGGACGCTCGACGATCGCAATCTGCTGATCTACGGTCCGGCCAACCGGGCCTATTTCGTCACATTGTTTCGACCGTCGTTTGAGCTCCGGTCATCGTTCCAGTTGGGGTTCTCATCCCGCGACGATCGGCTTTGCCCTTACGGCGGTGACGCGATCGTCGTCGGCTCGCTCAATCGCGAGGCCGTCGGCATCCAGTCGATCAGCCGCGTGAACGAAGAGCAGGTCGAACAGTTACTCGTCCGGTTCGGCAAGAAGGAGCCGTCCCGGCAACAGGCCCCGGAGCCGGGCAACGTGAAAGGCGCCGAGGTCGAAGAGCTAGGCTGAGCCGCAGGACCTCACGGTCGGGCGACTCGGCCGCGCAATCCGCAAATCTCCGTGCGGACCCACCCGGCCGACCCGCGAGGGTTGGCCGGGTTTTTATTGGGCGTCGCCATTTGCCGTCTTGCGGCGCCGTGACGTGCACTCGACAATCGCCCGGTGAAAAATTTTCCCGCGCCACCGCTCGCCGGCATCCGGGTGCTCGATCTCACCCGCATCCTCGCCGGACCCTGGGCAACCCAGCTGCTCGCGGATTTCGGCGCGGAAGTGATCAAGGTGGAGCATCCCGCCGGCGGCGACGAGACGCGCCGCTGGGGCCCGCCGTGGGTGCGCGACGCGCGCGACGACGCGCCGATCGACGCGGCCTACTTTCACTGCGCGAATCGCAACAAGCGCTCGATCACCGTCAACTTCGCGGATGCGCGCGGACGGGAGATCGTCGAGCGACTCGCGGGCTCGAGCGACGTGCTCGTCGAGAATTTCCGGCCGGGCTCGCTGGCGCAGTACGGGCTCGACGCGGCGAGCCTGCTCGCGCAGATGCCGTCGCTCGTGTACTGCTCCATCACGGCCTACGGCCAGGCGGGCACGCGCGCGCGGGCGCCCGGCTTCGACGCGATGATCCAGGCGACGGGCGGCCTGATGAGCATCACCGGCGAGCCCGACGGCGAGCCGCAGAAAGTCGGCGTGGCCGTCGCGGATCTCATGGCCGGCATGTATGCCGCGAGCGCCGTGCTCGCCGCGTTGCACGCGCGCGAGCGTACGGGGCGCGGCCAGCACATCGACGTCGCGCTGTATGACAGCCAGGTCGCCTGGCTCGCCAACCAGGGAATGAACTGGCTCGTCGGCGGCACGGTGCCGCGTCGCCTCGGCAACGCGCACCCGAACATCGTGCCCTACCAGGTGTTCGCCACCGCCGACGGGCACCTGATGGTGGCCGTCGGCAACGAGCGCCAGTTCCGCGCGCTCGCCGCCTGCATCGGGCGTCCCGAGCTCGCCACGTCGCCGAAGTTCGCCGACAACGCCGCGCGCGTCGAGAACCGCGACGAGCTCGTGGCACTGCTCGCGGCCGTGTTTCGTGCACGCCCGACCGCCGAGTGGGATGCGCTCCTCGCCCGTCACGGCGTCCCTGCGGGGCCGATCAACGATCTCGCGGAGGTGTTCTCGGGTCCGCAGGCGCACGAGCGCGAGCTCGTGCGACGGCTGCCTCATCCGCGCGCCGGCGACGTGCCGACGATCGCGAACCCGGTGCGGTTCTCCGGCACGCCGGTGCGTCACGAGACCGCGTCGCCGACGCTGGGACAGCATACCGACGAGGTTCTCGCCGAGCTCGGGTACCCGTCCGCGGAAATCGCCGCCTTGCGGGCCGACGGGGTCGTCTGAGCGTGGCCGCCGCGGGACTGGCAGCGGCTTACCGCTGGCTCGACGACGCGCTCGCGGAAGGCGCGGAGGTGGTGACGGCCGGCCGGCGCCTCGCCCGCGAGCTGAGGCAGGCGTACGCGGAGCGCCAGCTCCTCGCCGGCCGGCGCGCCTGGCACACGCCGGCCGTGCTGCCGCTCGACGCGTGGCTGGAGACGCGGCTGGAAGCGTGGCCGGCCAGCGACCCGTTGCCGCAGCGACTGGGAGCGCAGGCGAGCGCCGTGCTGTGGGAGCGTTGCCTGGAACGCGCCGCCGGGCTCGACCGGGTCGATGCCGCGGCGTTCGTGCCGGCCGCGCGGCGCGCCTGGCGGCGGCTGGCCGAGTGGAACGTCGACGTCGATACGCTCGCGCGCGCGGCGGTCACCGGGGACGAGCAGCGCTTCGCCCGGGCGGCGCGGGAATACGGCCGCGCGCTGGCCGCGAACGGCTGGCTGGACGCGGCGGGAGTGGCGGCGCAGGTGGCCGCCGGCCTCGACGCGGGCCGCGTGCGCGCGCCGGCGCGGCTGGTGCTCGCGGGTTTCGATCGCCGGACACCCGCGCTCGAGCGGCTGCTCGAGGCGCTCGAGCGGCGCGGCTGCCGGGTGAGCGTGCCGCCGGAGCGGCGCGCGGCCACGCCGCGCGTGCTTGAGGCCGCGGACGCGAGCGCCGAGCTCCGGGCAGCGGGCGCCTGGGCGCGGGAGAGGCTCCTCGAAAATCCGGCGGCGCGGGTGGCCATCGTCTACCCGGGGCTGGAGCACGATGCCGCGCGTGCCGCCCGCCTGGTGCGCGAAGGCTTCGTGCCCGGGTGGCAGGCCGGCGGCAGCGCCCACGCCGAAGCCGTGCAGGTCTCCCACGGCCGCCGGCTGGCGGACTATCCGCTGGTCGCGCGCGCGCTGTCCTGGCTGCGCTGGACGACGCAGCCGCTCGGCTCGCGCGAGGTCGGCGTCCTGCTGCGCGCCTCCTTCCCGGGGGAGACGGCGATCGACGGCTCGGCACGCCTCGAGCTCGAGCTGCGCCGCCACCCGGAGCGCCGCTGGAGCGCGGCGGCCGTGCTCGCCTTGCTCGCGCAACGCGACGACGGACCCGACGCCGAGGAGTGGCTGCGGCGCGTGGCGCGGGTGGCCGAAAGCCGGTACGCCGATGCCGGGCCGGACACGCCCGCCGCCTGGACGGAGCGCATGCACGCGCTGCTCGACGCCGTCGGCTGGCCCGGGACGCGGCCGCTCGACAGCGCGGAATTCCAGCTCGTCAACCGCTGGCGGGAGCTCCTGAACGAGCTCGCGCGCATCGAGCCCGTGCGCCCGCGCCTCGGCTTTGGCGAAGCGCTCGCCCGGCTTGCGCGGGCCGCCGCGGACACGCCGTTCCAGCCGGAATCGGGCCCGGGGCAGGTGCAGGTCCTGCCGCCCGAGGAAGCGCTCGGGCTCGAGTTCGATCACCTGTGGGTCGGCAACCTGCACGCGCTGCAATGGCCGCCGCCGTCGCACCCGCTCGCGCTCGTCTCGCGCTCGCTGCAGCGGCGCGCGGGCATGCCCGACGCGACGCCCGCGGATACGCTCGCGTTTGCGCGCAGGGTGCTGTCCCGGCTGGTCGCGAGCGCGCCGTCGGTGGTCCTGAGCTGGCCCGCGGCCGAGGGCGACCGGCCGCACGCGCCGAGCCCGCTGCTCCCCGCCGCCGCGGCGGCCGCGGCCGCGCCGGTCGCGGACCCCGGCTGGCATGCCGCCCGCCTCGCGGGGCCCGCCGTGAGCGAGGCGGCGGCGGACCCGGTCCCGCGCGTGCAGCCCGACGAGCGCATCCGCGGCGGCGCCCGTACCGTGACCCGGCAGCGGCTCGACCCGTTCTCGGCGTTCGCGCACGGGCGGCTCGGCGTGAGCGAGCTCGCGCCGGTCACGCCCGGCCTGCCGGCGCGCCGCTCGGGCCAGATCGCGCACGACGCGCTCCGCCGCCTGCTCGACGGGCAGCCGCGCTCGGCCGACCTCGCGGGCTGGACCGCCGCTCAGCGCAGTGCCCGCATCGCCGCGTCGCTGGCCGCGGCGCTCAAGCCGCACGAGCGGCACGCGGATGCCGTGCTGCGGCGGCTGCTCGCGCTCGAGCACGCGCGGCTCACCGCGCTGCTCGAGGCCTTCCTCGCCGCGGAGATCGCGCGCCGCCCGTTCGCCGTCGAGGGCGTCGAGAGGGCGCTCACGCTCGTCGCGCACGGCGTGACGCTCGCGCTGCGCGTCGACCGGCTCGACCGGCTGGGCGACGACTCGCTGCTCGTCATCGACTACAAGACCGGGGAGGAGCAGCCGTTCCTCGACCGCAACGGCGAGCCCACCGACCTGCAGCTCGTCGTCTATGCCGCGGCACTGGCCGAGCCGGTCGGCGGGCTCGCCACCGTGCAGCTCCGCCCGTCCGGCATCCGCTACCGCGCCGTGGGCGCGAGCGTGGAGTGGAGCCCGCTGGAGCCGGCCGCCTGGCAGGAGCGGCTCGGGGAATGGAAACGCCAGGTCGCGGGCACGATCGAGGCGTTTGCCGCGGGCGACGTGCGCGTGAACGTCGCCCGCCCGCCGGACGAGGCGCGCCCGCTCAGCCTGTTGAGCCGCGTGGAGGAGCTCAGGCGTGAAGCCTGACGACGACCGCGCCGCCCGCGCGGCCGCGCTCGACGTGCGTCGCTCGTTCATCGTGCAGGCGCCCGCCGGCTCCGGCAAAACCGAACTCCTCGTGCAGCGTTACCTGGCGCTGCTCGCGACCGTCGAGCAGCCGGAAGAGGTGCTCGCGATCACGTTCACGCGCAAGGCCGCCCAGGAAATGCAGCTTCGGGTCATGGATGCGCTCCAGCGCGCGGCGGCCGGCGCCGAGCCGGGGGGAGAGCACCAGCGCGTCACGCTGGAGGCGGCAAGCCGCGTGCTCGCCCGGGACCGGGAGCGCGAGTGGGGCCTCCCGGAATCGCCGCGGCGCCTGCGCATCCAGACGCTGGACGCGTTGAACGCGTGGATCGCCTCGTCGCTGCCGCTCAGCTCCGGCTTGGGCGGCGCGGTCCGCGTGCTCGCGGACGAGGAGATCGCGGCCTGGTACGGCGCGGGCGCCGCCGCCACGCTCGACTGGCTGGCCGCCGATGCCGGCGCGCCGGAGCGTCCGGCGGTGGAGCGCGTGCTGCTGCACCTCGACAACGACACGGACGCCTACATCGCGCGCCTCACCGACATGCTCGGCCGGCGCGACCAGTGGCTGCCGATCGTCGGCACCGGCACGTCGCTGACGGAAGCCGGCGACGGCGTGCGGCGCGCGCTCGAGCGCAACGTGGAGGCCGGCGTGAACGCGCGGCTCGCCGCCCTGGCATCCCGGTTACCGGCGGACGCCGCGGTGCCGGCGGCATCCGTCGAGTACCTGCCGGCCTGGCGGGAGCTCGCGGACCTGCTCCTCACGCGGGCGGGCCGCGCGCGGCGCTCGCTCGCGCGCGGCCACGGCCTGTCGCCGCGCGAGGCCGCGCGCATGCAGGCGCTGCTCGAGGTGCTCGACGGAGACGAATCGTTGTGCGCGCTGCTCGACGAGGTGCGGCGCCTGCCTGACCCGCACTACGACGACGGGCAGTGGGAGGTGCTGCAGGCGTTGTTCCGGCTGCTGCCGATCGCGGCCGCCGAGCTGCGGCGCCTGTTCCGCGCCCACGGGGTGACGGACTACATCGAGGTGGCGAACGCCGCGGACCGTGCCCTCGGCAGCGTCGAGGACCCCGGCGACGTCGCCCTGCTGCTCGACTACGGCATCCGGCACCTGCTCGTGGACGAGATGCAGGACACCTCGCTCGCGCAGTACCGGCTGCTCGAGAAGCTCGTGGCCGGCTGGCAGCCGGGCGACGGCCGGACGCTGTTCTGCGTCGGCGACCCGATGCAGTCGATCTACCGTTTCCGCGACGCGGAGGTCGGGCAGTTCCTGCTCGCGCGCAGCCGGGGCATCGGCGGCGTGGAGCTCGAGCCACTGGTGCTGCGCCGCAACTTCCGCTCGGCGCCGGCACTGGTGCACTGGTTCAACGAGGTGTTCCCGCGCGTGTTCCCGGCGACGGACGACGCCGCCAGCGGCGCGATCTCCTACACGGCGTCGGTCGCCGCCGGGGAGGAGCGCGGCGGCACCTGCCGGGTGCATGCGGTGATCGGCGGCGATCCTGCGCTCGAAGCGGCGCGTGGGCTCGCCGTCATCGAGCGCTGCCTCGCGGAGCACCCGCGGGAGCAGAGCATCGCGGTGCTCGTCCGCAGCCGGGCGCAGCTCGCACCGGTGCTCGAGAAGCTGCGCGAAGCGGGGATCGCTTACCAGGCGATCGAGATCGATCGCCTCACCGACGTGCCGGAGATCATCGAGCTGCGCGCGCTCGCCCGCGCGCTCTGCCATCGCGGCGACCGCATCGCCTGGCTTGCGTTGCTACGGGCCCCGTGGGTCGGATTGTCGTGGGCGGACCTGCATGCGCTCGTCCGCAACGACCGCCACCGCACCGTGTGGGAGCTGCTGCACGACGAGCTGCGCGTCGCGGCGCTATCGCCGGAGGGCCGCGCGCACGCGGAGCGGTTCGTCGCGACGCTCGAGCCGCTGCTCGATCCCCACGGGCTGCTCTGCCTGCGCGATCGCGTCGAGCGCGCCTGGTACGCGCTCGGCGGCCCGCGGCTCGTGAATCCCGCCGCCGTCGACAACGTCTACCGCTTCCTCGACGTGCTGGAGCGGAACGAAGCCGCCGGCACGCTCGAAGACCCCGCCGAGCTCGAGCACCTGCTCGATCGCGAGCGCGTGCAGAGCGGCACGTCCGCCGATGCACGGGTGCAGGTGATGACGATTCACCGCGCGAAGGGACTCGAGTTCGATCACGTGATCCTGTACGCCCTCGGCCGCCGCGCGCGCGGCGACCGCAGGGCCGTCCTGTCGTGGCTCACGCTGCCGGGCAGCGACGGGAGCGGGCTGCTCGTGAGCGCGATCGGCGCGCGCGGGGAGGGCGACCGGCTGCACGCCTGGATCGAGGCGGCGGGGCAGGAAAAGGACCGGCTGGAGCAGGACCGGCTGCTGTACGTCGCGTGCACGCGAGCGCGGCAGAGCCTGCACCTCGTCGGGCACGCGGAGCCGTCCGCGGACGGCAAGCGGCTGCGCACGCCGTCGTCCGGCACGCTGCTCGGCAGCCTGTGGCCGGCGGTGCGCGAGGACTTCGAGGCCGCGTTCGCGCAGCGGGGAAGCGACACGGCGGCCGGGCGCCCGCGCCAGGTGCTGCGCCGGCCGCAGCGGCGGCAACTGCCCGAGGCGGCGCTCCGCCTGCCGCCCCCGGCGGAGCCGCCCGGCGCGACTGCCCGGACCGTGCCGGACCCGCAGGCGGCGCAGCCTGTGAGCTACGACTGGGTGGGCACGCTGACCCGCCAGGCCGGCACGCTGGTACACCGCTGGCTGAAGCGCATCGCGGACGAGGGCGCGGACCCGCCGGCCATGCCCCCTGGGCTGGGCGCGGTGACGCGGCGCTGGGCCGCGGAGCTCGGCGTGCCCGCGGCCGATCTCGAGCCCGTTTGCCAACGGGTGCGGCAGGCCCTCGAGCAGGCACTCGAGGACGCGCGCGGCCGCTGGCTGCTGTCGGGAGAAGGGCACGCCGAGCTCCCGCTCACCGGCTGGTGGGAAGGGCGCCTCGAGACGGTCGTGCTCGACCGCGTGCGCGTGGACGACGACGGCGTGCACTGGATCGTCGATTACAAGACGAGCGTGCACGAAGGCGGCGCCCTGGCGCGCTTCCTGGCGGACGAGGTGGAGCGCTACCGGCCGCAGCTCGAGAAGTACGCGCACCTGTACGCAAGCCTCACCGGCGCGCCGGTGCGCGCCGCGCTCTACTTCCCGCTGTTGTCGGAGCTCGTGCCGGTGCCGCTCGCAGGTCCCGCGAGCTCACGCGCACGGGAATGACCGTCGCCGGCCGGCGGCTTCACAATCGTCCTTCGAAGCGGAACGGGCGCATGCCGTCCGCGTCGGGCGAGCCCAGGAACGCGAGCTGGCGTGCAACGCCTTCGGGCGCTCCCGGCGCGGCGGCGACGCGTCCGGCGAGCAGGTAGGTGCGATCCGGCCGGATCTCAAACGTGCCCTCGAGGTCGAGCGCGCCGGCGACATCGCGGATCTCGGCCCGCAGCACGTCGTCCACCGTCGTGAGCTCGGCACGGTACGTTCCGAGCGGCACCGGCGCGAGCTGGCGCGCGACCAGGCGGGACACCTCCAGCGACCCCTCGGCGCGCACCGGGAGCCCGTCGTCGAGCGTCAGCGACGAGACGTCGGCGTCGAGCAGGCCGTCGACGCCGGCGAACGTCGCGAGATCGCTCAGCGCCGCGAGCGGCAGCCGCGCACGCAGCCCGCTGACGTGCACCACGCCACCGAACCCGACGGCGACGTCGCCGCTGACCGGCCCGGCCGGCGAGCGTGCGCTCAACGAGTAGCGCGCCCGCGCCGTGAGCAGGGCGAGCGGGCGGAACCGCCAGGCGAAGTCCCTGAGGTACAGGCCGTCGAGGCGCGCCTCGGCTGCCGTCCCGCGCCACGTCGTGCCGGAGATGCCGCCGAGGAGCACGTTCTCCGGCACGAACCAGCGATAGGCCACGCGCGCCGGGAACGATGCGAGCAGGCCGACGAGGAAGATCGCGGCGCCCACCGCGACCATGGACCGGGTCCGGGGCATCCGTTCAGCGCTCCAACGTGATCGAGCCGTTGACGCGCCCGGCGGCCTCTCCCGACGGGCTCAGGCCCGCGGCCTGCACGCGCAGCGAGTACTGCTCGGCGAGGTCGCCCAGCCATAGCACCAGGTCGTCGAAGGCCGCGTTCTGGAACACGACCACGATGCCGTTGTCCTGGCGCGGCTGGCTGCTCTGCAGGGCACTGTAGAGGTTGCGGCTGCGCAGCGTCGTGTCGACGATCACGACCAGCGACTGGTTGAGCGCGGCGGGGCGGCTCCGGTCGCTGCTTTGCGCACGCAGCGTGCCCTTGACGGAGCGCAGCTCAGCGATCGCGTTGCGCCAGACCTCGACGTCCGCCGCCACGTTCTCCCGGTTGCGCTCCAGCGGCGCCCAGATGCCGAGCCAGAACACCGCGAGGGCGAGCATGACCGCGGCGGTCGCGACCAGCGCCTTCTCGCGCGGCTGCAACGATTCGAACCAGTCCCTCACGCGCCGGACTCCTCGATGCGGAACTGGCTCGCGACCCGTTCGCCCTGCTGGCTCGTGCTGCGGATCGAGGCGGTGAACCGGCCGCGCTCGTCGACGGCGTTGCGGATCGCGTCCAGCGTGCTGACGTCGGGAGCGTTGATCTCGACGTCCACGACGCCGTTGCGGTAGGTCAGCGCGCCGAGGCGCGCCTCCTCCTGCGCACGCAGCGCGTGACTCAGGTCTTCGAGCGCCTGCAGGAAGCGCGGCGGCGCCGTGCCCGTGCCGCTGCGCGTGCGCAGCGACGCCACCACGGCAGCCGGGTCCGCCACGTCCGGCGCTCCCGGCGCAATCTCCCGGTACTCGGTGAGGAACACTTCGCGCAGCGCTGCTTCCTCGCGGGACAGGCGATACAGGTCCGTCGCATTGTCGAGCAGTCCCAGCACCACGAACGTCGCGAACAGCACCGCCGCGACCTTCCAGCGCCTGAGCAGGTCCCAGTACTCGGTACGCGGGCCGAACTCGCCCTGCAGCAGGTTGACGCCGGCACCGGTCGCGACCGTCGCTGCGAGCCGCGGCGTGACGCCGTCGGGCAGGAGGTTGATGTCGACCGTCTCCAGCGCTTCGCGGATCGCGATCCACTCGTGGCGATAGCGTTCGTCCTCGCCGGGCTCGCAGTACACGATGGCGTGGCGCGGCAGCGCGGGGCGCGCGGTGATCTCGTCGCCGTCCGCATCGCCTTCGCCTTCGTCCAGGGCGCCGATCGCCGCCAGGGCGTCGCCGGGGCTCACGCCCTGCATCACGAGCTCGACGTCCTCGCCGTCGTTGATCATCACCTGGTTCTCGGCGACGAGCAGGCTGATCGTGCCGGGGATGCGGGCGAGGCCGTAGTTCTCGGGCACCATCGACCAGGGCTGGATGCCGGCGTCCTCGAGGCGAGCGAGCCATTCCGCCAGCCGCTCGCGGCTGACCACGGCGACCGGCACCTTGCCGCTGGCCCGCCGCGGGCCGGCCGCGAAGTGCAGCGTCTCGACGTCCTCGGCGAGCTGCTCCTCCAGCGCGTAGGGCAGGGCGGCCTGCAGCCGGGCGCCGCCCTTCACCGGCACCTCCACGGCCGCCGTGAGCACGTCGGCGCCCGGCACGAGCACGATCACCTTGCGGTCGCGGACGTCGGCCGCAGCCTCGGCCAGCGGGCCCGTGACGGGAGGGCCGCGGCGCGCGCCGCTCGCGTCGACCGCGATCCACTCCGCCGGCGCGTGCGCGTCCGCAGGCAGGCGTATGACCAGAAATTCCGCCATCAGGCCGTTCCGAAGCTGCGCAGCAGGGGCGTCACCTGCCCCTGGTCACGCTGCAGCACACTGTAGAGCGTGACGCGCACGGTACCGAGGCGCACGACGACCCGCAACCGGAAATAGCGGCTGGAATCGACCGGCAACGTGGCGCCGGGCGGCAGGAGCGGCGCGAACGTCGAGCGCACGTCGGCGAAGCCGGCTTCCGCGCGCTCCTCGACCAGCGCGGCGACGTCGGACTCCGTGAGCGTGTCGCTCAGCGACCTCAGCACGGCCGGGGTCGCCGTGTTGGCGTTGATCGAGGTGCCGGGCGGCAGCGCCGTGATGTGCGGCTCGAGCACGCGGAACGTCTCCCGGTCCATCCCCTGGACCGCGAGCAGCTCGCTGACGCTGGTCACCATCTGGTCGGCCGTCCGGTAGGGCGGCAGCACCGAGGTGTAGATCGCGTCCTCGGCGCCGTCGGGCAGGTGCGGTTCCTGGTTCGGGTCGAGCCAGTCGACGATCGCGCCGGCGAGCCGCGGCTCGAGCTCGAGGACGGTAAGCAGGCGCTGGAAGCGCTCCAGCGATTCCCGGTGCACGCGCCCGCGCCTGTCGATCAGGTTGTTGATGTTGAAGCGCCCCTCGAGATCCTCGAGGCTGCCGAACACCTCGCCGCCGCCGTCGATCGGCAAAGGCGGCAGCTCCTGCGCCCAGATCTCGCCCAGGTGGTCGGTCGGGGTGTCGTTCGCGTCCTGGCTCAGGATGAGCCGCGCCCAGCTCTCGGCGCCGAGCGCGACCTGCACGGCCTGGTCGCGCTGCAGGAGCACCGTCGTGCGGCGCACCTCGAGCGCGTTGTCCCAGGCCATGTCGCTCGCGACCAGGGCCGCGAGCGCGCTGATCAGCATGGCGGTGACCAGGGCAACCCCGCGGTCCCGACGGCGCCGCCCCGGGACGGTCACGGTGCCACCTCCACGAGCCGCGTGATGAGGCCCTCCTGCTCGGTTTCGAGCACGAACTCGACCGCCCGCGGGCGCTGCCGCCAGCCGAGGGGGCCCGCCATGTTCTCCGGCGGCCAGCGGTCGGTCCATTCGCCATTGTCCTGCATGAAGCGGATCCCGAGGCTCAGGACGCCATCGAGCAGCACGCGCGCCGCCGGCTCGTTGTCGAGCGTGCGGTCGAGCACGGTCCAGTGGAAGCGCACGAGCTCGCCGTCCTGCACGCGCCAGGCGACGCGCTGCAGGGTGCCGCGCGGCAGGCCGGCGGGATTGCCCCAGCCGCCGTGCGTGAGCTCGACCGCGTACTCGGACTGGGCGTCCGCGAGGAGTGCGGGGGCGATGACGTCGCCGAGGTCCCGGCGCACCGGTCGCGGCGCGAGCTGCTGGAAGTCCTCGGTGAGGAACCGGACGGTGCGCTGCAGCGCCTCGAGGCGGCCGCTCCGCTCCCCGAGCCGCTCGGCGCCGTCCAGCGTGTGGCTCAGCGCGCCGTAGGCGAGGGCGGCCAGCACGCCGAAGATCGCCACCGCGACGAGCACCTCGAGCAGCGTGAAGCCGCGGTTGCGACCGCTCATCGCCGCCTCCCTTCGCCCGGGTTCTCCGGCTCGCCGTCCCGGCCGGGCACGAACAGCGCGCCCGACCACGTCGCGTTCGCGAGTCCCGGCACGGTCGGCTCCCCGATGAAGCCGGTGACGGTACGGATGACGCCCTCGGCGCCCGCGAGCGACACGTCGACGTCCACGCGGTACAGGCCTTCCACCCCGGTCTCGGAGATCGTCGACTCCCAGCGCCATTCGCGCCCGGCGAACGTGACGTCGTCGGAATCCTCGCCGACCTCGGGCACCACGTTCGCGAGCCTGAGCTCCGCGATCTTGTTCTGCCCGATCCAGCTCGCGTAGGTGCGCTGCTCCATCGCGGTCGCCGAATCGATCATCTGGCTGACCGCCGCCGCGACCGCGCCGAGGGCGAGCGCCGCGATGGCGAGCGCCACCATCACCTCGACCAGGGTAAAGCCGCGGCCGGTGCGCAGGCCGATGCGAGCCGCTTGTCCGCTACGGCAGCGCATCGTCACCGGTCCCGATCTCGAGCTGCCCGGCTTCGTTCATCGCGAGCAGCACCCGGGCGCCGTCGACGTCGCGCAGGAGGGTGAGCTCGAAAGGCGTGACCTCGCCGCTCGACATGATGAGGACGTGCGGTGCGTAATCGTCGTCATCGTCGTTGTCATCGTCGTCGCGCCGGCCGTCGCTTTCCTCGATGCGCATCGGGCGATCCTTGAGCTCGACCGGACGATCCTCGAGGAACAGCTCGATCGTCACCCCTTCCTCGAGCGTGCGCGGGCGCAACAGGTCGTCGCCGGCCAGCTCGAGCCAGCGGTCGGCGAGCGGGTCGTATTCCACGAAGCGGTAGCCGGCACGCATGAACTCGAGCCCGAACTCGCGGCCCTGCATCAGCGCTTCGTCCTCGGCGAGCTCCACGAGCGAGCGCAGGCGCCGCGCCTCGTTCTCGAGCGCTTCGCTGTTGCCGACGAGGCCGAAAGAGAGGAGAACGACCGCGCTGATGATACCGATGATGACGATGACGACGAGCAGCTCGATGAGGGTGAAACCGCTCCTCAGGCTGCGCGGGAGCATCAAGCGGTCATTCCATGTCCCAGTTGCCGATGTCCGCGTCGAGGCCCTCGCCGCCCGGCCGTCCGTCGCGGCCGAGCGTGTAGAGATCGAACTCGCCGTGGTTGCCGGGACTCAGGTACAGGTACGGGTTGCCCCACGGGTCCGTCGGCAGCCGGTCGATGTAACCGCCCGGCTTCCAGTTGCGGACGTTGGGATCGGCCGGCTTCCTCACCAAAGCCTCTAGGCCCTGTTCCGTCGTCGGATAGCTGAAGTTGTCGAGCCGGTAGAGCTTGAGGGCGTTCTCGAGTCCCCTGATGTCGCCCTTGACCCGCGTGATCTGCGCATCGTCGATGCGGCCGATGACGTTCGGCGCGACGATGGCGGCGAGTATGCCGAGGATGATCACGACCACCATGATCTCGATGAGCGTGAACCCGCGGCTGCGCTCGCGATGCTGGAATTTACGCACTGTGCTCCTCCGGGGTGGCGCGTGAGACGGCCGACGCCGTGTTGCGTTGACTCGGATCCCCAATGCCCCTGAAACTTGCTCGCATTATATCAAACATGGAGTTACGCGACGTACGCCGTACGGCCGCAGCAGGGTCCATGAGACGCGTGGGGGCATGGCAAGTTCCGCTCTCGGTGGCCGCGGCCGGCGTCGCCGCCGCCGCGGGCGGCGCGGCGGCCCGCGGGTTGCTGGCGTACGACCGCGACGCGATCGCCGCGGGCGAGGCGTGGCGCCTCGTCACCGGGCACCTCGCGCACCTCGGCCCGGCGCACCTCGCGTTGAATCTCGCCGGCCTGGGGCTCGTGTGGCTGCTCGTCGGCGAGCGCCTGCCGGCGTACCGCTGGTGGCTGGTCGTCGCGTTCACGATCGTGTTCATCGACGCCGCGTTCTGGCTGCTCGACCCGGGCCTCGAGTGGTACGTGGGACTCTCGGGCCTGCTGCACGGGCTGCTCGCCGCGGGCGTCGTGTGCGGCTTCCGGACGGCACCGGTGGAGTCGGCGGTGCTCGCCCTCGTGCTCGCCGGGAAACTCGCGAGCGAGCAGCTCTTCGGCCCGCTGCCCGGGTCCGAGGCGGCGAGCGGCGGCGCGGTGATCGTGGACGCGCATCTCTACGGCGCCGTCGGCGGGGCGCTCGCGGGAGCGCTCGCGACCTATATAATGCCCGCCCGACCCAGTCAGCACCCGAACGGAGGTGGGACTTGACGCTGGCCATCGTCTTTCCCGGACAGGGATCCCAGGCCGTCGGGATGCAGGCGGCGCTCGCGGAAGCGCATCCCGAGATCCGGGCGACCTACGCGGAAGCGAGCGACGAGCTCGGGTTCGACCTGTGGGAGCTGGTGCAGCACGGCCCGGCCGAGCGGCTGAACGAGACGGTCGTCACCCAGCCCGCGATGCTGACGGCGGGCGTCGCCGCCTGGCGCGCCTGGCGCGGGCAGGGCGGTCCCATGCCGGCGTTCATGGCAGGCCACAGCCTCGGCGAGTACACGGCGCTCACCTGCGCGGGCGCGCTGCCGTTCGCCGACGCCGTGCGCCTCGTCGCGCGCCGCGCCGAGCTCATGCAGGCGGCCGCGCCGCCGGGCACGGGCGGCATGGCGACCGTTCTCGGCCTCGACGACGATGCCGTCGTCGCGGCGTGCCGCGAAGCGGCGCAGGGCGAAGTGGTGAGCGCCGTCAACTTCAACTGCCCGGGGCAGGTAGTCATCGCCGGCCAGCGCGCGGCCGTGGAGCGTGCCTCCGAGCGCGCGCGCGCGGCGGGCGCGAAGCGGGTGCTGTGGCTCAGCGTGAGCGTGCCGGCGCATTGCGAGCTGATGCGCCCGGCGGCGGACGAGCTCGCCCGCGCGCTCGCGGCCGCGCCCTTCCGCGCGCCCGAGGTGCCCGTCATCAACAACGTGGACGTCGAAGCCTACCGCACGCCGGAGCACATTCGCGAGGGCCTGCGCCGCCAGCTCTACGGCCCGGTACGCTGGACCGAGACCGTGCGCCACCTCGTGGCGCAGGGAGTCACGACCATCGTCGAGGCGGGTCCCGGCAAGGTGCTCACGGGTCTCGTCAGGCGTATCGATTCGTCGGTCAGGACCGTGTGCCTCGACTCGCCGTCGATACTGGAGGAAGCTTTGCGGGAACACGGGGAGCCGGCCGATGAGTGAGTGGTTCGACAACGGGATGCTGCGGGACCAGGTGGCCCTGGTGACCGGCGCGTCGCGCGGCATCGGTGCCGCGATCGCGAGCACGCTGGCGGCTGCCGGCGCCGTCGTGATCGGCACCGCCACGACGGAGGAGGGCGCGCGTGCCGTGTCCGACGCCCTCGCGGACCGCGGTCGCGGCGCAGTGCTCGACATCGCGAGCGACGAGTCCGTGCAGGCGCTGTTCGACGACCTGCAGAAGCGCGAAGGCGCGCCCACGGTAGTCGTCAACAACGCAGGCATCACGCGCGACAACCTGCTGCTGCGCATGAAGAACGAGGACTGGGAAGCGGTGTTGTCGACGAACCTCTCGGGGACGTACCGCGTGTGCAAGGCAGCGCTCCGCGGCATGATGAAAGCGAAGCGGGGACGCATCGTGAACATCGCATCGGTCATCGGGCTGATGGGCAACCCGGGACAGGCGAACTATGCCGCCGCCAAAGCGGGCATCATCGGCTTCAGCAAATCGCTCGCGCGCGAGGTCGGCTCGCGCAACATCACCGTGAACGTCGTCGCTCCGGGTTTCATCGACACCGACATGACGCGCGTGCTCGGCGAGGAGCAGCGGCAGGCAATGCTGGCACAGGTCCCGCTCGGGCGGCTCGGCGAAGCACGGGACGTGGCCAACGCGGTCGCGTTCCTGGTGTCCGACGCGGCCGCGTACATCACCGGCGAAACGCTGCACGTGAACGGGGGAATGCTGATGGCCTGAGCGGCCTCGCGCGGTCGCCGGGAGGCGGTTTGGGCTTGTAGATTGACCCTAACCTTTCACTTACAATACCGACCCACGGTCTCACCGGGACTCGACATTTCAACAACTTGTACAAACGACCGCCCAACGGACCGCACCACGGATCAAAGGTTCACGCAGTGAGGCGCTCGGGAAGCCGGGCGGGAGTACAATTTCAAAGTCTCTTCCTGAGGAGAAGCGATCACTATGAGCAGCATTGAAGAACAAGTTAAGAGCATCGTCGCCGAGCAACTGGGCGTGAAGGAGGAAGAGGTCACCAACGACGCTTCCTTCGTCGACGACCTGGGCGCCGATTCTCTGGACACGGTCGAGCTGGTGATGGCCCTCGAGGAGGAGTTCGAGACCGAGATTCCGGACGAGGAAGCGGAGAAGATCACCACGGTCCAGCAAGCGATCGATTACATCACCGCCCGTCGCAGCGAATCCTGATCCGTTCCCGAGGGGTGCGGCGTTTCGTTGGTGACGCCGCTCCTTCCTCTCGCCACCCATGAGCAAACGCAGAGTCGTCGTCACCGGCCTGGGTATCGTGTCCCCGGTCGGCAGCGACCTGGAAACCGCGTGGCGCAACGTCTGCGAAGGACGTTCCGGCATCGGCCCGATCACGCATTTCGACGCCAGTGCGTTCACGACGCGCATCTCCGGTGCCGTGAAGGATTTCGACGTCGGCGAGTTCCTGGAGCCGAAGGACGCGCGCAAGATGGACGCGTTCATGCACTACGGCATCGGCGCCGCGCACAAGGCGCTCCTCGATTCCGGGCTGGAGATCACGGACGGGAACCGCCACCGCATCGGCGTGATCATGGGTGCGGGCATCGGCGGGCTGCAGACGATCGAGGCGAATCACGTCAAGTACCTCGAGTCGGGGCCGCGCAAGATCTCCCCGTTCTTCATCCCGAGCAGCATCATCAACATGGTGTCCGGCCACGTCAGCATGCGCTACGGCATCACCGGCCCGAACCTCGCGATCGTCACGGCCTGCACGACCTCGACGCATTGCGTCGGCACGGCGGCGCGCATGATCGCGTACGGGGACGCGGACGTCATGCTCGCCGGCGGCTCGGAAGCGGCGACCACGCCGCTGTCGATCGGGGGATTCTGCTCGGCACGCGCCATGTCGACGCGCAACGACGACCCGGAGCGCGCGAGCCGGCCGTTCGACCGCGATCGTGACGGCTTCGTGCTCTCCGACGGCGCGGGATGCCTCGTGCTGGAAGAGCTCGAATTCGCGCGTGCACGCGGCGCACGCATCTACGCCGAGCTCGCGGGATTCGGGATGAGCAGCGATGCCTTCCACATCACCAATCCTCCGCCGGACGGAGAGGGCGCGCGCAAGTGCATGGTGGCGGCGCTGCATGATGCCGGCATCGATCCCGGCGACGTCGACTACCTGAACGCTCACGGTACGTCGACGCCGGCCGGCGACGTCGCGGAGACCGTTGCCATCAAGCGCACGTTCGGCGATGCCGCGCGCAAGCTCGCGGTCAGCTCGACCAAGTCCGTCACCGGGCACCTGCTGGGCGCGGCCGGTGCGGTGGAGGCCATCTTCTCCGTGCTCGCGATCCGCGACCAGGTGATGCCGCCGACGATCAACCTGGAGAACCCGGATCCCGAGTGCGATCTCGACTACGTGCCGCTCGAGGCACGGCAGGGCCGGATCGACGTGGTGGTATCGAACTCTTTCGGTTTCGGCGGCACGAACGGCAGCCTGGTTTTCCGGAAGCTCGCCTGACGACCGCACCCGCGCGCCGCCTCCGGGACCGCCGGGACGGCTTCTGGGTATACTGCCGGCCATGAGACGACTGCTCTGGCTCGCCGTCGGCGTCGCCGCGCTGGGTGCGTTGCTGTTCGCGTGGCAGGCCCACCGCTTCCTGCATGCGCCGCTGGCGATCGACGAGGGCGGCGAAGTCTTCGAGATCCCGGCGGGCACACCGTTCGTCGCCGTGAGCCGTGCGCTCGCCGAGCGCGGCATCATCGAGCATCCGCGGCTCTTCACCTGGTACGCACGCCTGAAAGGGCAGGGCAACGCGATCCGTGCGGGCGAGTACTGGCTCGAACCCGGCCTCACGCCGCGCACGCTGCTGGCGAAGCTCGTCGCGGGCAACGTGCTCCTGCATTCGTTCACGATCGTCGAGGGCTGGACGTTCCGCGAGCTGCTCGCGAACCTGCGGCGGCACGAGGCCGTCGCATCGACGCTCGAGTACGAGGACTGGCCGAGGCTCATGGAAGAGCTGGGCGCGGACTACGAGTTTCCCGAAGGGCTGTTCCTTCCGGAGACCTATCGTTTCGCGAGGAACACGAGCGACGTCGAGGTGCTGCGCCGGGCGTACCGGCTCATGCAGGAGACGCTCGACGAGGAGTGGGAGAACCGTGCGCCCGACCTGCCTTTCGACGACAAGTACCAGGCGCTCATCCTCGCGTCGATCGTGGAAAAGGAAACGGGGCGCGCGGACGAGCGCGCGCGCATCGCCGGCGTGTTCGTGCGCCGCCTGCAGCGCGGCATGCGGCTGCAGACCGACCCGACCGTGATCTACGGCATCGGCGAGGCATTCGACGGCAATCTCACGCGCGCCCACCTGCGCACGGACACGCCGTACAACACCTACACGCGCAGCAGCCTGCCGCCGACGCCGATCGCGATGCCCGGCCGGGCCGCCATTCACGCGGCGCTGAACCCGGCGCCCGGCGAGGAGCTGTTCTTCGTCGCCACCGGCCTCGGCGACGGCAGTCACAAGTTCTCGGTGACCAGGGAGGAGCACGACGCCGCGGTCCTCGAATACCTGGAGCGCCTGCGCCAGGCCCGCAAGGGTTCGAAGCCGTGACGGCCGGCCGCTTCATCACGATCGAGGGCGGCGAGGGCGTCGGCAAGTCGACGAACCTCGCTTACGTCCGCGACCTCGTCGCCAGCCGCGGCATCGAGGTCGTTGCGACGCGCGAGCCCGGGGGAACGCCGGCGGCCGAGCGCATCCGCGAGCTGCTGCTCGAGCACGGGGACGAGCCGCTCCCGCCCGTGGCCGAGCTGCTGCTGTTCTTCGCGGCGCGCTCCCTGCACGTGGAGAACGTGATCCGCCCGGCGCTCGCGCGCGGGGCGTGGGTGGTCTGCGACCGCTTCACGGACACGACGCGCGCTTACCAGGGCAGCGGCAGGGGACTCGATTCCGGGCTGATCGAGCAGCTCGCGGCGTGCGTGCACCCCGGGCTCGAGCCGGACCTCACCCTGCTGCTCGATGCGCCCACCGAGGTCGGCAGCGGGCGCGCAGAGCGCCGCGGGGCCGCCGACCGCATGGAGAACGAGGCCGCGGCGTTCCACGCGCGCGTGCGCGAGGGCTACCGCGCGCTCGCGGCACGCTACCCGGAGCGCATCCGCGTGATCGACGCCACGCAGCCGCTCGCCGACGTGCAGGCCGCGATCGCCCGGGCGGTGGCGCCGCTCCTGAACGCGAAATAACATGAGAATTGATCGCTAAATGGCGGAAAGGAAAGCGCAATTGACCTGGCTCGAGCCGCTCGCGGCGAGCTGGCGGCGGCGCGAGGAGGAGAACCGCGTGCCGCACGCGGTGTTGCTCTCGGGCGCGCGCGGCACGGGCAAGCGTGCGCTCGCCACCTGGATCGCGCGCCGCCGCCTCGGGATCGGCGATGCCGGCCCGCTGCCCGAGCACCCCGCGGTGCGCCCCGAGCATGCGGACCTGCGCTGGCTCGACCGGCCCGAGGACAAGACCGTCATCGTCATTGAGCAGATCCGGGGGCTGGTGGAAGGGCTCGCGCTGACCAGCTACGAGGGCGGCGCCAAGGTGGCCGTCATCGACCCCGCCGACGAGATGAACCACGCCGCCGCGAACGCCCTCCTGAAGACCCTGGAGGAGCCGCCGGGAGACGCGCTGCTGGTGCTGGTGGCGGACCGGCCCGGGCGGCTGCCCGCGACCATCTTCAGCCGTTGCCAGCGATTGCACGTCAGGACGCCGTCGCGGGAAACGGCGCGCGCGTGGCTCGAGGCCCTGGACCCGAAGGCCGACTGGGGGCCGGCGCTCGACCTCGCGGGCAACGCGCCGCTCGCGGCCCTGGAAGCGCTGGATGCCCTCGAGACCAGCCGCTCGATGGCCCGCGACCTCGAGGCGCTGGCCGGCCGCCGGGTCTCGCCCGTGGAGGTGGCCGCGCGCTGGGCGGCGCTCGACCCCGGGTTCGTCCTCGCCTGGCTCGCCCGCCAGGTCGAGGGCATCCTGCGCCACCGCAGCGACCCGCGCACCCCGGCGCCGGCGGTGCCGGAATCTGTGCTGGAGCGCATGGACAGCCGCAACCTCTTCTGTTATCTAGACGCCGTCAACCGGCTGAAAGCCGAGCCCGCAGGCACGTACAACGTCCTGCTGACCCTGGAGACCCTCCTGATCGACTGGGCCTCCGGCCTCGCCGGTTACCGCAACGCATTCGCCCCGGGCGGCCTGCTGCCGGTGCCGGGACAGGGTAGGTACTGATGACGAAGCCGGGACTGCTGACACTCACGATCAAGGACAAGAGCGCGTTGTACCTCGCCTACATGCCGTTCGTCGTGAACGGCGGCCTGTTCATCCCGACCAACAGCTCGTACCGCCTGGGCGACGAGGTGTTCATGCTGCTCAACCTCATGGGCGAGGAAGAGAAGATCCCGGTCGCGGGCACCGTGATCTGGATGACGCCGAAGGGCGCGCAGGGCAAGCGCACCGCGGGTATCGGCGTGCAGTTCAGCGACCAGGACCAGGGCAACACGCAGAAGAAGATCGAGAACTACCTCGCCGGCGCGCTCGGCGGCGACAAGCCCACCCACACGATGTAACGGCGCACGGCGCGCGACCCTCACCACCGGACGACATACCGCCGGCGATCCCGCCTTGCCGGGCTACCGGGCGGCGCTGATGCCTCCGCGCAGCACGTACGCCTGGTAACCGCGCTCGCTCAGGATGTAGGCGCCGGCCGAGCTGCGCCGGCCGGTATCGCAGCAGACGACGTACTTCTTGTTGCGGTCCAGCGTGTTGATCTTGAGCCGGATGAAGTAGAGCGGGATGTTGATCGCGCCGTCGTGGTGATGGTTCTCGAACTCGCTGGGCAGGCGCACGTCCAGCCACTGCCCGCCGTTGCGGACGATCTCTTCGGCTTCGGCCTGGCTCACCCAGTCGAGCATGGGCTCGTTCAGCAGGCGCTTGAAGTCCTCCTTGCCGAGGCGCATGACGGAGCCGTCGGTGATCATGGTGACCGTGGCGTTTCGCTTCGCGTCGGAGATCAGCGCCTCCTCGCCGAAGGTATCGCCGACGCCGAGCTCGGCGAGCCGGATGCCGTCCTTGTTGAGGGGCGTCTCGCGCGTGACCACGGCCTTGCCGCGCGTCAGCACGTAGAAGAAGTCGCCTTCCGAACCCTGCTTGATGACCACGTCGCCGGACTTGTAGTTGATCTGCTGCATGCGCATGAAGATCGCCTGGATGTTGGCCGGCGGGATCTTGTGGAATGCCTTCGTCTGCAACAGCATCGTCATCCAGTCGTCGCCGCCCACGTCCGAGTTGCCGTGCAGCTCGGAGACCTCGTAGGAGCCGGTCTGGTCCCAGGTGAGCATGACGTCCAAGAGGTCGCTGTCGATCGAGATGTACTGGACGCGGTTCCGGGCACGCGCCGTGACGCGCCGGGGAAAGATCGGCGACACGGGGTTGCGCGCCGCATCCGAGCCGCCCTCGACGGTCTCCTTGACCTTGCCGTTGTCGACGAGCTCGAGTGTGCCCGAGACGACGTAGATCGTCCGCTTTTCGGTATCCCCCTCGCGGAACAGGACCTGCTGCGGCGACAGCTCGCGGATCTGGACCTTGCGCGCGAGCGCAGCCAGGTTGTCCCTCTTGAGCCCGTCCAGGGGCGAGAAGCGTTTGAGCAGTTCAGTGTCCAGCTGCTCGTCCGTCATGGTGCATCCTGTACTTTGCTGTTGCCGGCCGGCGTGATGGGCGGCTCTGCCGCCATTCTAACGTGGGCTTGCACCGTCCCGATACCGCCCGGGGATCGCAGCGTGAAGCGGTGCACAGTTTGCCGCTCCGGCTTCGAATCCGTTCGTCATTTTTCCTCCCGGAACACCTCGCGCCACCCCGGGTGCGGGCGAAAGGCGGCCCCGTGTTCCCTCTCGAGCTCGGCGAGCCGGGCTTCGACCGCTCGCGGTCCACGCGCGCGGGCGTACTCGAGCGGACCGCCGCGAAACGGTGCGAACCCCGTGCCGAAGATCACACCCGCATCGAGCAGATCCGCATCCGCCACCACGCCCTCCGACAGGCAGGCCACGGATTCGTTCAGCATGGGCAGGATCAGGCGATCGACGAGGTCGGGCGGCGCTGCCGCGGCGCCCGGAGCGGAAGCGTCCGGCACGCGCTTGCCGTCCTGCCAGCGATAGAAGCCCTGCCCGGACTTGCGGCCGAGCTGCCGGGCCGCCACTTTCTCCCGCAGCACCGACGGTACCGGGCGCCCGAACGCCGCGCCGAGCACTTCCGACACGTCGAGCGCGACGTCGAGCCCGACCGTATCGAGCAGCTCGATCGGCCCGGCCGGCATGCCGAACTCCTCCGCGGCGCGATCGATGACGCGCGGCGCGACACCCGCTTCCACCAGGCGCATCGCTTCCGCGAGGTACGGTGCCAGCACGCGGTTGACCACGAAGCCCGGCGCGCTCGCACATTCGAGCGGGAACTTGCCGATGTCGCGCACGAATGCGATGGCCGCATCGACGGCCGCGCGCTCGGTGTCCTCGCAGCGGATGACCTCGACGAGCGGCAGCTTCGCCACCGGGTTGAAGAAGTGCAGGCCGACGAAGCGCTGCGGACGGGTGAGGCCGGCACGCAGGTCCTCGAGCCGCAGGCTCGACGTGTTCGTCGCGAGCACCGCTTCGGGCCGCAGCGCGGGCTCGACCTGCGCGTACAGGTTCCGCTTCGCCTCCAGGTTCTCGAAGATCGCCTCGATCACGAGGTCCGCCTCGGCGACGCCGCCGCCCGCGACGTCCGCCACGAGCCTGGCGGCTGCCTCGCGGCGCGCGGCCTCGTCACGGATCCTGCGCTCGAAGAGCTTCGCGGCACGCTCGATCGCCGGGCGCACATACTCCTCGCCGCGGTCCTGCAGCGTGACCTGCATGCCGCGCAGCGCGCACCACGCCGCGATGTCGCCGCCCATCACGCCGGCACCGACGACGTGCACGCGGCGCACCGGGTGCTCCGGCTTGCCGCCCTGCGACTTCAGCCGGTTCTGCAGGAAGAACACGCGCACCAGGTTGCGCGAGGTCGGGGTGCACAGGAGGCTCGCGATGGAACGTGCCTCGGCTTCGTAACCGGTCTGCTCCGATGCGCCGTGCCGGCGCCACAGCTCGACGATCGCGTACGGCGCCGGGTAGTGCTCGCGGCGGGCACGCTTCGCCACCTGCTTCTCCAGCACCCGCGCGAGCAACGGGCGGACCGGCGCGAGATTCAGCAACCGGTCGGGCAGCGGCGCTCGCCGGCGCGGCGGCTTCCGGTCGATGAGCTCGCGTGCGGCCTGCCGCCAGTCGTCCGGCGACACGACGCGGTCGACCAGCCCGATGCGCAACGCCTTCCCGGGCGCGACCGGCTGTCCCGTCAGCATCAGCTCCATCGCGGCGCGCACGCCGCACAGGCGCACGCTGCGCACCGTTCCGCCGAAGCCGGGATGGATGCCGAGCTGCACTTCCGGCAGGCCGAGCACCGGCTGGTCGCCCTGCTGCACGATGCGGTAATCGCAGGCGAGCGCGAGCTCGAGCCCCCCGCCGAGCGCATGGCCGTTGATCGCGGCGACGGTAGGGCAGCGCAGCGCCTCCAGCCGGTCGAGCACCTGCTGGCCCAGCCGGATCAGCTCGTAGCCCTCGTCGGGGTTCGTGATCCGCGTGAACTCGTTGATGTCGGCGCCGGTGATGAAGCCGCCGCTCTTGCCCGAGTACACGACGAGCCCGCGCGGGGTCTCCCGCTCGAACCCTTCGAGCACGCTCGCGAGCTCCTCGAGCACCGGCCGCGACAGCACGTTCACACGGCTGTCCGCCTTGTCGATGCGCAGCCATGCGATGCCGTCGTGGTCGCGTTCCGTTCCCCAGTGCGTCGTCGTCATTTGCCGGTGCCCGTAACCTCGAAGTCGCAGATGAGCGGCAGGTGGTCCGAGAACCTGACCTGCGGGATGTCGAAATTCGTGACCTCGATGCCCTCCTGGTAGAGGATGAAATCGAGCTCTTTCCTGGGCGCACGGCTCGGGTAGGAGGGGAGGTGGCGGGTGTTCGCGCTCCTCAGCCCGGCCGCGCGCATGAAGAGGTAGATCTCGTTCTCGCCCCAGAACGTGTTGAAATCGCCGGCCACGATGACGGGCTTCTCCGTCGCCTCGATCAGGTCGTAGAGCTTCCGGAGCTGGAGGTGGCGGTGCCGGTACTTCAGCGAGAGGTGCACGAGGAAGATCGCGAAATCCTCCAGCTCCAGCTCGATGATGAGGCGCTTGATGCCCGTATCGAAATAGTGGAACGTCTCGCCGCGTATCGAGGGCGCCGCCAGGAAGGCGTTGCCCTGCTTGCGGATGATGGGCAGGAGCTGGTTGATCGAGCGCTCGCCGTACTTGATCTCGTAGGACGTCGTGAGCCCGAGGTCCGCGGCGATCTTCTCCGCCTGGTTCACGCCGCGGCTGCGGATCGAGCCCGTGTCGACCTCCACGAGCCCGACGATGTCGGGCTTGCACGCGCGGATGAAGGCCGTGATCTCCGGCAGCACGTTCTGGTTGCCCAGGATGTAGCCGGCGCCGGGCAGGGGCACGTGCATCGACGCGCCCGCGCCGACTGCATAGCGTATGTTGTACAGGAGTAGTCGCATCCGTTCCGTCCAGGGCCGCGCGGCGGCGCGGCGTGCGCCACGAAAGGCTTCCGGGGCCGGCGCACGGGAAACGCGAGTATGCCTGATTTCCGGCGCCGCGCCCATTTCGGGATTGCATTATTGCTTGCCAAACAGGACACTAGGCGCGAAACCTGAGCCGGAGGGGAGGGGCAGGGCCCCGCGGGCCCCCGGCGCCCGAGCGGGAGACAGCCGTGTACGAGAACAACCCGATCCGTGTCTACGTGACCCACACGTTCGCGGAAGACGAGGACTACCTCCGGATATTCGAGTTCCTCGAAGGCGTGGACCGCTTCTTCTACGTGAACCTGAGCAAGCCCGAGAACGTGCCGGCCAGCGGCGGCATGGAGGCGATCAAGGAAGAGCTGATCAGGCAGATCAAGGAATGCGAGGCGGTCGTCGTACCGGCCGCGCACTACCAGCGCAACCCGGAGCTGATCCGGTTCCAGATGGACGTCGCCGACGCGAACGAGAAGCCGATCATCGCGGTACGGCACTTCGGCGGCACGGCGGAAACGCCGAAGGAGCTGCTCGATCGCGCCAACGAGCACATCGAATGGAACCCTCGCGAGATCGCGGACGCCCTGCGGCGGCAGGCGCGCCTCGAGGACACTTCCCGCTGGGACGTCATCGACTTCCCGTAGCCGCACGCGGCGCCTGCGCCGGAGCCGGCCGATGGCGAGCCCGCTGATCATCGCCCACCGCGGCGCCTCGGGCTATCTCCCCGAGCACACCCTCGAAGCCAAGGCGCTGGCCTACGGGCAGGGCGCCGATTACCTGGAGCAGGACGTGGTCGCCACCCGGGACGACCGGCTCGTGGTGCTGCACGATCTCTGGCTCGACCGGGTGACGGACGTGGCGCTGCATTACCCGGAGCGGCGGCGCGCGGACGGCCACTGGTACGTGCGCGATTTCGACCTCGCCGAGCTTCGGGTCCTGAACGTGCACGAGCGCCGCGACGAGGCGGGCCAGGCGCAGTTCCCGGGCCGCTTCCCGACCGATGCCGGCCGCTTCCGGATCGCCACGCTCGAGGAGGAGCTCGAGCTCGTGCGCGGGCTGAACCGGGCGACGGGCCGGCGGGTGGGCGTCTACCCGGAGATCAAGGAGCCCGCGTGGCACCGCGCGGAAGGCGTCGACATCGCGGCCCTCCTGCTCTCGCACCTCGCCGATTTCGGCTGGCAGCGGCGCGACGACCCGGTGTTCGTGCAGTGCTTCGACCCGGGCGAGCTGAAGCGGCTGCGCGACGAGCTGCACACCGACCTCAAGCTCGTCCAGCTCCTCGCCGACGACGCCTGGGGCGAAGCGGCGACGGATCATGCCGCCCTGCAAACGCCCGCCGGCCTCGACGCGCTCGCGCGCACGGTCGACGGCATCGGCCCCTGGCTCGGGCAGCTCCAGCGCCTGGCCCCCATCGACGGGCAGCCGCTGTCGACCGGCCTCGCCGAGGCCGCCCGCGAGCGCGGGCTCGTCGTCCATCCCTACACGTTCCGGGCGGACGCCCTGCCGCCGGGGTTCGCGGATTTCGGCGCGTTGGTGGGCTGGTTCGCCCGTGAGCTCGCCGTCGACGGCCTGTTCACCGACTTCCCTGACCGGGCGCGGGCGATCCTGGAGCGCCTGCCCTGAGCGTACAAGCCGTCGAGAAATAGCGCGTACGTGATTGTCTGCACAGGGAGAAGGGCGCGGCCCGGGCGAACGGTGACCGCGGCCTCATCCGCCGGGATTGAGAACTCGGTCATGTTCCGGGGTGAGAAAACGCATACCCTACGGCGTTACCGGAGGTTCGGCCGGGCTTGGGCATGCCACTCGAATTCTCGGAATACCTGCTCCTCGGCGCGTTCATCGCGGGCTGGCTGGTGGCCAAGGTGAGCGGCTGGATCGGCCGCAAGCTGACGACCGCCGAGCGCGATCCGCGCGACGACCGCATCCGGTCGCTCGCGGCGGAGCTGCGCGTGGCGCAAACCCAGACCGAGAAAGTCCGCGGGCAGCTCGACGCGAAAGAGCGCGAGCTCACCGAGACCCAGAAGCTCCTGCAGGCGCGCGACGAGGTGATCGCGGGCCACGAGAGCCGCATCGAGAAGTTGCGGGCCGACCTGCGCGAGTCCGTGCTGAAGACGAACGAGCTCCGCGCGGAGCTCACCGAGCGGGCGACCGAGCAGACGCGCTCGGAGGCGCTCCTGCGGGAGGTCCAGACCGAGTTGTCGGTGGCGCGCGCGTCCAGCGATCTCCTCGCGTCCGGCATGCTCGACTACAACACCGCCGACGAGGACGAGACCCCGGTGTTCACCGCGGGCTCCCGCCCGTGAAGCCCGCCGGACCCGGGACGGTCGGGCCCGCCCGGGTCAGCGGTTCTGAAGAAAGGCGGTGATCGGCGATAATTGGCGCGACGCTATGCGCCCGCTGCTCACGTTATCGATTGCCTGTCTCGCCGGGTGCTCCGGCGCCACCTCGCCGATCGACATCCCTTTCGAGGTGCGCTTCGGGGATGCGACCATCGGCTGCACCGATGACACGAGCGGTTTCACGCTGACCGACCTGCGCTTCTACGTCTACGACATCGAGCTCGAGGGCGACGACGGACCCGTCCCGCTCGAGCTCGTGGCTGACCCGCCCTGGCAGAGCCAGGACGTGGCGCTCCTCGACTTCGAGGACGGCGAGGGCGCCTGCACCAACGGCACGCCGACGATGCGCTCGGTCGTCCGCGGGCGGGCGCCCGCACAGGGTTACGAGGGCCTCCGCTTCCGCATCGGCGTGCCGGAGCACCTGAACCACGGCGATCCCCTCACCGCCGCGGCGCCGCTGCAGGACACGTCGATGCATTGGCACTGGACCAGCGGCTACCGCTTCCTCCGCGCCGGCATCGCGCGAGAAGATGACGGCTTCTGGATTCACCTCGGCAGCACGCGCTGCGAAGGCACGGTCACGGAACCCGGCGGCTGCCGCTCGTCGAACCGGCCGCTCGTCGAGCTGCCGGACTACGTCGCCGGCGAGGACACGGTCGTGCTCGACCTCGCGAAGCTGTTCGACGGCATCGACCTCGACGATGGCGAGCCCGGAAGCTGCTCGTCGGGCCCGCCGGAGACGAGCTGCGAGGCGCCGTTCGCCGCGCTCGGCCTCGACTTCGCCACCGGCGAGGTGCGCCGCCCGGCGGCGGCGTTCGAGGCGCGAAAGGCACGATGAGGCCGTTCGCGGTGGCCGCAGCGGCGGTCGCGCTCGCGGCCGCGGCCGGGGTCGCCGCGCTGCTCGTCGCCGGAAGGGAGGGCTACGAGTGGACCCTGCCGGCCGGCGTGCCGCCGCCGCCCGTGCCGGACGACAACCCGATGAGCGCCGCCAAGGTCGAGCTGGGCCGGCGACTGTTCTACGACACGCGGTTGTCCGTGAACGGCAGCATGGCCTGCGCCACGTGCCATCGCCAGGAGCTCGCGTTCACCGACGGGCGTGCCCGCTCGATCGGCGCGACGGGAGAAGTGCATCCGCGCGGTGCGATGACGCTGGCGAACGCGGGGTACGCGAGCCGCCTCACGTGGGCCAACCCGTTGCTCGACACCCTCGAGGTGCAGGCACTGACCCCGCTGTTCGGCGACGACCCGGTCGAGATGGGCATGGCGGGAAGGGAGGCCGACATCGTCGAGCTGGTGCGGAGTGACCCGTGGTATCGCGCGGCGTTCGAGGAAGCGTTCCCGTCCGATGCGAAACCCTGGTCGACCCTCAACGTGGTGCGGGCGATCGCCGCCTTCGTGCGCACGATCGTGTCGTTCGATTCGCCCTACGATCGGTACCTGCGCGGCGACGAAAGCGCGCTCAGCCCGTCCGCCGTCCGGGGCATGCAGCTTTTCTTCTCCGAGCGGCTCGAATGCTTCCATTGCCACGGCGGCTTCAATTTCACCGACAGCAGCACGCACGCGAACGCGATCGTCACGCCGTTCGGCTTCCACAACAACGGCCTGTACAACATCGGCAGTACCGGTGCCTATCCGCCGGACAACACCGGGCTGCACGACATCACCGGGGAACGCCGCGACATGGGACGCTTCAAGGCGCCCACGCTGCGCAACGTCGCGGTCACGGCGCCGTACATGCACGACGGCAGCATGCGGACGCTCGACGAGGTCGTCGAGCATTACCGGCGTGGCGGGCGCCTGGTCGAGGACGGACCTTATGCCGGCGACGGCCGCCGCAACCCGTACAAATCCGCCTTCGTGCGCGGGTTCGAGCTCACGGCGGAGGAGAAGATGGACCTCATCGCCTTCCTGGCGTCGCTGACGGACCTGTCGCTCTTGACGAACCCGCGTTACGCGGATCCCTGCCGCGCGACTTCGAACCTGGCGGAGAACTGCGTTTCCCGCCACGACCAGTACGTCAGCAGGAAGTAGGCCTGCATCAGCAGGGCGAACGTCCACTCGATGCGGTTCTCCGCGGGACGGCTCTCCTCCAGGGTCGCCTTGAGGACCAGGTTCAGGATGCCCATCGCGAACGGCACCCACGCGAGGAAGAGCTGCAGCCGCGCCACGCGGAGAAACGTGCCGCCGGGCCACTCGCGGGCGAACGGCAGGATGCGATACACGAGCATGAGCTGCGCGACGACGTTCAGCGCGAAGTACAGGTACACGCCGTAGCGGCGCATGAACTCGTAGAACGGGACTTCGCTGCCGAGGAACGTCACGTACAGGATCAAAAACAGCGACCCGGTGACGCCGACGACGCCGATGGCGGTGCCGGCATCGGCGTCACCGCCTCGGGCCCGCTCCAGTGCGCGCAGCCAGCCGACGTTCAGCAGCCAGTACGCGGAAAGCACGATAGCCTGCGGCATCATCAGGCCCTTGAACAGGTAGCTCGCCGGCTCATGGCGCCCGGTCGAGCTCACGGACGTGCACCCGTCGAGGAACGGGTTGCACGACGGTATCCCGGCCGTCTCGATGGAAATCATGTAGCTCACCGTCACGGTGAGCACCGGCACGAGACCGGCCACCAGCGGGAGGACGCGCAGGATCATCGCGACAGCCTATCGGATGTACGCGGTTTTTGCAGCGGCAGGTACGTGTGCGCCCTGTCGCAAGGGAAGCTTTCGCGCGTCACGCGCTGATGACGATCGCGGCGTAATCCGCCTCCGGGCTTGCGCGGTGCCAGACCCGCCGTCCTTCGTCGAAGCGCGCCAGCAGCGTCTTGCCCGCGTAGAGCGAGCCGCCGTACAGGGCGAGCGACTCCAGGGGCCCGACCGGATCGGCCAGGTTGCCCTCGTCGTCCTCGAACTGCACGCGTGCCGGTTCCCGGCAGCGGCAGGACGAGAAGAACTGCCCGTTGATCTTCCACATGCGGCCGGAGAACTGCGCCACCGGGCGTCGACCGGGAAGCGCCGTGACCCCGGCCGTGTCGAAGCGAAAAGCCGCAGCCGGCTCGGGAACGAAGAACCGGGGGCCGACGATCGTGAACTCGAGGTGTAGCATACGTATCGCGCGGTCGAGGCCTTGGGACCCTGCCTAGCACATACGACCGGCGACGTGGGCCCGATTTGACGTTTTGTCGTCGATCAGCGACATTTCGGTAACACTTCCGGCAGGGCCAGCTTCAGCCAGGGCGCATGTGGGGCGTCAACACGCATTCTGGGCTGCGCCGCTACGGCGTGGCCTTGGCCGCGCTCGCGGTGGCCGTGGGCTTGCGCCTCGGCGTTGCGCCGTTCCTCGAAGGCGCGTACCCGCACGCCCTGACGTTCGCTGCCGTGGCGATCGCGGTCTGGCACGGCGGTGCGGGACCCGCCGCGATGGTCGCCGTCGTCGGCTACTTCCTCGGCCATGTCCTGTTCGTCGGCGGTCTGCCTTTCGGGAGCGTCGCCGACCTCGTCGGCTCGTGCCTGTACGGCCTGTCCTTCGCCGCCGTCATCGGCTGCGGAGCAGCGGTACGGCGCGCGCGGGACAGGGCCGAGGCACGTGCGCAGAGCTCGCGCGAGCAGCAGCGGGACCTGGAGCGCGAGACCGAGGTGCGCTCCGCTTCCGAGCGCGCCACACACGAGCGCTACGAGCGCATCCGGAACCTTGCCGACGGCGTTCCCGCGCTGCTCTGGGCCAGCGATGCCGACGGTGCGTGCACGTTCGTCAACCGCGAATGGCACGCATTCACCGGGCTCGAGCGGGAGGCACTGCTCGGCGAGGGGTGGACCTCGGCGATTCACCCGGACGACCGCCCGCACGTCGAGGAGATGCTCGCCGACGCTGCCGCGCACCGGCGCGACTTCACCGTCTTCTACCGGATGCGCCACCATGACGGCACGTGGCGCTGGGTGATCCACCGCGGCCGGCCGCTGCTGCGGCGGCACGGCGAGCTCGCGGGCTATCTCGGCTCGCTCATGGACATCACGGAAGAGAAGGCCGCGCAGGAAGCGTTGCGCGAGGCGGACCGCCGCAAGGACGAGTTCATCGCGACGCTGGCCCACGAGCTGCGCAATCCCCTGGCGCCCATCCGCAACGCGGTGCAGATCCTGCACCTCGAGAACGCGCCCGAGTCCATGCGCGAGAACGCGCGCGACATGATCGACCGGCAGGTGCGCCATCTCGCCCGGCTCGTGGACGATCTTCTCGACATCTCGCGCATCACGCTCGGCCGCCTGCTCCTGCAGACGGAAGAAACGAATCTCGCCGACGTGATTCGGAGCGCGGTGGAGGCGAGCCGCCCGCTCATCGACGCCTCCGGCCACACGCTGTCGGTCGCGCTGCCGACCGAGCCCGTGTTCGTCGACGCCGACCCGACCCGCCTCGCGCAGGTGTTCGTCAACCTGCTCAACAATGCCGCGAAATACACGCCACCGGGCGGGAACATCTCGCTGCTCGCGGCGCGCGAAGGCGACACGATCGTCGCGCGGGTGAAGGACACGGGCATCGGGATCCCCCCGGACGTGCTGCCGCGGGTCTTCGACACGTTCACCCGCGTCGATCATGCAGCCGATCCTTCGCGGGCAGGGCTCGGCATCGGCCTGTCGCTGGCGCGGCACCTCGTCGAGCTGCACGGGGGGCAGATCGAGGCGTGCAGCGACGGTCCGGGTCACGGGAGCGAGTTCCTCGTGCGGCTGCCGGTGTGCGTCGGGGCAGCGGGCACGCAGGCATCGCGGGAGCCGGCGCACGGCTGGGAGACCGCGGAGCACCGGGCGCTGCGCATTCTCGTCGTCGACGACAACGTGGATGCGGCCGAAAGCATCAGCCAGCTCCTGCGGGTGGCCGGGCACGAGACGCACGTCGCGCATGACGGCCTGCAGGCGATCGAGGCGAGCGCGCGGCTCGATCCCGATATCGTCATCCTCGACATCGGGCTGCCGAGCGTCGACGGCTACGAGGTGGCGCGGGCGATTCGCGGGCGCGGCAACGGAGGGCACCCGCGGCTCATCGCGCTGACCGGGTGGGGCCAGGACGAGGACAAGCGGCTCGCCGCCGAAGCCGGGTTCGACAGGCACCTGACGAAGCCGGTCGATCCCGTGCTGCTCCGGAAGATCGTCGAGCAGGGCGATGTCGCGGCAGGAGACGGTGCCCCCGCGGGGTAACGTTCGCGCCACTCTCGGGCCGTTTCGGCCTTGCTATACTGGCCATGACGCGCCGCCGGCACCCGTGCTCGCATCAGGTCATGCCCTGAAGAGCACCCCTTGGTCGATTTTCAGCACTGCGTCCCCCGATGCCGGAAACAGGTGTGGCCAGCCCGGAGTCCTCCCGACGAACGGCGTTCGATGCCGTGATCTTCGACATGGACGGCGTGCTGACGCGTACCGCGACCCTGCACGCGCAAGCCTGGAAGGCGCTGTTCGACGATTTCCTGCGCCGGCGTGCCGAGCGCGAGGGAGAACCTTTCCGCGCCTTCGATGCCGGTCGCGACTACCGCGCTTACGTCGACGGCAAGCCGCGCGAGGAAGGCGTCCGCAGCTTCCTGAGGAGTCGCGGCATCGAGCTGCCGGAAGGCAAGCCGGACGACGCGCGGGACGCCGAGACGATCCACGCGCTCGCCGCACGGAAGGACGCCCTGTTCCGGCGGCTGCTGGAGGAGCGCGGCGTCGAGGTGTTCGAGTCGACCGTCGCGTTCATCGAAGCGCTGCGCGGCGCCGGCGCGCGCTTGGGCATCGTGACGTCGAGCCGGAACGGGAGGGACATCCTCGCGCGGACCGGGACCGACGTCCTGTTCGACGCGCGCGTGGACGGCATCGACGCGGCGGAGCGTGGCCTGCGCGGCAAGCCCGACCCGGACGCGTTTCTCGCCTGCGCTGCAGACCTCGGGGTCACGCCCGGCCGCTCCGTCGTGGTGGAAGACGCGGCAGCCGGCATCGCGGCCGCGCGCAGGGGCGGTTTCGGGCTCGCCGTCGGCGTGGACCGCGGCGGCAACCGCCTGCCGCTCGAGCATCACGGGGCGCACGTCGTCGTCAGCGATCTCGGCGAGCTCGACGTCGCCACCCTGGAACGCCTGTTCATCGCCGCGTGGAAGCGGCGTTCCTGGCGGATCGAGCAGGAAGGCTTCGATCCGGCCAGGGAGCACGGGGTCGAGAGCCTGTTCACCGTCGGCAACGGCTATCTCGGCGTGCGCGGTGCGCTCGACACGCCGCTCGCGCTTTCCCGCGGCGACCTGCTCATCGCGGGTGTCTACGATCGCAAGCAGGCGCCTTACCCCGCGACGGGAATCGCCGGCGGGGAAGACCGCGACGCCGAGAGCGATTTCGTCGCGTTCCCGTTCCCGTTCCGCATCCGCATCTCCGTGCTCGGCACACCGCTGTCCCTGGAGCAGCCGGCCTGGAAGACGCACCGGCGCATCCTCGACATGCGGGAAGGCCTGCTGCACGCGGAGACGACCTACGAATGCGAGCCCGGGATGATCGTCACGATGCGTTCCCGCCGTTGTGCCCTGCTGGACGATCCGCACGTCCTGCTGCAGGAGGTGAGCCTGCAGCTCGAGAACTTCTCGGCGCCGGTCGAGATCGATGCTTCGATCGCGGAAGACGATCTCGCCGTCCGCCATCCGCACCTGGTGCCCGTTCCTCCGCGCACCCGCGATCCTGCACTGGAAGTGCAATGCTTCAGGACGCGCGCGTCGGGCATCGACGCCTGCATCGCGCAGCGGACGGCCCTGGCCGGGACCGAGGCGGACGGCACCGAATGGCAGGTGTCGGCCGCGATCGGCGAGACGCTGCGTTTCCGCCGCTACGTGGCGGTGTACACGAGCCGGGACGTCGACGATCCCGAAGCCGCCGCCGTGGAAGCCCTGCGCGCACGGACGTGGGAACAGTTCGACGCCACGCTGGAAGCGCATGGGCAACGCTGGCAGGCGACCTGGGAGCGGGCGGACGTCACGGTCCTCGGCAACCCGGCGGACGAGCAGGCGCTCCGCTTCCTCGCGTATCACCTGTCCATCGCGGCGGACCGCGATCCGCGCGTCTCCGTCGGCGCGCGCACGCTGAGCGGGCCCGGCTACCAGGGACACGTCTTCTGGGACGTCGAGGTGTTCATGCTGCCTTTCTACCTGCACACGGCGCCCGACGTCGCGCGCTGCCTCCTGTCCTACCGGCACCACACGCTCGACGGCGCGCGTCGCCGGGCCGCGGAGCTCGGGTATCGCGGCGCGTGCTACGCGTGGGAATCGACCGTGACCGGCGCCGACGTCACGCCGCGCGTGGCCGCGATCACCGGCTCCGGGGAGGAGATCCCGCTGCACACGGGCACCCAGCAGATCCACGTGACGGCCGGTGTCGCCTACGCGGTCTGGCGCTACTGGGAAGCGACCGGAGACGACGAGTTCCTCCGCGGCCCGGGCGCCGAGATCCTGGCCGAAACCGCGCGCTTCTGGACCTCCCGCGCCGTGCCGGACGGCGGCGCGTGGCACATCCGCGACGTCATGGGCCCCGACGAGTACCACCACGACGTGAACGACAACGCCTACACGAACTGGATGGCCCGCTTCAACCTCGAGCGCGCGGTGCAGGTCAGCGAATGGCTGCGGGCGGAGGACCCGGCATCCTGGGACGCGCTCGCCGCGCGCATCGGGCTCGAGGCCGGCGAGCCGGAGGAATGGCGCGACGTGGCGCGCCGGATGTACGTGCCCGCGCCGCGCGCAGACGGGGTCATCGAGCAGTTCGAGGGCTTCTTCGATCTCGAGGACTACCCGCTCGAGGAGGAAGCACGCCTCGAGCAACCGCTCGACCGCCTGTTCGACCTCGAGAAGATCAACGGCGTGAAGCTGATCAAGCAGGCGGACGTCCTCATGCTCCCGTTCCTGTTCCCGCAAAGCTTCGACCGCCGCATCGTGGCGGCGAACTACGCCTATTACGAGCCCATGACGGATCACCGCAGCAGCCTGTCGCCGGGCGTGCATGCCGCGCTCGCGGCGAGGCTGGGCCTCGAGGCCGATGCGCAGCGCTTCTGGGAGGAGAGCCTGATGCTCGATCTCTCGGACGCGATGGGCAACAGCGCGCTCGGCGTGCACCCGGCCTGCATGGGCGGCACGTGGCAGGCGCTCGTGTTTCACATACTCGGCTTGCAGTTCGTCGACGGCCGAGCGGTGGTCGATCCGGAGGCTCCAGGTCGGTTGCCGGAAGGATGGCGCGCCGTGGCGCTCAACCTGCTGTGGCGCGGACGCTCACACCGAGTGGAGGTCACGAAATGAGCGCCTTCGACCCGATCCTGGTGCCGCTCGACGGCTCCGTCATCGCCGCGCAGAGTCTCGAGTGCGCAGGATGGCTCGCCGGGGAGCTGCGCGCGAGGCTGCACGTGCTCGGCGCCGGCCACCCGGTGTTACCCCCGAAGGAAGCACTGGAGCGGCTCCGTGTTCCCGAGCGGCTCTGGCAGGACGTTCTCCTGCACCAGTCCGAAAGCATTCCCGAGCAGGCCGTGCTCGACCTCGCGCATCGCTGCGAGGCGGGGCTCATCGTCATGTCGGCGCGTGGCCGGTCCGCGGAAAAGGGAGAGCACGAGCCGCTGCTGGGGCACGTGACCGTCTCGGTCATCGAAGGCACGGACGTTCCGGTGCTCGTCCTGCCGCCCGGCTACCGGGAAAGCCTGCCCTGGACGAAGGCGGTCGTGCCGATCAGCGGCGAGTCGCCGGCAGACGAGGCACTGGCGGTCGCCGTGCGCCTCGCCTGCGAGCTGGACCTGGAGCTGACGGTGGTGCACGTCGTCGGCACCGAGGGCGGGCTCGCCGCCCAGACGCGCTACGCGGACGCGTTACATCACGAGTACGCGGATCGCCTGGGCGAGCTCGTGGAACGGGCGCTCTCGGATTGCGATCGCCGCGATGCCCGCCGCATCACCGACGTCGTGTTGCGGCGCGGCGACGTGGCGACGGCGTTGCTCGAGACGATCGAGGAACGGGAGGCGAGCCTGGTCGTCGTCGGCTGGCATGCGCGCTTCGCACCCGGGCGTGCCTTGATCCTGAAGACGCTGCTGGAGCGCCTGAGCTGTCCCGCGCTGCTCGTGAAGGCGCCGCCGCGGCCGCCGTTCAGGCTCGCGGTCGGTGACGCTTTGAAGTGATGCGCCGCCGTGCGGTAGCCCGGCTCACGTGGCGGGCGGCTGCAACGCGGCCTATCCCGCTGGCTCGGAGGACGTCCGGATCGGGAACACGCTCCGCAGCCGCCGATCCCGGAGCCACAGGCCACCCCACATGAACAGGCCGAGATAGATGCTGAACAGGGTGTGGGTGAAGAGCGCACTTTCGGCCCGGATGTGCGTCGCCATCGCGCCGCCCAAAAGCCCCGTCATCAGCACCGCACCGAGCACGCTCGTGCGCGGCACGAGGTAGAGCACGATGCAGGCGAGCTCGATCACGCCGAGCATCAGCGTGTAGCCGGGAGGCCAGCCGAGCTCTGCCATCGTCTCCTCGGCGACGGGCATGCCGGACAGCTTGGGCGTCACCGATGCGCCGAGCAGGAACAGGGCAAACAGGCCGGAAAGGATCCGCCCGGTCCAGAGCATAGCGGTCGTGCTCATGTCGTTCTCCGTTGTTCTTGCTCCCGGCCGGGGAGACGTGCCGGGTCGCATCCCAGCAGATTCACGGCCAGGCCGCAAGCGGAGAGGCGCTACGTGTCCGGATCCGGCTGGCCAGGCGCCGCCGGCGGTCCCTCGAAGCGACTGGTCGCTTCGCGATTTCGCTCGTAGCGCTTCACGACCGGGAACGGCGGCAGCCACGCCTCGCGGCGGATCGTCCACAGCTCGTAGGTCGGGGTGAGCTGGTCGGGGGCATCCAGTGAGCCGAGATTCACCTCCACCTCGTCGCCGCTGCGGCCGAAAACCGTGGAGCCGCAACGGGGACAGAAGGACCGCCCCGCATACGCGCGCGTTTCGCCCTCGATCGTGACCGAGGCTTCCGGGAACACGGCGGAAGCGTGAAACAGCGCACCGTGGTGCTTGCGGCAGTCGAGGCAATGACAGATGCCGACCCGGTAGGGGCGGCCGGAGGCGACGAGCCGCACGGCGCCGCACAGGCAGCTTCCGGTGAATCGATCCATGCAGCACCTCCTGGCAGGCGGATGTCGGCCCGTGCGGACTCTGGGATAATCTCCGGCCGGAGCGAGCCTCGAGAGGGCATGATGCCGCACTCGCCGCCCGCCGCCCAGCCTGGGACCCGCGAAGGCGGCTCATCCGGCATCGACCAATGACACAAGGGGAGTGAAGCATGAGCAACGGAACATTCTCGGGGAGCTGCCTGTGCGGCACCGTACGCTACGAGGCGACGGGCGAGGTGACGCGCTTCTATCACTGTCACTGCTCGCGCTGCCGCAAGGCGACCGGCACGGGTCACGCGAGCAACCTGTTCCTCGAGGGCACGCTGCGCTGGCTGAGCGGGGAAGACCAGGTCGCGAGTTACAAGCCGCCCGAGGCCAAACGCTTCACGAACGCGTTCTGTCGCCAATGCGGCGGGCGGGTGCCGCGCTTCTCCCCGGAAGCGCGGTTCGTGATGATCCCGGCCGGCTCGCTGGACGTGGACCCGGGCACGTTGCCGCAGGCGCGGATCTTCACCGGCTCGCGCACCGGCTGGTCCTGCAGCGCGGCGGCGCTGCCCGAGTTCGAGGAGTACCCGGGCTGAAGCAGGCCTCTCACCCGGAGCCAGGCAAGAGGCCTTGTCGCCGATCGCCGTGAGGCCGCTGGAGGCCGCGCTGGTCGAGCCGGCGGCGCGGCTCCTCGCATCCGGCATGCGCGACAACCCGCTGCACCGGCGCGTGTTCGCCGGCAGCGAGGCGCGGATCGAGCCGTTGCTCGCGACCGCGTTCGAGCGCTTGCTCGAGCGGCAGCGACGGACGGGGCTGGTGCTGGGTGCTTTCCGGGGCGAGCGGCTCGCGGGCGTGGCCGCGATGGTGCCGCCCGGTCAATGCCAGCCGCCGCTCACCGAGAAGCTCGCCATGCTGCGCATCCTCGCGCGCGCGGGCGCGTTGCGGCACCTGCCGCGGATACGGCGCTGGCTGCGGAGCTGGGCCCGGCAGGACCTGGACGTCGATCACTGGCACCTGGGTCCGGCGGCGGTCGCACCGGAGCTGCAGGGGCAGGGGATCGGGACGGCCCTGATGACGGCGATCGTCCAGGAGCTCGATCGGCGCCGCGCCGTCGGTTATCTCGAGACGGACAAGGAAAGCAACGTGCGCCTGTACCGGCGCGGCGGCTTCGAGGTCGTCGCCGAGCGACCCGTGCTGGGCGTGACGAACTGGTTCATGCAGCGCGAGCCGAGGTGACGCGGTCTCCGTCCCGGCCGCGGGAGACATCCGCCTGCAGCGCTCCCTCGTTCCACTTGGTGAGGCAGCGCGATCGGGTTGAGCGGTCTTGCTTTAGCATGACGAGACACGCAGGGGGCATCCCGTCGGGATGCAGAAGAAAGAACGAGTAACCACGAGGAATCCGATCCATGTCGCTGACTTTGGCCCGGCTGCGGACGGCAATTGCCGCAGCACTCATGCTGTGCGCGGTGCCGGCCCATCCAGCCGGCGAACCAGGCCGGACGCTCACCATCGACGACCTGCTCGCGCTGCGGGCCGTTTCCGATCCGAGGATGAGCCCGGACGGGGAGTGGATCGCCTACGTGGTCGAGCACGCCGATACCGACAAGGACAAGAAGATCACGACCGTGCACGTGGTCTCGACCGACGGCCGCGAGAGCCGGCCGATGACGGTCTCCGACCGGTCGGCATCCACCCCGCGCTGGAGCCCGGATGGGCGCTATCTCGCCTTCCTGGCGACGAAGCCCGGCGATCCGCAAGCGAAGCCGCAGGTCTGGACCCTCGACACGCGCGGGGGCGAGGCGCAGGCCTGGACCGACGTCCCGCAGGGCGTGAGCGATTACGGCTGGGCACCTTCCGGTCAGCGCATGTGGTTGCTCATCAAGGACATGAGCGCGGAAGATCGCGAAGCCCTGCGCGCGCAGGAAGCGAACGAGGAGCCGCGGCCGCTGCCCTGGGTGATCGACCGCCTGCAGTTCAAGGAGGACGGCGTACCGTACCTGGACGACAGCCGAACCCACATCTACGTCGTCGACGGGCGCGGTGCCACGCCGCGACAGCTCACCTTCGGCGATTACGACGACGGCGAGCCGGCCTGGAGCCCCGACGGCCGCCACATCGCGTTCGTGAGCAACCGCACCGACAACCCGGACGGCAACTTCAACACCGACATCTGGATCGTCGCGGTCGACGAGGAAAAGCCCGTGCCGCGACAGCTCACCACGAACCCGGGCGCGGACCATTCTCCCGCGTGGAGCCCGGACGGCCGCCACATCGCGTACGTGACCTCGCTCGAGCCCGATCTCATCTGGTACGCGACGAATCACCTCGCCGTCATTCCGGCGCGCGGCGGAGAGCCGCGCCTGCCGCTGCAGAGCCTGGATCGCAACGCCAGCTCGCCGGTCTTCTCGCCCGACGGCAAGGCCGTCTTCTTCGGCCTGGAGGACAGCGCGGAGGAGCAGCTCGCCCGTGTCGAGCTGGCCAGCGGCCGGCTGCAACGGCTCGTCGCGGGCGATCTCGCGATCAGGGGATTCGACCTGCACCGCTCAGGCCGCGCCGCCGTCCTCGTCAGCACGCCGCACATGCCGGCAGAGGTGTTCCTGTGGGATGGCAAGCGGCACCGGCGGCTGACGCACACGAACGAGCTCATGAGCGGTGTCCGGCTGGGGGACGTGCGCAACGTGACTTTCCCGAGCCGCGACGGGACCGAGATCGAAGGCTTCATCGTGACGCCGCCCGATTACCAGGCCGGGCGGCGCTACCCGACGCTCCTGCGCATCCACGGCGGTCCCGTGTCGCAGTACGACTTCTCGTTCAACGGGGAGGCCCAGCTCTTTGCCGCGCACGGCTACGTCGTGGTGTTGACGAACCCGCGCGGATCGAGCGGCTACGGTCAGGACTTCTCCGCCGCGATCTTCGCCGACTGGGGCAACAAGGATTTCGAGGACGTGCTCGCGGGCGTGGACTACGCGATCGCGGAGGGCTATGCGGATCCCGACCGGCTGGGGGTCGGCGGCTGGTCGTACGGCGGGATACTGACGAATTACGTCATCACGAAATCGCAGCGCTTCAAGGGCGCCATCACCGGCGCCAGCGAGGTGCTCTACGTCTCGAACTACGGTCACGATCATTACCAGCGGGTCTGGGAGATGGAGCTCGGCCTGCCGTGGGAAGCGCGGGAAGCGTGGGAGCGGATCACTCCGTTCAACGACGTGGCGAAGGTCACGACGCCGACGCTCGTGATCGGCGGGAAGGAGGACTGGAACGTGCCGATCAACAATTCCGAGCAGCTCTACCAGGCGCTGAAGCGCCTCGGGGTCGACACGCAGCTCGTCGTGTACCCGGGGGAGGCGCACAGCATCCGGCGCCCGAGCTTCATCCGCGACCGGTACGAGCGGTATCTCGGGTGGTACGACCGGACCGTGCGGCAGGGGCGCTGACCGCCTGGGCTGCGCCCGCTTGGGGTCGGAGGAGGCCTACTCCGTTCGCGACCGTTCCCGCACGACTTCCATCTGGCGGAAATCCCGGGAAATGGCCTTGCTGAGGACGGCCGCGGTCGCGGCGAGGACCGCCATCCCTGCCAGGATGGCGTGCTCGGGCAGGATCAGCAGGAAAGCCGCGAGGGCACCGACGCACAGGCAGGCGGTGTAGATGAGAAGTCCCTTGCTCATGGCATTGCACCTCCGCAAAACAGGAACCGGCACACGGCCGGCACCTGGAACGCCACGACAGCAAGGAAACACCGGCCGGGCGGCGGGGTAAATAAGGACATTCCGAAGCAGCGGCCGGAAGGACGCGTCCGTGTCCGGGCCCGCGGCAAGACCCCAATAGCCGTTACGAGCGGGGAGGGCCGCAGGTGATCGCCGGCCCCGTGCTCATGATCCCGGTCAGCGTCAGCAACGAGGCGTACAGCCGGCAGGCTGGCCGTGGTGCGGGCAGTATCGCAACTGCGCCGTCGGTCCACCCTTGATTGCGCGTTCTGGTTGGCAGACCTCCAGGGTGCCTCAACGGGTGGGCAGGGTGTCTGCACGGCTTCGTCGCTTCTCACGCCGGGGGACGCTCGCTTCCGTCCTCGCTGGCAACCGTGCGCGGGATGCTGTTAGGCTGAATCTTCGACGACGTCGCGTGAGAAAAGTAACGTGAAAGCCTCCGATCTCTTCGTCCGCTGCCTGGAAGAGGAGGGAATCGAGTACATTTTCGGCGTCCCCGGCGAGGAAAATGCTCACTTCATGCTCTCGCTGGAGAACTCCCGCAAGATCCGGTTCGTGCTGACCCGGCACGAGCAGGGCGCGGCGTTCATGGCCGAAGTCTACGGCCGCCTGACCGGTAACCCGGCCGGGGCGCTTGGAACGCTGGGCCCCGGCGCGACCAACCTGATCACGGGCGTCGCCGACTCGAACATGGACCGCTCGCCGATGCTCGTGCTCACGGGCCAGGGTTCGACCACGCGCCTGCACAAGGAGTCGCACCAGGTGATGGACGTCGTCGCGATGTTCGAGCCGGTGACGAAATGGGCAACCAGCGTCCGCCACCCGGACACCATTCCGGAGATCGTGCGCAAGGCCGTGCGGCTCGCGCGCACGGAGAAGCCAGGCGCGGTCCACATCGAGTTGCCGGAGGACATCGCGAGCCGCGAGACCGCCGAGAAGCCGATGACGCCGCGCCGTTTCCGCCGGTCGGTGCCCGACGACAAGGCCGTCGACCGGGCCTTCGAGCTGCTGAAGAAGGCGCAGCGCCCGGTCATCCTGGCAGGGAACGGCTGCATCCGGAAGCGTGCCAGCAAGCAGCTCCGGCTGTTCTGCGAGAAGACGGGAATCGGCGTCATCAGCACCTTCATGGCCAAGGGCTGCGTGGACATGGACGCCGATTACTGCCTGTACACGATCGGCCTCGGTACCAAGGACCTCATTTCCCTGGCGATCGACGAGGCGGACCTCGTGATCGCGCTGGGCTTCGACATGGTCGAGTACCATCCGATGCTCTGGAACCCGGGCCGCGACAAGCGGATCATCCACGCGGACTTCCTGCCGGCCGAGATCGACGCGAGCTACCATCCCGAAGTCGAGCTGATCGGCGATCTCGCGCACACGCTGTGGATGCTGAACGAGCGCGTCGCGCGCGCGGGCGCCGATCTCGAGTTCGACCTCGAGCGCCAGCGCGAGCTGCGCCGCCGGATGTGGGAGGACATCGCCGAGCATGCCGACGACGACACCGTCGGCTCGATCCGGCCGCAGAAAGCGCTGTGGGACGTGCGCCAGGTGCTGGGCCGCGAAGACATCCTGCTGTCCGACGTCGGTGCCCACAAGATGTGGGTTGCGCGCCATTATCACTGCCATGAGCCGAACACCTGCCTGATTCCGAACGGCTTCAGCTCGATGGGGTTCGCGCTGCCCGGCGCGATCGCCGCCAGCCTGGTGCATCCGGACCGCAAGGTGCTCGCCGTCTGCGGCGACGGCGGATTCCTCATGAACGTGCAGGAGATGGAGACCGCCAGGCGTCTCGGCGTGAAGCTCGTCGCGATGATCTGGGAGGATGGAGGCTACGGACTGATCGCGTGGAAGCAGGACAACGAGTTCCAGCGGCATTCCGACCTGGCCTTCGGCAACCCGGACTGGCTCGAGCTCGCCCATGCGTTCGGCTGGACCGGGCACAGGGTCGAGGCCAGCCGCGAGCTGCGCGGGGTACTGGAGCAGGCGCTGTCGGAGGAAGGGCCGAGTCTCGTGGTGCTGCCGATCGACTACCGGGAGAACCAGGTGTTGACCCGCAAGCTCGGGGAGATCACGCGCAACGAGTGACCGACGAAGCCTCTTGCACGCAAGCGCCGCTTACGTGGTGAATTGAATCGAACAACCCCATCGGGACACAGGCGGATCCGCGGCCTCCCTGTATAATCCGCGCATGACGACACCACTTCGGCCCTGATCCGTGGCCACGGGGGAGCGACCGGGACGGCCGTGGTCGTCTGTTGCCGCACTTGTGCTGTTCACGCTCGTTGCGACTTCGAGCCTGTGGGGACTGAAGCCGCCGCCGGCCGCTGGTCGGGATGCCGCGCCCGACCAGTTCTCCGCGGAACGCGCCTTCGACGTGCTCGCACGCCTGCTCGGCGATGGCCGGCCGCACCCGACGGGCAGCGATGCGAATGCCGCGGTGCGCGACCGGGTCGTTGCCGAGCTCGAGCGCATCGGCTACCGGCCGGAGGTTCGGCGGCGCTTCGTTTGCAACCGCTGGGACACGTGCGCGACGGTCGAGAACATCCTGGCGCTCTTGCCCGGCACCGGTACCGAGCCGGGCGTGCTGCTGGCCTCACACTACGATTCGGTCGCCGCGGGACCAGGGGCTGGAGATGCCGGCGCCGGCGTCGCGGCGATCCTGGAAGTCGCGCGCGCCCTGCGCACGCAGCCGGCGCTGCCCCGGAGCGTGTGGTTCCTGATCGGCGACGGCGAGGAGCTCGGCCTTCTGAGCGCGGAAGCGTTCGTGCGCGAGCCGGAGCTCGGCGCGATCGGCAGCGTCGTGAACCTGGAGGCACGCGGCACGACCGGGCCGAGCCAGTTG
>DATGQE010000038.1:0-5668 GCA_035304345.1 Woeseiaceae bacterium | reverse complement strand
GAGGAACAGGAAGCCGCGCAACGTCTTTCTCAGTGCGGAAGGTGATGCTCACGCTGGCCTCTGTTGGCAAACTTTTGCGCTCCGATAATTTGCCAGCTAGTTTGCCACGGCAAGCCCTAACTCGCACGTGATCGGAGTCGTGCTTTGCCCCTGAAGGGAGATGCAAGGTTAGGGTTAGTGCTTTGTAAATCATTGAAAATACACAAGAAGCGTTTAAAGTCGTGACCAGAGCAGCTGACGCGGGTTTGCCAGCCATCCACACGCCCATGATGCAGCAATACCTGCGCATCAAGGCGGAGTACCCGGACATGCTCGTGTTCTACCGGATGGGCGACTTCTACGAGCTGTTCTACGACGATGCCAGGCGCGCGGCCGAGCTGCTCGACATCACGCTGACGACGCGCGGCAAATCCGCCGGGCAGCCGATCCCGATGGCCGGCGTGCCGCATCATTCGGTCGAGTCCTACCTCGCGAAGCTCGTGCGGCAGGGCGAATCCGTCGCGATCTGCGAGCAGATCGGCGATCCGGCCGCATCGAAAGGACCGGTGGAGCGCAAGGTCGTGCGCATCGTGACGCCCGGCACGCTGACGGACGAGGCGCTGCTCAGCGAAACGCGCGACAACCTGGTGGCCTCCGTGCACGCCGACGGCGGCCGCATCGGGCTCGCCTGGCTCGACCTCTCGGGCGGACGCTTCCGCCTCGCCGAGCTCGCCGGGCCGGAATCGCTCGCCGCGGAGCTCGCCCGGCTGCAGCCGGCCGAGATCGTGCACGACGAGGACCGGCCGCTGCCCGAGCCCGCGCTCCGGCACCCGGCGCGCAAGACGCGCCGGCCGCCCTGGCATTTCGATCACGACAGCGCGTCGCGCCTGTTGTGCTCGCAGTTCGGGACGCGTGACCTGTCGGGATTCGGCGTGGTGGAGTTCCCGGTCGCCGTCGCGGCGGCGGGGGCGCTGCTGCAGTACGTCACCGACACGCAGAAGTCGGCGCTGCCGCACATCCGTTCCATCGGTGTCGAGCGGGAGAGCGACGCCGTCGTGATGGACGCGACGACGCGCCGCAACCTCGAGCTGGTCGAATCGCTCTCCGGCCGCCGCGAGCACACGCTCGCCGGCGTGCTCGACCGCTGCCGCACGCCGATGGGGAGCCGCTTGCTCAGGCGCTGGCTCCAGCGGCCGTTGCGCGACCCGAACGTGCTGCGCGCCCGCTACCAGGCGGTCGAAACGCTGATCCTCGGCGGCCATGCCGCAACCTTGCAGGAGCTGCTGCGCGGCTTCGGCGACATGGAACGGATCCTCGCGCGCGTCGCGCTGCGATCGGCACGGCCGCGCGATCTCGTGCAGCTCCTGGCGGCCCTGCAACGCCTCCCCGGCATCCGGGACGCGCTGCAGGCGCTCGATTCGCCGCTCCTCGCCGCCCTCCACGAGCGCATCGACACGCACGAAAGGCAACGGGACCTGCTGGACAAGGCGCTGGTCGAGAACCCGCCGATGCTGGTGCGGGACGGCGGCGTCATCGCCCAGGGTTACGACGACGAGCTCGACGAGCTGCGCGCGATCGCCGCGAACGCCGATCGCTTCCTGGTCGACCTCGAAGTGCGCGAAAAGCAGGCGACCGGCATCCCGACGCTGAAAGTCGGCTACAACCGCGTGCACGGCTATTACATCGAGATCAGCAAGGGACAGGCGCACAAGGCGCCCGACCACTACACGCGGCGGCAGACGCTCAAGGGCGCGGAACGCTACATCACGCCGGAGCTCAAGGAATTCGAATCCCGGGTGCTCTCGGCCAACGAACGCGCGCTCGAGCGCGAGAAGCGGTTGTACGAGGGTCTCCTGGATGCGCTGCAGGAAGTCCAGTCCTCCCTGCAGACGACGGCGGAGGCCGTCGCCGAGCTCGACGTCCTGGCGTGCTTCGCCGAGCGCGCGGAAACGCTACGCTACAGCGCACCCGAGATCGTGGATGAGCCGTGCCTGCACATCGAAGGCGGCCGCCACCCGGTGGTCGAGCGGGTGATCGATGCGCCGTTCGTTCCCAACGACCTGGCGCTCGACGACGGCTGCCGGCTGCTCGTGATCACCGGTCCGAACATGGGAGGCAAGTCGACCTACATGCGGCAGGCCGCGCTGATCGCGATCATGGCGCACATCGGCAGCTTCGTGCCTGCCGACCGGCTGCGCATCGGGCCGATCGACCGCATCTTCACGCGCATCGGCGCTTCCGACGATCTCGCGGGCGGCCGCTCCACGTTCATGGTGGAGATGACGGAGACGGCCACGATCCTGAACAACGCGACGGAGCAAAGCCTCGTGCTCATGGACGAGATCGGCCGCGGCACCAGCACGTTCGACGGCATGTCGCTCGCCTTCGCGGTCGCGCGCCACATCGGCGAGAAGACGCGTGCGTTCGCGCTGTTCGCGACGCATTACTTCGAGCTGACCGCGCTCGCCTCGGAGATCCCGGGCTGCCGCAACGTTCACCTGGACGCCACCGAGCACAAGGGACGGCTCGTGTTCCTGCACGCCGTGAAACCGGGGCCGGCGAACCGGAGCTACGGCCTGCAGGTCGCCGCGCTGGCGGGCGTGCCTCCGGAGGTGATCGCCTCGGCACGGGCGTACATGGCGGCACTCGAGGCGACGCACGGACCCGCGGCGCTGCACCCGCAGGCGGAGCTGCCGTTCGCACCGGCGGCAGCGCAGGATACGCCGCACCCGGTCGAGGCAGCGCTCGCCGAGGTCGATCCCGACGCGCTGTCGCCGCGGGAGGCCTTGGAGCTGGTGTACCGCCTGAAATCGCTGCTCGGGTAGGAACGCGCCGCGGCTTGCAGGAGCGAGCAGCGCTCGCTGCTGGAGGGGGGAGGATCGCGGAACCGGGGTATGATCTGCCGCGCGTATGAGCCCGATTGACGCCCGCCGCCTCGCCCGCCTGTGCGTGCCGCTCCTCCTCGCGGCGCTCGCGCCCGGTGCGGCCGCGGAAACGGTCCGGGTCGCGGTGGCCGCGAACTTCGCGGATGCCCTCGAGCGGCTGCGGCCCGCGTTCGAGCGCGACAGCGGCCATGAGCTGCGCGCGAGCAGCGCCTCCACCGGCACGCTGTACGCGCAGATCCGGCGCGGCGCGCCGTTCGACGTCTTCCTCGCCGCGGATCGCGAGCGCCCCGAGCGGCTCGTCGACGAAGGCTTCGCCGACCCGTCGTCGGCGTTCGTCTATGCACGCGGCAGGCTCGTGCTGTGGAGCGCGGACAGCGCACTGGTGGACGGCACGCCCGCGGTGCTGCACAGGGCGACGTTCCGCCATCTCGCCGTCGCCAACCCGAAGACGGCACCCTACGGCGCGGCCGCGCTGGACGTGCTGCGCGAGCTCGGGCTCGCGGACGAGCTCGCGGGAAGGCTCGTGCAGGGCGAGAACGTGGCGCAGGCGTGGCACTTCGTCGCGAGCGGCAACGCGGAGCTCGCGTTCGTGGCCTTGTCGCAGGTGCTCGCGCAGGACCCGGACGAGCGCGGCAGCCGCTGGCTCGTGCCGGAATCGCTGCACCGCCCGATCGAGCAGGTGGCGGTCGTGCTGAAGGACGCCGCCGAACGGCCAGCGGTGCGCGCGTTCGCCGCGTTCCTGCGCTCGCCGGAAGCGAGGCGCATGATTGCCGGGCTCGGATACGCCGTCGATCCCGCACCATGAGCGGCGACGCGCTGACCACGGCTTCCCTGACGATCCGGCTCGCCGCGACGACCACGGTCGTCCTCCTGCTCGTCGGGACACCGCTCGCGTGGTGGCTCGCGCACACGCGCTCGCGCTGGCATCGCCCCGTCAACGCGCTGGTCACGCTGCCCCTCGTGCTGCCGCCGACGGTGCTCGGGTTCTACCTGCTGGTGGCCTTCGGGCCGGAGGGCCTGGTCGGTGCGGTCACGACGCGCCTCGGCATCGGCACGCTCAACTTCACGTTCGCCGGCCTGGTCGTGGCGTCGGTGCTGTATTCGCTCCCGTTCACGGTCCAGCCGTTGCAGGCCGCGTTCTCGGCGATCGGCTCGCGGCCGCTCGAGGTCGCGGCAACGCTGGGCGCCGGGCCGGTCGACAGGTTCTTCCGCGTGGCGCTGCCGCTCGCGCGCCCCGGGGTCGTCGCGGCGATCGTGCTGACCTTTGCGCACACGGTCGGCGAGTTCGGCGTGGTGCTCATGATCGGCGGCAACATCCCCGGCGAGACGCGGGTACTGTCGGTCGCGATCTACGATCACGTGGAGGCTCTCGAGTACGGGCAGGCGCACTGGCTGGCGGCCATGCTGCTCTCGTTCTCGTTCGTCGCGCTCCTCCTCGTCAACTTTTCCGCGCGCCGTCGCGCGGGTGCGGCCGCGGCCGGTGGCTGAGCAGCCGGCGCACCTCGAGCTGCGCTTCCGCGCCGAGCGGCGCGGATTCACGCTGGACGTCGACCTCGCGCTGCCCGCCCGAGGCGTGAGCGCGCTCTTCGGTCCTTCGGGTGCGGGCAAAACCACCTTGCTGCGCTGCGTCGCCGGGCTCGAGCCGCGCATCCCCGGCACCTTCCGCATCGGCGACACGGTGTACCAGGACGAGCGGCATTTCGTCCCCGCGCACCGGCGCGGATTCGGGTACGTGTTCCAGCACGCATCGCTCTTCGAGCACCTCTCCGTGCTCGAGAACCTGCGCTTCGGCGAACGGCGCTCCGGCGGGGCACACGGCGGGCTCGCCCTGGATCGCGTCGTGGCCCTGCTCTCGCTCGCATCGCTCCTCGACCGTGCTCCCGGCTCCCTTTCGGGCGGACAACAGCAGCGGGTCGCGATCGGGCGCGCATTGCTCAGGCAGCCACGGCTGCTGCTGCTCGACGAGCCGCTTTCCGGGCTCGATCTCGACAGCCGCGAGGAGATCCTGCGCGCGCTGGAGGTGCTGCACGAGGAGCTCGACATTCCCGTGCTGTACGTGAGCCACGTACCGATGGAAGTGCAGCGGCTGGCCGATCACCTGGTGCTGCTCGAGGAAGGCCGGGTGGTGGCGAGCGGTACGATCAACGAGGTGCTGACGACCCCGGGACTCGCGCTCGCCCGCACGGACGAGGCTGCCGCCGTGCTCGCGGCCACCGTGCGCCGCCACGACCCCGCCTGGCGCCTCACCGAGCTCGAGGTGCCGGGCGGCACGATCTACGTGCCCGAGCAGCGGCACGCCGTCGGCTCACGCGTCCGGCTGCGGATTCTCGCGCGCGACGTGAGCATCGCCCTCGAGCGCATCGAAAACACGAGCATCAGCAACGTGCTGCCCGCGGTGATCGCGAGCATCGACGAGGATCGCGATCCGGCGAATCGCCTGCTGCGCCTGGATGTCGAAGGGCAGGTCATTCTCTCGCGCGTGACGCGGCGCTCCGTAAACCGCCTGGGCCTGCGCCCCGGCCTGCGCGTCTATGCACAGGTGAAAAGCGTGGCTTTGTAAGAGCGCGCATTGTGCGCGACGATGATGGTCGGTCGCGCGTGATGCGCGCTCCTACACGGCGTCGCGGTGCGCCCGGCCGCGCGCGGCCGGGTGGGCGAAATGGCCGGTGCGCAGGAACGTCGCGACCTGGTCGGCCACCTCGCGGGACCACACGAGCCCGGTGTGCGTGACCGGCATGACGAGGTGCTCGGCGCCCGGCAGGCGCGTCTCGGAGACGGCCACGGCGCCGTCGTTCTCTTCATCG
>DATGQE010000037.1:0-3060 GCA_035304345.1 Woeseiaceae bacterium | reverse complement strand
CTTACGATCCCGGGCCTCGATTCCAGTTACCAGGCGTGTCAGCTTGCCGGCGACGTTCAGGAGCTTCGTCTTGCCGGAGTCGACCTCCTCCGCCGCGAGGATACCCATCACCTGGAGAACATCCATACACGCTGCGCACTCCGCCGTGGACCGGCGAGCGATGCGGTAGAACCTTGCCTTCTCGGCGGCCCTGAACTCGGCAGCGCCCTCCGCAATGTTCAGAGGCACCGACGATGCTGCCCTCAGGAACTGGTCAGCCATGAACCAGCGCTGTCGCGGAATCCTCGCAGCCATTCCCACGCTGTTGCCCATGAATTCGATCGCCAAACGGTAGACCTCGAGCTGCTCGTGCTGGAACACCGCCATGGCTTCCCTCCGGGAAACAGGGGAAGCCGAAACAGAACCGGAACCCTGAGCCGCGAGAATGGCCAGACGCGCCAACCTCCCCCGCCCCCGCCCCCGCCCTCGCCCCGGCCCGGGTGGGGTCATGGGTTGAGGGCATGGGGCACGCTACGCCGCGCTGAAGTACTTCGCCTCCGGATGGTGCACCACCAACGCCGCCGTGGACAGCTCCGGCACCAGCGCGCCAGCCTCCGTGAGATCCATGCCCAGTCGCTCGCGCGCGGGCAGCAGCCGGAACAGGATCTCGTGCTGCCTGTGGTCCGGGCAGGCGGGGTAGCCCCACGAGTAGCGCAGCCCGCGGTCCATCGGGATGCCCAGCTCGTGGCGCATCAGCCGGTGCACGTACTCCGCGGCCGCCTCGGCCAACCGCACGCCGAAGCCGTGCAGGAAGTAGCCTTCGCTGTAGTCGCCGCCCTTCATGAGCGCGTCGGCGCGCTCGAGCAACCGGTCGCCGACGGTGACGACCTGGAAGCCGACCACATCCACGGGCCGCGTGCCGTTCGCGGGCGCGAAGTAATCGGCAAGGCAGAGGCGATCGCGGTCGTCCTGTCGGGGGAACGGGAAGCGCGCGAGCTCGCTCGCGCGGTCGTCGGGGTCATAGACGACCAGCTCATCGCCGTCGGCCGCGGCCGGGAAGAAGCCGTAGGCCGCGCGGACCTGGAGCATGCCGCTGGCCTGGACCTCCTTGCGGTAGCGCTCGAGCCGCGGCTCGAATTCATCCTTCACCAGCCGCTCCCACTGCTCGCCCTTGGCGTTCTTCGCGCCCCAGTGCAGCCGGTACAGCGTGTTGAGGTCGATGTAGCTGTACAGCTCGGCGGCCGGCAGCCGTTCGAGCACCTTCGTGCCCCAGAACGCGGGCGTGGGGATCTCGATGTCCCGGCGCGGCCCGGCGTTCGAGCGGGCGGGCCGTGCCGCGCGCGCCTTCTCGACCAGCTCTGCACGGCGTGCGACGCCCTCGAGGATCTCTTCGCGGCGCTGCGCGATGAACGCGTCGCGCCGCTCCGGGTCGACGAGCGCTTCCACGGCAGCGAGCCCCTCGAACGCGTCCTTGCAGTAGTAGACGCCCGTCGGGTACAGCTCGGTCTTCGCCTCGTCGACGAAGGCGGCGGCCCGGACGAACGAGGGGTTGATCGCTGCGCCGCCGCACAGCACGGGGAAGCTGAGGCCGCGCGCGTGCAGCTCCTGCACGCACAGCGGCATCTGCCTGGAGGTCGAGACGAGCAGCGCGGAGAGGCCGATCGCGTCCGCGTTGACTTCCTGCGCCTTTTCGATGATCACGTTGACCGGGACCTGCTTGCCCAGGTCGTAGACGGTGTAGCCGTTGTTGGACAGGATCGTGTGCACGAGGTTCTTGCCGATGTCGTGCACGTCGCCGAACACGGTGGCCAGCACGACCCGTCCCTTGCTCTGCCCCTCGACCTTGTCCAGGTACGTCTCGACCCGCGCGACCGCGCGCTTCATGACCTCCGCGCTCTGGAGCACGAACGGCAGGATCAGCTCGCCCGCGCCGAACCGGTCGCCGACCTCCTTCATGGCCGGCAGCAAGACGTTGTTCAGGACCCAGACGCCGGCCTCATGGGTGGAAGCCGGGCCGGGGCCAGGGCGAGGGCGAGGGCGGGGGGTGGCGAGGCCGGCATCCGGGCGATCCGCCACGTCCGTGGCTGCGACTTCGTCCTCCCCCGCCCTCGCCCCCGCCCGGGTGGCGGGGACGGGCGGGGGTGGGGCCCCGGCCCGATTCTGCACCGCAAGATCCACCAGCTCCTCGATCCCCTCCTTCTTGCGGTGCAGGATCTTCCAGTGGATCGCCTCCTCGGGCGTCATGCTCGCCGTCGGGTCCGCGGACTCCGTCTGCTCGGCGCGGTGCGTCTCGTAGTATGCGATGAAGCGGGTGAGCGCGTCCTCGCGGCGGTCGAGGATCAGGTCGTCCGCGAGCTCGCGTTCTTCCGGCGCGATCTCGGCGTACGGGATCACGTGCGCCGGGTTCACGATCGCCAGGTCCAGGCCGGCCTCGACGCACCTGTGCAGGAACACGGAGTTGAGCACCGCGCGCGCGTGGGGCGCCAGCCCGAACGAGACGTTGGAGACGCCCAGGATCGTGAGCACGCCGGGCAGCTCCTGCTTGATGCGGCGGATCCCCTCGATCGTCTCGACCGCCGACCGCCGGAACTCCGCTTCGCCCGTCGCGAGCGTGAACGTGAGCGCGTCGAAGATCAGGGCGTCGGGTTCGAGGCCGAACTCCTGCGTGGCGATGTCGTGGATGCGGCGCGCGACCTCGAGCTTGCGCTCTGCGGTCTTGGCCATGCCCTGCTCGTCGATGGTGAGCGCGACGACGGCGGCGCCGTGCTCGACGACGTGCGGCAGCACCGCGTCGATGCGCGCGCGCCCGTTCTCGAGGTTGATCGAGTTGACGACGGGGCGGCCCGGGTACTGCTTCAGCGCGGCCTCCACCACGTCGACCTCGGTGGTGTCGAACATCAGCGGCGCGTCGACGCCCTGGGCGAGCAGCTTGACCAGCCGGCGCATCTGCTCGGCCTCGTCCTGCCGCTCGGTGAGCGCGACGCACACGTCGAGCAGGTGCGCGTTGCCCTCGACCTGCTCGCGCGCGACCTCGAGCACGCCGTCGTAGTCGTCGGCGAGGAGGAGGCGCTTGACCTTGCG
>DATGQE010000036.1:0-3637 GCA_035304345.1 Woeseiaceae bacterium | reverse complement strand
GTCGATCTGCAGCGTGCGGGCGACCTGGCGGTCCGCGTTGAAATTGCGCTGGAGCACGGGGACGCTGTCGCCGTCCAGCTCGATCTTCTCGATGTAGGACGGATTGCGATCCGTGCTGAAGCGGGTCGACACGGTGAAGCCTGGGCGCAGCCAGGCCGCGACCGTCGGCCGGAAGTCGAGCCGGGTCGACATGGTACGCGACCGCTCCCAGCCGATGTCCATGCCGGCGACGGTGGAACGCGCCCGCATGATGGCGGCCTGCTCGTCAGCCTTCGATGTGGCGAACTGTGGGGCGAGCAGGTCACGCGAGCTGGTCACGGTGAGGTCCGCCGTGAGAGACTGGAAGGGCTGGAACGCGATGCGTGCGTCGTTCTCGAGCCCGCGGCGCCGGGACTCCGTGGGCTTGACGAGCGCATCCGCGCTCGTCTCGAGGATCCCGTCGTAGCGATACGACTCGCTGTACTGGCTGAAGTACGACGTCGAGAAATTGATGCTCGCCGGGCTCCAGCGCAGGCGTGCACCGGTGATGCGGCGGAAGAGCTCACTGTTCTCGATGGCGCGCGGCAGGAGTGCGCGCAGGGCATCTTCGAAGATGCCTGGCATGATGTCCAGTTCGCGGGCGGCGAGCTGGCGTCCATAGCTCAGGCCGCCGTCCACGCCCTGGGCGCCGCTCTCGGTGGTCGCGGTCCCCGTGCTCGTGGTGTTGTAGCCGAAGCGCAGCGCGACGCCATCGACGAGCAAGCTCAGCAACGGGTTTGCCGTGGGCGTACGCTTGCTCAACGCGACGCCCACGCGTGTACGCTCCGACCCGGTCCGGCGCAGGCCGTGAAGTCTGTCCGCCCGCACGTCCGTGCGGTCGAGGAACGTGGGATCCATCGAGGTGCGCGCGTGGCTGACGCTGACAGGCATGCTCAAGCCCCAGGCGGCAGGCAGCAGGTTGCCGAGCTGTGCCGTCGTGCTCACGCTGAGGTCGGCCGAGCGCTGGTAGCTGGCCTCCTGGTTGAGCTGGCGGAAGAGCGCCCCCTGGCTCGAAAACGAGAGGCTTGTATTGATGAAGTCGCCGCCCCGCACCTCGAGGTTCACCTGGCCGGCGTAGCCGGGGTCACGCACGGCGCCGCCCAGGCGCATGTCGTTGAGCCACACCTCACCGGTGGCAGGAGCGCCGCCGGCGTTGTAGACGGCCAACCCGATCTCGCGCACCGCAGCGAGGTTCGGGGCGCGGCCGCGCTCCTCGAGCACGACGGCGTAGGTGCTGTCCTCGCTCCACAGCACCAGCGGCTCGCCCGGTGGGGGTGGCGCTGTGATGAGGAGTTCCTCCGCCTCGGAACGCAACGCCATCCAGCGCTCGAAGTCGATCACGACCTCGGGGCGCCAGGCGTCCGTGGTCACCGCGCCGCCGTTCAGTGAAGGGTTGAGGCGGGTTTGGAACAGGTAGTAGTTGCGCTTGTCCGTGCCCAGTTTGACCTGGAGGCGCTCGCCGCCCTGCGGGCCCCAGTTGCCGGTGCGCGCCACAGCCCACAGGCGGAGCTGACGGTAGCTCAGGAAGTTTCGTGGTTCCTGCGCATAGCGGAAGTAGATCTCGGCACGCTCGTCCGGCTCGAGGTCCGTGTACGCCAGACGCATTCCCTTCTCGTTGTATTCCGTGCCGCCGATGGTGAAGCTCTGCGTGGGGTCCTGGAGCTGGTCGCGCACGCCGGGCGGCGATTGATACGCCGCGCCGTCGGTCAGGCGGCTGACCGGTCCGACCTCGAAGCGGGTCAGAGCCGCGCCGAGCCCGGGGTCGCTGCTGACCGGGCCGGCCAGGATCCCGTGCACATCACGCTTGATCCAGCGCGAACCGATGATGCGCATGCGCGCGAGTGCGAGGCCGCCGGGCCTGCCGGTGACCGTCATGCGCAGGTGCTTGATGAAGCGCCACGTCCCTTCGGTCGCGCCGTTCACCGCGATGCGGTCGGCGGCGCGCAATGGGATGCGGTACAGGGCGAAGGGCGTCCCCGTGCCCAGCGTGTCCCGCACGAGGTAGGGCGACGTGCCGTCGAGAGGGACGACGTAGCGGAAGTACGCTCCGTCGTTCGCCTGGAGCGTGCCATTGCCGTCCAGGTCCTCCGTGTCGACGCGGCCGTTGCCGCGGGCGCAGTTCGCGCGCTCGTCGCCGAGCGGGTATGCGGTTTCGTTGGCCGTCGCCTGGCAGGGCTGGTTCCAGAGGCCGCGCGCGTCGTGCTCCTGGTTGTTCCAGATCTCGTTTTCGGCGAGGCGTGCCTCCTCGTCCAGGATGCCGAGCCCCCAGGGCCGGCCGTCCGGGTACGTGCCCGCCGTCGCGCCGAGGGAGTCGTAGTAGAACGCGTCCTCGCTGACGGCGCCGATGTCGATGATGAGCGCGTGATCCGACTGTGGCGGTCCGAGCACGTAGAACTCGAGGTACTCGCTCCGCGTCATGTCCCGGCCGGTGGTAGACAGGACAGTGGTGATGGAGCGCCAGCGTCGCTGGTCGGCGGGGTCCAGCGTATCGCCGAAGGTGAGGTACATCACGGTTTCGCGGAGCCGGCCGCCCGCGACCTGGATCTGCCGATCGATGGCGTCCGGTGGGAGCGGCCCGCGGGGCCCCGACTCCGTCCGCACGAGGTCCTGCCAGACGATGCGTGCGGCGGTCTGTACGTCGAGCGGGAGCGGCAGAAAGGCCTCGGCGCCGGCGGGGTCGCCGGGTCGCGAGCCGAGGCGCCAAAAGTGCCGGTCGAGGAAGATCGGGATCTCGTCCGTGGCCTCGAAGTCGTCGAGGTAGGTGTCGCCCTGGGTGTTCGGGTTGGGCAGCGACATCGCCAGCTCGCCGGTCAGGTTCACGGCCGATGCGCTGCCGACGCGGAGCCCTGGAACCCTGGAGAGCACACGATCCAACAACGCGCCGCCGAGCTCCATCCGCCCGCTCGCGCCACCGAGGAAGATGGACCCAGGCTCGAGCCCGAGCTGTGGCCGGTTGACCAGCGCGCGCTCGGCCTGGTACAGCCCCATGAAGTTGAGCTCGCCCCGCGTGCCCAGGCTGTAGCGCGTGCTCATGCCGAACACGCTGGTCGGCGCGATCTGGAACAGGGACTTCTGCTCGTAGGTCGCGCGGATCTGCGCGTTGGGGTTCGTCCCGAAGATCGCCTGCGGGTTGGTGAGGACAACCTGCCCGATGTCGTAATCGATGGTGTAGTCCTGGCCGCGCACGAGCGGAACGCCGTCCACCAGAATGCGCTCGCTGCCCTCACGGATGCCGAACGCGCCGAGGTTGAACTGGGAGACGAGCCCCTCGAGCCGGACGCGGTACTTCAGGTTGAGGCGGAACCGGCCGCCGCCCTCGCGGTTCAGCGGGTCGGGATCCTCGTAGATCACGGCGTTGGAGTCGGCGGCGAGGATGGCGCGCGCGTCGTCGGCGCTGAGGCCGATGCTGGGCACCGGCGGCGGCTCGGCGAAGGGGCGCAGCGTGGGGAACACGATGTACGTGCCGCCGATCTGCCCGTCCTGCGAGATGCCGCCGAACACGTCGCGCCCGGGCTGGTAGATCTGCACGGCGTCGATCTGGTCGATCGGCGCGTCCTCGTCCATGCCGAACAGCTTGAGGAACGGGACCTGCTGCCCCGCGTAGTCCCGGTACGTGATG
>DATGQE010000035.1:0-51677 GCA_035304345.1 Woeseiaceae bacterium | reverse complement strand
GATACGGGCCCGTCGTACCGCGGAGCTCGACCGATGCCGCGGCGCTCCGGCCCGCGCGAACCGGGGCGTCGGATGCCCTCGCCGGTCTGTACAAACAGCCACTTATACGCACCCGGGGGGCCGCGATCCTTGTCGCCCGCGACCTGAGCGGAGATACTGTCGCTACGCCAGACCGACGTTTGCCCACGCAATGTCCCAGACTCCCCGTTTCACCGGAACACCGAACTACGTCGCCACCCGGGATCTCATGATGGCGGTGAATGCGGCGGTGACGCTGGAGCGGCCGATTCTCGTCAAGGGAGAGCCCGGGACGGGCAAGACGCAGCTCGCGCAGGAGGTCGCCACCGCGCTGGGGCGGCCCCTGTTCGAGTGGCACATCAAGTCCACCACACGCGCCCAGCAGGGCCTGTACGACTACGATGCCGTCGCGCGGCTCCGGGATTCCCAGCTCGGCGACGAGCGCGTGCACGACATCCGGAATTACATCGTGCGCGGCAAGCTGTGGGAGGCGTTCGAATCCGAGGTCCAGCCGGTCCTGCTGATCGACGAGATCGACAAGGCGGACATCGAGTTCCCGAACGACCTGCTGCGCGAGCTGGACCGCATGGAGTTCTACGTCTACGAGACCCGGACCCTGGTCAAGGCGCGCCACCGGCCGATCATCATCATCACGAGCAACAACGAGAAGGAGCTGCCGGACGCGTTCCTGCGCCGCTGCTTCTTCCATTACATCAAGTTCCCAGACCCGGAGACGATGGAGAAGATCGTCGAGGTGCATTTCCCGGGCCTGAAGAAGGCGCTGCTGAGGGAGGCGCTGGCCGCGTTCTACAAGATCCGCGAGGTGCCGGGTCTCAAGAAAAAGCCCTCCACCTCGGAGCTGCTCGACTGGATCAAGCTGCTGCTGGCGGAGGACATACCGCCGGAAGCCCTGCGCATGGACGACAAGACGAAGGCGATCCCCCCGCTGTACGGCGCGTTGCTCAAGAACGAGCAGGACGTGCACCTGTTCGAGCAGCTCGTGTTCCTCGACCGACGGAGGCGGACGCAATAGAGGCGGCCGGGCCGGCATGCTGATCCGGTTCTTCTTCATGCTGCGTGAGGGCGGGCTCAATCCCTCGATCACGGAGCTGTTGACCCTGCTGGAGGCGCTCAAGCGCGGCACCGCGGGGCAGAGCGTCGACGACTTCTATTACCTCGCGCGTTCCTGCCTGGTGAAGGACGAGACCCGTTTCGACCTGTTCGACCGCATCTTCAAGGCGTACGTCGACGGGCTGGACGCGAACGTCCGCGAGCTCGCCGAGTCGCTGCCCGAGGACTGGATGCGGCGCGAGGCGGAGCTCGCCCTTTCCGAGGAGGAGAAGGCGAAGATCCGGGCGCTCGGCGGGTTCGAGCGCCTCATGCAGGCGCTCAGGGAACGGCTGGACGAGCAGCGGGAGCGCCACCAGGGTGGCAGCAAGTGGATCGGCACCGCCGGCACGTCCCCGTTCGGGGCCTTCGGCTACAACCCGGAGGGCGTGCGGATCGGGCAGGAGACCTCCCGCCACCGGCGCGCGGTCAAGGTGTGGGAATACCGGGAGTACCGGAACCTCGACGACACCGTGCAGCTCGGCACGCGCAACATCAAGCTCGCGCTCCGCAAGCTGCGCCGTTTCGCGCGCGAAGGTGCGGCGGAGGAGCTGGACCTCGAGGACACCATCGACAGCACCGCCCGCAACGCCGGCGTGCTCGACGTACGCATGGTGCCGGAGCGGCACAACGCGGTGAAGGTGCTCCTGTGCCTGGACGTCGGCGGCTCCATGGACGACCACGTGAAGGTCTGTGAAGAGCTGTTCTCCGCGGCGCGTTCCGAGTTCAAGCACCTCGAGTACTTCTATTTCCACAACTTCATCTATGAGAGCCTGTGGCGGGACAACCGCCGGCGCCACGAGGAGCGCATGAGCACGCGGGCGATCACCCACAAGTACGGGCCGGACTACAAGCTGATCTTCGTCGGCGATGCCACGATGAGCCCGTACGAGATCGTGTATCCCGGCGGCAGCGTGGAGCATTGGAACGAGGAGCCGGGCTCCGTGTGGCTCAGGCGCCTCCTCGACGCGTACCCGAAGGCGATCTGGCTCAACCCGGAGCCGGAAGAGCGCTGGGCGTGGACGCCGTCCGTCGAGCTCACGCGCGAGCTGATGGACGGGCGCATGTTTCCGCTGACCCTGGCCGGGCTCGAGTCGGGCATCCGGCGGCTGCACTGAGCGCATGAGGCTGCGTCCGCCGGACCTCAAGACGGCGCTGGTGCTGCCCGGCGGCGGCGCGCGCGGCGCGTTCCAGGTCGGCGTGCTCAAGGCGCTCGCCGAGCTGCTGCCGCCACGCGCGCCGAACCCGTTCCCGATCCTGAGCGGCACGTCCGCCGGTGCCGTGAACTCCGTGGTGCTCGCCAGCAAGGCGCGGCGCTTCTGCCTGGCGGTCGCCGAGCTCGAGCGGGTGTGGGGCAATTTCCGCTGCGAGCACGTCTTCCGCACCGACTCCCTGACGATGCTCAAGAGCAGCCTGCACTGGCTGACCGCCATCGTGTCGGGCGGGCTGATCGCGGGCACCCCGCGCTCGCTGCTCGACAACGCGCCGCTGCGCGCCCTGCTCAGCCGCAACGTCCGCTTTCCCCGCATCCAGGCGGCCATCGAGCAGGGCTACCTGCACGCCGTGGCCGTGACCGCCGCGAGCTACGGCACCGCGCGCTCCACGACGTTCTTCCAGGCGCAACCGGAAGTGCGCGCGTGGTCGCGCACGCGGCGGGTGGGGTTGCGCCAGTTGCTGCACCTCGATCACCTCATGGCGAGCATCGCGGTGCCGATGATCTTCCCGCCGGTGCTGATCGGGAACGAGTACTTCGGCGACGGCGCGATGCGCCAGGCGACGCCGCTCAGCCCGGCCATCCACCTTGGCGCCGACCGCATCCTCGTGATCGGCGTGCGCAACGAGATGGCGGACGTCGTGGACCCGGAGGTGTCCCGGCAATTCCCGAGCTTCGCGCAGATCGCGGGCTACATGCTCGACACCCTGTTCATGGACGGCCTGTACTCCGACCTCGAGCACATGACCCGCATCAACCGGCTCATCGACTCGGTGCCGCCGGAGCAACGCACTGGTACGGCGGCCCGGCTGCGCCCCATCGACACCATGATCGTCGTACCCAGCCGCGATCTCAGGGACATCGCCTACGAGCACCGGCGCGCGATGCCGTTGCCGGTCCGCATGCTGCTCAGGGGCATCAGGGGCGAATCGAAAAACGAGAACCGGCTTCTCAGCTTCCTGCTGTTCGAGCAGGAGTACACGCGCGAGCTCATCGATCTCGGGTACCGGGACGCGATGCGCGTCAAGGACCAGCTCCGGGACTTCGTGAGCGGCGCGGACGTGCCGCGACTGTTTGCGCCCACGTGGCTGCAGGAGGGCCTGAGCGGATTCGACCTGCTCGGCGACGGTGGCCGGTTGCCGGCGACGCGGTCGAAACCCGCGCGCGTCCACGAGCCCGGCTGAAGCGCCCTCAGAGCAAAAACGCGGTGCCGAGCGCCAGGAACACCAGGTAGCCGACCACGTCCGTGATCGTCGTCACGACGACCCCGCCCGCGATGGCCGGGTCTATGCCCATGCGCTTCAGCGTGACAGGGATTGCGAACCCGGCGCCGGCCGCGATCAGGAGATTGATGATCATGGCGCCGCCGATCACCGCGCCGATGCGGGAATCCTGGAACCACAGGAACGTGAACAGGCCGACCACCGACGCCCAGACGAGGCCGTTCAGGAACCCGACGAGCAGCTCCTTGCGCAGGATGCGGCGCGCGTTCGTGCGGTCCACCTGGCCGAGCGCGATCGCGCGGGTGATGATCGTGAGCGACTGGTTCCCCGCGACGCCGCTGATGGCCGGCACCACGGGCATGAGCACGGCGAGCAGCACGACCCTGTCGATCGTGGACTGGAACAGGTCCACGACCGACGCGGAGAGGAAGGCCGTCAGCATGGCGATGCCCAGCCACAGGGCGCGGCGCCGGGCGCTGATCACGACGGGCGCGAACATGTCGTCTTCCTCGTCGAGACCGGCCGCGCTCATGATGGAACGGTCTGCCTCCTCGCGGATCACGTCGACGATGTCGTCCACCGTGATGCGTCCCACGAGGCGGTAGTTCTCGTCGACGACCGGGGCCGAGAGCAGGTCGCGGTTCTCGAACTCCCAGACGACCTCCGCCGAAGGCGTATGCGCCGGGATGGGCATGACGTCCGTCGACATCACCCGGGCTACGGTCTCCTGCGGATCGTTGACGAGCACCCGCGAAAGGAAGAGCGACCCCAGGTATTCGTTGTTGCGATTGACGACGTAGATCGTGTCGGTGCCGTCGGGGATGTCGCCGCGGGCGCGCAGGTAGCGCAGCACGACGTCGAGCGTGACGTCCGGGCGCACCGTCACGATGTCGACGTTCATGAGGCCGCCGGCCGTGTCCTCGTCGTAGGACAGCACCTGGCTCAGGCGCTCGCGGTCCTGCTCGTCCATCGAGCGCAGGACCTGGGCGGCCAGGGCTTCGGGGAGATCCGCGACGAGGTCGGCGAGGTCGTCGATCTCCATGCCCTCGGTCGCCGCGATCAGGCGCTCGGTGTCCATGCCGCTGATGAGGCCGTCGCGGACCTCCTCGGCGAGCTCGACCAGCACGTCGCCCTCCTGCTCCGGGTCGACCATCTCCCAGACCAGCGCGCGCTCGCGCGGTGGCAGGGATTCGAGCAGGCGGGCGATCTCGGAAGGGGTGAGGCTCTGGACGGCCTGTTCGGCCGAGCGCAGGCTGCCGCTGCCCAGCTTCTCGCGAAGCAGCTCCAGCGTGCTCTGCGTCGGTTCTCGTGAATCCATCGAGGCCGTCCCGGGTGTGCGGCGGACAAAAAACCAGCGCAGTTTAAAACCTATGGCATGCTGCCGCGAGACCGCGGCGGCATGCCCGGGCGGATCGCCGGCCTATCCGGCCGTGTCGTGCGAGGTTCGCCCGTCGCCCGCCGGGCGGGAGGGCAGCTCGTTGTGCCGCGTCAGCACCGGCCGGTGGTGCTGCTCGAGCCGGCGCGCCAGTCGTTCGGCCATCCAGACGGAGCGGTGCTGGCCGCCGGTGCAGCCGATCGCGACCGTCAGGTAGGCGCGATGCGAGGTCACGTATTCGGGGATCCAGCGCAGCAGGAAAGCCAGGATGTCGTCGTGCATCCGGATGAAGGCCGGCTGCGCCTCCAGGAACCTGATCACCGGCTCGTCGAGACCGGTGAGCGGCCGAAGCTCGTGCTGCCAGTAGGGATTCGGCAGCGACCTCAGGTCGAACACGAAATCCGCGTCCGGTGGGAGGCCGTTCTTGTAGCCGAAGGACTGGATGAGGACGGACAGCATGTCCTTCTCGCGCGGCCGTACGCGGCGCCGGATGATCTCGGCGAGCTCGTAGATGCTGGTGCGCGACGTGTCGATGACGAGGTCGGCGGCGTTGATGACCTGGCCCAAAAGCTCGCGCTCGTTCGCGATGGCGGTCCTGAGCGCGGTGCCGTGCCGGTCGAGGGGGTGGCGCCGCCGGGTCTCGCTGTAGCGCTTGAGGAGAATCTCGTCGCTGGCCTGCAGGAACAGCAGGTCGGTCTGCACGCCGTGGCGCCGCAGGTCGTCGATCAGCTCGGGGAGCCGCTCGAGATCGCGGCGCCGGTTGCGGGCATCGACGCCGACCGCGACGCCGGCGGAATCGTCGTCCATCCGGTCGATCTCGTCGAGCAGCGACTTGAGCAGTGCCGCGGGCATGTTGTCGATGCAGTAGTAGCCCAGGTCCTCGAGCGCGTGCAGCGCCACGCTCTTGCCCGACCCGGAGAGCCCGCTGATGATGATGAGCCTGCGGTTCTCCGCGCGGCCCGACCCGGTCTCAGCCATGGCGTGCGTTCTCCGTGCCGGGCGCGCCCCGATCCGCGGCGACGAGCGTGCGATACAGCGCGGCGTCGTCCCGGGCGGCCCGCAGGGCGTCGAGCAGCGCCTCGTCGGCGAGCAGGGCGGTGATACGGTCGACGGCCTGGTAGTGATCCGCCTCGAGCGCTTCCGGGAGTGCCAGCCCGAACACGAGGTCCACCTCGCCGCCGTTCACGGCATCGAACTCGAGCGGCTGTGCGAGCCTGAGCAGCGCCCCGCGCGCGGCCGGAAGCCCGGGCACGCGGCAGTGCGGGAAAGCGGCGCCCCTGGCGAGGGACGTGCACCCCAGGCGCTCGCGCTCCACCAGGCGGGCGAAGATTTCCTCGGCCGGCACCGGCGCGTCCGGCCCGGCGAGGAGCAGGCTCAGCAACTCGAGGCAGTGCTTCTTGCTGCGTGCCTCTATGCCGCAGGCGATGCGTTCGGGCTCGATGAGTTCGCGTATCAGCACGGATGGTCGGTGAGGGCCGGGCGGCAGGCCGGCGGGCCGCCGCCCGGCCGGCAGATCAGATGAACTGGCGTTTGTTAGTGTCGCGGGCATGGTGGTCGACGAGCTTCTCCTTGTATTTCCTCACTCGCCGGTCGAGCTTGTCCACGAGAGTGTCGATGGCCGCGTACATGTCTTCCTCGGTCGACCCGGCGTAGATCTGGCCGCCGTTGACGTTCACCATGGCCTCGGCTTTGTGCCTCAGCTTCTCCACCGTCAGGATACAGTGCACATCCAGCACCAGGTCGAAGTGACGTCCGATCTTCTGAACCTTGCTCTCGACGTAACGCCTCAGAGCCGGGGTGATCTCCACGTGGTGACCCGTAACACTTAACTGCATCGTCTTCTCCCGAGTGTGTGCGTCTGCGGGATCCGCAGCCCCACCGACGGCGGCCTCCGTGGCCCTCCGCCGGGCGGATCCTCCGAACGACGGCTAGCCGTCAGCTCTCCGGGTTGGCCTCACCTCCTCGTCATCGTCACCGGACCGGCTCGCATGCGTGCCGGCGCGCCGCCGCCGGTCGCCGGCGGCGCGCCACGGTTCATTTCGGGGGTCGCCGCCGGCGCTCGCTGGACGACGGGATCTTCATGGCCTCGCGATACTTGGCGACCGTTCGCCTGGCGACGGAGATGCCCTCGTCGGCGAGCAGCTTGGCGATCTTGCTGTCGCTCAAGGGCTTGGCCGGATTCTCGGAGCCGATCAGCTTGCGGATCTTCGCCCGCACGGAGGTCGACGACTGGTCCTCGCCGGCCGTCGACGTCAGGTGGCTCGAGAAGAAGTACTTGAATTCGAACACGCCGCGCGGCGTGTGCATGTACTTGTTGGTGGTGACCCTCGAGATCGTCGATTCGTGCATGCCGATCTCCTCGGCGATGTCGCGCAGCACGAGCGGCTTCATCGCCTCCTCGCCCCGATCAAGGAATTCCTGCTGGCGCGAGACGATGCAGGTCGCCACCTTGAGCAGCGTCTCGTTGCGGATCTCGAGGCTCCTGACCAGCCAGCGGGCTTCCTGGAGCTGGGTCCGGAGCGCCGCGTGGTCGCTGCTGCCGCGCAGGAGCTGCGCGTAGCGCTGGTTCACCGACAACCTCGGGATGCCGGACGAGCTGATCTCGACCTGCCAGCGGCCGTCCACCTTGCGCACGAACACGTCCGGGATCACGTACTCCGCCTTCGCGGAGCTGACCGCCTGGCCGGGCCGCGGATTGCACGACCTGATCAGCGAGAGCGCGTCGTGCAGCTCTTCTTCCGATACTCGCAGCAGCCGGCGCAGCTCGGAGTACTCCTGGGCGGCGATCGCGTCGAGATGATCCGCCGCCAGCCGGATCGCGAGATCCAGGCCCGGGGTCGAGCGTTCGAGCTGCTTGAGCTGCAGGATGATGCATTCCGAGAGCGACCGTGCACCGACGCCGGCGGGGTCCAGCCGCTGCACCTTCTCGAGAACCCGCTCGACCTCCTCGAGGCTGACCGCGGAGTCGTCGCCGATGAACTCCGTGATGTCGTCGAGATTGACCGTGACGTAACCGTCGTCGTTGATCGAGTCGATCAGCGCCTCGCCGATCACGTGCTCACGGGGGCTGAAGTCCTCCAGCTCGAGCTGCCAGAGCAGGTGTTCCCGCAACGACTGGCCGCTCTGGTCGGCGTATTCGTTGATGGGGCGGCCTTCGCCGTTCCAGCTCGACTCCTGGATCCGCTCCATCGGGTTGGACTGCCAGCTGTCCTCCGGCCGGATCGCCTCGACCTCGGCCGTGGTTTCCGTGGTGGCCTTGGGAACATCCGGGAGATCCTCCATCTCCAGCATGATGTTCTCTTCGAGTGCGTCCTGGATCTGGGCGCTCAAATCGAGGACCGGGAGTTGCAACAGGCGGATCGCCTGCTGCAACTGTGGCGTCATGGTGAGTGACTGTCCGAGCTTGAGCTGCAGGGATGGCTTCAGCATACGATCACAGTTGGGTGCCGCTTCAGTCGCGACGCCGTAATGCCGTACATCGCATTCTGGGTCAGAGCTTGAACTCCTGTCCGAGATACACTTCTCGAACGTGCTGGTTCTGCAAAATCTCCTCGGGCGGGCCCGAAGCGATCAGGGTTCCGTCATTCAGTATATAGGCTCTGCCGCAAATTCCGAGGGTCTCCCGTACATTGTGGTCGGTGATCAGGATACCGATCCCGCGATCGCTCAAGTGCTTGATTATGCGTTGGATGTCCAAGACGGAAATCGGGTCCACGCCGGCGAACGGCTCGTCGAGCAGCACGAAGCGCGGATCGGCGGCCAGCGCACGGGCGATTTCCACGCGCCGTCGCTCGCCACCCGACAGGCTGATGCCGAGGCTGGTGCGCACGTGGCCCACGTGCAGCTCGTCCAGCAGCTTTTCGAGCTCCTGCTCGCGGCCCGCGCGGTCCAGGTCGGAGCGGTTCTCCAGGATCGCGAGGATGTTCTGTTCCACCGTGAGCTTGCGGAAAATCGAGGCTTCCTGCGGCAGGTAACCCAGGCCCATGGTGGCGCGGCGGTGCATCGGCAGGTCGGTGAGATCGTGGCCGTCGAGCAATATCCGCCCGCGGTCGCAGGGAATGAGCCCGACGATCATGTAGAACGCGGTGGTCTTGCCGGCACCGTTCGGTCCCAGCAGGCCGACCACTTCGCCGCTCGTGATCTCGAGGGATATGCCCTTGACGACCTCGCGGAACTTGTAGCGCTTCGAGATGCCCTCGACGCTCAGGATGCTCATTGCCCGGTTTCGTTCTCCGGCTCGTTCGCGGGCTCGCCGTCATCGTCGCGGTCGCGCTGCTCCGCCTCGCCGGATTCGGGCGTGTACTTGATCCGCACCTTGCCGTCACCGGAAGACTGGGCCTTGATCCGCTGCTCCTCGATGTTGTAGACGAGGTAGTCGCTGGAAATGCGGTTTCCGCCTTCCATGATGAGCGCGTCCCCCGAGAATTCCACGACGCGTTCGGTGAAGTCGTAGACCAGGGTCCGCGCCTGCGCGTAGGTATCGACGTTGCTCCCCGGGCGGCGGATCTCGAACGTCGCCGGCGTGCCCGTGACGCGCGCGCTTTGCAGGACGTGGTCCCGGAAACGCACGTCGGCCGTCTCGCACTCGACGTGGCCCTGCGGCCCGTCGATGACCACGTTGCCCGAGAGGTGCCAGACGCTGTCGCGGAAGTCGAGGCTGCTGGCGCGTGCGTGGTCGGCCTGCACGGCGATGCTGCCCTGGGTGAGCTTGAGCCCTTCGTAGGTGAGCATCGACGTCTTGCCGTCGTAGAAGAACTCGTCGGCATCGACGGAGATCGGCAGCCGGAGGTCCGGTTCCTGCGCGTGCGCCCAAGGAACCAGCACGGCACCCATCGCGAGCGACACGAGGACGGCCCGCGGCAGGCGCCTGCGGCCGCCCGGTGCGGTGCTGATCACGCTTCTCACGGAACGAACCTGCCGCTGACGTTCGATTTGAGGTGCAATCGGTCTTCCCGAAGCAATGCTAGCATGCCGGTCGCGGTCAGGCTGCGCGCTCCGACACGGATCTGGACGCGCCTGTCGGTCTCCGCCCGGAACTCCTCGGGCTCGAGCTCCAGCCAGGAAGTTCTGACCTCCGTGACCTCGCCGGAGACGACCTGGGTGCTGACGGCCCGTACGTGCCCGCTCAGGATCACCCTTTTCTGGTCGCTGGCCAGGATGGCCACGTCGGCATTCAGGGTCCACGGAATCTCGGTCGTGGGGGAATAACTTATGCTGACGTTGCGGAACTCGATTTCGTCGTTCTCTTTCTGCACGGCGTAATCGGCCACGATCTCGTACAGGAGATTGCCGGTCTCGCCCATGCCGAGAATGCGCGCGGACCGCAGGTAGAAGCCGCCGCTGAACGAGTTCGTGGACTCGTCCTCCGCCACCGGCTCGCGGAGCGTGGCGGCGAGATACCAGCTCCCGGCCGCGATCGCGGCGAGCGCCGCGATCCCGACGAGGTCACGCGCGCGCATTCGGGCGCACGGCGCCGCCGCGCAGTATCAGCTCGCACACCTCGCGCACCGCTCCAGAGCCGCCGGGCGCGCGGGTCACGTAATCGCACGCCGCCTTCACCTCGTCGACCGCGTTCGCGACCGCGACCGCGAAGCCGACCCGGCGCAGGAGAGGGAGGTCCGGGACGTCGTCCCCGGTGTACACGCACTGCTCGGGCTCGACCTCGAGCTCGGCGGCCAGCCGGTCGAACGTCGCCACCTTGTCGGTCACGCGCTGGAACACGTGCGGAACCCCGAGCTCCGCCATGCGGATCCTCACGGCCTCGGACGTGCGGCCGCTGATCACGGCCACCGCGACCCCGGCCCCGAGCAGTGCCTTGATGCCGTAGCCGTCCTGCACGCAGAACGCCTTCGACTCCACGCCGTCGTCCGAGATCCAGATGCGGCCGTCGGTGAACACGCCGTCCACGTCGAAGACCGCGAGCCGGACGGCACGCGAGCGATTGTCCGCCGCCGCCGTGCTCACATGATGCCCGCCCTGAACAGGTCGTGGATGTTGAGGGCGCCGACGAGCCGGCGCTCCTCGTCGACCACGAGGAGGCCGTTGATCTTGTGCTCTTCGAGCATGTGCACGGCCTCGGCGGCCAGCACGTCCGGGGCGATGGTGCGCGGATCCCGGTGCATGATCGCGGCCATGCGCGTGCGGTGCACGTCGACGCCGCCGTCCAGGGCGCGCCGCAGGTCGCCGTCCGTGAAGATGCCGAGGATGCGGTCCGCCTCGTCGACGATCGCGGTCATGCCGAGGCCCTTGCGCGACATCTCGACCAGGCCTTCGCTCAGGAATACGTCTTCGCGCACTTTCGGCACGCCGTCCCCGGTGTGCATCACGTCCGACACCCTGAGCAGCAGGCGCTTGCCCAGGCTGCCGCTCGGGTGCGAGCGGGCGAAATCCTCGGCCGTGAAGCCGCGGCTCTCGAGCAGCGCCACCGCCAGCGCGTCGCCCATCGCGAGCGTGGCCGTGGTGCTCGCCGTCGGCGCCAGGTTGAGGGGGCAGGCCTCCTCGTCGACCGCCACGTCGAGGTGCACGTCGGCGGCTTTCGCCAGCGTGGAACGGGGCTTGCCGGTGATGGAGACGAGCTTTGCTCCCATGCGCTTGATGAGCGGCAGGATGGTGACGATTTCCTGGGTCTCGCCCGAGTACGACACCGCGAGCACGAGATCGTGCTGCGTGATCATGCCGAGATCGCCGTGGCTCGCCTCGGCCGGGTGCATGAAGAAGGCCGGCGTGCCGGTGCTCGCGAGGGTCGCCGCGATCTTGCGGCCGACGTGCCCCGATTTCCCCATGCCGGTGACGACGACCCGGCCCGTCGTTTCCAGGCACAACGCACAGGCGGCCACGAACGAGCCGTCCAGCCGCTCCTTCAGGCGATGCACGGCGCGGGACTCGATGTCGAGAACCCGCCCGGCCAGGGCCAGCAGCTCCCCGGACGAGAGCGCGCCCCGCTTGAGCTCCCCTTGGTCCACATCCGGGTCCGTGTGTCGAGATGCGCACAGTGTACCCGTTTCCGGCTTTGGTACACTGAGCCGATGGATTCGGAATCGGTCGCCAGCCTGATCAGGGAAGGCATCCCGGGTGCGCTCGTCCGCGTGGCGAGCGACGACAACATCCACTTCGAGGCGCTCGTCGTCGCGGAGGCCTTCAACGGCCTGCGCGCCGCGGCACGCCACCGGCTCGTCTACCGTGCGCTCGGCGAGCGCATGGGCAACGAGATCCACGCCCTGTCCATCCGCGCCCTGACGCCGGAAGAGCACGCGGCGGCATCCGGACAGGACCCGTGAGCTGACGCCCGGCAGGCCCGACTAGCTTGGACAAGCTGCTCATCACGGGGGGAGCTCGCCTCGAAGGGGAGATCGCCATTTCCGGCGCCAAGAACGCGGCGCTCCCCATCCTGTGCGGCACGCTGCTCGCCGCCGAGCCGGTGGTGGTCGGCAACGTCCCGCACCTGAAGGACGTGTCGACGACCATCACCCTGCTGCAGAGCATGGGCGCGGCGGTGACGGTCGACGAGAAGCTCAACGTCGAGGTGGATGCGAACGGCACCTCGGAGCTGCGCGCGCCCTACGAGCTGGTGCGGACGATGCGGGCCTCGATCCTCGTGCTCGGGCCGCTCGTGAGCCGGTTCGGCCGGGCGGACGTGTCGCTGCCCGGCGGCTGCGCGATCGGCGCGCGCCCGGTGAACCTGCACGTCGCCGGCCTGCAGGCGATGGGGGCGGACGTCGTGGTGCGCAACGGCTACATCAAGGCCCGCGCCCGCAAGCTGAAGGGCGCGCACATCGTGTTCGACACCGTCACCGTCACCGGCACCGAGAACCTGATGATGGCCGCCGTGCTGGCCAAGGGCGAGACGGTGCTCGAGAACGCCGCCCGCGAGCCCGAGGTCGTCGACCTCGCGCGCTTCCTGACGGCGCTCGGGGCCGACATCGAGGGCGCCGGCACCCACACGATCCGCATCCGCGGCGTGGACGGGCTGCACGGCGGGCGCTACTCGGTGATGCCCGATCGCATCGAAACCGGCACCTACCTCGTCGCCGGCGCGGTGACGGGCGGCCGGGTGCGGCTGAAGCGGACCAGTCCCGCCATCGCCGAGGCCGTGCTCCTCAAGCTGCAGGAAGCAGGGGGCGCGATCCGCTCGGGGGAGGACTGGATCGAGCTCGACATGGACGGCCGCCGGCCGCGCGCCGTCAACATCCGCACGATGCCGTACCCGGGGTTCCCGACCGACATGCAGGCTCAGTTCTGTGCGCTGAACGCGGTGGCCCGGGGGGTCGGCACGGTGACGGAGACCGTGTTCGAGAACCGGTTCCAGCACGTGCTCGAGCTGCAGCGCATGGGTGCCGACATCCGCATCGAGGGCAACACGGCCGTGTGCCGCGGGGTCGAGCGCCTGACGGCGGCGCCGGTCATGGCGACCGACCTGCGCGCGTCGGCCGGGCTCGTGCTCGCCGGCCTCGCCGCCGAGGGCGAGACGATCGTCGATCGCATCTATCACGTCGATCGCGGCTACGAGCGCATCGAGGAGAAGCTGCGCCAGCTCGGCGCCAGGATCCGCCGCGTCCCGGGCTGAATCGGGCCGTTTGCAGGAGCGCGCATCGCGCGCGATGCGCGCTCCTGCGGTCAGCCGGCCGGGCGTTCCGCGGCGGTGAGCGTGGCCGTGAACGGCTGGCCGTCGCGCCAGCCTTCGAGGTCGATCTTGTCGCCCGGCTCCAGGGCCGCCACCAGCAGCCGCGCCTGCTGCGCGCTGCGGATCGGCTCGCGGTTGATCGAGAGGATGACGTCCCCGGGCCTGAGCCCGGCCGTTTGCGCCGGGCCGCCCTGGATGATGCGGGTGACGAGGATGCCGAGGTTCGGCTCGATGCCCAGCGACTCGGATTCGGCACTGGAGAGCTCGTCGGTCTCGAGGCCGAGCCAGCCGCGGATCACGCGCCCGTGCTTCTTGATCTCCTCGACCACCCCGCGCACGAGGTCCACCGGGATGGCGAAGCTGATGCCCTCGGTGCCGGCGTCCTGGGCGAGCACGGCGGTATTGATGCCGATCAGCTCGCCCAGCGTGTTGACCAGCGCCCCGCCCGAGTTGCCGTCGTTGATGGCGGCGTCCGTCTGGATGAAGTTCTCGTAGGTGGTGAGCTCGAGCTGGCCGCGGCCGGTGGCGCTGACGATCCCCTGCGTCACTGTTTTCGTGAGGCTGTACGGGTTGCCGATGGCGAGGACCACGTCCCCGATGCGCACGTCGCTCGAACGGCCCAGCGGGATCGCGGGCAGGGGCCCCATGTCGACCTTGAGCAGCGCGAGGTCGGTCTCCGGGTCCACGCCCACGATCTCGGGGTCCGCGATGCGGCCGTCGCTGAGCTGGATGCGGATCTCGTCCGCGTCGGCCACCACGTGATAGTTCGTGACGAGGTAGCCCTCGGGGTCGATCACCACCGACGAGCCCAGGCTCGTGTTCAGGCGATAGCGCTCCCGGGAGTCGTCGGACTCGGCGGAGGCGACGAGCCGGCGCGTGTAGACGTTGGCCACGGCGGGCGCGCTCACCTCGACGGCATCGGCATAGCTCGCCGGGGCCCGGGGCGCAGCGCGGTCCAGCGTGGGCAGGAGCTCGGGCTTGAAGAGCACGATGACGAACGCGAACGCGAGCCCGACCACGATCGACTGGCCGACGAAGAAGAGAACGGATTTGAGTTGCGCCACGTTCAGTTCCGATGCGCCGCGCGGCCCCGCGGTGCGCCCGTGGCGGCCCGGCCGCGCCTAGCCAATTTCGAGAACCGCCGTGTATAATGCCGCATTGGTTCCGCGCCCGTGCCCCTGGTGAGGCGTCGCCCCGACGCCTGGGGGCCTGCTGCTGCAAATCTACCAGTTTTCGAACAATGCAAAAATCGCCCAGGGTCGGGCAAGATCAAGACCAGAGCGAGGACAGCTTGAGCCAGCCACTCTCCGGGAACCATGACATGCCAGCCTCCTGTCCTGCCCGTCCGGCGACGGTTTCGCTCTGGACACTCGCGTCCAACGGCGTTGCGACTGCGCAGTAACCGGGGTTCCTGCTCGACGATGGGTTACCCGATATCGGCTGCGGCGCGGTTTGCGAACTCGCGGACGAACACCAACTTGCTTTGGTTGCGGCCGGACCGTTATGGACCGGCCGGGAAAGGGAGCACTCGATGACCGAAGACGACGTTGATCGCAACCGGCGCCATTTCCTGACCGTACTCACGGCGGTGACGGGTGGTGTCGGCATTGTGGCCGCCGCCGTTCCGTTCCTGGCCTCGCTCAGGCCGAGCGCGCGCGCCCTGGCGCTGGGCGCCCCCGTGGAGGTGCCGGTCGGCTCGCTCGAGCCGGGCGAGATGGTGCGCGTGATCTGGCGGGGCAAGCTGATCTACGTCGTCCGCCGCTCGCGCGAGATGCTGGAGCGCCTGCCGCAGGTCGTGCCGTTTTTGCGCGATCCCGAATCCAGGGAAGTCGAGGAGCAGCCGGACTACGTGGTGAACGAGTACCGCTCCATCCGGCCCGAATTCCTGGTGGTGGAGGGGTCCTGCACGCATCTCGGCTGCGCACCGCTGCCGGAGTTCCACGTGGGACCCGAGCCCGACTGGTACGGCGGCTTCTTCTGCCCCTGCCACGGGTCCAGGTTCGACATGGCCGGGCGGGTCTACAAGGGGGTGCCGGCGCCGACCAACCTGAGAATTCCGCCTTACCGCTTCATCCAGGATGACGTCATCATGATCGGAGCAGAGGACGGAGCTGCATAATGGCCCGGATCGAGTCGGAAATCGGCAAGCCGAGAGGCGGCTTCATCGGGTGGATCGACGATCGGTTCCCGCTGCTGGAAACCATCCGGTACCACGCGACGGAGTACTACGCTGCCAAGAACTTCAACTTCTGGTACGTCTTCGGGGTGCTCGCGCTGACCGTGCTGGTCATCCAGCTCGTGACGGGCATCTTCCTGACGATGAACTACAAGCCCTCGGCGGAGGAGGCGTTCGCCTCGGTCGAGTACATCATGCGGGACGTCGATTTCGGCTGGCTCATCCGCTACATGCACTCGACGGGGGCGTCGTTCTTCTTCATCGTCGTGTACCTGCACATGTTCCGCGCGATGCTGTACGGCTCGTACAAGAATCCGCGTGAGCTGATCTGGATCATCGGCATGCTGATCTTCTTCGTGCTGATGGCGGAGGCCTTCGCGGGCTACCTGCTGCCGTGGGGGAACATGTCGTACTGGGGCGCCCAGGTGATCATTTCGCTGTTCGGGGCGATACCGTTCGTCGGCGAGACCCTGGTCGAGTACATCAAGGGCGACTACTCGATCTCCGACATCACGCTGAACCGCTTCTTCGCGCTGCACGTGGTGGCCCTGCCGCTGGCGCTGATCGCGCTCGTGTTCCTGCACATCGTGGCGCTGCATCACGTGGGCTCGAACAACCCGGACGGCATCGAGATCAAGGAGCACAAGGGGCCCGACGGCGTGCCGCTCGACGGCGTGGCGTTTCACCCGTACCACACGAGCAAGGACCTGGTGGCGATCATCGTCTTCCTGATGGTGTTTTCCGCCGTGGTGTTCTTCGCGCCCGACATGGGCGGGTACTTCCTCGAGCACGCCAACTTCGAGCCCGCGAACACCAAGGCGACGCCGGAGCACATCGCCCCGGTGTGGTACTTCACGCCTTATTACGCGATCCTGCGTGCGGTGCCGAACAAGCTCTGGGGCGCCGTCCTGATGGCGGCGGCCGTGATCCTGCCGCTGTTCCTCCCGTGGCTGGATCGCAGCAGGGTGAAGTCGATCCGCTACCGGGGCTGGATCTACCGGACGGCGCTCGCCCTGTTCGCGGTGAGCTTCCTCACCCTCGGGTGGCTGGGGCTGCAGCCCGCGACGGGCGTGTACGTGACGCTCGCCCGCGTGTTCTCCGTGATTTATTTCGCGTTCTTCCTGCTCATGCCGTACTACACGACTATCGACAAAACGAGGCCGGTGCCGGAGAGGGTGGTTTATCATGGCTAGGACGCGCTTGGGGATTGCCGTCGTCGCCCTGGTGCTCGCGGCGGGAGGCGCCGGCGCGGCCCAGAACATCGAGCTCGAGAGGGCGGGGAACGACATCGGCAACGTGGCCTCGCTGCAGCGCGGCGCGCGCAACTTCATGAATTTCTGCGCCGGCTGCCATTCCGCGAAGTACGTGCGCTACAACGTGATCGCGAAGGACCTCATGCTGCAGGAGCAGCAGGTCGTCGAAAACCTGATGTTCAACGCCGAGAAGACGTTCGAGACGATCCAGGCGACCATGCCGTCGGATGCCGCCGAGCGCTGGTTCGGCACGGCGCCGCCCGATCTTTCCCTGATGGCCCGCGCACGGGGCACGGATTACATCTACAATTTCCTGCGCGGTTTCTATCTGGACCCGGACAGCCCGACCGGCGTGGACAACCTCTTCCTTCCCGGCACCAGCATGCCCCACGTGCTCTGGCAGCTCCAGGGCTACCGGGAGGCCGTGTACGAGCCCGCACCGGAAGGAGGCGGCGCGCCGGTTTTCAGCCACTTCGAGCCGGTGACGACGGGCACGCTCTCGCCGGAGGAGTTCGACGCCTTCGTGAGGGATACCGTGAACTTCCTCGAGTACATCGCCGAGCCCGTGCGTGGAGCACGCCGCGTGATCGGGGTCTGGGTCCTCATCTTCCTCGGATTCTTCTTCATCGTGGCGAACATGTTGAAGAACCAGATCTGGAAGGACGTCTCCTGAGGTCCGCGCTCGACGCTGTCCTGTGAGCAACCCGCCATGGCAGTAATTGCCAATCGACGATCGGTTATGACACTTTTTTCAAAGCCGACCTGCATACACAGCCATCGCACGCGGCTGGTGCTGGCCGAGAAGAACATCAACATCGAGATCGTCAACGTGGAAGGCCCGGACCTTCCCGAGGACCTGCTGGACCTGAATCCGTACCACACGGTGCCGACACTGGTCGACCGGGACCTCGTCCTCTACGACTCGCGGGTGATCATCGAGTACCTGGACGAGCGCTTCCCGCACCCGCCGTTGATGCCGGTGGATCCGGTGACCCGCGCCCAGTTCCGGCTCGCGCTGTTCCGCATCGAGACGGACTGGTACCCGCTGGCGCAGCAGCTCGACCAGGAAAGCGAGCGCAAGCAGGCCGGCAAGGCGCGCAAGGTGCTGAAGGAGAGCATCCTCGCCGGCGCCGACCTGTTCGCCGCCCGGCCGTTCTTCATGAGCGACGAATTCTCGCTCGTCGATGCCAGCATCGCGCCGGTGCTCTGGCGCCTGCCGTACTGGGGCATCGAGCTCGGGCCCCGGGCAGACCCGATCGAGGCCTACATGCGGCGGGTCTTCGAGCGCCGCTCGTTCCAGCAGAGCCTGACCGAGCTCGAGCAGGAAATGCGCCTCTGAGACCGCTGGCGCCGGCGCGCGCCGGGGCCGCCCGCGGCTTCCTCCCGGCACCCGCCGGCGGCGCGGTCTGCGAATCCGGTCGCAGCGCCGGAACCCCGCCGGTGTCAACCTTGGCAACGTTCCGCCCGGGCGGCATTATGTGACCGTGAGCAGTCCCACCCGATCCAAGCGCCCCTATCTCATCCGCGCCATGCACGAGTGGATGGGCGACAACGGGCACACGCCGCACATCGTGGTCGACGCGAACGTCGAAGGCGTCACCGTGCCGCGCGAGCACGTGAAGGACGGCAAGATCATCCTCAACATCAGCCACTCGGCCGCGCACAACCTGAAGCTGTCCAACGAAGCCGTGAGCTTCCGCGCCCGCTTCAGCGGGGTACCGTTCGACGTCTGGGTGCCGGTGTCCTCCGTGCTCGGCATCTACGCGAAGGAAACGGGGCAGGGCATGATCTTCTCCCACGGCGCGGACCGCCCCGAGCCGCCCGACCCGCGCGAAAGCGCGCGCGGCCAGCGCTCGCACCTCAAGGTCGTCAAGTAGTCCCGCCACCGCTCCCTGCGGGAGCGCGCATTGCGCGCGATGGTGCGATGGCTGGTTGCGCGATGCGCGCGCCTACGCCGGCGCCCCCAGCAGCGTGCAGTCGATCAGGTCGCACAGGCAGTGGATGACGAGCAGGTGCACCTCCTGTATCCGCGCCGTGCGGGTCGCGGGCACCCGGATCTCCACGTCGTCCTCGGCGAGCAGCCCGGCCATGCGGCCGCCGTCGCGGCCCGTCAGCGCCACGACCTTCATCGCCCGCTCGTGTGCCGCGACGATCGCGCGGCACACGTTTTCCGAGTTCCCGGAGGTCGAGATCGCGAGCAGCACGTCCGTCTGCCGGCCGAGGGCGCGCACCTGTTTCGCGAAGACGTCCTCGTAGGCGTAATCGTTGGCGATGGAGGTGAGCGTCGAGGTGTCGGTCGTCAGGGCCATCGCCGGCAGGCCGGGCCGCTCCATCTCGAACCGGTTGAGCAGCTCCGAGGAGAAGTGCTGGGCGTCGCCCGCCGAGCCGCCGTTGCCGCAGGACAGGATCTTGCCTTCCTCGAGCAACGCCTGGCTCATGAGCTGCGCCGCGCTCGCGATGCCCGGGATCAGCTGCTCGGCGGCGGCCTGCTTGATCGCGATGCTCTCCGCGAAGTGGTCGCGTACTCTCGTGTCTGCGTCCATGATGTCGTTTTTCATTCTCCCGGGCGGAAGGCGTCCCGCACCCATTTTAGCCTGTAGGCGCCGTTCTCCGGACCCTCCACCGATACGACGTCGAAGCGCACGGCGTGGCGGCGGAACGCCGCGTGGGTCGCGAGAAAGAAACGCGCACTGCGCACGAGCTTCGTGCGCTTGCGAAAGTCCACCGATTCGAGCGGTGTCGCGAAGCGGCTCGAGCGCCGCGAACGCACCTCCACGAACACGACCGTCCCCCCTTTGCGCATGACGAGGTCGATCTCGCCCATGCGGCAGCGAAAGTTGCGCTCGACGAGCGTCAGCCCGCGCGCGGCGAGGTGAGCCAGGGCGATCCCTTCCGCCTTCCGCCCCGCCAGTCCTTTCGCGTGCACGCGGCCGGTCCCCGATCGCGTCCTGGCCGTTGCTCCAGCCGGAGCCCGGGACCTCGGGCGCCGGCCTGCGTCAATCCCCGCCGTAGGGGCCCGGCTCCGGTACGTCCGGCACGTCCCGTTCCTGCGGCAGCAGCGCTTCGCGCGGGTCCCGCAACGCCACCGGCTCGCCGCGCACGAACTGCGCCCAGGCGAGCCGCCGGTGAATGCGCCCGTCCTCGTCGAGCCAGAGCTCGCCGGTGGCGCCGGCGAGCTCGCGCATCGGCCCCATGCGGGCGTTGAACAGCTCGGAGACGAGGTGATAGGCGTCGTAGCCCATCGCGTGCAGGCGGCCCAGCCGCCGCTCGGCCGGCCAGTACCGGTTGTAGAGCGCCGGGAGCTCGGCGAACCACGCGTGCGGCGACACGACCCAGGGCGTTTCCGCGAACATGATGCCGTTGAGCTCGGTCTCGGGCCGGCCGTCCATCGCGTAAATGAAAGAGGTCGAGTACACCGGCAGCTCGCCCGCGTAATGGAACCGGAGCTGCGACTTCAACAGGCGGCCGGCGCCGGGATCGGCGGCGAGGAACACGAACTCCGCGTCCTGCCGGCGCCGCGGGTCGAACTGCAGCGGGCCGCCGATGTTCGCCCGCAGGCGCTGGTAGCGGCGCACGCTTTCCGTGATCTCGAGCACGCCTTCGATCTCGATGGAGAAATCCTGCTCCGACGGCGAATAGCTGCGGTACTCGAGCAGGAGCCCGCCGCGTCGCTCGAACGCGGTGGCGAACGCCGTCAGCACGCGGCGACCCCAGTCGTTGTTGGGCACCAGCGCGATGGCGCGGCTGTAGCCGTCGGCAGCGGCGCGCTCCGCGGCCGATACCGCCTCGTCCTCCGGCGACAGCGCGAACTGGTAAAGGCCGGGCGGTGCGGACGCGTCGTCCGGGAGGTAATTGAGCGCCAGCACGGGCACCGGCAGCGGGACGCCGGACGCCAGCGCGGCGACGTTCTGCCGCAGCAGCGGGCCGACGACGAATTCGGCGCCTTCCTCGACCGCGCGCGCGTAGGCAGCGCGCGCCCCGCCGGGAGCGGCGGCGTCGTACACCCGCACCTCCTGCGCCTGCGGCAGCTCCGCGGCGGCGGCGAAATACGCGCCGAGAAAGCCGTTGCGCAACGCCTGGCCCGCCGCCGCATTGGCGCCGCTCAAAGGCAGCAGCAGCGCGATGCGGCGCGGGAACTGGAACAGCCCGTCCTGCGGCAGCGCGAGCTCGTCGAGGATGGTCTCCCCCGGGTGATCGATGTGCGCCTCCTGCCAGCGCGCGACACCGTTCACCCACGCCATGCCGTGGCGGCCGGTGGAGGCCGCGAGCGCACCGAGCTCGAGCCAGCCGCGCACCACGGGATCCGGCGCCGCCGCCCCGGCGCGCCGCAGGGTCTCGGGGTCGCTCACCAGCAGGCCTTCCCACAGGCGCCGCCGGTTCCACTCGATCTCGCGCTCGTCCGCGAGCCAGTTCTCGCGCTGCACGTACAGCTCGACGGCCCGCGCCGGCTCGTCCTTCTGGAACCACGCGTCGGCGCGCAAGGCCTCGGTCTTCGCCCGCCAGTAGAGCGGCAGCGAACGCTGCGCCAAAGGCTGCAGCCGCGCGAGCGCACGGTCCGGGTCGCCTTCCCAGAGGGCGAGGGCCGCCGAATCGGCCGCCCACAGCCACAGGAGCTCGCCGCCTGCCGGCCGCGGCACGGTCGCGAGCGCGCCGGCGGCCCGGCGGCCGTCGCCGGCTTCCAGCCATTGCTCCACGGCGAGCAGCACGTAGCGGTCGCGCGCCTCGTCCGCGGCCCTTTCGGCGAGCTCCATGTACAGTGCCGCCGCCCGCGAATGATCCCCGCGCGCCGCCGCCTCGTGCGCGCGTTGCTCCGGTCCGCCGCCCGGCGGCCCGGGCGTGGCGCAGGCGGCGAGCCAGGCAACGAAGAGCGCCGCGATCGCGTGACGTGCCACAATGAGCGGGGGCGGGAAAGCTTTCATTCGGGTCGGGGCAGGATTGTCGCAGGATGGCTGGCGGGACGCTGTACGTGATCGCGACGCCGATCGGCAACATGGCCGACCTCTCGCCTCGCGCCCAGCGCCTGCTCGCCGAGGTCGATCTGGTTGCTGCGGAGGATACCCGGCACACCGGGCGATTGCTATCGCATTTCGGGATCGAAAAGCCGCAAATGGCGCTGCACGAGCACAACGAGCAGGCGGTGCTCGGGCAGCTCCTGGAACGGCTCGAGGGCGGTGCCTCCGTGGCGCTCGTGTCGGACGCGGGCACCCCGCTCATCAGCGACCCGGGTTACCGGCTGGTGCGCGCGGCGCACGAGGCCGGCATCCCGGTCTCCCCGGTGCCGGGGCCGAGCGCCGTCATCGCGGCGCTGTCCGTCGCCGGCCTGCCGACCGACCGTTTCTGCTTCGAAGGCTTCCTGCCGGCGCGGCCCGGCCCGCGCCGCGCGCGTCTCGCGACGCTCGCGAGCGAGCCGCGCACGCTCGTGTGCTACGTCTCGGTGCACCGGGTTCGCGAGACCCTCGACGATTGCGTCGCGGCCTTCGGTGCGTCGCGCCCGGCGTTCGTGGGCCGCGAGCTGACGAAGCTGCACGAGCAGGCGCACTACGCGAGCCTGGGCGAGATCGCGGCGATGCTGGACGACGGCCGCCTGCCCGCGAAGGGCGAATTCGTGCTGGTGATCGGCGGCGCGCCGGAGCGGGAGGCCGCACGCGAGGGGGAACCTTTCGAGCGGCGATTGCTCGAAGTGCTCGCCGCCGAGCTGCCCGCGAGCCGGGCGGCCGCCGTCGCGGCGGCGGTCACCGGCGGCAACCGCCAGCGGCTGTACCGCGAGCTCGTGGCGCTGTCGCGCCGCGAGGAATCGTAGGCAGCCGGTATCACGGAAGTCCCGCGGGTCCCGCCCCCCGGCGGCCCGCGACGGGCCGCTCCGGTATAATGGCGGGGCGAGGAGGAAGGAGTCGGCCAGGCAATCGCCGGCGCCCACGCGGCGTCGGAGGAAAGTCCGGGCTCCCTCGGGCAGGGCGCCAGGTAACGCCTGGAGGGCGCGAGCCCATGGAAAGTGCCACAGAAAACAGACCGCCCAAGCGCAGCCGTCCAGGCTGCGCCGGCAAGGGTGAAAAGGTGCGGTAAGAGCGCACCGCGCGGGTGGTAACACGCCGCGGCACGGTAAACCCCGCCTGGAGCAAGACCAAATAGGGGAGCATGCGGCCACTGTGACCAGTGGTCGCGCCGCCGGTCCCGAGCGGGCTCCCGGGTAGGTTGCTAGAGGCAGCCGGTGACGGCTGTCCCAGATGAATGATTGCCCTCGACAGAACCCGGCTTACGGCCGGCTCCTTCCCCCTCGACCTCGTCCCGGCGCGCCGCTTTGCGCCGGGTTGCTCGCCTGCCGCTCCGGCTCCCGGTGGGGCCGGGTGGAGCCTTCCCGGCCGGCGGGACGCGCCGACCGGGTCCCCGGTGGCCGGCCGCTCGCGCACGCGCCGCGCGGCATGCGCGCCTGCGGCGAAACCGCCGGCTCGTCGGCGAATCGCGACAGTCTCCTTCGGGGTTCTCTAAGAAGCAGGGTCAAGTAGTTGATTTATGGTTTCTCTGGCCGGCCACATTGTGCCCGAATCCGGCCACGAATCGGCCTCTAAGTCCCTGTACAAACAGCAATATCCGGCCACTTTGTTGACGCTCGCCGGGGGCCTGCCTATAGTGTGGAAAAGTGGAGAAAAGTGGGAGGAGATGGGTAGAACGGCCACGCCGTGCCATGGTGCGGCAGCCGTGACCCGTCGAGAGCAGCGTGTTTCGCGGGGCCACCAAAGTCACCCTCGACGCCAAGGGGCGTGTTGCCATCCCGACGCGCTACCGCGAGCGCCTGGCCGCCCGTTGCGACGGGCAGCTCGTGGCCACGGTGGACCGCGATTACTGCCTCCTCATTTATCCCTTCCCGGAGTGGGAGGAGATCGAGCGCAAGCTCATCCGGCTGCCGAGCCTCAATCCCCAGGCGCGGCGGCTGCAGCGGCTCATGGTCGGTTACGCGACCGAGCTCGAGCTCGATGCGCAGGGACGGATCCTGCTGCCGAAGGAGCTGCGCGAGTTCGCGCGCCTCGAACGGCAGGCCATCCTGATCGGCCAGGGCAACAAGTTCGAACTCTGGGACGAGGAGAGCTGGAACGGCAAGCGGGATGAATGGCTGGGCGGCACCGACGAGGAGGGCAGCCTGCCGGCGGAGCTCGAGTCGCTGTCGCTGTGAGGCCGGGCACGGCCGCGAGCCGGCGGCGCGGCCGTGAGCGTGGAAGACCCGGGCTCAGGGCACGTGCCGGTCCTGCTCGAGGCGGTGCTCGAGGCGCTCGCGGTCCGGCCGGACGGGCGATACGTGGACGGGACCTTCGGGCGCGGAGGTCACAGCCGGGCCCTCCTCGAGCGGCTGGGTGCCGGCGGTCGGTTGCTCGCAATCGATCGCGACCCGGAGGCGGTGGCGGCGGCGGATCGGGCGCTGCTCGACGATCCGCGGTTCGAGGTGGTGAAGGGTGAAATCGGGGAGATCAGGTCGATCGCGGCCAGCCGGAATCTGCTCGGCGAGGTGGACGGGCTCCTGCTCGACCTGGGGGTCTCGTCCCCGCAGCTGGATCAGCCGGAGCGCGGATTCAGCTTTCGTCACGACGGACCGCTCGACATGCGCATGGACCCGACCCGCGGGATCACGGCCGCGGAGTGGCTGGCGAGCGTGGATGAAAAGGAATTGAGGCAGGTGCTCTCGAAGTACGGCGAGGAACGCCACGCCGCCCGCATCGCGCGCGCGATCGTCGCGCGCCGGCGCGAGCGGCCGATCGCGAGGACGCGGGAGCTCGCGTCCATCGTGGAAGACGCGGTTCCGGCCGGCGGACGGCGCATTCACCCGGCGACGAAGACGTTCCAGGCGATCCGCATGGTGGTCAACGACGAGCTCGGGCAGCTCGAGCGCGCGCTCGAGGCGGCGCCCGACGTGTTGCGCCCCGGCGGACGGCTGTGCGTCATCAGCTTCCATTCGCTGGAGGACCGGATGGTGAAGCGCTTCATGCGCGCGGCATCGCGCGAGCCCGAGGCCTGGCGCGGAATGCCCGACGTGCCGGCGGAGCACCGGCCGCGGCTGGCCGTGCTCGGGCGCGCGGTGAAGGCGTCGCCCGAGGAGGTCCGGGCGAATCCGCGCGCGCGCAGCGCACGCCTGCGCGTGGCGGAACGGCTGTAGCGCCGCGCGCCGGGGGAATGGGAAAGGTGAACAGTCTGGACAAGCCGGCACGACCCGTGTGGCTCGCGATGGCGCTTGCCGTCGTGTGCGTCGTCTCGGCGCTGGCGCTCGTCTACACGAAGCACGAGTCGCGCAAGCTGTTCATCGAGCTCGAGCGCCTGACGGCGGTCCGCGACGAGCTCAACATCGAATGGGGCCGCCTGCAGATCGAGCAGAGCACGTGGGCGACGCACGCCCGCATCGAGCAGGTCGCGACGCAGGAGCTCGCGCTGTCGCGACCGGCACCGGAAGAGATTTACGTCATCGAGAAGCCATGAGGAAGCGCGGCGCCGAAACCCGGGAGCAGGCACACCGCCGGTTCGCCCTCAGGATGGGCGTGGTGACCGTGTGCTTCGCCGCGGCCGCGGCCGCCCTCGTGGCGCGCGCCGTGCACCTGCAGGTGTTCAATCGCGCGTTCCTGAACCAGGAGGCCGACGCGCGGCACCTGCGCGTCGAGAAGATCGTCGCGCACCGCGGCGCGATCACCGACCGGAACGGCGAGCCGCTCGCGATCAGCACCCCGGTCGACAGCGTGTGGGTCAACCCGCGCGAGTTCGCGCCCGCCGTGGACCGGGTGCCGCAGCTCGCCGAGGCGCTCGGGCTCGACTCGGGACAGCTCATGCGGCGCATCACGCGCGCCATGGACCGCGAGTTTCTGTACCTGCGGCGCCACCTGGGACCGGACCAGGCGCACCGCGTGATGGCGCTGCGCCTGCCCGGCGTCAACGTGCTGCGCGAGTACCGGCGCTACTACCCGGCGGGCGAGGTGACCGGTCATCTCGTCGGCTTCACGAACGTCGACGACCGCGGCCAGGAAGGGCTGGAGCTCGCGTTCAATCACTGGCTGTCCGGCGAATCCGGCGCCAAGCGCGTGCTCAAGGATCGCCTCGGCCGGGCGGTCGAGAACGTCGAAAGCATCCGCCCCCCGCGGCCGGGCAGGGACCTGCGGACGAGCATCGACCTCAGGGTGCAGTACCTCGCCTATCGCGCACTGAAAGCGGCCGTGCACAAGCATCGTGCGGATTCGGGCTCGATCGTCGTGCTGGACGTCGAGACGGGCGAGGTGCTCGCCATGGTGAACCAGCCCGGCTACAACCCGAACGACCGCAACCAGTACACGGCGGATCGCTACCGCAATCGCGCGATCACCGACATCTTCGAGCCGGGCTCGAGCATCAAGCCGCTCGTGCTGGCGGCCGCGCTCGAAAGCGGCCAGTACCGGCCCGCCAGCATGGTGGACACCTCGCCCGGGTACATCGTCGTGGGGCCGAAGCGCATTGCCGACCAGAACAACCTCGGCCGCATCAGCCTCACCACCCTGCTCGCCCGTTCCAGCAACGTCGGCGCGACCAAGATCGCGATGTCGCTGGAGTCCGAGCACCTCTGGCGCACCATGACGGAATTCGGCCTCGGCAGCCTCACCGCCAGCGGCTTCCCGGGCGAATCCGCGGGGCTCCTCACCCATTACAGCCACTGGCAGGAGATCAGCCAGGCGACGCTCGCCTACGGCTACGGCGTATCGGTCACGGCGCTCCAGCTCGCGCAGGCCTACGCCGCGCTCGGCAACGACGGGTGGTTGCAGCCCGTGTCGCTGATCGCGCTCGATGCGCCCAAGGAGGGCCGTCGCGTGATCGCGCCGGAAACCGCGCGCGCCATCGTGCGCATGATGGAGGAAGTCGTCATGCCGGGCGGCACCGGCAAGAAGGCGCAGGTGGCGGGCTACCGCATCGCCGGCAAGACGGGCACGGCGTGGAAGTTCGCGGCGGGCGGCTACTCGGAAGACGAGTACGTGTCCATCTTCGCCGGGCTCGCGCCGGCCAGCGATCCGCAGCTCGCGACCGTGGTGATGATCGACGAGCCGCACGGCGACTTCTACTACGGGTCCGACGTCGCCGCCCCGGTGTTCGCGGAGGTGATGTCGGAATCGCTGCGGCTGCTCGCGGTGCCGCCGGATGCACTGCCGGCGCGCGATCCGAACAGCGTGATACAGGCGATGAGCCCATGAGCATGCCGGCCATGGACCTCACATCCGCACCTGCGCTGGACCGGCTGCTCGCCGGGATCGCCGCCGCGCCGCCCGTGCCGATCGCGGGGCTGGCGAGCGACAGCCGTGCCGTGGGCCGGGGCTACGCGTTCCTCGCCTGCCGCGGCGCCAGCCGCCACGGGGTCGAGTTCGCGGACGCGGCAGTGGCCGCCGGCGCCGCCGCGGTCGTGTGGGACAGCGCCACGGCGCCCGCGACGCCGGACGTCAGGGTGCCGACGGTCGCCGTGCCCGGGCTCGAGCGGCTCTTGGGCGAGCTCGCCAATCGCTGGTTCGATACGCCGTCGGCGCGCATCCGGGTCTCCGGCGTCACCGGGACCAACGGCAAGACGACGGTGGCGTGGCTCGTGGCGCAGTGCCTGCGCCGCCTGGACCGCGCCTGCGGTTACATCGGGACGCTGGGCGCCGGTCTCGAGCCGCCGTTCGCCGAGGGCGCGCTCACGACGCCGGCCTGCATCGAGCTGCACGGCGCGCTCGCCGCGCTCGCCGACGGCGGCGGCACGCACGCGGCCATCGAGGTGTCCTCGCACGCGATCGGGCAGAACCGGATCGACGGCGTGCACTTCGATTCCGTGCTGTTCACGAACCTGAGCCGCGACCACATCGATTACCACGGCGACATGCACGCCTACGGCGAGGTGAAAGCGCGGCTGTTCCTGGAGCGCGAGGTTGCGCGGCGCATCGTGAACGTCGACTCCGCGTTCGGCCAGGAGCTCGCGCTGCGCTGCCGCGCGCGCGAGGGCAGGCTCGTGACCGTTTCCACCGAGCCGCGCCATGCGTTCGATGCGGGCTCCGGGGCGGAGGCGCTCACGGTGCGCCCGCTGGGCCCGACCGGTTTCGGCTTCGCGGTCGAGATCGAAGGCTCCTTCGGCGCGGGATCCTGCCGACTGCCGCTCGCCGGCGAATTCAACGTCGCGAACGCGGCGCTCGCGCTCGCGCAGCTCCTCTGCTGGGACGTGCCGCTGCCGACGGCGGTCGCGGCGCTCGCGGCCTGCGAGCCGCCGCCCGGGCGCCTGCAGCGCGTCGCGGGGGAAGCCGGGCCGGCGGTGTACGTCGATTACGCACACACGCCGGCGGGGCTGGAAGCGGTGCTGAAAGCGCTGCGCCCGCATTGCACCGGCAACCTGTGGTGCGTCTTCGGCTGCGGCGGCGATCGCGATCGCGGCAAGCGCCCGCTCATGGGGGCAACCGTCATGCGCCTGGCCGACCGTGCCGTGGTCACCACCGACAACCCGCGCTTCGAGAACCCGGACGACATCATCGCCGAGGTGCTCGCGGGCATGGACGGGCGCGCGATTGCCGTTCCCGATCGCGAGCGCGCGATCCGCTGGACGATCGGCCAGGCGCGCGACAACGACCTCGTGCTGATCGCGGGCAAGGGGCACGAGAACGTCCAGCTCGTCGCCGGCGAGCGGTTGCCGTTTTCCGATTACGCCGCGGCCCGCGCGGCTTTGCGCGCCCGCGCCGCCGGGGGGGCGATGCCGTGATCGAAGGCACCCTCGCCCGGGCCTGTGCCGAAGTGGACGGTCGCCTGCAGGGCGCCGATGCGGCGTTCCACGGCATCAGCACCGACAGCCGCCGCGTGCAGCCGCGCGAGCTCTTCTTCGCGCTGCGCGGCCCGAGCTTCGACGGTGCCGATTTCGTGCCGCAGGCGGCGGCGGCAGGTGCGGCGGGCGCGGTGGTTGCGCGCCCGGTGACCGCCGACCTGCCGGTGATCGAGGTCGACGACACGCGACGGGCGCTGGGCGCCCTGGCCGCCGCGTGGCGCCGGCGCATGCCCGCGCGCGTGATCGGGCTGACCGGCACCAACGGCAAGACCACGCTCAAGGAGATGATCGCGAGCTGCCTCGGCACGTCGGCCCCCACGCTCGCGACGCGCGGCAACCTGAACAACGACGTGGGCGTCCCGCTCATGCTGGCCGAGCTCGAGGACACCCACCGCTATGCCGTGATCGAGATGGGCGCCAACCATCCCGGGGAGATCGCCTGGCTGCGCTCGATCGTCGCGCCCGACATCGCGGTCATCACGAACGCCGGTCCGGGACACCTCGAGGGCTTCGGCACCGTTGCCGGCGTGGCGCGGGCGAAGGGCGAGCTGCTCGAGGGCGAGCCGCGGCCGCAATGCGCGGTGCTGAACGCCGATGACCCGCACCTCGGCCTCTGGCGGACCCTGGCGGCCGACGTTCCCGTGCGCACGTTCGGGTTCGGCGACGACGCCGACGTGCGCGCGCTCGACGTGGTCACCGGGCCGGGCGGCACGGATTTCGTGCTCGCCGCCGACGGCTGGCGGCGGCCGGTTTCGCTGCCGCTTGCCGGCCGCCACAACGCCCGGCTCGCCGCGGCGGCCGCGGCGGCCGTCCTCGCCGCCGGGCTCGGGCCGGATGCGATCGTCGAGGGCCTTGCGCGGGTCGCGCCCGTGAGCGGCCGGCTGGCGGCGCGCCGCGGGATCGCGGGCTGCACGCTCTACGACGACACCTACAACGCCAACCCGGCGAGCGTCGCCGCCGCCGCCGAGCTCCTCGGGTCCGCCCCGGGCGAGCGGTGGTTCGTGCTGGGCGACATGGGCGAGCTCGGGCCCGAGGGGGCGCGGCTCCATCGCCGCACCGGCGAGGCGATTGCCGCCGCCGGCGTCGATCGGCTGTTCGCGACCGGCCCGCTGTCGAAGCACGCCGTCGAGGCATTCGGCGACGACGCCGCCTGGTTCGAGTCGGTCGAGGCGCTCAGCGCCGCGCTGGTCGACGAGATCGCGACTTCACGGCGCGCGCGGGAGACGACGGTGCTCGTCAAGGGCTCGCGCGCGATGCGCATGGAGCGCGTCGTGCAGGCGCTCGAGGAAAACGCCGCGGGACGCGGGAACTGACATGCTGCTCTACCTCACACAGTACCTGACCCGCTTCGAGTCCGGCTTCAACGTCTTCAATTACCTGACGCTGCGGGCGATCCTCGGCGCGCTCACCGCGCTGGTGCTGTCGTTCGTGATCGGACCGCGCATGATCGCGCGCCTGAGCATGAACCAGTCGGGCCAGCCGGTGCGCGAATACGGGCCTTCGACCCACCTGCCGAAGGCCGGTACCCCGACCATGGGCGGCGCGCTCATCCTCACCTCGATCGTGGTCAGCACGCTGCTCTGGGCGGATCTCCAGAACCGTTTCGTCTGGATCGTCCTGTTCGTCACGCTCGCGTTCGGCATCATCGGCTACGTCGACGACTACAAGAAGCTGGTCCTGCAGGACCCGAAAGGCCTGTCGCCGCGGCAGAAGCTCTTCTGGCAGTCCGCCGTGGGGCTGGCCGCCGCCGTGTCGCTGTACGTGCTCTCGGGCGGGGCGGAGAGCGCGTCGCTCCTCATTCCCTATTTCAAGGATCTCGCGCTGCCGCTCGGGCCGTTCCAGATCGCCGTCTCGTTCTTTTTCATCGTCGGCTTCAGCAATGCGGTCAACCTGACGGACGGGCTCGACGGGCTGGCGATCATGCCCACCGTGCTCGTCGGCGGTGCGCTCGGCGTGTTCGCGTACGTGACCGGGAACGTGAATTTCTCGGGCTACCTCGGGCTGCCCTACGTCGCCGGGACGGGCGAGATCCTCGTCTTCTGCTCGGCGCTGGCCGGCGCGGGCCTGGGCTTCCTCTGGTTCAACACCTACCCGGCCCAGGTGTTCATGGGCGACATCGGCGCGCTCGCGCTCGGTGCCGCGCTCGGCACGGTGGCGGTCGTGGTCAAGCAGGAGATCGTGCTCGCGATCATGGGGGGCGTGTTCGTGGTGGAGACGGCGTCCGTGGTCATCCAGGTCGCGTCCTACAAGCTGACCGGCCGGCGGGTGTTCCGCATGGCGCCGCTGCACCACCACTTCGAGCTCAAGGGCTGGGCGGAGCCCAAGGTGATCGTCCGCTTCTGGATCATCACGGTGATCCTCGTGCTGATCGGACTGGCGAGCCTGAAGATCCGATGAACGCGGCGAAGGACAGGCAATCGGGCATGACGGGGCACGCGCCGCTCGCGAGCACGGACCGGCGCGACCTCGTGTTCGGTCTCGGCGAAACCGGGTTGTCCGTCGCGCGTTACCTGAAACGCATCGGGCGTCCCGCGCGTTACCTCGACACGCGGAGGAATCCGCCCGGCGTGGAGGAGCTCGAGCGCATCGATCCGGGCGCCGAGGTGCTGCTCGCCGAAACCCCGCCGGACCTGCTCCGGAAGACGACGCGCGTCATCGTGTCGCCGGGCGTGCCCGATCGCGAGCCGCTGCTCGTTGCCGCGCGCGCCGCCGGTGTCGAGGTCGTGTCCGATATCGAGCTCTTCGTGGAACAGGCGCGCGCACCGTTCGTGGCCGTGACCGGCTCGAACGGCAAGAGCACGGTCACCACGCTCATCGCGCTCATGTTCGAGGCGGCGGGCAGGCGCGCGCTCGCGGGCGCGAATCTCGGCCGCCCGGCGCTGGACCTGCTCGCCGAGCCGGAGCCCGAGGTGTACGTGCTCGAGCTCTCGAGCTTCCAGCTCATGCGGACGCGGCACCTGCCGGCAGCCGTCTCGCTGCTGCTGAACGTGACCCCGGACCATCTCGACTGGCACGCGAGCGAGGCGGAGTATCGCGAGGCCAAGTACCGCATCTTCCGCGAGGCGCGGGCGGCGATTTTCAACCGGGACGATCCCGAGGCGAGGAAGGCGATCCCTGCCGGGATTCCGGGCGTCGGCTTCGGCGCATCGGCGCCCGCCGCGAAGGACGAGTACGGCATAGCCGTCGAGGACGGCGTGCAGTTTCTCGCGCGCGGCGAGCAGATGCTGCTCGCCACCCACGACCTCGTGCTCGCCGGCGCGCACAACCGGCTCAACGCGCTCGCCGCGCTGGCCGCGGGCAGCCTCATGGGGCTCGACTACGCGCCGATGCTGCAGGTCCTGACGGAGTTCCCGGGCCTGCCGCACCGGATGCAGCTCGTGGCGTCCATCAACGGGGTCGACTACGTCGACGATTCGAAGGCGACGAACGTCGGTGCCGCGGCCGCCTCGGTGCTGTCGGTGCCGGGGCCCGTCGTGCTGATCGCGGGCGGCGACGCCAAGGGCGGCGAGTTCACCGCGTTCGCCGAGGCGATCCACGAGCGGCTGCGTGCGGCCGTGCTCATCGGCCGCGACGGGCCGGCGATCGCCCGCGCGCTGAAAGGCAGGACCGCGGTGTTCCAGGCCGCGGACCTGCGCACGGCCGTGCCGATCGCCGCGCAGCTCGCACGCCCGGGCGACACCGTGCTGCTGGCGCCGGCCTGCGCCAGCTTCGACCAGTATCGCAACTACGCGGAACGCGGCCTCGATTTCCGCCGCCACGTGGAGGCGCTCGGCACATGAGCCTCGACAGCGCGACCATGCCGTTCCCCGCCCGGCTGCGCACCCGGCTGCAGCCCGATCCCGCGATCCTGGGGCTCGCGCTCGCGATCCTGCTGGGCGGGCTGGTCGTGCTCGCCTCGGCGTCGATCTCGATCTCGGACAACGTCTCGGGAGACCCGTTCTTCTACGTGCGCCGCCAGGCGCTTGCCGCGGTCGTCGGCGTGCTCGCGGCATGGTGCTGCGTGCTGGTGCCGATGAGCGTCTGGCAAAGCCTCGGGCCGCTGCTCCTGCTCGCCGGCGTCGCGCTGCTGGCCGCAGTGTTCGTCCCGGGGCTCGGCTACGAGGTGAACGGGGCCACGCGCTGGCTGCGCGCCGGCGTCATGAACGTGCAGGTGTCGGAACCGGCACGCCTGTGCCTCATCCTCTACCTCGCCGGGTATCTCGTGCGCCGCAACCGCACGCTGCGCGAGCAGTTCACCGGGTTCCTGCGCCCGATGCTCCTGCTCACGCTGGCATGCGCGCTGCTGCTCGCCGAGCCGGATTTCGGCGCCGCCATCGTCCTGCTCGCGACGGCGCTCACGATGCTGTTCGTGGCCGGCGCCAGGCTGCGGGACTTCTTCCTGTTCTTCGGCGCGGGCGTGATCGCGATGACGGCGCTCGCGATCACCTCGCCGTATCGCCTGCAACGGCTGACGAGCTTCCTGCGCCCCTGGGACGATCCGTTCAACTCGGGGTTCCAGCTCACGCAGTCCCTGATCGCCATCGGTCGCGGCGAATGGCTCGGCGTCGGCCTCGGCAACAGCGTGCAGAAGCTGTTCTACCTGCCCGAGGCGCACACGGACTTCGTGTTCGCCGTGTTCGCGGAGGAGCTCGGTCTCCTCGGTGCGACGGCCTTGGTCGCCGTGTTCGCGGCGCTCGTGTGGCGCATCTTCCGGCTCGCGATCCGCGCCGCGCGTGCGGACCGCATGTTCGAGGCTTATCTCGCGGTCGGGATCGGCACCTGGATCGGCCTCCAGGTCTTCATCAACGTCGGCGTGAACATGGGGCTCCTGCCGACCAAGGGCCTGACCCTGCCGCTCGTCAGCTACGGGCGCAGCAGCCTGATCGTTTTCATGATCGCGCTCGGCCTGCTGCTGCGCATCCATCACGAGCTCGTCACCGATTCGAAGCCCGCGAACCGGCGTTCGCGGCGGGGCGAGGAAGCGTGAGCGGGCGGCCGATACTCGTCATGGCCGGCGGCACCGGGGGCCACGTGTACCCGGCGCTCGCGATCGCGCGTGCCCTCGAGGGCCGCACGGTGCCGGTAGTGTGGCTCGGGACCCGCCGCGGGCTGGAAGCGCGCGTCGTGCCGGATGCGGGCATCCCCATCGAGTGGATCAGCGTGCGCGGCCTGCGCCGCACGGCGCTGAGCGCGGTCATCCTCGCGCCGTTCCAGCTCGCGCTCGCGCTCGCGCAGGCGCTGCGCGTGATGCTCACGCACCGCCCGGCGGCGGTGCTCGGCATGGGCGGCTTCGTCAGCGGCCCGGGCGGCGTGGCGGCTTGGCTCACGCGACGGCCGCTCGTGATCCACGAGCAGAACGCCATCGCGGGCCTCACGAACCGGCTGCTGGCGCGCATCGCGCGGGTCGTGCTGGAAGCGTTCCCGGGCAGCTTCGCGCCCGGAATCGGCGCGCGCACCGTCGGCAACCCGGTGCGCGAGGAGATCGCACGCCTCGAGGAGCCCGCGACCCGGCTCGCGCGCCGCGACGGCCCGCTTCGGCTGCTCGTGCTGGGCGGCAGCCAGGGCTCGCTCAAGCTGAACCAGGTCGTGCCGGAGGCGCTCGGGCGGCTGCCGGAAAGCGCGCGCCCGCGGGTGCGCCACCAGGCGGGAAGCCGCACGATCGCGGTCGCGCGCGAGGCCTACGCCCGTGCGGGCGTCGATGCCGAGCTCACGGAGTTCATCGACGATATGGCCGCGGCCTACGCGTGGGCCGATCTCGTGATCTGCCGTGCGGGTGCGCTCACGGTGGCGGAGCTCGCCGCCGCCGGGCTGCCGGCGATCTTCGTGCCCTTTGCGGCGGCGGTCGACGATCACCAGACCGCGAACGCGCACCCGATGGTGGAGGCCGGGGCGGCGGTGATCGTGAGCGAGGACGAACTGTCGGCGGAGCGCCTCGCGAGCCTGCTCGCGGACTGGCTCTCGAGCCGCGACGCGTTGCGGCAGCGGGCGGTGCTGGCACGCCGCCTCGCGCGCCCGGATGCGGTGCGCGACATCACGGAAGCGTGCCTCGCGGCGGCGGGGGTGCGGCCATGATCCGGCGCATGCGGCGCATCAACCGTGTGCACTTCGTCGGCATCGGCGGCTCCGGCATGTCGGGCATCGCGGAAGTCATGCTGAGCCTGGGCTACGAGGTGCAGGGCTCGGACCTGCGCAGCAACGCGCAGGTCGAGCGGCTGCGGACGCTCGGCGCCACCGTGTTCATCGGCCACGATCCCGCGAACGTCGGCGACGCCGACGCGGTGGTCGTTTCGAGCGCGGTGAGCGAGAGCAACCCCGAGGTGGTCGCGGCACGCGCCGCGCTGATGCCGGTCGTCGGTCGTGCCGAGATGCTGGCCGAGCTGATGCGCTTCCGCTACTCGATCGCGATCGCGGGCACGCACGGGAAGACCACGACGACGAGCCTCGTTGCCAGCGTGCTCGCCGAGGGCGGGCTCGATCCGACGTTCGTGATCGGCGGGCGGCTGAAGAGCGCGAACTCCAACGCCCGGCTCGGCCAGGGCGATTACCTCGTCGCCGAGGCCGACGAAAGCGATGCCTCGTTCGTGCACCTGAAGCCGATGCTCGCGGTGGTCACGAACATCGATGCCGACCACATGTCCACGTACGGCGGCGACATCGAAAAGCTCCATCGCGGCTTCATCGGGTTCCTGCAGAACCTGCCGTTCTACGGCCTCGCCGTGCTGTGCACCGACGATCCCGGCGTGAACGCCATCCTCGGCGAGGTAGGCCGTTCGATCGTGACCTACGGTATCGACGGCGAAGCCGACGTCCGCGCGGAATCCATTCGCTGCAGCGGCGGCCGTACTCATTTCCGCGCGCTCCGGGAAGGGCGGAGCGAGGCGCTCACGATCGGCCTCCGCCTCCCGGGGCTGCACAACGTGCGCAATGCGCTCGCGGCCATCGCGGTCGCAGGCGAGCTGCAGATCCCGGACGACGCGGTGGTGGCCGCGCTCGAGAAGTTCGAGGGCATCGACCGGCGCTTCCAGAGCTATGGCGAGATCCACACGCGCAAGGGCCGCGTGATGCTGGTCGACGATTACGGCCACCACCCGACCGAGATCGCGGCCACGATGGCTGCGGCCCGCGCGGGCTGGCCGGAGCGCCGCATCGTGCTCGTGTTCCAGCCGCACCGCTTCACGCGCACGCGGGACCTCATGGAAGAGTTCGCGAGCGTCCTGTCCACCGCGGACGTGCTCGTGCTGCTCGAGGTGTATCCCGCGGGAGAGGCGCCGATCGCCGGCGCGGACGGGCGCGCGATTGCGCGCGCCGTGCAGGGCCGCGGCGTCACGCCCGTGTTCGTGGACGCGCTGGCCGACGTGCCGGCCGTGCTGGAGGACGTGATCGAGGACGGCGACATCGTGCTGACGATGGGCGCCGGCGACATCGGCGGGCTCGCGCCGCGCCTGCCCGAGCGCCTCGCGCGCCGGCCCGACCTCAAGGTGCAGCCGTGAACGCGCTGTCCCTGGACACGACGCTGCGCGGCGAGCTCAGGCGCAACGAGCCGATGAGCCGCCACACCTCGTGGCGCGTCGGCGGCCCGGCGGAGCTCTGGTTCAAACCGGCGGACCTCGAAGACCTCGCGCGATTCCTGCGCGAGCTCGACCCGGCCGTGCCGGTGTTCTGGTACGGGCTTGGCAGCAACCTGCTGGTGCGTGACGGCGGGCTCAAAGGCGCGGTCATTGCCGCGACCGGGGTGTTCACGGTGCTGGAGCGCGTTGGCGACGCGGGCGTGCGTGCCGGCGCCAGCGTGCCTTGCACGCGCCTGGCGCGCCAGTGCATCCGCTGGGGGCTCGGTCCGTCCGAGTTCTTCGCCGGCATTCCCGGCACGCTGGGCGGCGCGCTGGCGATGAATGCCGGCGCGCACGGCGGCGAGACCTGGGAGCGGGTGCGCTCGGTGACCACCATCGATCGCAGCGGCGAGGTGCACGAGCGCACGCCCGACGACTACGACGTGGGGTATCGCGAGGTGCGCGGCCCGGCCGGCGAGTGGTTCGTCGAGGCCGTGCTCGGGTTCGATCCCGCAGCCGAGCCGCGCAAGGAGAAGCTGGACGCGCTGCTCGCGCGCCGGAAGGAGACGCAGCCGCTCGGGCTGCCGAGCTGCGGCTCCGTGTTCCGCAACCCGCCCGGCGATTTCGCGGCGCGCCTGATCGAGGCGTCGGGGCTCAAAGGCCATCGCATCGGCGGCGCGGAGGTCTCGACCAAGCACGCCAACTTCATCATCAACCGCGAGCGGGCGGCGACGGCGGCGGACATCGAGGCGCTGATCGATCACGTGCAGCAGACGGTGCTCGAGCGGCACGGTGTGCGCCTGAGCCACGAAGTGCGCATCGTCGGCGAGGAGGCTCCGCGATGAGCCGCGCTCGCGAGACTCGCGTCGAGGTCCGCGATCCCGCGGCCTTCGGCAAGGTGGCGGTGATGCTGGGAGGTCGCTCGAGCGAGCGCGAGGTGTCGCTCGAGACCGGGCACGCCGTGCTCCGGGCGCTGCGCTCGCGCGGGGTCGCCGCGGAGCCCTGGGATCCGGCGGAGCGCGACTGGCGGGAGTTCGTGGCCGCCGACTTCGATCGCGTGTGGATCGCCCTGCACGGGCCCGGCGGGGAGGACGGTACGCTGCAGGGCGCGCTCGAGTGGCTGGGCATCGCGTACACGGGCAGCGGCGTGCTGGCTTCGGCGCTGGCAATGGACAAGCTTCGCAGCAAGAAGCTGTTCGGCTCGGCGGGCATCGCCACCCCCGAGTACCGCGTGGTGGAGAGTGCCGCGGACGCGGAGCGCGCGGCGGCGGAAATCGGGCTGCCGCTCGTGCTGAAGCCCGTCGGCGAAGGCTCCAGCGTCGGCATGACCAAGGTGTTCAGGCACGACGAGCTCGCCCCCGCCGCCTCGCTGGCGCTCCGCTACGGAGGGCTCGCCTTCGCCGAGCGCTGCATCGAAGGCGACGAGATCACCGTCGGCGTGCTGCAGGGGAAGGCGCTGCCCAGCATCCGCATCGAGACGCCGCGGGTGTTCTACGACTACGAGGCCAAGTACCACGCGGACAGCACGCGCTACTTCTGCCCGGGCGGGGATGCCGCCGCCGAGCGCCGTTATGCGCAGGCGGCCATGGCGGCCTTCGACGAGCTCGGGTGCTCCGGCTGGGGGCGCGTCGACTTCATGGTGGACCGTGACGGCACGCCCTGGGTGCTCGAGGTGAACACGGTCCCGGGCATGACGGGGCACAGCCTGGTGCCGATGGCGGCCAAGGCAGCCGGCCTGGATTTCGCCGAGCTTTCCTGGCGCATTCTCGAGACGAGCATGTCGCCGGGCGGCGCGGGGTCGAGTCGGGTTGAGGCGAAAAATGCGTAGGCAGGCAAGGAAGAGAAAAGAGAAGCGGCGCTCCCGGATCCGGATCCGGATCCCGAGGGTCGCCCTCGCGAAGCTGTCGGTCGTGCCGGGAGCGTTGCTCGTCGTGTTCCTGAGCTACGAGCTCTCCGGTGCGCTGCTCGACCGCCCGATTCGCACGATCAGGATCGAAGGGCCGTTCGAGCGCGTGAGCGCGTTGCAGATCGAAGCGGCCATCGGCGACGAGCTGGAGCGCGGTTTCTTCAGCGCGAGCCTCGCCGAGATTCACGACCGCATCGTCGCGCTGCCCTGGATCGACAAGGCGAACGTCGCACGACGCTGGCCCGACACGCTGGAGATCAGCGTGACCGAACAGGTGCCCGCCGCCTGCTGGGGCGAGCGGGGTCTCATGAACACCCGCGGCGAGCTGTTCGTGGAGAACGCGCGCCACATCCCGGCCGAGCTGCCGCGCCTCTCGGGGCCGGACGGCAGCGAAGCCGAAGTCGCCCGGCGATACCTCGAGATCCGCCGGCACCTGATTCCGCTCGGGCTCGACTTGCGCCGGGTGCACCTGGATGCGCGCGGGGCGTGGGACCTGACCCTGTCCAACGGCGTCGAGATCAGGCTCGGGCGCCGCGACACGGACGTGCGGACCCAACTGTTTCTTGACGTCGTCGCCAACATCGTGGCGAGCCGGGAGGGAGACATCGAGTTCGTCGACATGCGGTACAGCAACGGTTTCAGCATCGGCTGGGAGAAGGATGCGGGCGCCGAGCCGGTGGCGCCCAGGGTGCCCGGGGGCGACGGGCCGGAGATGGTCGCCGAGCGCGCGGGCAGGGCGTTGCGATGAGCAAGCGGGCGGACAAGAACCTGATCGTCGCCCTGGACATCGGCACGTCCAAGGTCGTCGCGATCGTCGGGCAGGTGCTCGGCGACGGGCACGAGAACGGCATCGAGGTCGTGGGCATCGGCTCGCACCCGTCGCGCGGCCTGAAGAAAGGGGTCGTCGTGAACATCGAGTCGACCGTGCATTCGATCCAGCGCGCGGTGGAAGAGGCGGAGCTGATGGCCGGCTGCGACATCCATTCCGTTTACACCGGGATCGCCGGCAGCCACGTGCGCAGCCTCAACTCGCACGGCATCGTGGCCATTCGCGACAAGGAAGTCAGCGCGAGCGACGTGGAGCGCGTGATCGACGCCGCGCGCGCCGTGGCCATCCCGGCCGACCAGAAGATCCTGCACATCCTTCCGCAGGAATTCGTGATCGACAACCAGGAAGGGATACGCGAGCCGATCGGCATGTCCGGCGTGCGGCTGGAAGCGAAGGTGCACATGGTCACCGGTGCCGAAAGCGCCGCGCAGAACATCGTCAAGTGCGTGCAGCGCTGCGGGCTCGAGGTCGACGACATGGTGCTGGAGCAGCTCGCCTCGAGCTATTCGGTGCTGACCGACGACGAGAAGGAGCTCGGCTCCTGCATCGTCGACATCGGCGGCGGCACGACGGACCTCGCCGTGTTCCTGGGCGGCGCGATCCAGCACACGGCCGTCATCCCGATCGCGGGCGACCAGGTGACGAACGACATTGCGGTCTCGATGCGCACGCCGACGCAGTACGCGGAGGAGATCAAGATCAAGTACGCCTGCGCGCTGTCCCAGCTCGCCAATCCCGACGAGACGATCGAGGTGCCGAGCGTGGGCGATCGCCCGCCGCGCCGGCTCGCGCGCCAGACGCTGGCGGAGATCGTCGAGCCCCGCTTCGAGGAGCTGTTCGGGCTGGTGCGCGACGAGTTGCGCAGGAGCGGCTTCGAGGAGCTGATCGCGGCCGGCGTGGTGATCACGGGCGGCAGCGCGAAGATGGAAGGGGCGGTGGAGCTTGCCGAGGAAGTCTTCCACATGCCGGTGCGCCTCGGCTCGCCGCAGTACGTGGAAGGGCTGTCGGACGTGGTGCGTAACCCGATTCACGCCACCGGCGTCGGCCTGCTGCTGTACGGCTACGAGAACATGAAGCGGCGCGGCCGCCGCAGCCTGCCGGTGTCGGGGAATCTCGGCGACGTCTGGGGAAGGATGAAAGCGTGGTTCTCGGGACAGTTCTGAGCCACGGGCGCGCGCAGCGCGCGAGAGATGTACGGGAGCGCGCGTCAGGGCGCGACCAGGAATGTGCAACGCCCGCTCACGCGGGCGGCACGAGCGGTGCCGGCGGGCGCTGACGGCGCACGACCGGGACGACAACGAGTGAGACCTTTGAACAAGAAGCACGGAGCGGAGGGCGTATGTTCGAACTGATGGACGCACACAGCCAGAGCGCTGTGATCAAGGTGATCGGCGTGGGCGGCGGAGGCGGCAATGCCGTTGCCCACATGGTGCAGACCGGGATCGAAGGAGTCGATTTCATCTGCGCCAACACGGACGCGCAGGCGTTGAACAACGCCCGCGTGCGCACGGCGTTGCAGATCGGCTGCAACATCACGAAGGGCCTGGGCGCCGGAGCCGACCCGGACGTCGGCCGCCAGGCGGCGATGGAGGACCGCGACCGTATCCAGGAGGTGATCGAGGGCGCGGACATGCTCTTCATCACCGCCGGCATGGGCGGCGGCACCGGCACGGGCGCGACGCCGATCGTGGCGCAGGTCGCGAAGGAGCTCGGCATCCTCACGGTCGCCGTGGTCACGAAGCCGTTCCTGATGGAGGGCACCAAGCGGATGGCGATCGCGGAGCAGGGCATCACCGAGCTCGGCAAGTACGTGGACTCGCTGATCACCATTCCCAACGAGAAGCTGCTGACGGTGCTCGGCGCCGAAACCACCCTGCTGGAGGCGTTCCGCGCCGCGAACCAGGTGCTGCAGGGTGCGGTGCAGGGCATTGCGGAGCTGATCACCCGCCCGGGGCTCATCAACGTGGACTTCGCCGACGTGCGCACCGTCATGTCGGAGATGGGCATGGCGATGATGGGTTCCGGCACCTCGTCGGGCGAGGACCGGGCACGCGAGGCGGCCGAGGCGGCCATCTCGAGCCCGCTGCTCGAGGACATCAACCTGGCCGGCGCGCACGGCATGCTCGTGAACGTCACGGCGGGCATGGACCTTTCGATCGGCGAGTTCCAGGAGGTCGGCAACACCATCAAGGAGTTCTCGTCCGATGACGCGACGGTAGTGATCGGCACCGTGATCGATCCCGACATGGGCGACAAGATCCGGGTGACCGTGGTGGCGACCGGCCTCGGCCGCCCGGCGGCGAAGGCGAATGCGCCGATGCGCGTGGTGCGCCGGCCGGTGCAGCGCGGCGAGCGCGAGCCCCACCCGATGGCGACGGAGCCGGACTACCAGGTGCTCGACAAGCCCACCGTGCAGCGTAAGCGCGCGGTCGGCGACGGGCTGCGTGACGGCGGCTTCCAGGAGGAGCTCCTGGACATCCCGGCGTTCCTGAGACGCCAGGCCGACTAGCGCGGGGCGCTCACGCGGGGAGGGCGCCCGTCGCCGGGCAGGACCGCTCGTCGAGGCGCGGCCTCGGTCCATCGCCTGCCCGGATGCGGCTCGCTCACTCGGCCGCCGGGCGGATCGCTCGTCCCCGAAAGCGCTGCCACCCGAGGATGGCGGCGCCTTCCCGGCGCGTCCGCGCCGGCGAAGACGCCGCGCTCCCTTGGAGGGATCCGGGCACGCCCCCATATCGTATGTCCCTGAAATGAGACGTTTCTTTGGTTTCGGGCTTGTCGATGTGCTACGCTTTTTCGCTGGTCCGACCGGGCGATTGAACGCAAGATTTTGATTTTCTTCCCTGTACCTCCGCCGGAGGCGAGGAGACGAATTCATCGCGCGGTCGCATTCGGCGCCGGCGCGAGCAGTGAACGGCCATGTTGCGACAGCGCACGTTGAAAACGGCAATACGCGCCACCGGCGTCGGTCTCCATACCGGCCAGAAGGTCTACATGACCCTCCGTCCCGCACCGGAGAACTCCGGCATCCTGTTCCGCCGCGTCGATCTCGATCCTCCCGTCGACATTCCCGGCGATCCGCAGCTCGTCGGCGAGACCATGCTCGGCACGACGCTGATCAAGGACGGCGTCAAGGTGGCGACCGTCGAGCACCTGATGTCCGCGCTCGCGGGCCTCGGCATCGACAACGTGATCGTCGACCTGTCCGCGCCGGAGGTGCCGATCATGGACGGCAGCGCCGCGCCGTTCGTGTTCCTGCTGCAGTCCGCGGGCATCGAGGAGCAGAACGCACCGAAGCGGTTCATCCGCATCCGGCGCAAGGTCCGCGTCGAGGACGGCGACAAGTGGGCTGAGCTCACGCCGTTCAACGGGTTCAAGGTGAACTTCCGGATCTCGTTCAATCATCCGGTGTTCAACAAGCTCGACCAGGATGCCTCGATCGACTTCTCCTCGACGTCGTTCCTCAAGGAAGTGAGCCGGGCACGCACGTTCTGCTTCCTGCGCGACGTGGAGACGCTGCGCGGGAAGAATCTCACGCTCGGCGGCAGTCTCGACAACGCGATCGTGCTCGACGACTACCGCATCCTGAACGAGGACGGGCTGCGCTACGCGAACGAGTTCGTCATCCACAAGATCCTGGACGCGATCGGCGACGTGTACCTGCTCGGGCACACGTTGATCGGCGAGTTCACCGCGTACAAGTCGGGTCACGACCTCAACAACAAGCTGCTCAGGGCCCTGCTCGCCGACCAGGCGGCCTGGGAAGAAGTCACGTTCCGGGACCAGGCGAAGGCGCCCATCTCCTACGCCACGCCGGCCTACGCGTAAGCGTAGCCCGCCCTCGAAGGCGCGCGCATCGCGCGCGGCGTGGCGCTGCCGGTCGCGCGCACTGCGCGCTCCTTCACCCGCCTGCGCCGGACCTCGCGCTCCTAGCGGCGGCTCGCCACCCTGACCGACAGCCGGGCGGCGTCCGCGCCGGCGCCGCGCGCTGCCTCGAGCAGCGTGTCGGCCTCGAAGCGCAGCCGTGCCGCCCAGGCCGGCGAGCTCGCGACCACGACGAGGTCGCCCCCCTCCCGCAGGTTGGCGCCGACCAGATGTGGTCTCGTTTCCGGCGGCAGCACCGCGCGCAGGCGGGCGGTCAGCCCGGACAGGTCGCGCGCCTGCTGCACGAGCTTGCCGAGCCCCTCGCGGGAGAGGTCGCCGAGCAGCCGGTCGATACGGATGAGGGTCATCGGAATGTGACGCAGTCGACGCTTTACGGGGCGGGCCAGGTGAACCGAATCAAGCTTCCCGAACCGGGAACTTGTCACAAAAGCGGACCTTAAGGCATATTGGCGGCCACGACAAAGGCAAACCCGTCCGAAAGGCGGGGACGCAAAACCACCGATCTAAGGGATTGAGGGATCGATCCTATGATGGCGGGGCTGCCGAAGTGACCATTGGACGCAGGCCACGAATAACGATAAGGCGCCAGCCTTGGCAGCCGGCCTGCTCGTCGGATGGTGCCGGAGCGCCAGCATACCCGTCACACGCGATACGCTCGGGGCGTACCTGATGAATGTAGTTTTGTTCGGCAAGGGATTCGGTAAGCCAAGGCAGCTCAGCCTGTCCGGCGGTGCCGCCCTGGGGCTGGCGGCGCTGGTCGTCGGAACGTTCTGCTGCGCTGCCTTTGCCGGCGGCTACTGGTACTCCGCGCGCAACGCTTCCGGGCTTTCGCTCGGCGAGGCGCAGAAGCTCGCCGACGAGCTCGCCGCGCAACGGGCGGCGCTGGCCGAGACACGGCGCTCGGCGGAAGACACGCTGGACGCGCTCGCCATCCGTATCGGCCAGATGAACGCGCGCATCATCCGCCTGGATGCGCTGGGCCGGCGCCTCACGGAAATGGCCGGCCTCGACGACGGCGAGTTCGATTTCGGTTCCGATCCCGCCCTCGGCGGCCCGGAAGAGCCGACGCTCTCCGCGGCCGTGCCGGCCGAAGTGCTGGGCGCAATGGTCAGCCTCGAGCAGCAGCTCGATAGCCGCGAAGCGCAGCTCAACGTGCTCGAAAGCGTGCTCATGAACCAGAATCTCGTGGACCGCGTGTACCCCGCGGGACGCCCCGTGAAGGCCGGCTGGATGTCTTCCTACTTCGGCCGCCGCACCGATCCCTTCACCGGCAAGCCGGCGCACCACAAGGGCGTCGATTTCGCCGGCAAGCCGGGCACGGAGGTCGTGGCGGTGGCGGACGGCATCGTGACCTGGTCCGCGCAGCGGTACGGCTACGGCCAGATGGTCGAGATCAATCACGGGAACGGCTACTCCACCCGCTATGCGCACAACGCCCAGAACCTCGTGCAGGTCGGCGACGAGGTGAAGAAAGGCCAGACCGTGGCGCTCATGGGCGACACCGGCCGCGCGACCGGCCCGAACCTGCATTTCGAGGTGCTGCACGAGGGCCGCCAGGTCAATCCGGTCGATTTCATCCGCCGGGCGAGCAGCGAATAACCAGTCTCCATCCCGCGAAAGGCCAGCCGGGCGCAACCATCCGGCGGCTTCCGGGGTCCCATGGCAGTGACGTCCGGTCCTTCCGGCGGCCGGGGCCGCGACGGGAGCGGCATCCCCGCGCGTGGCGGCCAGGGCCCCCAGGCCCCGGCCGCGCAGGCCCCGCCGGGGCGGCGGCGCACGGATTCCCCGCGGGCGAGCCGGGGGCAGCCGACCCGGCGGTGACGCTCCCCCGGGGGCTTGGGATCGGCGCTGACGCTCGCATATAGGGCCGAAGCGGGCCGAAAGCCGGGCTTTCGCGTGCAACCGGCCGGCAGGTCCGTAAAATACCCGTCTTTGTCCGCTCCCGCGGCAGGCGCGGGACAGGCAGGAGGCCGAGTGGCCAGTTTTCTGACGCAGATTTTCGGCAGCCGCAACCAGCGGCTGATCAGGCGATACGGCAAGGTCGTGCAGCGCATCAATGCGCTGGAGGAGAGCATCAAGGCGCTCTCCGACGCCGACCTGGCCGCCAAAACGGACGAATTCCGCAAGCGGCTGGCGGACGGCCAGACGCTGGACGACATCCTGCCCGAGGCGTTCGCGGTCGCCCGGGAGGCGGCGCGCCGCACCGTGGGCATGCGCCCGTTCGACGTGCAGCTCATCGGCGGCATGGTGCTGCACGACGGCAACATCGCCGAGATGCGCACCGGTGAGGGCAAGACGCTGGTGGCGACGCTGCCCGCGTACCTGAACGCCCTGTCCGGCAAGAGCGTGCACATCGTCACGGTGAACGAGTACCTGGCGCAGCGCGACGCGGACTGGATGGGCCCGGTGTACCGCTTCCTCGGCATGAAGGTCGGCGTCGTGAAGAGCGGGCAGCCGCACCCCGAGAAGGCCGAGGCGTACGCCGCCGACATCACCTACGCGACGAACAACGAGCTCGGGTTCGATTACCTGCGGGACAACCTCGCGTTCTCCGTCGAGGACCGCGTCCAGCGCGACCTGACCTTCGCCATCGTGGACGAGGTGGACTCCATCCTGATCGACGAGGCCCGGACGCCGCTGATCATCTCGGGGCCGACCGAGGAGAGCACCGACCTCTACATCAAGATCAACAAGCTCATCCCGAAGCTCAAGGAGCAGAAGGAAGAGGACGGCCCGGGCGACTACTCCAAGGACGAGAAGGCCAAGCAGGTCCACCTGACGGAGGAGGGGCACCAGCACGTCGAGGAGCTGATGGTGAAGGCGGGGCTGCTCGCCGAAGGCGAGAGCCTCTACGACGCCCACAACATCCGGCTCGTGCACCACCTGCACGCGGCGCTCCGCGCGCACGTGATGTTCCACCGCGACGTCGAGTACATCGTCAAGGACGGCGAGATCGTCATCGTCGACGAGTTCACGGGCCGCACCATGCCCGGGAGGCGCTGGTCGGACGGCCTGCACCAGGCCATCGAGGCCAAGGAGGGAGTGGCGGTCAAGCAGGAGAACCAGACCGTCGCCTCCATCACGTTCCAGAACTACTTCCGCCTGTACGAGCGCCTGTCCGGCATGACCGGCACGGCGGACACCGAGGCATTCGAGTTCCAGCAGATCTACGGGCTCGAGGTCGTCGTCATCCCGACCCACAAGCCCATGATCCGCAAGGATCTTCCGGACCTCGTGTACCTCACGCAGAAGGACAAGTTCCAGGCCATCATCGAGGACATCGAGGACTGCCGCCGCCGCGGCCAGCCGGTGCTCGTCGGCACGACCTCCATCGAGACCTCGGAGTACCTGTCCTCGCTGCTCAAAAAGCGCGGCATCGACCACCAGGTGCTGAACGCGAAGCAGCACGCCCGTGAGGCGGTGATCGTGCAGCAGGCCGGCCGTCCGGGCGCCATCACGATCGCGACCAACATGGCCGGTCGAGGCACCGACATCGTGCTCGGCGGCAACCTCGAGGCCGAGCTCGCCGCGGCCGGCGAGGATGCCGACCGCGAGCAGATCAGGGCCGACTGGGAGAAGCGGCACCAGCAGGTGCTGGAAGCCGGCGGCCTGCACATCATCGGCACCGAGCGGCACGAGTCGCGGCGCATCGACAACCAGCTCCGCGGCCGTTCGGGGCGCCAGGGCGACCCGGGCTCGAGCCGCTTCTACCTGTCGATGGAAGACAACCTCATGCGCATCTTCGGCGATCCGCAGCGGACGAAGGCCCTGCTGTCGCGCGCCGGCATGCGCGAGGGGGAGGCGATCGAGAGCAAGCTGCTCACCCGCCAGATCGAGCGGGCGCAGCGCAAGGTCGAGGCGCACAACTTCGACATCCGCAAGAACCTGCTCGAGTACGACGACGTCGCCAACGACCAGCGCAAGGTCGTCTACCAGCAGCGCACCGAGCTGATGGAGGCCGACGACATCAAGGATTCGGTCGCGGCCATCCGGGAGGAGGTCGTCGGCGCGGTCGTCGACCAGTACATCCCGCCCGGCAGCCTGGAGGAGCAGTGGGATCCGGCGGGCCTCGCGCAGGCGCTGGAGCGCGACTTCGGCCTCAAGCTGGACATCGCCGGCTGGCTGAAGGAGGACGAGCAGCTCAACGACGAGGGCATTCGCGAGCGCGTGACCGAGGCGCTGCAGAAGAGCTACGAGGAGAAAGAGGCGACGATCGGCTCCGCGCTCATGCGCCACGTCGAGAAGGAGGTCATGCTCAAGCAGCTCGACCACCACTGGAAGGAGCACCTCGCGGCCATGGATTACCTGCGGCAGGGCATCCACCTGCGCGGGTACGCGCAGAAGAACCCGAAGCAGGAGTACAAGCGCGAGGCGTTCGAGATGTTCGGCGCCATGCTCGACCAGGTGAAGCACGACACGATCAGCGTGCTGTCGCGCATTCGCATCCAGAGCGAGCAGGACGTGCAGCGGATGGAGGCCCAGCGGCGTGTGGCGCAGGCGCTGCAGGCGCGGCACGCGGAGGCGGCGGCGCTCGGGCAGCTCGCTGCGGCGGCGCAGGCGGCCGCCGCCGGCGCGGGACAGGCGCCGGCCGGCATGCCCGGACCCGGCGCGGCCGCCGAGGCCGCGGCCCCGCATGCGCCCTTCGTGCGCACGGAGCGCAAGGTGGGGCGCAACGAGCCGTGCCCCTGCGGATCGGGCCGCAAGTACAAGCAGTGCCACGGCCGCCTGACGTAGCCGGCCGTCCCGGGCGCGCTGCACGGTTGCCGTCGGCCGCCCGGGCTTGTGCCGGGGGCGGCGTTCCGCACCCGGCTCCCACGTGAATCCCCGCGATCGCGCCGCCCCTCCGGCGCGCGCATCGCGGCGCGTGCGCGTGGCCGCAGGCGTCCTGCGGGACGCGGACGGCCGCGTGCTCCTCGCCGGGCGGCTGCGCGATCACCCGTTCGCGGGGCTGTGGGAGTTCCCCGGCGGCAAGATCGAAACGGGCGAGACGCCGGAGGCGGCGTTGCGCCGGGAGCTCTGCGAGGAGCTCGGCATCGAGATCGTCACCTACCGGCACCTGCTCGCGGTGGAGCACGACTATGCCGATCGGGCCGTCGCACTCGAGTTCTTCCTCGTGACGGAATGGCGGGGGAGCCCGGCCTCGAGACTGGGCCAGCCGCTCAAGTGGGTGCCGGTGGAACGGCTGCTCGCCGACGAGCTCCTGCCGGCGAACGCGGCGGTGATCGACGCGCTGACAGGGTAGGGCCGCCCAACGCCTGCCGCGGTTCGTACGGGAGCGCATTGCCCGCGACCCGAAATCGCAGTCGTCGCGCGCCGGACGCGCTTCCTGCCGGTGCCTCAGCCGATGCTGAGCTGGAAGCTGACGTCGTGCCCGGTCTGCACCGCCCGCCGGTCGATTGACGAGCACTCGAGGAAGCGAATCGTGAAACGGTGCTGGTGCGCGCTGATCTCGGGGAACAGCGGGCTTCCCTCGGGAAGCGACACGCGCAGGAGGCGGCAGTTGGCGCCTTTCTGCACGTTGTACTGGTACATGCCGTTGATCGCGACCTTCGGTTTCGGCGCTGCGCTTTCGCGCGTCAGCCACAGGAGCTCGACCACCGCGTCGCATACCGGGCGGATCGCGTCGATCCATTGCCCGAGGTCGCGCGCCCGGCGCTCGTAGGGATACCGCAGCCAGTGGCTGTACAGCGGCAGGTCGAACTCGCAGGTGCCGCCCGGGATGGCGCTCCGGTGCTTGATGGCGTTCAGGAACTCGGAATCCTTGAGCGGCTGCAGGAACTGCGGGCCCAGGGCGTTCACGCCGGCGCGGCTGTCCGCGAGGTTGTGGATCAGCGCATCCAGCCTCTTCTTGTCCACCGCGGGCTCGCCCTTGAACCGCTCCAGGGTCTCGATCTGGCGATCGAGCTCCTTGAACACGTCACTGCGGACGTCGCCCCGCATCAGGATCGCGACGATGTCGAGCAGCCCCGCGGTCGCGGCCCGCGTCGCCCAGTCCGCCTCGAGCTCGAAATGGTAAAGAAGCTGCTGGTAGAGAAACTCGAGCCGCATGAAGGTGCGCATGCGCTCGTTGAGCGGTTGCTCGTAGTGCACCAACCGCCTGGCGCTCTCGGGCGGATGCATCTCGGATACGGCTCTTGCCATGGCCGTATTCTGCGCTCCCCCCGGGCGGAGGGCAAATGGCGCTGCAAGCCGACGCTCTTCAGGCCTGCGACGCGAGCGCGAGGTACTTCCGGTGCAGCCGTTCGACCTGTCGCTCGGTCTCTTCGAGCGAGCCGTCGTTGTCGATCACGTCGTCGGCGATGGCAAGGCGTTCTTCGCGGGTCGCCTGCGCCGCGATCATGCGTCGCGCCTGCTCCTCGCTTTCGGCGTCACGCCGCCGCAGGCGCTCGACCTGCGTCGCTTCGCTGGCATCGACGACGAGGATGCGGTCCATGCTGTCCTTGAGCGGCGATTCGACGAGCAGCGGGACGACGATGAGCTGGTAGGGCCCGCCGGCGGCCCGGGATCGTTCCTCGGTGACCTGGCGGATGCGCGGGTGCAGGATGCCTTCGAGCGCCTTGCGCCGGTTGTCGTCCCGGAAAACCACATTGCGCAGCTTGCGGCGGTCGAGGCGCCCGTCCGGGCCGATGATGCCGGGGCCGAACTCGCGCGCGATCTCCTCGAGGGCCGGTTGCCCGGGCTCGACGAGCTCCCGTGCGATCACGTCGGTATCGATCACCGGCACGCCTCGCTCGGCGAAGCGCTCGGCGACCACGGATTTGCCGCTCGCGATGCCGCCGGTGAGGCCGACCCTGAAAACTCCCATCAGCCCGCGAAATCCAGGTACCAGTCGACGATCCGGTCGCCCCAGACGAGGGCGACCCAGCCGGCGGCGGCGAGGTAGGGCCCGAACGGGATGGGGACGTTGCGGTCATGGCGGCGGAACGCGATCAGCGCGACCCCGACAAGCGCGCCCACCAGCGCCGACAGCAGGATGATCAACGGCAGCTTCTGCCAGCCGAGCCATGCCCCGAGCGCGGCGAGGAGCTTGAAATCGCCGTAACCCATGCCTTCCTTCCCGGTGAGCAGCCGGAACAGATGATAGACGCTCCACAGGCTGAGATAGCCCGCGAGCGCGCCGATGATCGCGTCCCGGGGACCGATGAACAGCACTTCCGCGCCGGGCAGCGGATGCCAGAGGGAGAGGGCGAGGCCGGCCCACACGAGCGGCAGCGAGATGGCATCCGGGATGAGCTGGTGATCGAGGTCGATCGCGCTGATGGCGACCAGCGCGAACGTGAGGAGCAGGCCGGCCGCCGCCTCCCACGAGAGGCCGAAGCGCCACGCGATGACGGCCGCGAGCACGGCGGTGAGGAGCTCCACGATCGGGTAGCGCAGCGAGATCCGCGTGCCGCAGCTCGCGCAGCGGCCCTTGAGCGCCAGGTAGCTCAGCACCGGGATGTTCTGGAGCGCGGTGACCGCGGCGCCGCAGGCGGGGCAGCGCGAGCGGGGCACGACGAGGTTGAAGCGTCCTTCGGGCAGCGCCGGCGCGGGCGTCTTCGCGAGCTCCTCGCACTGTGCCCGCCAGTCGCGCTCCATCATGAGCGGCAGCCGGTGGATGACGACGTTGAGGAAGCTCCCCACGAGCAGGGAGAACAGGAACACGACGCCGACGAACGCGACGGGCGAGGCGGCGAGGAGGTCGATCATCGCCGGGGTCCTCCGTCGTGATGAACCTGCCCGGGGGGCAGGGGCGGGCCTGCCGTTGCCGGTCGCGCGCGATGCGCGCTTCCACGGAGCGCCGCTGCGCCCGCGGTGGATCGCGCGACGGGCGGATGCCCGCGGAAGACCGTGGTGTCCGCCGTCAGACCACCGAGCCCATCTTGAAGATCGGCAGGTACATCGCCACGACGAGGCCGCCGACGAGGATGCCCAGGATCGCCATGATCATGGGTTCGAGCAGGCTGCTCAGGTTGTCGACCGCGTTGTCCACGTCCTGCTCGTAGAAGTCGGCCACTTTCGCCGACATCTCGTCGAGCGAGCCCGACTCCTCGCCGACCGCGATCATCTGGATCACCATGTTCGGGAACAGGTCGGTGTTCTCCATCGCCTGCTGCAGGCGCTGGCCCGTGGCGACCTCGTCCTTCATGCGCAGCACCGCCTGCTCGTAGACGATGTTGCCCGTGGCGCCGGCGACCGATTCGAGCGCCTCGACCAGCGGCACGCCCGCGCTGAACATGGTGGACAGCGTGCGCGCGTAGCGGGCGATGGCGGCCTTCTGCAGGATGGGGCCGATCACCGGTATCTTGAGCGCCATCCGGTCGAGGAAGTGGCGCATGGCCCGCGAACGCTTCTTGAACCAGAAGAAGGCGGAGATCGCCGCGCCTATAACGAGCGCTAGGATCCAGCCGTGTGTCCGGACGAATACCGACAGGTCGATGACCATCTGGGTGAAGGCCGGCAAATCCGCGCCGAAACCCTGGAACAGGTCCTCGAACGCCGGAATCACGAAAATAAGGAGAATCGTCGTGACGATGAAGGCGACCACCAGCACCGCCGCGGGATACGTCAGGGCCTTCTTGATCTTTTTCTTGATCGCCTCGGTCTTTTCCTTGTAGGTGGCGATCTTGTCCAGCAGTGTCTCGAGGGCGCCCGCCTGCTCGCCGGCCTCGACGAGGTTGATGAAGAGGTCGTCGAAATACAGCGGATGCTTCGCCAGCGCCTCGGCGAGCGCGCTGCCGCCCTCGACGTCGGCCTTGATGGACAGGATGAGCTTCTGCATCCCGGGATTCTCGTGGCC
>DATGQE010000034.1:0-5439 GCA_035304345.1 Woeseiaceae bacterium | reverse complement strand
GCTGATCGGCGCGCGCGACGAGCGGCAGCTCCGCGAGAACCTCGGCGCGGTCGGCTGGTCGCTGTCGGCGGAGCAGGTCGCGAAGCTCGACCGCGTGAGCGCGGTGACGCCGCCCTACCCGTACTACCCGTACTGGAACGGGATGTTCGCAGAGCGGAGCCCGATCCCGGTGCCGCACGCGGCGTGAGCCTCTGCGCTGGAGAAGATCACGGAGAAGACGAGTCGGTGAGCCAACTCCGGGCAACTAGCCGGCTCCGTACTCGTCGTGCCGCCGCCACCAGAATCCCTGCTCGTTGCGCCCTCGCGGGGCGCGGTCGAGCCACTGGTACGCGCCCCACAACACGTCGAGACCGCGCGCGAAGCAGGAATAGGTGTGGTAGACGGTGCCGTCCTCCAGCGCGAACGCGCTCATGCCGGGCCGCTCGCGCGTGTAGGTCGCCGCGTCGGTTCCGGTCATTGCGGCGACGAGCGCCTCGGGAAGCGCCTCCGAAGGCCTGCCGCTGCCGCCCTCGCCCTGCAGCGGCTCCTCCGGTCGGTAGTTGTATTCGACGGAGCCTTCGCGCTGTTGCTCCTCGGTGATCGAGACCGTGAAGTCGTAGTTGAAGTCGCCGCCGAACGAGGACGCCCAGGGAAAGGTCCAGCCCATCCGCTGCTTATAGGCCTGGAGCTGCGGGAGCCGCGCCCGCGATACCGCCCAGAGCATCACGTCGTGATTCGCGAGATGCGTGGCGAAGCCGTTGAAGCCATCCGCGATCGCGGAGCAGGACGGACAGCCGGCCTTGTAATCGGGCCCGAACATGAAGTGATACATGAGGAGCTGCGAACGCCCGCGGAAGAGGTCCGCCAGCGAGGCGCTGCCCTCGTCCGTCTCGAAGCGGTACTCCTTCTCGACGGGCACCCACGGCAAGGCCTGCCGCCGGCGTGCCAGCTCGTCGCTCCTGCGCGTGAGCTCCTTCTCCGCCTCCAGCAGCTCGAGCCGCGCGGCGAGCCACTCGTCCCGGGTTCCGGTGCTGTGCGTCGCCATCGGTCTCTCCTTGCAAGCCGGTGATTGCTGTTCCGACCCGCTCGGTAACCCCCGGTTCCGGCGCATTGGGTGCTCCGGGTTCCCGGTGCCGAAGCTACAGCTTGCCCCGCCGCCTGGGGTCCCGGGCTACTTCCTCGAGGGAACGTTCCGGCTCCGCCTCCCGGGCGTCGAACGCCTCGAAATCTTCGGCGTCTTCGCCCAGCGCAGCTCGAACCGCGTCGTTCACCAGGGCAGAAATGCTGCGGTCTGTCTCGGCTGCTTTCGATTCACGCGATGGAAGGCGGCGCGCGATGAGAATGCGTCTCATTCAGGGAATCCCTCCGCGGAGGGATCCGGAGCCGGCCGGTCCCTTCCACCACTAGCGGGCCGTCCGCTAGTCCGCGGCAAGGCGGTCGAAGTGCGTGATCGCGTTCAGCACCAGCGCCCAGCTCCCGATCGTCTCGCCGCGCCAGAACGGGTTGGTGGCGAAGAGCAGCACGTGGCCGTCGCCGTAGCGGGCGTCGACCACGGCGGCGCGCTCGGCCAGCTCGTCGCCGCCATCGAGCAGCCCCGACACGAGCAGGCGCTCGGCCTCGGCGAAGCGCAGGATCACGCGCGGGCGCTGGTTCTCCGGGATGAGCCACGGGTTGTTGCGCACCTGCTCGGCGTTGAGCGGCAGCGGCTCCCACGGCTTCGGGTCGGGCAGCGCCGGCGGCTCGGCGGCGGGACGACCTTCGGGCAGGTCGGTATCGTCCGGACCGCCGCGGCCGGTCGCGCGCTTGAAGTCCTTCGCGTTCGGCAGGTGATCGTCGCCGGTCAGCAGGTGGGAGACCTTGAACGAGAGCCCCTTGGCGCTGTAGAGGGCGAGATCGTCGGAGGCGTAGCCGGCGGCGATCGGGCTCTCGCGGTCCACGAACTTCGCGTTCAGCACGCTGCCGACGAGCTTCAGGTTCTCGGCGGGTGCGACGAACACGCCGGGCGCGAGGCCGACCTCGATCGCGAACTCCGCGGTGTCGTCGGAGGTGACGAGCAGGCCGCCGTCGCGCACGAACCGCTTAAGGGCGGCCACGCCCTCGTGTCCGAGCCCCGGCCGAACGTCGGAGGTAGAGGCGATGCGGCCGATGTTCGGCGTGAGCTCCGTGGTCTGCCACGGCATCGGGTTGCCCCACATCGGCAGGCCTTCGATGATGCGCTGCGTACTTGTGCTGCCGGTGACGGGGCCGAACAGGATCACGTCGTAGCGCTCGCGCAGGTTCCCGCTGCGGGCGACGTCCTGCGTGCTGATGTACTCGTAGGGCACGCCGAGATCGTCGAGCGCCATGCGCCACCAGCCTTCGCTCTGCGTCGAGAGCCAGGTGTGCAGCACCGCGATGCGCGGCAGCCTGCCCTCCGGCGCGTCGATGCCGGCGAGCCCTTCCGGCACCGCGACGCGGTCGCCGACGAGCTCCATCTGCGCCTCGAGAATGGCCGGATCGGCGACGCGTACGACCTCGACGTTGAACAGGGCGCCCAGCGTCCAGCCGGTGTCGTCGTACACGTTCTTCTGCGGATCGTCCGGGGCCCAGTACTGGCGGTCGAGCAGCGCGTCGGCGATGCGGGAGTACGGCTGGTCCATGCGCACGACCCAGCTCCCCGCAGGGAAGCGACGCGGAACCGGCGGCGCCTTCTGCCTGGTGCCCTTTTCGATCTCGTCGCAGAAATCGGGCCGCGCGCGGCGCGCGTTGCGCCGGTTCGTGTCATCGGGTTCGTCGCAGACGTCCGGCGGCGCAGGGACCTGCACCGTGACCGGCCGCGTCGTCCGGCTGAGCTCCACGTGTTGCAACTGCAGGAGCTTGAGCAGCCTGGCCTGCGAGCCCTTGCGCTGCTCGTCGGCGGGCAGCACGTAGGCGGCGGGGCCGGCATGCTGCGGCTTCTCGATCGAGCGCTTGCTCTTCAGGTACCAGTTCCGGAGGAAGTGCGGTCCGTTCTCCGCGAAATAGTGCAGCGAGGTGAGCAGCCCCGTCTGCTGGTAGTTGTTGTTGTTGCGTTGCGACCAGGTCACCACCGGCAGCGGCGGGTTCGGCTTGTACCAGGTGCGCTGGTACTCCTCGGGCTCGAGGATGCGCTCGACGGTATCGGCGCCGCCATTGCCGAAAGTCTCGTACAGGCGACTGATGCCGTTGTGCGTGGCGGCGATGAACATCAGGTAGCCGGGGCTCCACGTGTCGAAATCGCCGTGCGTGAACACGCCGGGCATGCCGAGCTTCGTGAGCTGCTGCACATTGTTCCAGCCGAGCTCCTGCCACTCGTTGACGAGGATGGGGTCGACCCAGGCGTTGTAGGGACCGTCGCCGACGGTGTTGTCGTACAGGAACGGCACGGATTCGTGCAGGTCGTGCAGCACCTGCGCGTGCCAGCCGACGAACGTGTCGGCAACGTTGCGGGTGAGCGCGAGCGTCATCGTCATCGCGTCGCGGTTGTTGTCGTGCGCGACGTAATGGCCCCAGTAGTACAGCCGCGGGTAGTTGGCGTCCGGGTTCGCGAGGTGCCAGTTGTAGACGTCGACCATGCGGTCGCGGCCGTCCACCTCGACGACCGGCGTGATCAGCGTGACGACGCGCTTGCGGATGCCGTCGATGTACGGCGCCTCGTCCACCGCCAGCCGGTAAGCGAGCTCCATCAGCGCGGTCGGCGAGCCGGTCTCGGGGGAATGGATGGCGCCGGTGATGTAGTAGACCGGGGTCGATTGCGCGATCAGCTCCTCCGCTTTGGCATCGTCCAGGCCGATGCGGCGCGGGTCGGCGAGCTGCGCCAGGCGCGTTCCGTTGGCGTCGAGGTCGTTCAGCAGCGTTTCGTCGGCGATCGCCACCGCGATCATCTCGCGTCCTTCCTCACTGCGCCCGATGGAGAAGACGCGCACGCGCGGGCTCGCGGCTTCGAGCTCGCGGAAATAGCGGTGGACGTCGGCGACGTACGGCAGGTAATTCGGGGCGCCGGCGATGTGGCCGAGGACGTCGAGCGGCGTCGGCACGGTGTCGGACGCGGGCAGGTAATCGGTCAGCGGCGAGTTGAAGGAGGGGTCGGTGGTGAACTCGCGGATCTTCGCCGTGTAGGCTTCATCGATCGGCTGGTGCGGCGCGCGGGCGTACGTGGCCGCCATACCCGCGGCCGACGCGCGCAGGGCGGCGGCATCGGCCCGCTCCTGCGCGGCAGCCGTGACGGCGGCCGTGCACAGCAGCACGGCAAGGCACGAGTGGGCGGCGACCAGGGGGCACCGCGGCAAAGCCGCGACCAGTTTCTCGAGAACGGACATGGCGACTCCCGGCGGCGAGCACGGCTCGAGGACGCCCGCACGATAGGAGGCGCCCGAGAGGGGTGTCAAGCTCAGGAAGCACTATGTGGCCCGCCCGGCTGTCGGCGGCGAAAAGCCTCCTGATGCCGATCGGCGCCGGCATGCGAACCGACTACGCATTCGAGTAGGCGACCGGCGGCGCCGGCCAATTCCGTGCCCTACCAAAAACAACCGCGTCACCACCCGCGGCGGCGTGTTATCCCACCCCGGCTCCCGCCAGGGACATCAGGCGGGTGCGCTTTTCCAAGCAGATGGGGGATCCGACATGAAACGATTCGAACGTTTTCTTCTCGTCCCGATACTTTGTGCCTTCGCCTCGGCCTGCCTCGCACAGGCAGCCTACGACCACCCGGCCGCGGCACTGCCGTCGCTGCTGGAGCATCCGGACGTCGTGGCGCTGCGTGACGACCCGGAGGGCCACACGGCAAAGCTCCGGGCACAGCCGGCGAGCAACCACTACTCCGGCGACGAGCTCATGATCATGCTCTACGGACTGTCCATCAAGGGCAGCGGGGGCGGCGGCGGCTTCATCGACGGCTTCGAGATCCTGAACAGGATCGACTGGAAACGCGGCATCGACATCTACGACATCTCGACCGCTGCGGACGACAAGCTCTACATGGTGGTCGGCGGGCTCGGCGCCCCGTCCGCGCTCAAGGAGAACCTGGATGGGCTGATCAAGGCGATCGAGCGCACCATGGCGAAGCTGGCGGAGCTCAAGGGCATGCAGGTCGGCGGCATCCTGTCCGTCGAATCGGGCCCGGTCAATTCCATGCTCGCCATCTTGCTCAGCCAGTCGCTCAACGTGCCCCTGATCGACGTGGACGGCGCGGGCCGCTCCGTCCCCTCGCTCACCAATCTCACCTACGCATACGAGAGCTACCCGATCGCCCCGGTGGTGGCCGGCTCTGCCCTGAACCCGTCGCAGGACCTCATCGTCGCATACCCGACGGACGCGGCGGACGCCGAGAACCAGCTCCGCGACATTGCCGCGCAGCTCGGCGGCCTCATCGGCATCTCGCTGTGGGGACAGACCGGCGCCGAGCTGAAAGCGTCGAGTGTGATCCGCGATGCGTTCGCCGAAGCCTACGTGCTCGGCGTGTTC
>DATGQE010000033.1:0-6303 GCA_035304345.1 Woeseiaceae bacterium | reverse complement strand
ACGTCGCGCTTGCCGACGACGGCCTTCTCGACCTCCGCGAGCAGGCGCTGCGCGGCGCTGGCGGTTCGGGCGACCGGGTTCGATTCCCGGGCAGCGTCGATCTCGGTCGGTGTGCTCACAGCTTCTCCAGGTCGTCGAGGATGACGTCGAGCTGGCTCAGCGGAACGGGCTCGCTGCTCTCGCCCGGATCGATGAGCAGCCACATCGGCTCGGAGACGAGCGCGTGGATGCGCGCGTGGTGATCCGGGTCGTGCAGGTGCAGGCCGTGGTGCTCGGCGAGCCGGCGCGCCGCTTCGTCGATCACTGCCCATCGCACGGGGCGGGGGATCGCGGTGTGCCGGGCGCGCCGCGCGTCGTTCGCGGCGCCGAGCTCGGCCGTGAGCTTGCGCAGCGTGTGCGGCGCGGCGGGCGTTGTGCGTGCCGCGCCGAGCGCGTCGAACGGCGAGTAGGAGCGCGTTGCGGCCACGGGCAGCAGCGCCCTGTAGGCACGGCTGGCGACGAAGCCCAGTGCGAGCGTCACGAGCAGCAGCCGGAGCAGCGCGCTCGCGGCCTGCGGCCACAGGATCCCGGCGAGCAGGAACGCGAGGCTCACGACGATCGTGGCAATGCCGAGCGGTCCGATCGGCAGGTCCGGGTCGGAACGCCGGAGCGGACGAGCGGGGCGCCGCAGGATCCGCGGTTCGCGCGTGATGCGCGGGCGCGTCGTGGTCGGAGCGCGCGGCATCACTGCTGCACTCCTGTGGGCGACGGCCTCGCGATCGCCGCTGCGGGCGCTGCGCCGAGATCCGCGGCGACGGCGCGCAGCGCGCCCAGCGCCTGCTCGCGATGCGTGGCGGTCAGCGGGTGCGTCGAAAAGCGCGCGAGCTCGAACAGCGCGATGAGCTGCCGCAGCGGCTCGGGGCGTACGTCGAGGACGGTGAGCACCCGGCGGAGGTGCTCCATCGGTCCCTCGTGGTCGCGCCGCCCCGCGCCACGGGCGTCGAGACCCTCGAGCAGGCGGGCGTACGCGCCGATGATGGCGGTGTTCGGGTCCGGGTCGGCGAGCATCGCGTCGATGGTGTCGGTCAGCACCTCACGCACCGCACGGCGGTCGGCGTCGGGTGGGCGGCCGCCTGCGCCGGCCGGCGGCGCGACCGAGAACGAGCGGCTCGAAGACCACCGCATGGCGGCCGCGGCCGCGACGAGGACCGCGAAGGCGGCCACGCCGAGGAGCAGGACCGCGGAACCGGCGCCGGACTCGTCGGGTGCGGCAGCGCCGGGCACGTCCTCGTCGGGCAGGCCCGGCCCCGCCCTGACCGGCGAATCACGCCAGTCGATGATGCCGAACAGCTCGCCGAGCCGGCCGGATCGCTTGACGGCGGTGGCCGAGCCATCCGCGGCCCCGCGCCTCGCCGGGTCGCCGGCTGCGATCGCGAGCAGGCTCAGCACGGTGAGCACGACCGCTGTCCCGGGCAGCGCGCGGAGCAGCGTGGTGCGCAAAGGCGGCGCTTCAGCGCTGCGCGCCACGACCGCGCGGTGGAGAACCGACGCGATGAATCCGGCGGCGGCGAGGCCGACGCCCCACAGCACCGCGATGCCGGCGACGATCGCCGCCCGGTTCGCGGGCCCGCTTCGCAACTGCGTCCACACGGGCGTGCCCCGCGAGGCGAGGGCCACCACGCCGGCGATGGCGAGGACGAGTGCGACGGCGGCGAAGGCGGGCGGTGAGGAACCGCGCGCGTCGTCGCCGCCCGCGATCGCCGGTGGCGGGATCGGGTCCCGCGAGTCGGGCGAGGAGGTCGTCATGGTGGAACGGGATCGCCTGCGTTGCTCGATGCAACAGAGTCGAACCTCAGTCCCGATCCGCCGCGAGTCAAGGTCCCCCGCGCGGGAACACGGCATCGGCATCGGGAGTTTCGCAGGCGCGTACCCGTTCGAGGCAGGGGCACTCAACCAGGAAAGCATCCTGTATGGACAAGCGCGTGCGGTTCGACTTTGAGGTGGACTTCCTCAACGGCGGCGGGCTCCAGGGCCAGGGCTTCCGGCTCGACATCGAGGGCGACGACATCGACGATGAGGCGCTCGCGGATCACATCGTCCGCGACCTGCGGCTGCTCATGGTCGGCGCCGTGCGCATCCTGAACAAGGAGATCATCGTGGAGCCGCACAAGCGCGCGGCAGGTGCACGTGCCGCGCGCGATGGTGGTGTCCGTGAGCGGCTGATCGACCTGAGCCATGTCGTCGAGAGCGGGGTGGTCACGTACCGGGGGCTGCCCGCGCCCGTGGTGTGCGACTATCTGAGCCGCGAGGCATCGCGGGAGCACTACGCCGAGGGCACCGAGTTCCAGATCGACCGGATCGAGATGGTCGGCAACACGGGCACCTACCTGGACAGCCCGTTCCACCGGTTCGCGGACGGCAAGGACCTGTCGGAGCTGGAGCTGGGCGCCGTAGCGGAGCTGCCGGGGCTGGTCGTGCGGGTCACGGGGATGCAGGGACGCTCGGTCCCGCGTGCGGCGTTCGCGCCGTTCGACGTTCGCGGCAAGGCCGTGCTGGTCCACACCGGCTGGGCGGCGCACTGGGGCACGGACCGCTACTTCGAGGGGCATCCGTTCCTGACGGAGGACGCCGCGCGCTATCTCCGCGATGCGGGCGCTGCGCTGGTCGGCATCGACTCGCTGAACATCGACGACACGTCCGACGGCCGCCGGCCGGTCCACACGACGCTGCTCGGCGCCGGCATCCCGATCGTCGAGCACCTGCGCGGGCTGGAGCAGTTGCCGGTCGAGGGCTTCCGGTTTTCCGCAGTGCCGGTGAAGGTCAGGCGGATGGGGGCGTTCCCGGTGCGAGCGTACGCGAGGTTGGAGAACTGAGCGGCGGGACGGCTCCGTTCGGTGTAACTTCCGGCATGGTCCCGATTCCCAATGCCGCCGCGTGCGACGGCGGCCAGGTCCCCTCGCATCCGGCGACCAGCGGCGCGCCGTGAACGCGCGGCGCAGGATCCGGCGAGCATGGGCGCGGGCCCGGGATCTCGCGCTGCGGACGCCGCCGTCGCGGAACCGCTACGTCGACTTCCTGCGCGCGGCATCGATCGTGGTGGTGGTGCTCGGCCACTGGCTCATGGCGGCGCCGACGATCGACCGCGAGGCGTTCACGCTCTCCGACATGCTGTACATCGCCCCGTGGACGCAGTGGCTCACCTGGATCTTCCAGGTCATGCCGCTCTTCTTCGTGGTGGGTGGGTACGCGAACGCGGCGTCCTGGTTGTCGTACCGAAGCGAGGGCGAGGATTACGCCGCGTGGGTCTCCCGCCGGCTGCGGCGCCTCGTGGGTCCCGTCATCCCCGTCATCCTCGCCTGGTGCGTTCTCGTGCCGGTCGGGCGCTGGCTCGGTCTGAACGCGCGGATCGTCGACGTCGGCTCGACGCTCTCGCTGCGGCCCCTGTGGTTCCTCGCGGTCTACGTGCTCGTCGTCGTGGTCGCGCCGTTCACCCACGCCCTCTGGGAGCGCTACGGCATCGCCTCGTTCTGGGCGTTCGTGCTGGCCGCGGTGGCCGTCGAAGTCATCTCGGTCCTGCCCGGGCTCGGGGCGGCGCGCTGGCTGAACTACGCGTTCGTCTGGCTCGCCTTCCACCAACTTGGCTGCGTGTGGCGGTATGGCGGGGTCAGTGGGCCACGGCGATCGCTTGCGGTCGCGGCCGCGAGCTTCGTCGTCTTGCTCGCACTTCGCGCCGTGGCGGGGTATCCGGTGAGCATGGTCACCGTGCCGGGCGACCCGGCGACGAACACGAACCCGCCGAGCCTTGCGCTGCTCGCGCTGGGCATCACGCACGCCGGCATCGTGCTCGCCCTGGAAGCGCCCGCCAAGCGCTGGCTGGAGAACCTGCGCGTCTGGATCGCGACCATCGCCGTCAACGCCGTGATCATGACGATCTACGTGTGGCACGTCACGGTCATGGTGCTGCTCGTCGCGCTCCTGGAGGGGCCCGGCGGCGCCGGGCTGCGGCTGACGCCGAACTCGCCCGAATGGTGGCTCACGCGGCCGCTCTGGGTCGCGGCCCTGCTCGTGCTTCTCGCACTCGCGGTCGCCGCGTTCGGCCGCCTCGAGGCCATCGCGCCCCGGTCTGCCCGGCGACCCGTTCCCGGCGCCGGACGCAGCATCGCCGGTGCGCTCGCCGTTTCTGCCGGGCTGGGATGGCTCAGCGCGGAGGGGGCGGGCGCGACGGACGGGCTGGCCCTCAACGTCGTGCCCGTCGCCTGCACGCTCGTAGGTGCGCTGCTGATCCTCGCCCGCGGCCGCCGCGGCGCGAAGGGAGCAGGGAGCCATCCGGAGGCGCGCGGAGGATGAACGCGCGCGATGCGTGCGAGGGCTAGACGCGGGTTCCTTGCGGCGCCGGCGGCGCGGCACCGTCTCGGCGCATCTGCCGACCTCAACATTGCGGCGACTCGTGGGTATTCGCAGGAGAGCGCGGCGTCCGGTGCACTCGGCATTCGATCCGCGCCCATGGAAGAGTCGGCGCCGGTCCGACCACCTTTCTGGCGTTGCACGCGAACTTACACTTCAACGCAAGGACGATGGACGGAACGATCTCCCGCTTCATGACACGGCATTTCCGCCACTTCAACGCGGCCACTCTCGTCGACGCGGCCGAGGCGTGGCGCCGGCACCTGGATGGCGGCGGCAAGATGCTGGTCTCGATGGCCGGCGCGATGAGCACCGCCGAGCTCGGGATCTCGCTCGCCGAGATGATCCGGCAGGACAAGGTCCACGCCATCTCGTGCACCGGCGCGAACCTCGAGGAAGACATCTTCAACCTCGTCGCCCACAACCATTACGAGCGCGTCAAGGACTGGAGAAATCTCACGGCGGAAGACGAGCTCCGGCTACGGGAGCGGCAGTTGAGCCGGGTGACGGACACCTGCATCCCCGAGCACGAGGCCATGCGCCTCGTCGAGTCGGTGATCTTCGAGGACTGGATGGAGGCGGACCGCGCGGGCGAGCGGTGTTTCCCGCACGAGTTCGTGTACCGGATCCTGCGCCGCGGCGCGCTCGAGGAACACTACCAGATCGATCCGGCAGACTCCTGGGTCCTCGCCGCCGCCGAGCGCGACCTGCCCATCTTCGTGCCGGGCTGGGAGGACTCGACGCTCGGCAACGTCTACACGAGTCTGGTCATCGACGGCAAGGTCCGGAACCCCCACACGGTGCGCACCGGCGTCGAGTACATGATCGAGCTGGCGTCCTGGTACACGCGCGCGGCGGAAGAGGGCTCGATCGGGTTCTTCCAGATCGGCGGTGGGATCGCGGGCGACTTCGCGATCTGCGTGGTTCCGATGCTCGAGCAGGACCTCGGGCGCGAGAACGTGCCGCAGTGGGGGTACTTCTGCCAGATCTCGGATTCGACCACCAGCTACGGATCCTACTCTGGCGCGATCCCCAACGAGAAGATCACCTGGGGCAAGCTGGGTGTCGACACGCCGAAGTTCATGATCGAGTCGGATGCGTCCATCGTCGCGCCCCTGATCTTCGCGTACGTGCTGGGGTGGTAGGGCGGCGCTGGGAGCTCTAGGGCGGGAGCGGCGCGCCAGGGAGGCGCCCGCCCCGCCTTGCCTACCTCAACGCCAGGTACTCGCGCCTGAACTGGTCGTGCGCGAGGGCGGCCTGCGGCGCGCCGAGCGCGTGCGTCGTCCCGGCGGTCAGCCAGGCGACGTCGTCGGCGACGTCGAGCACGGTCCGGATCTCGTGCCCGGTGACCAGCACGGCGCAGCCGTCCTGCTCGGTGAGCCGCCGGATCGCGGCGCCGATCAGCTCCGCGTCCTTCGGCGTGATCCCGAGGAACAGCTCATCCGCGATGAGGCATGCGGGCCGTCTGAGCAGCGCGAGCGCGAGATCTGCGCGGCGGCGCTCGCCGCCGGAGATTTCCTCCGCGTACTGGTCGAGGACGTGAGTGATGCCGAGGAAGTCCGTGACCGCCTCGATCTCCGCGCGAGATGCACGGGGCGCGAACGCGCGCGCGTGTTCGCGCAGCGTGAAGGAGCGGGACAGGAGCGAGCGCTCGGGAAGGTAGAAGAGCCCCTGCCGGGCGAGCACGTGGAGCCGGGTTCGCGTGTAGAGCCGCTCGTGGAAGCGAATGGTGCCGTAGTCCGGCGCCAGCAGCCCGACCGCGATCCTGATGAGCGTGGATTTGCCCGCGCCGTTCCTGCCCATGAGCGCGGTTACCGTGCCCGCGTGCAGCCAGAGCGATGCGGACTTGAGAACGGCGCGCCCGCCGAACGCCTTGCCGATGGAGTCTGCGACGAGGACCGGTGTCATGGCGGCAGCACC
>DATGQE010000032.1:0-36295 GCA_035304345.1 Woeseiaceae bacterium | reverse complement strand
ACGTCGCGGACATGGTCCAGGCATCGCCATGATGCCGCCCGCGCCCCCGATCAACCGCGTGCTCGCGGTCGACGACGACGCGCTCCTCCTGCGCGAGTACCTGCATTGCCTGGGTCGCGACTTCGAGCCGGACGTCGCGGGCTCGACGCTCAGCGACCTCGAGAAGGTGCTGTTCGGGGAAGACACGGACGAGAAGGGCGCCGCGCGATTCGACGTGCACACGAGAAGCAACGGCGAAGCCGCCGTGCGGGCGGTTGCCGCGGCCGTGCGCGCGAACAGCCCGTACGCGATCGTGTTCCTCGACATTCGCATGCCTCCCGGCATCGACGGGGTGGAAACCGCGAGGCGCATCCGCGGGCTAGACCCGAACGTCAACATCGTGCTGGTGACCGGCTCGATGAGCCCCGAGCCCGACAACCTCGGCGCCAGGATACCGCCCGCGGACCGCATCTTTTTCTTCAAGAAGCCGTTTCACGCGGTCGAGTGCCGGCAGCTCGCCGCGGCCCTGTGCGGCAAGTGGCACGCCGACCTCGCGCTGCGCCGGGCCAACGAGATACTGGAGCAGCGCGTCATGGATCGCACGGCCGAGCTGCACCGGCTGGCGTATTTCGATCCGGTGACGAAGCTGCCGAACCGGCTGAAGCTCATGGACGAGCTGCGGCAGATCATCGAGGCGGGCGGCGAAGGGGAGAGCGCCGTCATCCTGCTCGACGTCGAACGCTTCAGCTTCCTGAACGAGACCTTGGGCTACGATTCGGGGACGCGACTCCTGCGCGCCCTCGGCAAGCGGCTGGTCGACCTGTTCGACGCCGGCGGGCCGAACCGGACGGGTATCGTCGGGCGCTTCGGTGCGGACGAGTTCGCCGTTCTCGTGCCCCGCTGCGGCGCGCGGGCAACGCTCGAAGACACGGTGGAGCGGGTGAAAACGCTCGTGCAGGAGCCGTTCAGCCTGGACGGGCGGGACCTGTTCCTCAAGGCCAGCATCGGCGTCGCCCGCCATCCCGTGCACGGCCGCGACCCGGCGACGGTGTTTCGCTGCGCCGAAGGAGCGCTGCATCGCTCGATGCGCCGGCCGGACGGCAGCGTCACCTACTACCGGCGCGACATGCGTTACCGCGCGCAGCACAGGCTCGAGACGGAAGCGGAGCTGCGGCGCGCGATCGACGGCGGCGAGATCACGGTCTTCTTCCAGCCGCAGGTACGCCTCGCCGACGGCAGTCTCGCGGGCGTCGAGGCGCTTGCACGCTGGATCCGGCGCGACGGCTCGATCACGAGCCCCGCCGATTTCGTGCCGCTGAGCGAGGAAATGGGCATCTCCGACATCCTGTTCGAGTGCATCATGCGCCGCGTGTGCGATGCCGTGAGTCGCTGGCGCTCGGAGCGGGACTGGGCCGTTCCGGTGAGCGTCAACCTGTCGGCCCACCAGCTCCGCAACGGCAGGCTCGTCGGCCTGGTGCAGGGCATTCTCGAGCAGCATCGCCTGGGCCGGCAGATGATCAACCTGGAGCTGACCGAGACCGCCCTGCTCGAGGACCTCACCGTGGCACGCCCGGTGCTGTGCGAGCTCGCCGCCCTGGGCGTCGGCATCCACATCGACGATTTCGGCACCGGCTACTCGTCTTTGGCCTACCTCGCGGAGCTGCCCGCGCAGACGCTCAAGATCGACCAGTCCTTCGTCGAGCGGCTGGTCGGGTCGGCGAGCAACGAGCGCGTGGTCCAGGCGATCATCGCGCTCGGCAAGGCCATGGGGCTGGAGGTCGTGGCCGAGGGGATCGAGACCCGCCAGCAGCTCGAGGCCGTCCGTCGTTTCGGCTGCGACCTCGGCCAGGGCTTCTTCATCCAGAAGCCGCTGCCGGAAGCCGAGTTCCTCGGCTGGTGCGGCAGCGAGCGCGAGCGCCGGGCGAGCGGGCGCTGAAATCCCTTGCGCCTCCCTCCGGCCTCGGAGGCGGTGCCGTCGTCTCCTTCCGACTCCCACGGGGCACCCCCGCCGCCGTTGCTAAGATAGCGACGCCGCGGCGAATGGCGCCGACGGCCCCGGCGTTTTGGGAGGAACGAGAATCATGTTGAAAGAGTTCAGGGAATTCGCACTGCGCGGCAACGTGGTCGACATGGCGGTCGGTATCATCATCGGCGCCGCGTTCGGGAAGATCGTCAACTCGCTCGTCAACGACGTGCTCATGCCGCCGCTCGGGCTGCTGACCGGCCGGGTGGATTTCAGCCAGCTCTACCTGAACCTGTCCGGCACCGATTACCCCTCGCTCGCTGCGGCGCAGCAGGCCGGTGCCGCCACGCTCAACTACGGCATGTTCATCAACGCCGTGATCAACTTCGTGATCGTCGCGTTCGCCATCTTCCTCCTCGTCCGCGCCATGAACCGCCTGCAGCGCAGGGTGGCCGACGAGAAGCCGGCAGAGCCGGCGCCGCCGTCCGCCGAGGTGCAGCTCCTGACCGAGATCCGCGACGCGCTCAAGGCCCGTTCCTGAGCCCGCCGGGCCCGGTCCCGGGGCCGGGTCCCGGCCTGCCGGCCCGCGGCCGGGGCGGCGCGGGTTGTCCATTCGATGGCCGGATGCGAAACTGGCCATCGTCACTCGACGTCTGCCAAACAGTCGTTTTCTTCGAAGGGGTGCCACCGTGAAAGCCGATGCGGAACAACAGATCGTCGACAGCGGGCTCGACAGGACGCTCGCCCGGTGGTGCCTGGGGCTCGCGGGCAACCCCCGCATCGCGCTCAGGCTCTGGAATGGCGCCGAGTACTGCTTCGTCGACGGCAAGCCCGTCGCCGAGGTCGAGATCCGGGACCGGTCCGTGCTGCTCGGCCTGTTGCGCTCGCCGTCGATGGCCTTCGGCGAGGGTTACGCCAGGGGTCTCGTGGAAGTCCACGGCGATTTCTACGATTTCATCTGCGAGGTCTCGGCCGCGCTGTCGCGGCGCTCCGCGCGCTTCTATCGCCTGCAGAAGCTCGGCTCGCAGCTCGCGGCGCTGCGCTCGAACACGCTGTCCCGGGCGAAGGACAACGTGCACCGGCACTACGACCTCGGCAACGACTTCTACCGGCTCTGGCTCGACGAGCGCATGGTCTATACCTGCGCTTACTACGAGCACCCGGAGATGACGCTTGCGGAGGCCCAGCTCGCGAAGCTCGACCACGTCTGCCGCAAGCTCCGCCTGCAGCCCGGGCAGACCGTCGTCGAGGCCGGCTGTGGATGGGGTGCGCTCGCGCTGCACATGGCGGAGCACTACGGCGTCACCGTCACCGCGTACAACAACTCCCACGAGCAGGTGAAGTACGCCCGGGAGCAGGCACAGCTCCGCAACCTTTCCGATCGGGTGACCTTCATCGAGGACGACTACCGCAACATCGTGGGGCGTTACGACGTGTTCGTCTCGGTCGGCATGCTGGAGCACGTGGGATTGCGGAACTTCCGCACGCTCGGCTCGATCATCGCGCGCAGCCTCAAACCCGGCGGTCTCGGCCTCGTGCATACGATCGGGCGGAGCAATCCGCGCCCGCCGGACCCCTGGATCGCCCGCCGCATTTTCCCGGGCGGGCACATTCCCAGCCTGGGAGAGATGGCGGCGGTGTTCGAGCCGTTCCGCTTCTCCGTGCTGGACGTGGAGAACCTCAGGCTGCATTACGGCCGGACCTGTCGTGCCTGGCTGCAGAATTTCGAGCAGGTCGCGGACAAGGTGCGGCAGATGTACGGCAGCGAGTTCGTCCGCACGTGGCGGCTGTACCTCGCGGGGTCCTCGGCGGCCTTCCGCTACGGCACGCTGCAGCTCTACCAGGTGCTGTTCGCCCCCCACGGCAACAACGACGTGCCGTGGACGAGGCGCTACCAGTACGAGTCGCTGCCGGCGGCGGAGTAGGCGGCCGGTGCAGCACGCGGACGTCATCGTCGTAGGCGGCGGTCCTGCCGGCTCGACCTGCGCGTGGAAGCTGGTGCAGGCCGGGCTGGACGTCCTCGTCCTCGACCGGGCCGAGTTCCCCCGCACGAAGCTCTGCGCCGGCTGGATCACCCCCGAGGTCGTCGACGACCTCGAGATCGACCTCGAGCAGTATCCCCACCGGCTGCTGTCGTTCGAACGGCTGGAGTTCAACTGGGGCAGCGTGCGGTTCCGCAAGCGCACCGTCCAGCACTCGATCCGGCGCTACGAGTTCGACGACTGGCTGCTCAAACGCTCCGGCGCAACGGTCGTGCGGCACAAGGTGAAGGACATCGAGTGCCGCGACGGCGGTTACGTGGTGGACGGCGAGTACGCGGCGCGCTGGCTGGTCGGGGCCGGCGGCACCGCCTGCCCGGTGTACCGCCAGCTCTTCGCCGAGCGGTCGCCGCGCGACAGCGCGCTGCAGATTGCGACCTACGAGCAGGAGTTCCCGTACGACTGGCGGACGCGCGAGTGCAAGCTCTGGTTCTTCGACAACGGGCTCCCCGGTTACGCATGGTACGTCCCCAAGGCGAACGGCTACCTCAACATCGGACTCGGCGGGAAAGCCGACAGCATCAAGGCCAAAGGCGGCCGCATCAAGGATTACTGGCAGCGGTTCGTCGAGCGGCTCGACGCGGAGCAGCTCGTGCAGGGCCACGACTGGGAGCCGAGCGGCTACAGCTATTACCTGCGCGGGCGGTCGGCGTCCGTGCGCGAGGGCAATGCCTTCATCGTCGGCGACGCGGTCGGGCTCGCTTCCGTCGACATGGGTGAGGGCATCGGGCCGGCGGTGCGCAGCGCGCTGGCGGCGGCGCGGGCGATCACCGGCCAGGCCGAGTACACGCTCGCGCAGGTCGGTCGCTACAGCGTGCCGGGCTTCTTCCGGCGCCGCGGCATGGCGCAGATCCCGCGCTCGGCCCGCGCGCGCGGAGCCGTCGCGGACCAGCGCTAGAGCGTCTTGTCGAGGACCCGGCGGACGTCGGCCGGACCCCGCGCGCGATGGGCGTTCCAGCCGAGGCGCAAGGCCGCCTCGACGTTGCCGGGATTGTCGTCGAAGAACAGGATCTCCCCGGGCGCGCACGCCAGGCTCGTCACGACCTGCGCGAACGCTTCGCGGTCGGGCTTGAGCAGCCCGGTGCGGTAGGACAGGAAGGTCCGGTCGAACAGGCCGGCGAGCGCACCCGAGACATCGGGGCGCTCGTCCCAGTGCAGCGCGTTGGTGTTGGACAAGAGCACGCGCCGGATGCCCGGCGGGATCGACTCGAGCAGAGCCCGCGTGCCGGGAAACAGCGCCTGCGGCCAGGCCCGGAAGCGTTCCAGGAACTGCCGCGCGGTCATCGGCAGCCCGAGCTCGCGGACCAGTCCTTCCGCGAACGCCTGCGCGTCGAGGCCACCGCGCTCGAACTCCCGGACGGAATGCGAGCGCAGCCAGAGCGCCAGGAACCCGGATTCGCTCTGCTCGAGCTCGAACAGCTCGAGGGGGTCGGCGAGGCGGAGGAGGACACCGCCGAGGTCGAAGACGACGGCCTGGACCGGCGTGGCCGCGCGTGCGGCCGGCGTGCTCATTCCTCCTCGTCGTCGTCGACGGCGGCGAGCAGGTCGTCCCAGCCGCGTCGCAACTGGCTCGCCTTGTAGCGCGGGATACGGTACTCCCAGCCGGAGACGCGCGCATTGATGGATTCGGCCTCGGCGGCGGGGTCGGGCGATTCGGCCGCCTCGGCGTCGTCGCCGGCCGCCTCGGCGTCCCCCGTTTCTTCCTCGCCCGCGTCATTGCCGGGCGCCTCGTCCGCGGCCTCTCCGGCACCGGCGCCGTCTCCGCCGTCGGACGTCTCCTCACCGTCGTCGGGACCAGGTGCATCCCCGCTCGTTCCGGCGTCGCCCGCGGGCACGGCGGCGGCCGCCAGCCGGATCCAGGTCTCGTCCTCGGTGCCGGTCGACTCGACCGTGACCTCCAGGCCGTCGAAGGTCCTGAACACCGTGGTCACCCGGGAGGGCTCCACGTCCCCTTCGCTGTCCGCCGCGCCCTCGCCGGCCCGGCGCACGTCATCGAGGTTCAGGTTGTCGAGCGCGCTCGCGATGCTGTTGGCGACGGAAGGGTAGGAGAGCTCGCGACCCTCGGGGATGTTGTCGACGGTGAAGTTGGTATCGCCGGCATCCGCCTTGCGTATCGCGATGGTGTCGCCGCCCTCGTGGCGGATCGTGACCGATTGCACGCGCGAGGCCGGGATGTCGGTGATCTCCGGGACCAGCCAGCCCGCGGCGTCGTCCGGCAGCTTCGGGTTGCGGTCGATCAGCCAGCTCGTCGCATCACCGGCGATGCGCGCGTAGCGGTAGTCGCGCTGGGCACTGTCGCCCAGGATCACCTCGAAGTCCGCCTCGCCCAGGCCCTCGCTCGCGACCCGCTTGCCGCTCGCGCCCTCCTGCTCCGGGTCCTGCACGCCGAGGCGGTCGTACAGCTCGGGGTTCGCGGTTTTCTGCTCGATCCTGCGCGCCTCGGCAAGGCCGAGAAGCAGCTCGCGAAGCTTCGCCACGTCGGCCGGGTATCCGCCCTTGGCCGGCACGATCCAGTCGTCGTCCTCGCGCACGATGCGAACCTCGCCGTCGGCATCGGTGATCCGTACCGCGGTGATCTCGTCCAGGCGCGCCTCGAGGCCCGGCAGCAGTAGCCCGTCCTCGCCGGTGCCGCCGCCGCGCTGCCGGTCCACGAGCCATACTGCCGCGAACAGCACCACGACGGCGACGGCGAGCAGGCGCAGGGTACGCGCGCTCATGGCTCGCTCCTCGCCCGGCGGGCGCGCTTGCGGCGCCAGACCGCGACCAGCACGAACACGGTCAGGAGCACAGGCACCAGCGCGATGTTGATGACCTTGAGCACGACGCCGAGTCGCTCGATGTCGCGGTCGAGCCCGCGCTGCACCGCGCGCAGCTCCTGGCGGAGCTCGGCACGCCGGTCGATGAAGCGGTCGATCTCGGCCCTTTGCTCGGGAGTCATGAGGATGTTGCCGCGATCCTCGCGCGATGCCTGCAGCTCGGACAGCCGGCGCTCGGTCTCCTCGAGCTCCTGCTCGAGCCGCCGCTCGGTCTGCTGGAATCTCGCCTGTGCCTGGGCGCGCAACGCCTCGACCCGCGTGAACGGCCGCGCGTAGCTCGCCCGGCTGCGCACCGCGATGAGGTCGTTGCTGCCGGACAGGTTCTCCAGCGCGTTGGCCACGAACGCGCCGTTGTCGGCGAAGGCGTTGACGATCCGCTGGCCGAAGAAGTCCTGCACCTGGACCCACATGCGATCGCTCAGCATGTCCACGTCGGCGACGATCACGAGATTGGCGGGCTCGACGGATTCGGCCAGGTGCCCGTCCGCTCTGTCGGAATCGGAATCCGTCGCGCCTGCGTCGGCTTCGCCTTCCGCCTCGGGCTCGCCCGCGGCCGCGTCGTCCGCCTCGGCCGTGTCCGTCTCTTCGACGGGCTCGTCCGAGGGCGGGCCGTCGGGGAACGCGCTCTTCAGCGTTCCGTTGAGGCGGGCGGCGATGACGTAGTGCTCGCCGGTCGGCGCGAGATCGGCGAGCAGGCTCTGCGGGTCCGGCAGGAAGCGGAACCGCGACGCGGAGAGCGTGGTGGCCGACGCGCTGGAGGTGAGGAGCGGCTCCACCCGGGGCGCCCGTTCCTCGTCGAAGCGGAAGTGACCCGCGGTCCCGAGGTTGATGGACTCGAGGTCGGCCGTGACCACGTCCTCGGCATTCAGCCGGTTCGCGGTGACGCCGATGATGCCCGGGTGGACCACGGGGCGCCCTTCCATGCCGGAGATCCTGAGCGCGAGCTCCGCGTCGACGACGACCTCGTCGGTGGAGAACTCGATACCCCATGCCTCGAACAGCTTCGGCAGGTTCGAGCTCTGGCCCTGCGGCGGCATGCCGGCCATGCCGGGTGCCTGCGACGCGTCGGCCTCGGCGAGCGGATCGACGAAGATCAGCGCCTTGCCGCCGCGCATCATGAACTGGTCGATCGCATACAGCGTCTCGTCCGAGAGGTTCTTGGGCTGCACGATCCACAGCAGGCCGACGTCATCGGCGATCTCGGAGAACGAAGTGCCGAGCTCGCGTATCTCGAAGAGCTGCTGGGTCTGCTGGTAGGTGACCCATGGCGGCTGCATCCGCTGGAGCTGCGGATCGAAGTCACCGCTCATGGGCGCGCCCGAGACGAGCCCGATCACCGTGCGCTCGGGCTGTGCCAGCACGCTGACGAGCCGGGCGATGTCGTATTCGAGGAACTTCTCTTTCGTCGGGTCGGGCTCGAAGAACGGGATGATCTCCTCGTCGTCGATGCTGTTCGTGCCCGCGAGGCCCATGTAGATGGGATCCGGCGAGGCAGCGGTCTGGATGCCTCTGAGGCCGAATTGTGCCGCCCGGTCTTCCTCGACGGAGAACGGCACCGGGTCCACGACCTTGAGCTCGATCATGCCGTCCGCGGCGGCCTCGAACTCCTCGAGCAGCTCGCGGATGCGGTTCGCGTAGGCGCGCACCGACGGCAGGTTCCGCGTCGCCTCGTCCGAGAAGTAGAAATAAAGATTGATCGGTTCCTCGATGTTCTCGAGGATGCGCCGGGTGCCGTCGGAAAGCGTGTAGAGATCGTTCTCGGTGAGGTCGAGGCGCCAGCCGCGGAACAGCTCGTTGCTCACGATCACCGCGGCAACGAACGCCAGGAACAGCAGCACGAGGCTGGTCGAGCTCAGGCGGCGTCGGGATGTCGTGCTCACGTCGGGTCAGTCCGCCTGCTTCAGTTGCAGGACGATGGTATTGGCGAAAAGGAACGTGCCGATCACGAGGGCGAAGTAGAGGAGATCGCGGAAATCGAGCACGCCCCTGCTGATGTTCGCGAAGTGCGTCAGGAAGCTCAGCGAGGCGATCCCGTCAACGATCGTCTGCGGCGCCCAGCCGGAGAACAGGTCGAGCACCAGCGGAAACCCGGACAGCAGGAACGCGAAGCAGACCACCACGGTGATCACGAACGCGATGACCTGGTTGCGGGTCGTCGCCGACAGGCAGGAGCCGATCGCGAGGAAGCCGCCGGCCATGAGCAGGCTTCCCACGTAGGCGGCGAGTATGGCGCCGTTGTCGGGATCGCCGAGGTAGTTCACGGTGATCCAGATGGGGAAGGTCAGCACGAGCGCGATGCCGGTGAACGCCCACGCCGCGAGAAACTTGCCGAGCACGGCCTGCCAGGGCGTGACCGGCAGAGTCATGAGCAGCTCGATGCTGCCGGTCTTCCGTTCCTCCGCCCACAGGCGCATGGCGATCGCGGGCACCAGGAACAGGTACAGCCAGGGATGATAGTTGAAGAACGGCGCGAGGTCGGCCTGGCCGCGCTCGTAGAAGTTGCCCAGGTAGAACGTGAACACGCCCATGAGCACGAGGAAGATGACGATGAAGACGTACGCGAGCGGCGTCACGAAGTAGCTCCTCAGCTCGCGCCGGAACAACGCCCCCATCGTGCTCACGCGCCCGCTCCCTGCGTGATCTGCCGGAACACGTCATCCAGCCGGCCGCCCTCGAGCTGCAGGGCTGCGACCGGCCAGCGGCGCTCCGCGACGAGGTCGGATATCTCGCGCCACGGCTCGACGTTGCCCGAGCCCTGGCGGGGAATGGCGGTCACGGAGCCGTGCAACCGGTCCGCCTCGGTCTCGGCGACGGAAGGCAGCTTCGCGATCGCGGCCCGCACCTCGTCGAAGTTCGCACCGTCCGCCAGCGTCACCCGCACCGCGTTGTGGTAACGGGATCGTGCAGCCAGCCCGGCGGGCGTCTCGTCGGCGAGGATGCGGCCGTGCGCGATGATGATCGCGCGCGTGCACACGGCTTCGACTTCCTCGAGGATATGGGTCGAGATCACGATCAGCTTGTCCGCCGACATCGACCGGATGAGCTCGCGCACCTCGTGTTTCTGGTTCGGGTCGAGCCCGTCGGTCGGCTCGTCGAGGATCAGCACGTCGGGATCGTGCAGGATCGCCTGGGCGAGCCCGACGCGGCGCTTGAAGCCTTTCGACAGGGTATCGATGCTCTGGTCCAGCACCGGACCGAGGTGCAGCTCCCCGATCACGGCATCGAGGCGCCGGCGGCGCTCGTCGCCTTTCAGGCCACGCACGTCGGCGATGAAGTCGAGGAACGTGCGGGGTGTCATCTCGGGCCAGGATGGCGCGCCTTCGGGCAGGTAGCCCAGGTGACGGCGCGCCTCGAGCGGCTGCTCGGCGACGTCGTGACCGCAGACCACGGCGCGCCCTTCGTCGGGTGCGACGAAGCCCGTGATCATCTTCATGGTGGTCGACTTGCCGGCGCCGTTCGGACCGAGGAAGCCCAGTACCTCGCCGGGCTTGCAGCCGAAACTCAGTCGATCGACGACGGTCCGATCGCCGTAGCGTTTTGTCAGTCCGCTGATTTCGATCATGAATCGAGCGTTCGCCGGGTGGCGGCCGCAGCGTGGCCGCATCTTTTAACAAAAAGCCCCCGGCCTAGCAAGGCGTGTCCGCTGCCTTGCCTGCCGCGGGACGGCGCTCCCGCCGGCGGTACCAGGTGACCCCGTTTTCGTCCGTCTCGGCCTCTATCCGACCCTCTTCGAGCAGATAGTTCAGGTGTGCGATCGACTCACCGGTCGCCATGATCAGGTTGTTGTCGTCGATCTTGCTCGAGAACAGGGCGTCGAACGCATCGACCGCGCGTATCGGGCGGCGACAGAGCCGCTCGAGTCGCTCGAGCCCCGCACGATGCCCGGCGACCAGCTCGTCGAGGCGCTCGTGCGCGCCGCGGAACGGCTTGCCGTGCGCCGGCAGGACGAGCACGTCCTCCGGCACCTCGCGCTTCAGCCTGTCGAGCGACTCGAGCCACTCCGCGAGCGGGTTGGCGGCGGGCTCGGTCGGGTAGACGCTCACGTTCGACGAGATCGTCGGCAGGAGCTGGTCGCCCGAGATCAGCACGCCGAGCTCGGGGCAGTAGAGGCACGCGTGCTCCGGCGAGTGACCGCTGCCGACGATCACGCGCCAGCAGTGCCTGCCGATGCGGAGCTCGTCGCCGTCCTTGAGGCGGCGGTAGGACTCCGGGAGCGGGGCGACGTAGCGGCCGAACATGCCGAACATGCGCTCGTAACGTTCCATTGCGTGCGGAGGGAATCCGGCGGCGTGGTAGAAGCGGGTGCCTGTCTCGGGCGCACGACGCCCCGTGTCGGCGACCAGCACCCGGCACAGCAGGTACTCCGCACGCGTCATCCACACGTCTACGCCGAAGCGGGTGGCGAGCCAGCCGGTGCAGCCCACGTGGTCCGGGTGCAGGTGGGTCGCGATCACGCGCGTCGCGGGCCGTCCCTGCATCGCGGAGGCGAACACGTCTTCCCACACGCCCTTGCTGACGTCCGTGTGCACGCCCGAATCCACGATCGTCCAGCCGCCGTCGTCGGCGAGCAGCCAGAGGTTGATGTGCCCGAGGGTAAAAGGCAGCGGCATCCTGAGCCACAGGATGCCCGGGGCGACCGGCATCGTGGCGCCGGTCGCGGGCTTGTCGTCGAGCTCGTACCGCACGCCGCCGGTGCCGTTCCGTCCCGTCATGCGGCCATCATCTCACGAACGTCTCCTTTCGTCCGGTCCGATGCCCGGCATCGTTCGCTCGCGGCCACCGGCCACGAGGCGGAGCCGTGACGTCGACGGCGAACGTCGCGGGTCATGCCCTTGGCGGCGAACGGTCAGGCGGCTTCGCGGTGCTCGCCCCGGTAGGCGGCCAGCGCCTGCGCGACCTGCGCGCGGATGCGGGCAGCGGCCTCGGTTTTCACCGGACCGTAGCCGCGGATCTCGAGGTAGAGCTTCACGATGTCCGTCGCCTGGCGCACGTTCGCGGGCGACAGCGTGGCGAGCAGGGTCTCGACCGTCTGCTCGAGCTCGACGATCAGCTCCCGCTCGAGGCGGCGCTCGGCGGTATGGCCGAAGGGGTCGAGCTTCGTGCCGCGCAGCCGGCGCAGGCGTGCGAGCACGCGGAACACGGGGAGTATCCAGCCGCCGAATTCGCGCTTGCGCGGCCGCCCGCGCGCGTCGACGCCGCGACTGATGAGCGGCGGGGCGAGGTGGAAGCGGAGCTTCGCGCCGGGACCGTATTCCTCCCGGAGCCGCTCGAGGAAACCGCTCGCGACGTGGAGCCGCGCGACCTCGTACTCGTCCTTGTACGCGAGCGTCTTGAACCAGGCACGCGCGACCGCGTCGGTGAAGGGCAGGGCGCCCCCGGAGGAGAATGCCGCTTCCGCGCGACGCGCGCGCTCCACGAGCGCGCGGTAGCGTTCCGCGAGCCGGCTGTCCTGGTACTCGGTGAGGAACGCCACCCGCCTCTCGATCACGCTCTCGAGCGGCTCGTGCGCGAACGAGGTCTCCGCGCGCCGGAGCCGGGCCTCGACGAGCTCCGGCTGCGCGGCGGCGAGCCGGCCCCAGCCGAACGCGCGCCGGTTGTTCTCGATTTCCACGCCGTTGAGCTCGATCGCGCGCAGCAAGGCGTCGGCGGACACCGGCACGAGCCCGCGCTGCCAGGCATAGCCGAGCATCAGCACGTTGGAGTAGATCGTGTTGCCGAGAAGCTGCTCGGCCAGCTCGTTCGCCGCGACGGTGGACAGCTCGCCGACCGCACGGCGGATCGCTTCGATGCGCTCGTTCGCCCGGAGATTGGCGTCCCGGAAGCGCACGAAGTCGGCCGTCGACATCTCGGTGCTGTTCACGGCCGCGCGCGTGTGGCCGGCGCGATAGGTGGCCGATGCTTTCGGCGAGGAGCTGACGACGAGGTCGCAGCCGATGAGCGCGTCCGCGCGCGCACGATCGATCCGCACCTGGTTCAGCGCTTCAGGCGCCTGCGCGAGGCGCACGTAGCTCAGCACGGGCCCGAACTTCTGCGCGAACCCGGTGAAATCGAGGACGCTCGCTCCCTTGCCTTCCAGGTGAGCCGCCATCGTGATCAGGGCGCCGACGGTGATGACGCCGGTGCCGCCGACGCCGGTCACGAGCAGGTCGTAGCTGCCTTCGATGCGCGGAAGCACGGGGTCGGGCAGCGCCGCCAGGCGATCGTCCGGGAACTCCTGCTGCCGGCGTGCCGCCAGTTTTGCGCGCTCGCCGCCCTCGACCGTGACGAAGCTCGGGCAGAACCCGTTGATGCAGGAAAAGTCCTTGTTGCAGCTGTTCTGGTCGATCTGGCGCTTGCGGCCGAACGGCGTCTCCTTCGGCACGACCGAGAGGCAGTTCGACTCGACCGAGCAATCGCCGCAGCCTTCACACACGAGATCGTTGATCACGACGTGACGGTTCGGGTCCTCGAGCAGGCCGCGCTTGCGCTTGCGGCGTTTCTCGGTGGCGCACGGCTGGGCGTAGATGAGCACGGTGACGCCGGGCGTATCGCGCAGCTCGCGCTGGATCGCGTCCAGGTCACGGCGGTGCGACAGCGTCGTGCCCGCCGGGAAATCGGCGAGATCGAAACGCTCCGGCTCGTCCGACACCACGGCGATGCGCTGCACGCCTTCGGCCCGCACCATGTGCGCGATGCTTTCCACCGTGACGGGGCCGTCGACCGGCTGGCCACCGGTCATGGCAACGGCGTCGTTCACCAGGATCTTGTAGGTGATGTTCGCGTTCGCCGCGATCGCCTGGCGGATCGCCACCGAGCCCGAATGATAGAACGTGCCGTCCCCGAGGTTCTGGAACGCGTGCCGCCCGCCGTTGAAGAGCGAGCGCGTGATCCAGTTGATGCCCTCGCCGCCCATCTGGATGAGCCCTTCCGTGTTCCGGTCCATCCAGTTGGCCATGAAATGGCAGCCGATGCCGGCGAGCGCGAGCGAGCCTTCCGGCAGGCGCGTCGAGGTGTTGTGCGGGCAGCCGGAGCAGAAGTACGGCGTGCGGGCGGCACCCGCGATCTCGATCGGCGGGCCCGCGTCGGCGGCGAGCTTCGCCGCGCGCGCCGACAGGTCGAGCCCGGGGAATGCCCGGTCGAGTCGCGCCGCGACGATGCCGGCGAGCTGGACCGGCGAGAGCTCGCCGGTCCACGGGATCAGCTTCGCGCCGTTCTCGTCCTGCTTGCCGATCATGCGCTCGGGCTTCCTGCCCGGGTAATCGTAGAAATACTCCTTGAACTGGCTTTCGATGATGCCGCGCTTCTCCTCGACGACGAGCACTTCCCGCTTGCCGCGCACGAACTCGAGCGCAGGCTGGTGCGCGAGCGGCCACACCATGCCCACCTTGTACACGTCGAGCCCCAGGCGGCGGGCTTCACGCCGGTCGATCCCGAGCAGCCTGAGCGCCTCCATGAGGTCGAGGTGCCCCTTGCCCGTGGTGACGATGCCGTAGCGTGCGTCCGGGACGTCGAACACGCGGCGGTCGATGGGGTTGGTTTCGGCGAAGGCGATGGTGGCAGCCTTCTTCGCCTCCATGCGCTCCTCGATCTGCGGGCCGGGGTAGTCCGGCCAGCGGATGTGCAGCCCGTCCGGCGGCGGCACGAAGTCGGGCGGCACGCGGAACTCGGGCGGCGGCGGCAGCTCGACCGACATCGCGGATTCCACCGTCTCCGAGATCGCCTTGAACGCGACCCACATCCCGGAGAAGCGGGACAGCGCGATCCCGTAGAGGCCGAACTCGAGGTACTCCGCGACGTTCGCCGGGTTGAGGACCGGCATGAACCACGCCATGAACGCCACGTCGGACTGGTGCGGCATGGAAGAGGAGACGCAGCCATGGTCGTCCCCGGCGACGACCAGCACGCCGCCGTGCGGCGACGAGCCGTAGGCGTTGCCGTGCTTGAGCGCGTCGCCGGCGCGATCGACGCCCGGCCCCTTGCCGTACCAGATGCCGAAAACCCCGTCGACGGTCTTCGTCGGGTCGGCCTCGACCTGCTGCGACCCCAGGATCGCCGTGGCGGCGAGGTCCTCGTTGACGGCGGGCAGGAAGCGCACGTCGTGCGCCTCGAGCAGCTCGCGCGCGCGCCAGAGCTCCAGGTCGTAGGCCGCGAGCGGCGAGCCCCGGTAGCCCGAGATGAACCCGGCGGTCCGGAGCCCGGCGGCCCGGTCGAGCGCGCGCTGCATCAGGGGCAGGCGCACCAGCGCCTGCGTGCCGGTCAAAAACACCCGGCCGGTCTCGCGCCGGTACCGGTCGATGAGCTCGTAATCGTCGAGCGGGCGGGTTGTGCGCGCTAGCGGCTGTGCCGTGGCCATGGCGGTTCCCCGGGGAGCTCCGTGGCCGCTCATGGTGGCAGAATCCGGCCGAAATGGGGTGCCATAATGGCCCGATTTTTCCGGCTGGTGCGCAATATCATTTCATACACGTCTGAAATATGGCATTCTGTTGCATTTTCGAGGGAGAGAAGGAAATGCAGCTCGATCGCCGGGACCGCGCCCTGCTGAAGGCGCTGCAACGGGACAGCCGGCTCACGATGCAGGAGCTTGCCGGGCTCACCGGGATGTCGTCCTCGGCCTGCTGGCGGCGCGTCAAGGCCCTCGAGGAGGCGGGGGTGATCGAGCGCTACGCCGTGCTGGTGAACCCGCAGAAGGCGGGCTTCACGTTGTCCTCCATGACGCTGGTGTCGCTCGCCCGGCACGAGGAGCGCAACGTCGAGCACTTCATCCGGGAGGTCGCGCGGCACCCGGAGGTGCTGGAGTGCTTCGCGACCAGCGGGGAAGCCGACTTCCACCTGCGGGTCGTCGTCGAGGACATCGAGGCGTACAACCGCTTCCTCGACGACTTCATCTTCAAGCTGCCCGGCGTCTCGCAGGTGCGCTCGAACATCGTGCTGAAGGAGATCAAGCTCGACACCGCGCTGCCGTTCCGGGACTGACGGGACGGGTCGCCCCCCTGCGGTCCGCGCTCCTGCCGCTAAAATGAACCGGTGTCGTTGACATTGCGGAGGGACCGGACATGTCATTCGACCCGTTGCTCGTGCTCGTCGGCCTGGCGCTCGCGCTGGCGCTGGTCGCACTCGGCGGCGGCCTGTACGAGTTCAGCGTCGTCGACCCGGCCTGGCCACGACGCTTCGACCTGATCCAGCCGGACCGGGGCGGAGTGTCCCGCAAGCGCTTCTGGATCCCGGCGCACGTCGCCTTCGAGCTCGTGCTGCTCGCCTCGCTCTTCGTCGCGTGGCGCGCCGCCGAGGTGCGGTCCTGGCTGCTCGTCGCGCTCGCGAGTCACGCCGTGATGCGCCTCTGGTCCGCGTTCGACTTCATCCCCAAGGCGCTCGCGTTCGAGAAGGCGGCGGAGGGCACGCTGACCGAGGACGCGGCGCGCCGCTGGACACGCCGCAGCCGGCTGCGACTGCCGCTCGATCTCGTCACCTGCGCGGCGCTGCTCGTCGCGTTCGCCGAGAGCGCGCGCCTCGCCGGGGACTGAGGCGTCGGCCCGGGTTTTCCGGCTAGACTCGGTTCATGGAGATCCGCGAGCGGCCCCCATTTCAAGCGCAGCTCCTCGACATCACGCACGAGGCCGTGATCGCATTCGACGTCGAAGAACGGATCGTCTACTGGAATCGCGGGGCCGAAGAGACCTACGGCTGGACCGCCGCCGAAGTGCTCGGCAAGCCGGCGGACGAGATCCTGCGTCCGCTCGACCGGCACTGGCGCAGCCGGGCCGACGAGCGGATCGATCGCCTGCGGAACCAGGAGACCCTCAGGGACTGGTACAGCGTGCAGCGGCGGGACGGCGTCACGATCGAGGTCGAGTACAGCGCGCGGGCCTGGTTCGACGAGGAGGGCCGGCTCGCGGGCTACGTCGCCGTCCACCGCGACGTGACGGAGCGCCGCCGGGCCGAGCGTGCGGTGCGGGAGCGGGAGGCGCGCCTCGCGGCGCTCATCGAAGCGTCGCCGCTCGGCATCGACATCATGGATCGGGAAGGGAACCCGGTCTTCTACAACCGCAAGTGCGTCGAGCTCCACGGCATCGGCATCGGCGAGGCATTCGGCACCGGCTGGGAACGGGCGGTGCATCCCGAGGACCGGGAGCGGGTGGCGACTTCCTGGTACGAGGCGGCGAAGGCGGAGCGGGCATGGTCCGACGTCTATCGCTTCCAGCATCGCGACGGGACCATCGTGTGGGTCAGCGGGCGCGCCGCCCCGATCGAAGTGGACGGCGTCACGGTCGGTTTCGTCGGCACGCTCGAGGACATCACGGCCGAGCGGGAGGCCCGCGAGCGGGCGGAGCGCGCCACGCGCATGCGCGACCGCATGCTGGCCGCCGTCGCGCACGACCTGCGCAATCCCCTCAACACCATCCGGCTCACCGTGCAGGCGCTGCTCGCCACCGGCACGAACGAGCGCGAGCTCCGGGTCATCGAGCGATCCGCCGCGACGATGGACCATCTCATTCGCGACCTGCTCGACGTGTCGAAGCTCGAGAGCGGGTACGCCACGGTCGAGCGGCAGGCGCTCGATCTTTCCGCCCTTTGCCGCGAGACGATCGAGCTGTTCGAGCCGGAGGCACACGAGCGCGGCGTCGCGCTGGCCTGCGAGATGGCCCCCGGGCTGGCCCAGGTCCGGGGCGATTCGCACCGGCTGGCGCAGGTGCTCTCGAACCTGCTCGGCAACGCGCTGGCGTTCACGCCGCGCAACGGCCGTGTCACGATCCGCGGCGAGATGGGGGAGGCCGGCGTACGCCTGTCGGTGGAGGACACGGGGCCGGGATTTCGCGCGGAGGACGTGGAGCGGGTGTTCGAGCCGTTCTGGAGCGGCCGCACGGGCGACCGGACCGGTGCCGGTCTCGGGCTCTCCATCTGCCGGGCCATCGTCGAGGCCCACGGCGGGCGGATCTGGGCGGAGGCGCACGCCGGCGGCGGCGCCATCCGCTTCGACCTGCCCGCCTGACGCCGCCTCAGGCGTCCTGCATACGGGCCCACTCGGCTTCCGTCGCCACCATCGTGAGCACGTCGTAGGACGCGACCAGCTCGCCGTCCTGGTTCGTGACCTCGGTGTCCCAGCGAACCTCGCCGTAACCCTGCCCCTCGCGCAGCGTCTTCTGCTTGCAGGTGAGGCGCACCTGCAGGGAGTCGCCGTGGTTGACCGGTTTCGCGAAGCGCAGGTCGTCGAGGCCGTAGTTGGCGAGCACGGGCCCGAACGCCGGCTCGACGAACAGGCCGGCGGCGAAGGAGACGATCAGGTAGCCATGGGCCACGCGCCCGTCGAAGAACGGATTCTTCTTCGCGGCGTCTTCGTCCATGTGCGCGTAGAAGTGGTCGCCCGTGAACTCCGCGAAATGCTCGATGTCCTCGAGCGTCACCACCCTGGGCTCCGAGCGGAACGTGTCGCCGATCGAGAGCGCCTCGAAAGTCTTGCGGAACGGGTGCACGCCCGGATCGCGCGCCTCGGCACCCCGGATCCAGCGCTCCGTCGCGCGCGTCAGCGTCTCCGGGTGGCCCTGCACGGCGGTGCGCTGCATGTAATGCAGCACGCCGCGCACGCCGCCCAGTTCCTCCCCGCCGCCGGCGCGGCCCGGGCCGCCGTGCACCAGGTGCGGCAGCGGTGAGCCGTGGCCGGTGCTTTCCGCGGCGCAGTGCCGGTTGATGACGAGGATGCGCCCGTGGTGCGCGGCGGTGCCCAGGATGAGCTCGCGCGCGACCTCGTCGTCGTTGGTGACGATCGACTCGACCAGGCTGCCCGCCCCGAGGCGCGACAGCTCCACGGCCTCCTCGAGCGTCTCGTACGGCAGCACGGTGCTGACCGGGCCGAACGCCTCCACCGAGTGCACGGCTTTCGCCGTGATCGGCCGTTCGCACATGAGCAGCGTGGGCATGAAGAACGCGCCCTTGCGTGCGTCGGCTTCGATCACCTCGAAGTCCTCGCGGTTGCCGTAGACCACCTCGGCTTCGCTCGCCAGGTCGGCAACCCGGGCACGCACCTCGTCGCGCTGGCCGAGGCTGGCGAGCGCACCCATGTCGACGTCGTCGCGAGCGGGATTGCCGATGCGCACCCGGGCGAGCTCCGTCGAAAGGGCCCGCACCAGGTCGGCGCTGGTCGCGGCCGGCGCGATGATGCGGCGAATCGCCGTGCACTTCTGCCCGGCCTTCGCAATCATCTCGCGCTTCACTTCCTTGACGAACAGGTCGAACTCGGGGGTGCCCGGCACCGCGTCCGGACCGAGGATCGAGGCGTTGATCGAATCCGTTTCCGCGGTGAAGCGGACGGATTCGGCGACGACCCGCGGATGCTGCATCAGCTTCGCGGCAGTGCTCTTCGAGCCGGTGAACGCGACGATGTCCTGGTGCGTGAGATGCTCGAACAGGTCGCCCAGGCTGCCGCACACGAGCTGGATCGAGCCTTCGGGCAGGATGCCCGACTCCACGATGCGCCGCACCATGAGCTCGGTGAGGTACGCCGTCGCGGAGGCCGGCTTCACGATGGCGGGCACGCCGGCCAGGATGGTCGGCGCGAGCTTCTCCAGCATGCCCCAGCACGGGAAATTGAACGCGTTGATGTGCACCGCGGCGCCCAGCCTGGGCGTGCAGATGTGCTGCCCGACGAAGCTGCCGTTCTTCGACAGGATCTCCGGCTTGCCGTCGAGGTAGACGTGCGCGTTCGGCATCTCGCGGCGGCCCTTGCTCGAGTACACGAACAGCGTGCCGATCCCGCCGTCGATGTCGATCCAGCTGTCCTTGCGGGTGGCGCCGGTCCGGGTCGACAGCGCGTACAGCTCGTCCTTGTGAGCGGAAAGGTGCAGCGCGAGGGATTTCAGCATGAGCGCACGCTGGTGGAACGTGTAGCGGCGCAGGTTCGGCCCGCCCACCCGCCGTGCGTAATCCAGTATGCCGCCGAAATCGAGCCCTTCGCTGGTGAGGAGTGCGACGACGTTGCCGTCCACGGCGCTCTCGAGCGGTTGTCCCTCGCCCGCGCCCTCGATCCATTCGTTCGCGACGAAGCTCGCCAGCTTGCGCGGCCCGCTTCCCATGGCTGCCATGGCAATTCCCCTAAGATACAGAAAATGGAATAATCCGCAGAATTACGTATCACATTGTACGGCTGACTCTTGCCGAAGCAAACGTCCACGACGCTCGCCGCCGCCGCCGGGGCCCTGCTCGCGGAGTTCCGTGCACGTCCCCTCCCGCGGGCCGGCTCCCTCATTATCACGCTGTACGGGGACGCGATCGCGCCGCGCGGCGGCACCGCCTGGATCGGCAGCCTGATCCGGGTGCTCGAGGATTTCGCGATCAGCGAGCGCCTCGTGCGGACCTCGGTGTTCCGCCTGGCGAAAGACGGCTGGCTCGAAGCCGAGCAGGTCGGGCGCCGCAGCTATTACCGGCTCACGGAGGAAGGCGCGCAGCGGTTCCGCGAGGCGACGCACCGCATCTACGGCGAGCCGCGCCACGCGTGGTCCGGCGAATGGTGCCTGGTGCTGCTCGCGGGCGTGCCGTCGGAGGCGCGCGACGCGATCCGACGCGAGCTCGGCTGGCTCGGCTTCGGGTCGATTTCGCCGGAAGTCATGGCGCACCCCTCGCCGGATGCGCAGGACCTGGAGGCGGTGCTCGGGCGGACCGGCGCGAGCGAGCGCGTCCTCGTGATGCAGGCGCGCAACGAGGGGCCGCACAACGGGGTGCTGCGCTCGCTCGTGCGCGAGAGCTGGAACCTCGCGGACATCGAGGCGCGTTACGCGGCCTTCCTCGAGCGCTTCCGGCCGGTGCTCGCGGCGGCCCGCACCGCCCGCCGCATCGATCCGCGTACCGCATTCCAGGTCCGCACGCTGCTGGTGCAGGAATACCGCAGGGTGCTGTTGCGCGACCCGTTGCTGCCCCAGGAGCTTTTGCCCGCGAGCTGGAACGGCGTCGCCGCTTACCAGCTCTGCCGCAACCTGTACCGGCGGGTGCACCGGGCCGCGGACGAGTACCTCGGCACCGCGGTGGAGACGGCGGACGGTCCGCTGCCGCCGCCCGCGCCGGATTTCTACGCGCGTTTCGGCGGCCTGGATTGAGCCGCGAGGCAGGCGCACGGAGGAGGTGACACCATGAGCCAGCTCGACCAGGCGGAACGCTCTGCCGCCGCGATGTGGGCGCGGGACACCGCGTCGCAGGCCTTAGGCATCGCCATCGAGGTGCTTGCCCCGGGCGAAGTGCGCGCGACGATGACGGTGCGCCCGGACATGGTCAACGGACACGACGTCTGCCACGGCGGCTACCTGTTCACGCTCGCCGATACGGCGTTCGCTTTCGCCTGCAACGCCTACGGCAAGGTCACGGTGGCCGCCGGCGCGCACATCGATTTCCTGCGCCCCGTACGCGCCGGCGAGCGCCTGACGGCGCACGCGAGCGAGCGCCACCGCGGGCGGCGCACCGGCATCTACGACGTCGTGCTGCAGAACGCGGCCGGCGAGACCGTGGCACTGTTCCGGGGCCGCTCCCACGTCACGGAACGGCCGCTGCCGGGGGCCGGGCCGCCGCCGTGAGCCGGCCGGCCGAACGTGATACAGGAATAGTTGAAATCGCCGGAAATCCGTGACACATTGGTCCTTGGGATCAGACTGATCGGGCCAGCCATCGTGTACACCCAGGGACTCGACCAGAAGCCGGACACCGCCCCGCAGGCGGAGCCTCACGAGCGGCTCGCACGCTTCGAGGCGCGCATCGACGCCGAGGAGAAGATCGAGCCGAAGGACTGGATGCCGGAGGGGTATCGCCGAACCCTCATCCGGCAGATCTCGCAGCATGCCCACTCCGAGATCATCGGCATGCAGCCGGAGGGCAACTGGCTCACCCGGGCGCCGACCTTGCGGCGCAAGGCGATCCTGCTCGCCAAGGTGCAGGACGAGGCCGGCCACGGGCTCTATCTCTACGGCGCCGCCGAGACGCTGGGCGTCTCGCGCGAGCAGATGACCGAGGACCTGCTCACCGGCCGGGCGAAGTACTCCAGCATCTTCAATTACCCGACACTGACCTGGGCCGACGTCGGCGCCATCGGCTGGCTGGTCGACGGGGCGGCGATCATGAACCAGATCCCGCTGTGCCGCTGCTCCTACGGGCCGTACGCGCGCGCCATGGTCCGCATCTGCAAGGAGGAGAGCTTCCACCAGCGCCAGGGCTTCGAGATCATGCACACGCTGTGCAACGGCACGCCCGAGCAGAAGGCCATGGCGCAGGACGCGCTCGATCGCTGGTGGTGGCCCTCGCTCATGATGTTCGGGCCGAGCGACAAGGACTCGAAGCATTCGGCGCAGTCCATGGCCTGGAAGATCAAGCGGTTCTCGAACGACGAGCTGCGGCAGAAGTTCATCGACGTGACCGTGCCGCAGGCGCATTTCCTGGGCCTGCGCATTCCGGACGACGAGCTCGCCTGGGACGAGGAGACGGGCCACTGGCGTCACGGCCCGATCGACTGGGAGGAGTTCAGGAACGTGCTGGCGGGGTTCGGGCCCTGCAACCGGCAGCGCATGGAGCGCCGCCGCCAGGCCCACGAGGAAGGGCGCTGGGTGCGCGAGGCGGCACGTGCCTGGGCGGAGAAGCACAAGGCGCGCGCCGCGGCCTGAACGGGAGAGGGACGATGTCCGCAAAGGAGTGGCCGCTCTACGAGGTGTTCATCCGGTCCCGCTCGGGGCTCTCCCACCGGCACGTCGGCAGCGTGCACGCGGCGGACGACCGCATGGCACTCGATCACGCGCGCGACGTGTACACGCGTCGCAACGAGGGGGCGAGCATCTGGGTGGTGCGCTCGAGCGCCATCGTCGCCTCCGACCCGGCGGACGCGGCGGAGCTGTTCGATCCGGCCGCGGACAAGATCTACCGTCATCCCACGTTCTACGACATCCCGGAAGGGGTCGAGAACCTGTAGCGGGAAGTGTCATGAGCGTCGACGAGGCCAGGCTCCGGTACGTCCTGCGGCTCGGGGACAACGCGCTGGTCCTCGGGCAGCGGCTCTCCGAGTACGTGACCCGCGCACCGGAGCTCGAGGAAGAGCTCGCGAACGCGAACTTCGCGCTCGACTACGTCGGGCAGGCACGCCTGTTCTACGGCTACGCCGCCGAGCTCGAGGGCGCCGGCCGCAGCGAGGACGATTTCGCCTTCCTGCGGGACGGCCACGAGTTCGAGAACCTGCTGCTGGTCGAGCAGCCCAACGGCCATTTCGGGGACATCGTCGCGCGCCAGTTCCTGTTCGAGAGCTTCTACGTGCTGCTGCTCGAGAGCTTGACCCGCTGCCGTGACGAGCGGCTGGCCGAAATTGCGGCGCGCGCGGTCAAGGAGGTGCGCTACCACCTGCGGCATGCGAGCCAGTGGGTGATCCGCCTCGGTGACGGCACGCCCGAGAGCCATGCCCGCATGCAGCAGTCGATCGAGGATCTCTGGCCGTATACCGGGGAGATGTTCGCGGCCGACGCGGTGGACGAGGCGTTCGCCCGCGACTGGGGCGGCCCCGATCTCGCGGCGCTGCGCCCCGAATGGCGGCGGCGCGTCGCGGCCGTCGCCGCGGAGGCCACGCTCGGGCTGCCGGAGGACGGCTGGATGCACGAAGGCGGCAAGCGCGGCCGCCACACCGAGCATTTCGGCTACCTGATCGCCGAGATGCAGTTCCTGCAGCGCGCCTACCCGGGCATGCGCTGGTAGGGGCAGGCCATGCCGGCTGAGCAGCTCCAAAGGCTCACGAAAGAAGACGTGCTCGGCTGGCTCGAGGAGGTGGCCGACCCCGAGATTCCCGTGCTCAGCGTCGTCGATCTCGGCGTCATACGCGACGTCCGGGTGCATGCGGATGCCGTCGAGGTGTCCGTCACGCCGACCTACTCGGGCTGCCCGGCGATGGAGGTCATCGAGCAGCGGGTCGAGGCGGCGCTCGCGCAGCGCGGGGTGCCGGCGACGATCCGGCGCGTGCTGTCGCCGCCCTGGACCACCGACTGGCTCAGCGAGGAGGGGCGGCGCAAGCTCCGCGAGTTCGGGATCGCGCCCCCGGGCCGCCGCGGACTGGACCTGCCGGTGGCGTGCCCGCGCTGCCGGTCGCTCGACACCGGGCGCGTGAGCGAGTTCGGGTCGACGCCCTGCAAGAGCGCCTGGCGCTGCAACGCGTGCCTCGAGCCCTTCGAGCATTTCAAGTGCATCTGACCGGATCATGCGCCGCTACCACCCGCTGAGAATCGAGCGCGTCGAGCGCGAGGCGGCCGATGCGGTCCGCGTCGCCCTCGCGGTGCCGCCGGAGCTCGAAGAGGCGTTCCGGTTCCTGCCGGGGCAGCACCTGCCGGTGCAGGCCAGGATCGGCGACCGGCTGGAGCGGCGCACCTACAGCATTTGCTCGCCGCCGGGCGTGCTGCCGCTCGAGATCGGCGTGCGCGTGCAGCCGGGGGGCGTTTTCTCCGGGTACGTCGAGCAGCTCCGGCCGGGCGACACCCTGGACGCCATGCCGCCCTTCGGGCGCTTTCACGCGAGCCCCGACCCGGACGCGTCGAAAACCTACCTCGCGTTCGCGGCCGGCAGCGGGATCACCCCGGTCCTGTCGATCGTGCGCGCGACGCTGGAAACGGAGCCCCGCAGCCGCTTCCTGCTCTTCTACGGCAATCGCCGCCAGCGCACGACCATGTTCATCGAGGACCTGTACGCGCTGAAGAACCGGTTCCCCGACCGGCTCCAGCTCTTTTTCTTTTTCAGCCGCGAGGACCAGGAGTTCCCGGTCTTCGGCGGCCGGCTCGACGCCGGGAAGGTGGGACACCTGTACGACGAGTTCTGCGCGCGGCTCGAGCCGGACGAGGCTTTCATCTGCGGCCCGGACACCATGATAGACACCGTGCGGGGCGTGCTGGAGGCCCGCGGCATGCCGGCCGCCGCGATCCATACCGAGCGTTACGGTGCGCCGCGGAAGCGCGTGCCGCGCGCCGCGGTGCCACCCGCCGAAAAAGCGGCGGGCCATCTCGCCGACGTCACCGTGATCATGGACGGCCACCGCAAGACGTTCGAGATGACCGCCGACCAGTCCAACATCGTGGACGCGGCCGCCGAGCACGGGATCGAGTTGCCGTACTCCTGCAAGGGCGGCGTGTGCGCCACCTGCCGCACGTTGCTGCGCGAGGGAAAAGTGCAGATGGAGACGAACTACGCCCTCGAGAGCTGGGAAGTCGAGAAAGGCTTCGTGCTCGCCTGCCAGTCGCGGCCGCTGACGCCCGCGGTCGTGCTCGACTACGACGAGGTCTGAAGCGGGCCGTCCTCGTCCCCGCACGGTTTTTTCGATCGCGGCCGTCCTGCCGGTCCGGAACCGGCGGCGTGCGGCGCGCCCGCCGGGCGCCGGGCAGGCAGACCGCGGGTTTGTTCTGTAACATGGCGGGCTCGCCCGCGCAGGGCTTTGCCACGAACCCGGACCAGGAATGAACCGCGAACGACACGAAGCACCCGTCCTCCCGCCACCCGGCCGCAAGAGTGCTTACGGCCGTGACGAGCTGATTGCCTGTGCGCTGGGCGAGCTGTTCGACCCCGACAGCGGGCGGCTGCCCCTGCCGGACATGCTGATGACGGACCGCGTGACGCGGATCACCGCGGAGGGGGGACGCTACGGCAGGGGGGAGATCGTGGCGGAGATGGACGTGCATCCCGACCTCTGGTTCTTCAAGTGCCACTTCAAGGGCGACCCGGTGATGCCGGGATGTCTCGGCCTGGACGCGCTGTGGCAGCTCGTCGGCTTTTTCCTGGTGTGGTCCGGTTACAAGGGACGCGGACGTGCTCTCGGAGTGGGTAACGTGAAGTTCTCCGGCCAGATTTTGCCGACCTCGCGGCTCGTCACCTACAATCTCGACATGAAACGGCTCGTGACACGCAAGCTCACCCTCGCGATCGCGGACGGCTCCGTGGCGGTGGACGGACGACAGATCTACACCGCCGAGGACCTGCGGGTCGGCCTCTTCACCTCGACGGACGGTTTCTGACATGGCCAACAGCGGGCGTCGCGCCGTCATCACGGGACTGGGTGTGATTTCCTGCATCGGCAACAGTCGCGAGGCGGTGCTTGACTCGTTGCGTGCCGGGCGCTCGGGGATCCGCTTCAACGAGAAGTTTCGCGAGATGGGACTCCGGAGCCAGGTCAGCGGCAGCATCGACCTCGACGTCTCCGAGCACATCGATCGCAAGGCACGGCGCTTCATGGGCGACGCGGCGGCGTTCGCCTACGTGGCGATGCGGGATGCCATCGCGGACTCGGGGCTGGAGCCCGGCGAGATTTCCCATCCGCGCACCGGCCTGATCGCCGCCTCGGGCGGCGCATCGAGCGCCAACATCGTGGCCACCGCCGACACGGTGCGCCAGCGCGGGGTACGCAAGGTCGGCCCGTACATGGTGCCGCGCACGATGGGCAGCACGGTGTCGGCCTGTCTCGCGACGCCGTTCAAGATCAAGGGCGTCAACTATTCCCTCACCTCCGCGTGTGCGACCAGCGCCCATTGCATCGGCGCGGCGCTGGAGCAGATCCAGATGGGGAAGCAGGATGTCGTCTTCGCCGGCGGCGGCGAGGAGGAGGACTGGACGCAGGCCGCCATGTTCGATGCCATGGGCGCGTTGTCCACCCGCTACAACGACGATCCCGCGCGGGCATCGCGGCCCTACGACAAGAACCGCGACGGCTTCGTGATCGCCGCGGGCGCCGGCATCGTGGTCGTGGAGGAGCTCGAGCACGCACGCGCCCGCGGTGCCAGGATCTACGCCGAGATCGTCGGCTATGGCGCGACCTCGGACGGCGACGACATGGTGGCGCCCTCGGGTGAAGGCGCCGTCCGTTGCATGCAGCTCGCCTGCGCGACCGTGGACGGGCCCGTGGATTACGTCAACACCCACGGCACCAGCACGCCGGTAGGCGACAACCAGGAGCTCAGCGCGATCCGCGAGGTGTTCGGCGACGCGTTCCCGCGCTTTTCCTCGAGCAAGTCGATGTGCGGCCACAGCCTCGGCGCGACCGGGGTGCAGGAAGTGATCCACTGCCTGCTCATGCTCGAGCACGATTTCATCGCGCCGTCCATCAACGTTTTCGAGAGGGAAGAAGCCACCGAGGGATTGCCGCTCGTGACGGAACGTATCGACGATGCGGGGCTGCGTACGGTGATGAGCAACAGCTTCGGATTCGGGGGAACCAACGCGACCCTGGTGCTGCAGCGAATGGAGACGTGAGGCAATGACCCTGGAGATCGTGAGCGAGCACGCCTGCTTTCGCGGAACCGTCGGCTTCTACAAGCATCGCTCCAAGGTCAACGACTGCGAGATGCGATTCTCGGTATTCGTTCCCCCGCATGCGGCGAGCGGCAACGTGCCGGTGCTGACCTGGCTGTCCGGGCTCACCTGCACCGAGGAAACCTTCATGATCAAGGCGGGCGCCCAGCGCATCGCGGACGAGCTCGGCATCATGCTCGTGGCGCCGGATACGAGCCCGCGCGGCGAAGGCGTGCCCGACGATCCCGACGGTGCGTACGATTTCGGGCTGGGCGCGGGCTTCTATCTGAACGCGACCGAGGAGCCCTGGAGCCGGCACTACCGCATGTACGACTACGTCACCGAGGAGCTGCCGGGGATCCTGTTCTCCGAGTTTCCCGGCGACCGCGCATGCCAGGGCATTTTCGGGCATTCGATGGGCGGGCACGGCGCGCTCACGATCGGCTTGCGGAACCCGCAGACCTACCGCAGCATCTCGGCGTTCGCGCCGGTCAGCAACCCGGTCAACTGCCCGTGGGGGCAGAAGGCGTTCACGCATTATCTCGGCCGGGACCGGGACCGCTGGCGGGAGTACGATGCCACGGAGCTGGTGAAGTCGGGGAAGGTGGCGAAGCCGCGGCACCCGATCCTGGTGGACCAGGGCCTCGCCGACCAGTTCCTCGCCGAGCAGTTGCACCCGCAGGCGCTCGAAGCCGCCTGCCGCGAGCACGGTTTCGAGCTCAGGCTCAGGCGCCACGAGCGGTACGATCACGGCTACTATTTCATCTCGACTTTCATCGAAGATCACTTGCGGTTCCACGCCGGCATCCTGTGCCGGTGAGCTGCCGCGATGCGGGCCGCTGACGTCACGCAGGATTCTTTCGTGAGCGGTGCTACCCGTTCGCGCACCCGCGCCGCCGGATGAGCGCAAGCTCGGCCCCCTGGCTGTGGCTCGCCGTGGCCATGCTCGCCACGGGCGGCTTCGGTGGCGTCCTGGCCGGGCTTCTCGGCATCGGCGGCGGCATCGTGATCGTGCCGGTGCTGGAAGCGGTGCTCGCGTCGCTCGGCGTCGAGGAGGCGATTCGCATGCACGTCGCCGTCGCCACCTCGCTCGCGACGATCGTGCCGACGTCCATCGCCTCCTCGCGCGCGCATCACCGGCGGCAGTCCGTCGACGTCGCGCTGGTCCGACGCTGGGCCGGGTTCGTGCTGGCAGGCTCGGTGGCGGGCACGCTGCTCGCGTCGCACCTGCACAGCGACGTGCTCGCCGCGGTGTTCGGCATCGTCGCGCTCGCCATCGCCGTCAAGATGATGCTGCCCCTCGATAACCGCGTCCTGGCGCCGGACGTGCCGCGCGGCCCGCTCGTGCCGGTCATCCCGACGGGGATCGGCGCGCTGTCGGCGATGATGGGGATCGGCGGCGGCACGTTCAGCGTGATGACCCTGACGCTGTTCAGCGTGCCGATCCATCGCGCGGTCGGCACCGCGGCGCTGTTCGGTCTGTGCATCAGCGTTCCGGGCACGATCGCGTTCATGATCACCGGGTTCGGCGATCCGCGCCTGCCGCCCGGCAGCGTGGGTTACGTGAACCTGGTCGGCTTCGCCTGCATCGCGCCGGCCACGTTCCTGGCGGCGCCGCTCGGTGCCGCGATCGCGCACCGGCTGTCGAAGCGTGCGCTGAGCGCCCTGTTCGGCGCGTTCCTGCTGGTCGTCAGCCTGAGGATGCTCTACAGCGCCTTGAACGGCTGAGGCGCCGGCGCGAGCCTGGCGCGAGTCCAGGGCCAAGCCTGGGGCGAGTCCGGTGAGTCCAGGACGCGTCTAGGGCGCGCTTTCGAACCAGGGCGGCTTGATCACCAGCAGGTCGCAGGGCAGGTGCTCGAGCGTGCGCTCCGCCGTGGAGCCGATGATGAGCCGCTGCAGCCGCCGGCGCGCGACCGCGCCCATGACGACCAGGGACGCGCCCAGCTCGCGCGCGAGCTCCGGGAGCGCGTCGTGAGTCGCCCCGGACACCAGGTGCGATCGTTCCTTCGGGATGCCGTGGAACGCCACGAGCTCGTCGAAGCGCGCGCCGTGCTCCTTGCGCATGCTCGCCTCGATCTCGTCGAACGGCAGCGATACCGGGATATAGGCGTTGGCGGTTCCTGCCGCGAGGGCGAGCCGCGGATCGAAGGCGTGGAACGCGTGCACCTCCGCGCCCGTCGCCTTGGCCAGCACCTTCGCCGCCGACAGCAGCTCGTCGTCGAGCGCCGCCGGCTTGTCGTGCTCGTTCATCGGGTCCACCGCGACGACGAATACCGGCTTGTCCGGCCACGCGCCGGGCTTGACCAGCCACAGCGGCGAGGCACAGCTCCGGATCAGCTCCCAGTCGGTATGGCTGAACAGCGCCCGCGCCAGCACCGAGTGCTGGTGCGTGTCCTTGAACACGAGATCGGCATTGGTCGCGGCGGCGTGCCGCGCAATCCCCCGGTACAGCGGGTGCTCCCAGAGGAAGGTGGTCGTCACGTCGAGCCCCGACGATCGCAGGGGAGCCGCCGCCTCCTCGAGCCGCCGCTCGAGGTTGCCGACGAGCTCGCGACGCGCCTCTTCGAGCGACGGGAATGGGCGTGCATGCTCCTCCGCGAGGTACTCGTTGTAGTAGCAGAGCAGCAGTTCCAGGGACGCCCCGTTCGCCCGCGCGACCGCCGCCGCGCGGTCGAGCGCCGGCTGGGCATCGGTCGTCGGATCGAGGACCGCGAGTATGCGGGTGACGCGTTCCATGAGTGTGCCGTCACTATAGCACAGGGCCCGGAGGCCGCCGCGGGCCGCGTGGACGGCGTTCACGGGCCTTCAATGAGGGTGCACGACGGTGCCGCCCGGCCCGGCCGCGACGGCATCCCGCGAGGCGGCCGCGCCCGCCAGGGTAAAAGTGGTAGGCTTCACCGCCATGTTCACTTACCTCGATCCCGACGTCCGGCGCCGGCTCATCGAGCAGGGCAAGCTCCGGCGCATCGACGCCAGCGGTCGGGAGGTCAGCCAGGAGCGGCCGCCCGCGCCGGGCGAGAAGGCCATCAGCCTGCTCGGCCCGATCCCCTTGCCGCTGGTGCAGAACGGCCGCCAGTTCGCCGTCCAGTGGTTCGCGGCGGTACGGCACACGGAGCTCACGAAGGTGCAGGAGCTCGCCGACGAGCTCCGGGAACGCGACGGTGCGCAGTCCTTCGCCCTGCTCGCGTCGTCGATGGCGGTGAACAGCGTGCTCGTCCTCGGCGATCCCGAGCGCTGGACGTCGCCGCTGGTGCGCGTGCACTCGAGCTGCCTCACGGGCGACGTGTTCGGCTCCGCCCGCTGCGAATGCGGGCCGCAGTTCCTCGCGGCGCTCGAGCGCATCGCCGCGGAGCCCGAAGGCGGCATGCTGGTCTACATGGCCGGGCACGAGGGGCGCGGCATCGGCCTGTGGGCGAAGGCCGCGACCTACGTGCTGCAGGACGCCGGCGAGAACACCTACCAGGCGAATCGCTCGCTCGGCCTGCCGGACGATTCGCGCGATTTCAGCGACGCCGCCGCGTTGATCCGGTTCTTCCTGCGCGACCGCCCGTTCCGCCTGCTCACGAACAACCCGAAGAAGGTCGCCGACCTCCTCAATTTCGGCGTCCGCGACATCACGCCGGTCAAGCACGTGACCGGGGTGTCGCCTGCCAACCGCGAGTACCTGCGCGCGAAGCGCGAATGGGGGCACGAGATCGACGAGGACGACCTCGTCTGTCGCCGCTAGCCGGCCCGAGCGGCGAGCGTCGTTCGCGCCGTTACTGGCGCCAGAGGCGCAGGTTCGGGGCGCGCGCCTCGAAATCCGAGCGGAAGGGGTTGATGTCGAGACCGCCCCGGCGCGTGTAGCGCCCGTACACGGTGAGCCGTTCCGGCGCGCACCGCGCCTTGATGTCGACGAACATGCGCTCGATGCAGCTTTCATGGAACGCGCAATGGCGGCGGTACGAGGCGATGTAGCGCAGCAGCGCGCCGCGGTCGATGCGCGGGCCGCGGTACCGGACGAGGACGCTGCCCATGTCCGGCTGGCCGGTGACCGGGCAGTTGCTGCGGAGCAGGTGCGAGTGCAGCGTCTCCTCGACGATCTCGCCGCCCGCACGGGCGAGGAGCGACGGGTCGACCTGCCACGTGTCGCAGGCGACGTCCTCCTCGTCGATCGTGACGCCCGGCAGCACCGACGTCGTTCCTCCCTTCTCCGGGGGCGGAAAGGCGAGCTCGACCGTGACTGGCTTGCCCGCCGCGTGCGAGAGATCAGCGGCGATGGTCGCGGCGACGTCGTCGGCCGAGTCGAAGGGCGTCATCGCGAACGAGCCCAGGTAGAGCTTCAGCGATTTCGACTCGATGAGGTTGTCGCTGTCGGCGGGCACGCGAAACACGCCGGTGGCGACGCGCGGCCGCCCGCGGCGATCGAGCCACGTGAGCTCCCACGTGTTCCAGACGTCCTCGCCGCCGAACGGCAGCACGGCCCCGAGGTCCAGGTCGGCCCGGCCGTCGCTGCGCGGCAGCGGGCACAAGAGCTCCGGTGCGTACGTATCGGGGCAGGGCGTGGGCACGCCCAGGAGAATCCTGGCGGACATGGCACGATGATACGCGACCCGCGGCCGGGCGGGTGACCGGGCTCAGGCGTCTTCGCGCAACCGGTGCCGGAGCACCTTGCCGGAAGCCGATCTCGGCAGCGCGTCGGTCCAGTGAAAGCGTCGCGGCACCTTGTAAGGCTCGAGCCTCGTGCGGAGCAGCTTCGCGAGCTCCGAGAACGCCGGCCGCGCACGATCGGGACGGCGCGGCACCATCCAGACGCTGACGATCTCGCCCGCGAGCCCCTGCGGATCCGGGACACCCACGCACGCGCACTCCCGGATCGCGGGATGGCCGAGCAGGACTTCCTCGATCTCGCCGGGCAGCACCTTGCGCCCGCCGACGTTGATGACGTCGTCCTTGCGCGCCTCGAGGTAGAACCAGCCGTCCGCGTCGGTGCGGCCCAGGTCCCCGGTGCGCAGCCAGCCGCCGTCGAGCACCCGCGCCGTGCGCTCCGGCGCCTGCCAGTACCCGCTCATCAGGTGGTCGCCGCGGATCTCGATCTCGCCGGCGCCCCCCTCACCGCCGGCGATGCGCATCTGCACGCCCGGGCTCGGCCGGCCGATCGACTCCAGCCGGTCCGGGTTCTCGTGGAAGCGGAGGAACGCCGAGCGGCTCGCCTCGGTCAACCCGTAGTGCATCGCGATGCGCGTCTCCGGCAGCAGGCGCATCAGCGCGCGCTTCTGCTCGACGGGCATCGATGAGCTGCCGAGCTCCAGGTAACGGAGTTGCCCCGCCACCCGGCCGAGCTGCCTGCCGTTGCCGGCGAGCAGGATCGAGATGCCGGCGGGAACGCTGGCGAACCCCGTGGCACGGTGCGCCACGAGCGCTTCGATCAGCCGTGCGCCGTCCATGCGCCCCGGCGTGAGCACGAGCGTGGCGCCGCACGCCAGCACACAGCGGACGCGGCCCAGTCCGAAGGAGTGGTGCAGCGGCAGCGCCAGCACCTCGACGTCGCCGGGGCGCGTGCCCACCACGGCATTGATGTGCTCGACCGCGCTCGCGAGCGCCCGGTGGCTCAGCACCACCGCCTTCGCTTCGGCGGTGGTGCCCGTCGTGAGCAGGATGTCCGCGACCGCTTCCGCGGGCACCTCGGTATCCGCGGTCCCGCCGGTAGCGGAGGCCAGGTCGGAGTAGCGTGCCTGGCGTGCCGCGCCGGCGGCGATGCCGCCCGAGGAAAACGTCGCGGCGGGCGAGACGTGGCGCAGGATGCCGTCGAGGCGCGCGGCGGGCGCGCGCGCGTCCAGCGGCACGCAGGCGGCGCCCAGGGCATGCACCGCGAGGTAGGTCAGGAGGAATTCCGGGTGCGGCTCGGCGAGCAGCGCGACGCGGTCGCCGGGGCGGAGCCCGAAACGCTCGGCGAGCGCACGGGCGCGCGCGCGTACCGTCGCGCCGAGGTCGCCAAAAGTCAGGACGGCGCCATCGTGCACGATCGCCGGGCGCGCGGGATCCGTCGCGGCGTGCGCGAGCACGCGGCGATACACGGGCATCCGGCTCACGTACGCACCCGGCGGGCGATCCAGGCGGCGATCTTCTCCACCGAGTCGAGCTCGGTGAGACTCATGGCCGCGGGGTCGGCTTCCACCCGGAACGTCTGCTCGATCCAGAGGGCGAGGCGGACGAACGCCAGCGAATCCAGGACGCCGGCGTCCGCGAGCGAGTCCGTGTCGCCGAATTCGCCCGGCCCGAACTCGATGAAGAGATCCTCCCGGAGGTAATCGCGGACCCGGCGCGCGAGCTCGCCATCCGCCGGCCGGTCGCGTGCCTCGGGCCCGGGCGGAGGCGCGGGCGTTGCCGGCGGGTGGCCGGGCCGGCTGCGCAGCGGCCGCGCAGGATTGCCCCAGACCACCGTGTCCCCAGGCACGTCCTCGAACACCACCGCCCCGGGCGCGACGATCGCGTTCGCGCCGATCGCAACGCCGTCCTGCACGATCGCGCCCATGCCGATCGTCGCGTTCCGCCCGATGCGGATCGGCCCGCTCGTGAAGCGGGAGCGGTCGGCACCGGCGTGGGCTACCGCGTGGCGGCCGCCGGCGATCATCGCGTTGCCCGCGATCGAGACGTGCTCGCCGATGATGACGGGGCCCTGGGCCACGATGTGGACGCCCGCCCCGATGTTGCAGTCGTCACCGATCTCGATGTGCCCGACCTTTGCCTGGATCGAGGCGCCGGCACTCACGATCACGCGATTGCCGATGACGATGCCGCGCTCGCCCGCCCCGCGGGCATCGAGCAGGCAGTCGCGATCGAGCACGACGCCGTCCCCGAGGGTGATCCGGTCGGCGTGCCGGAGCGTCAGGTTCGGGCCGAAGATCACGTCCCGCCCGGCCGCGCGGAAGAGGGGAGGAAAAAGCCAGCGGCGCAGCAGGAGGCCGAGCCCGCCCGGGAAGGGCGCGACGAACGTGGCCAGGAGCTCGTGGCGGATCAGTCGCGGCCAGCTGAACGTGCCGAAGGTGAGGTCCGCGTAGCGCACCAGCGCCGACCGGTCGTCGCCGAACAGGCGGGCCCGGATGAACGAGCGCGAATCGAGAGGCGACGGCCTCCGCTGCCGCCTCACGTCGTCGCCGGGATCCTGGTCTGCGTGTTCCATAGGCGTGCCCGCGGTGCCCGGGGGCGGCCGGCGCCCCTCACGTGACCCGGCAGCCGCCGTCCGCCGGCGACGGGCGACCGTCACGAGCGGGGGCGCGTGCGGGTGATCCGAGACCGGAGCAGGACCCAGCCGAGCAGTGCAAGCAGCGACAGCCCGCCGGTCGCGCCGCCCCCGCTTCCTCCGCCATTGCCGCCTCCGTTGCCGCCCCCGGACCCCGGCGGCGCCGGCTCGGCCGCCGCGGCGACGGTGATGGTGAACTCCTGCGCGGCGGAGTCCGTGCCGTCCGAAACCTCGAGGGTGACGCCATGCTCGCCGACGTCCTCGTCGGCGGGAGTGCCGGCGAGTGTCGCCGTACCGTCCCCGTTGTCCGTGAGCGTCAGCCAGCCCGGCAGCGTCGGCGCGGTGATCTCGAGGTCGTCGCCGTCCGCATCGGAGGCCGTCACCTCGTAAGTGTAGTCCTCGCCTGCGCGCGCCGCCTCGACCGGATCGCTCGTGAACGCCGGCGGCTGGTTGGCGGCCGCGGCCGCCACGGTGATCGTGAACGCCTGGGTGCCGGTAGCCGTCCCGTCCGACACCTCCAGCACGACCTCGTGCTCGCCGGCATCACCCTCGGCCGGTGTGCCCGCGAGTGTCGCCGTGCCGTCGCCGTTATCGGTGAAATCCAGCCAGGCCGGGAGCGTCGTTGCGGCGATGGCGAGCGCGTCGCCGTTCGCGTCCGACGCGGTGACGTCGTAGGTGTACGCAGCGCCTGTCGTCGCCTCCGTCACCGGGGTGCTGGTGAACGCCGGCGGCTCGTTGCCGCCGCCCGCGCCGGTCACCGTCACCGTCAGCTCGAACGGCTCGCTGTCGTCCGTGCCGTCGCTGACGATCACCGTGACGGGCAGGTCACCGACGACGCCCTCATCGGGAGTCACCGTGTTGCCGTCCGCCGTGTAGCCCTCGCCCGGCTGCACGGTCAGGGTCATGTCGGCCGGGACGTTGTCCGGATCGGTCACCTCGACGGCATCGAGCCCGATCGCCAGTGCGGTCTGCGCCGGTGTCTCCAGCGCCGCGGCCTGGCCCTCGATCGCGGGGGCGACGTTTGCGAACGGATCGGCGGTCCCGTTGTTGAGATACCGGCGATCGATGCCGGGCACGTCCGTGAGCGGCTGGTTGCCGGCAACGAGGTCGATGTCGCCGTCGCCGTCGATGTCGCCCGCCGCGATCTCGCGCGTGTGGTGCTCGTCCGGCGAAATGTCGCTGCCGACGAAACTGACCGTGCCCGTTTCGACGAACTGGTTGAGGTAGAGGCGATTGCGGGGATTGCCGCCACCGCTCGTCAGGTTGCTGACGGCGAGGTCGAGGTCGCCGTCACCGTCGAAATCGGCGAGCGCGCCGCCGCTGGAGGAATCGGTGTCCGGGCTCACGTCGTTGGCGGCGCTCAACTGGAACGTGCCCGCGGCTGCCGTCTCGTTCAGGAAGAACCGGTTGATGCCGGGGCTGCCGGGGGCGACGAAGTTCAGCGTCACGATGTCGGGCTGCCCGTCGTCGTTGAGGTCGCCGACCAGGATCCGGGACGTCTGGTCGTCGGGCGGGCCGAAGTCGATGCCGGCGGCGAAGCTCACGGTCGAGTTCCCGCTTTCGACGAACTGGTTGAGGTAGACGAGATTGCTGCCGGGCGTCGTCTCGTCGTTGCCGGCGATGATGTCGAGGTCGCCGTCGCCGTCGAGATCGACGAGGACGATGGAGCGCGTGTCGTCCTGGTCCGCCGAGACGTCGAACCCGGTGAACGTCGGCGTGCCGCCATCCGGGATGCTGCTGTTGAGGTAGAACCGGTTCTCCTGCAGGGGTTCGATCTGGGGCTCGCCGCCGCGATGGCCGGTGCCGGTCACGAGGTCGAGGTCGCCGTCGAGATCGAGGTCGCCCGCCGCGACCGCGAGGACACGGTCGTCATCGAGGATGTCGATCGGGTTGCCCACGCCGCCCGCGCCGTCGCCGAGATACAGGCGGCTGCGCAGGTCGCGGACACCCTGCACGATGTCGATGAACCCGTCGCCATTGAAGTCGGCGGCGAGCACTTCCGAGGTCGCACGGTTGTCGAGCAGCACCGGGT
>DATGQE010000031.1:0-64729 GCA_035304345.1 Woeseiaceae bacterium | reverse complement strand
CTCGCCGACGAGCGTCATGACGCCGCCCAGGGCCGTGCCGACCGCGCCGTGCATCATGAGGTTGCGCAAAAAGCCCCGGAACTGCTCGAGGTCGCCCCGGTGCAGGTCGGCCACCTTGTCGTCGGTGGACGGATCGAGGTCGTGATCGAACGGAACGCCGGAAGCCACCTTGTGATAGACGGAATAAAAGCCCACTGCGACGGTGATGATGACGGCGGTCACGGTCAGCGCATCCAGGAACGCCGACAGGAATGCCGCGGTGCCGGAGAACAGCAGCGACAGCAGCAGCTTGGAGCGAATCCCCAGCAGGATGCGCGTGAACGTGAAGAGCAGCATGTCGCGCAGGAAGTAGATGCCGGCGACCATGAACATGAGCAGCAGGATGACGGAGAAGTTCACCTGCGCCTCGTGGTACACCATCTCCGGGCTGGTCATGCCGAGGGCGACCGCTTCCACGGCCAGCAGCCCGCCGGGCTGCAGCGGGTAGCATTTGAGCGCCATCGCCAGCGTGAAGATGAACTGGAACAGGAGCAACCAGCCGGTAATGAAGCCGCCGACGGTCCAGTAGAGAATCGGGTTCAGGACCAGGAAACCGAGGATGGTGAGCTTGTACCAGTCCGCGGACTTGCCCATGAAGTTGCGGTAGAGGGCGCCCGCCGTCGAATTGAACGTCATGTTGTCCTTTTGCCTTCTTGTCCTTGTAGAACCCGGCAGGTTGCTTCCGGTGGCCGGACCTGGGGCGCAGCGCCCGTTATCCTACCGGGGTTTTCGCCCGCGTGCAGTGCGACGCGGCAGGTGCGGACGGATCGTCAGTCCGGGGCCAGCACCCGCCCGCACTGCCAGCAGGCGGCGAACTGGCCCTCGTTGTCGGCGCCGCAATGGCGGCAGGTCCACGGCGCCTGCGGGCTTTCCTGCGCGATCTTCTCGGCATCGATGAGCTCGCGCGCGCGGTCGTAATCGAGATCGTTGCGGACCCAGAGCTCGGGCCAGGCCTCGAAATACGGTATCTCGCCGACGACCGACCCCAGGTACTCGTTGCGGATGACGGTCGGTATGCCCTCGCTCGCGAGCAGGTTGCGGTAGTGGCTGATCGTGACCAGCGAATCGGCGGTGGTGAGCTTCTTCACCGGGCTTCCGCTCCACCCGCGAGCGCCCGCAGGAACGCCGCGGGATCCTCGTCCCGTTCGAGCACCTCGACGAGCGCCGAGCCGACCACCGCGCCGGCCGCGTGGCGCCCGACCGCGGCCACGTCGGCGGCGGTACGGATACCGAAGCCGGCGCAGACCGGCAGCGGCGAGACCGCGGTGACCGCATCGAGGTAACCCGCGAGCGCATCCGGCAGCGCGTCCTCTCCGCCGGTGATGCCGGTGACGGTCACGGCGTAGACGAAGCCGCGCGAGGCCTGCACCAGGCGCGCGAGGCGCTCCGGGGGCGTCGCCGGCGTGACGAGCTGCACGAGCCCGATGCCCTGCGCTTCGAGCGCGGCCGCGAGCTCGCCGCTTTCCTCGTGCGGCAGGTCCGGCACGATGAACGCGCAGACGCCGGTCGCCGAGGCACGTCGCGCGAGCGCGTCGAAGCCGAACGCGAGCAGCGGGTTGAGGTACGACATCATCACGAGCGGGGCGGCGAACGGCTCGCCCGCCTGCTCGAGCCGGTCGAAGATCCAGCGCAGGCTCACCCCGTTCCTGATCGCCGCGTGGCTGGAGCGCTGGATGGTGAGCCCGTCGGCCATCGGGTCGGAGAACGGCACGCCGATCTCCACCACGTCGCCGGCGCCGGCCACCGCGTGCAGCACGCGCACGAATGCCTTCGGGTCCGGGTAGCCGGCGGTCAAAAACGGCACCAGCGCCGTACGGCCTGCCGCGTTCGCCGCGCGGATCGCGCTCGTCACGCGCTCATGCGGTACCACGACGGGCTCCTTGCGGCGGGTGCTGGCGCAGCGTGGGCATGTCCTTGTCGCCCCTTCCCGAGTTGCCGATCAGGATGCGCGCGCCGGGGTGCTCGCGCGCCCAGCGCTTCGCGGCGGCATAGGCGTGTGCCGTCTCGAGCGCCGTGAGAATGCCCTCGTGCTCGCACAGCTCCTCGAGCGCCGCGAGCGCCTCGTCGTCGCTCGCCGTCACGTACTCGACCCGGCCAAGCGCCTTGAGCAGCGCGTGCTCCGGCCCGACGGCGGAGTAATCGAGCCCCGCCGAGATCGAGTGCGTCTCCTGCACCTGCCCGTCGGCGTCCTGCAGCACCAGCGTGTAGGCGCCCTGCAGCACGCCCGGCGTGCCGGTCGCGAGCGTGGCGGCGTTCTGCCCGAGGCCGCTGCCGGTGCCGCCCGCCTCCACGCCGATGAGCGCGGTGCCCTCATCGGCGAGCAGCGGATGAAACAGGCCGATGGCGTTCGAGCCGCCGCCGACGCAGGCGAACGCGGCGTCCGGCAGCGCCCCCGCCGCTGCCAGCATCTGCGCCCGCGCTTCGCGCCCGATCACGGACTGCAGCTCGCGCACGAGGTACGGATAGGGATGCGCGCCGACCGCCGATCCCAGGAGGTACCAGGTGCCGTCCGGATCCTTCACCCAGTCGCGCAGCGCCTCGTCGATGGCCGCGCGCAGCGTCCGGTCGCCGGATTCCACCGGCACGACCTCGGCGCCCAGGCGGCGCATGCGATCCACGTTCGGCGCCTGCCGCTCCATGTCGACCGCGCCCATGTACACGCGGCACGGCAGCCCGACGCGCGCGCAGGCGGCGGCGGAGGCCACCCCGTGCTGCCCCGCGCCGGTCTCGGCGATCACGCGCCGCACGCCGTGGCGGCGCGCGAGCAGCGCCTGCCCGATCGCGTTGTTGATCTTGTGGGCGCCCGTGTGCGCGAGGTCCTCGCGCTTCAGCCACACCTCCGCGCCCCACAGGCGGCTCAGCGACGGCGCGAAGGTGAGCGCCGTGGGGCGCCCGACCCAGGTCTCGAGCTCGCGCGCGTATTCCGCCTGGAAAGCCTCGCTGTGCAGGTGCTCGCGCAGGCAGGCCTCCAGCCGCTCGAACGCGCTCACCAGCGTCTCGGGGACGTAGCGCCCGCCGTACGGGCCGAAACGGCCGCGCTCGTCGGGCAACCGGCCCTCGATGCAGGCGGCGAGCAGCCCCGCTGCGTTCTCGATGCTCGTGCTCATGCCGGTCTCGCCTCCTCCTCTGCGGCGCGCGCCGCGCTCACGAACGCCTCGATCAGCGCGGGATCCTTGATGCCGGGCGCCGTCTCGACGGCGCTCGACACGTCCACCCCGAAGGGTGCCACCCGGCGCACGGCTTCCGCCACGTTGTCGCAGTCGAGCCCGCCCGCGAGGATCATGCGGCCGCGCCGCGCGAGCGCCGCCGCCCCGTCCCAGTCCACGCGCTCGCCGCGTCCGCTGCGTGCGCCCTCGTAGACGAACGTCCCGGGCAGCGGTTCCGGCAGCGGCGATCCTTCGCGCAGCACCGGCCAGCGCGCGACCCCGGACGGCACGTCGAGGTACGCGAAATCGGCCGCGTCCGTCTGCAGCACGTCGGGGCAGAAGATCGTCTCCACCTCGCGCCATTCCTCCGGGGTCGGGTGCAGCATCACCGCCACGCGCTGCACGTGGCCCGGCACCTCCCGGGCGAGCACCGTCGCCTCGCGCGCCGTGACGCGGCGCGGCGAGGGGGCGAACACGAAACCCACGGCATCGGCGCCTGCGGCCACCGCCGCGTGCACCGCCGCGGCGTGGCGCAGCCCGCAGATCTTGACCAGCAGGCTCACGACACCGCCTCCCTGCCGGCCCCCAGCAGGCCGCGCACGAGCTCCGCGGGATCGCGTGCCTGCATGAGCGCCGTGCCGACCAGCGCGGCACGATAACCCGCGGCAGCCGCCACCCGTGCATCGTCCGGCGTCGCGATGCCGCTCTCGGCCACGGCGACCGCACCTTGCGGCAGGCGCGCCGCGAGCGCCTGCAGGCGGCCGGGATCGATGGCGAGCGTGCGCAGGTCGCGCGCATTGACGCCCACGAGGAGCTCGCCGGCGGCCGCGCGCGCGGCGTGCGCCTCCCGTTCCAGCAGCCGCGCCGCGGACGCGAGGTCGCGCTCGTCGAAGCACTCGAGGAGCACGAACAGCTCCCGCTCGGCGGCGCGTTGCAGGAGCGCCTCGAGGGTCGCCTCGTCCGTCAGCGCCGCGATCAGCAGCACCCCGCTCGCGCCGGCGGCGCGCGCCTCGTCCACCTGCCGCACGTCGACGATGAAGTCCTTGCGCATCACCGGCGTGGCGCCGTCGAGCGCGTCGGCAATCGCGGTGAGCACCTCGAGCGACCCGCCGAACGCCGTGGGCTCCGTCAGCACGGAGATCGCCGCGGCGCCCGCCGCGGCGTACGCCTGCGCCCGGCCCACGAGATCCGCCTCTGCCGGGGCGAGCGGCCCGAGCGCGGGCGAGCGCGGCTTGATCTCGGCGAGCACGTCGAAGGTCCCGAGTGCCAGCGGCACGCGGGGGCGTGCCGGCGCCGCCGGCGGCGCGCGGAGCGCCGCCGCACGGTCCCGGCTCGCACGCGCCATGCGCTCGAGGAAGCCGCTCATCCGGTGGCTGCCCCGGCGGCGAAATGGCGGCGCAGGCCGGCGAGCAGGCGCTCTGCAGCACCGGAATCCAGCGCCTCCGCCGCCATCGCGACGCCTTCCTTCGCGTCGGCCGCGCGCCCGGTCAGCTCCAGCACCAGGGACGTGCCCATGAGCAGCGCGTCGCGGTGCGCGCCGCGGTCGCCGCCGGTGAACACGCGCTCTAAGGCCCGTGCATTGTGAGCGGCGTCGCCGCCCGCGAGCTCGCGCGGCCGGCAGCGGGGCAGCCCGTAGTCCTCGGGCGCGCGCCGGGTCTCGCGCAGGTCGCCGGGCCGCACGTCGTACAGCACGAACTCGCCGCAGGGCGTCGCCTCGTCCCAGCCGGGCTCGCCGTGGACGACGAACGCGCGCTCGATCGGCATACCGGCGAGCGTCTCCGCCATCAGCCGCGCGGCTTCGGGGCCGAAAGCGCCGATGAGTTGGTACGGCGGTGCCGCCGGGTTGGTCAGCGGGCCGAGCAGGTTGAACACGGTGCGCACGCCGAGGGCCTGGCGCACCGGCGCGATCGACCGCATCGCCGGGTGGAAAGCCGGCGCGAACAGGAACGTGAAGCCCAGCGCGTCGAGGCACTCCATCGCGGCCTTGTCCTCGAGCGGCACAGGCATGCCGAGCCGCTCGAGCAGGTCGGCGCTGCCGGAGCGGCTGGATACGGAACGGTTGCCGTGCTTGACGACGCGCAGGCCGCAGGCGGCGGCGAGCAGGCCGGTGCCCGTGGACAGGTTGAAGCTGCCGGAGCCGTCGCCGCCGGTGCCGACCGTGTCGACGATGGGGCTCCCGTCCGGCACCACCGGGTGCACGGCGAGCTCGCGCATGGCGGTCGCGAACCCGCGGATCTCCTCCGCCGTCTCGCCCTTGGCGCGCAGCGCGGCGAGCAGCGCGCCCGCGAGCGCCGGGTCGAGCTCGCCGGCGGCAAGCGCATGCATCAGTGAGGCGGACTGCGCCTCGGTCATGGAGATGCCGTCGAGCAGCCGGCCGAGCAGTCCCGAATACTCGCGGCTCATGTCGCGCCCATCCGCATGAAGTTCTGCATCAGCCGGTGGCCCTCCGGCGTCAGCACGCTTTCCGGGTGGAACTGCACGCCTTCGAGCGGCAGCTCCCGGTGACGGACCCCCATGATTTCCCCCTCCTCCGTTTCGGCCGTGACCACGAGCTCGGCCGGCAGGGAGCCGCGTTCCGCGGCCAGCGAATGATAGCGACCGGCCTCGAAGGGCTGGGACATGCCGGCGTAGATCGTCTGCCCGTCGTGGCGCACCCGCGACGTCTTGCCGTGCATCAGCCGATCGGCGCGCACGACGCTGCCGCCGAACGCGGCGACCAGGCACTGGTGGCCGAGGCACACGCCGAGCACCGGGACCCGCCCCGCGAAAGCCTCGACCAGCGCGAGCGAGATGCCGGCGTCCTCCGGGCGCCCGGGGCCCGGCGAGATCACGAGGTGCGTCGGTGCGAGCCCGAGCGCCGTATCCACGCCGATCGCGTCGTTGCGGTGGACGAGCACCTCGGCGCCGTTCGCGGCGAACGCCTGCACCAGGTTGTAGGTGAAGGAATCGTAGTTGTCGATGAGCAGGATGCGCGCCGCGCTCATGGCTCTCCTCCGGCGAACGCCCTCACAAACCCGCTCCCGCGAGCTCCAGCGCGCTCGCCAGCACCGCGCTCTTCGCCAGCACCTCGCGGTACTCCCGCGCGGGATCGCTGTCGGCGACGATGCCGGCGCCTGCCTGGAACGCGTACTCGTCGCCGTTCACGACGATGGTGCGGATGGTGATCGCCTGGTCCATGTCGCCGCCCAGGCCGAAGTAGCCGGCCGTGCCGCCGTACAGGCCGCGGCCGGTGCCTTCGAGCTCGTCGATGATCTCCATGGCGCGGACCTTGGGCGCGCCCACGAGCGTGCCGGCAGGGAAGCTCGCCGCGAACAGGTCGAAGGCATCGTAGGCGGGCGCGAGCTCGCCGCGCACACCGCTCACGATGTGCATCACGTGACTGTAGCGCTCGATGGCGCGGTACGGATCGACCTGCACGGTGCCCGGCACGGCGACGCGGCCGAGATCGTTGCGCGCGAGATCGACCAGCATGACGTGCTCCGCCGCTTCCTTGGGATCGGCGAGCAGCCGCTCTGCCGCCTGCCGGTCCTCCTCGGGCGTCGCGCCGCGCGGCAGCGTGCCGGCGATCGGCCGCAGCGACGCCTGCCGCCCGTGCAGGCGCACCAGTGCCTCCGGCGAGGAACCCGCCACCTTCAGGTCGCCGAGCTCCAGCCAGAACATGTACGGGGAAGGATTCAAAAGGCGCAGCGCGCGGTAGATCTCGAACGGCGGGATGTCGGCGCGCCCGGAGAACAGCACCGACAGCACAATCTGGTAGATGTCGCCGGCCGCGATGTACTCCTTGCAGGCGGCCACGCGCTCGCGGTAGTCGGCCTCGCTCATGGAGGCGGCGGGCGCCGAGAACGTCCGCGGGCCGCCGTTCGCCGGTACGGGCCCGCGCAGCAGGCGCACGACCTCGCGGCGCAGGGCCGTGCGCTCGGCATCCGGCCCGGCGGTGAGCAGCGCGACGCGCCGGGTCAGGTGATCGAACACCAGGAGCGAGGCGGTCGCCACGAAGGCCGCGTCCGGGATGCCGGCCTGGCGGGGCGGGCGCCGCGGCAGGTGCTCGAACAGCCGCACCACGTCGTAGCCCGCGACGCCTACCAGCCCTCCCGCGAAAGGCACGCCCTCCGGTGCCGGGGCGGGCCGTGGTGCACGCCCGAGCGCATCCCTCAACTGTCCCAGCAGCGCGTCGCGGTCGGCCGGCGGTGGCCGGCGCTCGTCGCCGACGGCGAGGCCCGCCGCATCCAGGCGCACGTCGAGCGCCTCGCCGAAGCCCAGGAAGGAATAGCGCGCGAGCCGTTCGCCGCGCTCCACGCTCTCCAGCAGGAACCGCGGGCGGAGCGGGCGAAGCTTGAGATAGGCCGACACCGGGGTGTCGAGATCGGCGGCGATGTCGAACGGTGCGTGCAAGCGTGTCCCCAAAAAAGAAAGCCCGTCTCCGGTTCTGGTGACGGAGACGGGCTTCGTGTTGTTCGGCGGCGAATCGTTAAGGCGTCAGCCGGCGGCCCTCTCCGGTGAGGTTTGCCAACGCCAGACGAGCTTCTGCCGACCGTTCATGACGGGCGAGTATCTCCGCGGGGCGGCCCGAGGTCAACTCGAAGCGCCGAGCACGCGCCGCGCGCGACCGAACACGCCACGGAGGCGGGGCCGCGGCCGGGGGAGGCCCTCTCGGCGGCGTGCGAGGCAGGGACGCCGAGCCCGCAGGACTACAGGGACGTACTCGTGTCCGGCGCCGAGAAGACCTCCCCCGGTCGCGGTCCCGCCGGTGGTCGAAGTTGTTGCCACGATCGGTCGCGCGCGGTGCGCGCTCACACGCCGGCGGCGACCAGCGAAGCGGCGTGCCGGCGGCGCATCACCGCCCACGCGCGACGATGGAACCGTACGTAGTCCTCGAGGCTGCCGAAACAGCCGGCGGGCGGCTCGGCGAAGCAGAACGCGTCCGCCTGCTCGATCGCGGGCAGGAGATCGAGGTAATCGGAGGCGCGCCGGGCCTCGGCCGGCAGCATCGCGTACGGCGAGAGCACCAGCAGGTTGCGGTGGCGCACCGCGGACGTGGCGAGCGCGCTCTGCCAGCGCGCCTGCCAGTGGCGGCGGCGGCGGTCGCAATCCCAGCCGATCACGGGCTCGGATCGCACCAGCGACGGCAACGGGCCGCGCGCCTGCGCCAGCGCGCGCGAGCGATGCCACAGGAGCGTGCGCACGCGCGCCACCACGCCGGCGAGCCAGCGCAGGGTGGCGAGAGCGGACGGGTCGGCGCCGCGGGCCGCGGCCAGGTCCCCGAGCCCGCGGACCTCGATCGCGAGCCTCCGGTTCGCGGCGGCGTCGCGGGCGAGCGCGGCGTCCGGCCACGCGAGCGCATCGAGCAGCACCTCGCCACCGTCGACGGCGGCGTGCAGCGCGTGCCTGAGCCGCTCCCAGTCGAGCCGCGCTCCCGCGTCGGCGAAGTCGGGCAGGTAGATCACGAGCGGCACCCAGGCGCTGCCCGGGGGTACCTGCAGGCCGAGCGCGGGCAAAACCGCGCCCGCGGCTTCGTCGCCCAGCAGGGGGCAGGGGGTGGTGACGCCGGCGGCATAGGCGGGCAGCAGCGGATACCGCGTGTGCCGGCAGCGCCACAGGAACCGCCAGGTGCGGCCGGCCTCGCGCGCCGCCCGCGTGCCCGCCCGCGGCCGCATGTGCAGGGCGTCGAGCAGCACCCAGCGCGGGCCGTTGCCGGGCAGCCGCGAGGCCAGCAGCCGGTAGGCCGGAAGCGGCACGGCATGCGCGTGCAGGCACACGCCGGGCGCGGTGGCGGACAGGCCGGCGGCGCCGAGCCGGTCGCGCAGCGAGCCGGCGAACGCTTCGAGCGCGGCGATCGCGGCGTCGCCGGAACCCAGCTCGCGCAGCACGAGGGTCGCCGGCACCCCGGCCTCGGCGTACGCGAGTATCGCCCGCCAGGCAGCGCCGCTCGTGTCCGCGACGCAGGCCGGCACGGATACCGGCAGCGTCACGCCACCGGCGACGGGACCCGCTCGCGTGTCGAACAGCGCCGGTTGCACCCCGGCATCGCGCAGTGCCCGCAGCGCATCGCCGATCTCGCGGCGCGGCGCCGCATCCTTGGGCATTGCAGCCGAGCGGACTGCTCGCGGTTCCGTGTTCCCGAACATGCCGTCCTTCCCTGGACCTGCAGGCGAGTGTCCCACGTGCGTGCGCGTACTGCCGGCGCCATTTCTCTCCTTGACGGCACGATTCGCGCGCGGCACGACACCCGCGCGCCGCCTTCGCCTGCCCCTTGCGTTAAACTGGACGACCGCCCCGAACGGAGTTTTCGCGATGCCCTCTTTCGACGTCGTCAGTGAATTCGACCTGCAGGAAGCGCGCAACGCAGTCGACCAGGCGAATCGCGAGGTGGAGACGCGTTTCGACTTCAAGGGTACCGGCTCGAAATTCGAGCTCGAAGGCCAGGTCGTCACGATGCGCAGCCAGACGGAATTCCAGCTCCAGCAAATGCTCGTCATCCTGCGGCAGAAGCTGGCGAAACGCGGCATCGATCTCGCCTGCCTCAAGGAAGAGCCGCCCGAGGTCACGTCGAGCGAGGCACGCCAGCGGATCGTGCTGCGCTCGGGCCTCGAGCCGCCGCTCGCCAAGGAGCTCGTCAAGCTGGTCAAGAACAGCAAGCTCAAGGTGCAGGCCGCGATCCAGGGCGACAAGCTCCGCGTGACCGGCAAGAAAAAGGATGACCTGCAGGCGGTGATCGCGCTGCTCAGGGAGGCGAAGGTCGACATGCCGCTCCAGTTCGAGAACTTCCGCGACTGACAGCACCGGAATTCCATGCAGAAGGCACTGCGCAGGCAGGACATCGTTTTCGAGCACAAGGACCAGGCGCTCCGCGACGACGTGCGCACGCTGGGAACGCTGGTCGGCGAGCTCCTGAAGGAGCAGGGCGGCGATCGCCTGTTCGATTTCGTCGAGGACGCGCGCCTGCGCTCGATCCGCCGCCGGGAAGGCAACGAGAAGCCCGGCGAGGAGCTCGCCGATCTCGTGCGCAACCTCGACCTCGATTTCGCGCTGGAGGTCATCCGCTCGTTCTCGACCTACTTCCAGATGGTCAACACGGCGGAGAAGGTGCATCGCATCCGCCGGCGCCGCGAATACCTGCGCCGGGAAGGCGACTACCAGCCGGGCGGCCTCGAGGACACGCTGGTCAGGCTGAAGGCGGCGGGCGTCAGTCTCGGGGAGCTGCAGGAGCTGCTCGATTGCCTGCTGATCGAGCCGGTGTTCACGGCGCATCCCACGGAGCCCACGCGGCGCACGATCCTGCGCAAGGAGCAGAACATCGTCGCGCGGCTCGTGGACATGCTGAATCCCACGCTGACCGCGCAGGAGAAGAAGGTCGCGCTCGAGAACATCAAGCTGGAGATGACGACCGGGTGGCAGACCGACGAGCATCCCTCGGAGCAGATGACGGTCGCCGACGAGTTGGAGCACGTGCTGTTCTTCGTGACGGACGTGCTGTATCGCGCCATGCCGCCGTTCTACGAGGATCTCGAGAACGCAGCGATCCGGGTGTACGGCGAGGAAGCGCGCAAGCTGCGCATCCCGACGATCGTGCGCTTCGCCTCCTGGGTCGGCGGCGACATGGACGGCAACCCCAACGTCAACGCGAAAACGATACGCTCGACGATGGCGCGCCAGCGCTCGCTGATCCTCGATCTCTACTACCGCGAGTGCGGCAGGCTGTCGACCAAGCTCTCGCAGTCGACGAGCCGCATCGGCTTCGCTCCCGAGCTCTTGCGCAAGATCGAGGAGTACATGCCGGTGTTCACGCAGGCGTATCACTCCGTGCCGGCGCGGCACCGCGACATGCCGTATCGCGTGTTCCTGCGGCTCGTGCAGCAACGGCTGCAGGCCACCTATGACGACGAAGCGTACCCGTACGAATCCGCGGACGAGCTCAAGGCCGACATCGAGCTCATCGCGCACAGCCTGGAGACCAACAAGGGGCAGCACGCGGGGCTGTTCGCCGTGCGGCGGCTGCTCCGGCGCATCGAGACTTTCGGCTTCCACATGGTCACGCTGGACGTGCGCCAGGATGCGATGGTGCACCGCGAGGTGATCGGCGAATGCCTCGGCGACGACCAATGGCTGTCGAGAAGCCCGGAATACCGCCTCGCGCGCATCGCCGAGGCGATCCGGCAGAAGGAACCGGCGCCGTTCGAGCCGAGCACGAAGGTGCGGAAGACGCTCGCGGTCTTCCATGCAATCTCGTTCTGCCGCCGCAAGTACGGGCAACCGGCGATCGGACCGTTCATCGTCAGCATGACGCAGGGCGCGGACGACATCCTGTCGGTGCTGCTGCTCGCGCAGTGGGGTGAGATGCACAACCGCCGGGGCGAGGTGCCGCTGGACGTCGCACCGCTGTTCGAGACCGTGGACGACCTGAAGCACTGCCCGGAGATCATGCGCACCCTGTTGCGCCACGACATCTACCGCGAGCACGTCGAGAGCCGCGGCGGCCGGCAGATGGTGATGATCGGCTACTCGGACAGCAACAAGGACTCGGGCTTCTCGGCCGCGCGCTGGGCGCTGCAGCAGGCACAGGTGGAGCTCGCGCAGGCCGTCGCGGAAGAAGGCGTCGAGCTCGAGCTCTTCCACGGCCGCGGCGGCACGGTCAGCCGCGGTGGCGGCAGGACGCACAACGCGGTGCTGGCGGCGCCGCCCGGGACCGTGAACGGCCACCTCCGGGTGACCGAGCAGGGCGAGATCATCAACGAGAAGTACGGCCTGCGGGGCATCGCGCTCAGGACGCTGGAGCAGGCGACCGGCGCGGTCGCGCTCGCGACGGCGCTGCCGAAGCACCAGGGTGCCGACGTTCCGGAGTGGCACGGCATGATGCAGGTCGTGGCGGACGTCAGCCGGCAGCGCTACCGCGAGCTGGTCTACGAGTCGCCGCGCTTTTACGAGTACTTCCGCAAGGCGACGCCGATCGACCTGATCGAGCGCATGCGCATCGGATCGCGACCGGCATCCCGGCGCGGGCGTTCCGGTGTGGCCGACCTGCGCGCGATCCCCTGGGTGTTCGCGTGGACCCAGAGCCGGCACATCCTGCCCGGCTGGTACGGGCTGGGCAGCGGGCTCGCCGCCGCGCGCGAGCGGTTCGACGAGGGCGCGCTACGTAGCATGTACGCCGAGTGGTACTTTTTCCGCACGCTGCTGTCCGACGCGGAGATGACGCTCGCCAAGGCCGATCTCACGATCGCGCGCATCTACTCCGAGCTGGCGGGCGAGCTGCACGAGGAGTTCTTTCCCGTGATCGAGCGCGAGTTCGCGCTGACGGAGGAGATGATCCTGTGGTACTCGGGGCAGGAGGTGCTGCTGGAGAACGACCCGACGCTGCAGCGCGCGATCATGCTGCGCAACCCGTACGTCGACCCGATGAGCCTGATGCAGGTCGACCTGCTCGCCCGCTGGCGCGCGGGCGACTGCCGCGACGACTCGCTGCTCGACGCCCTCTTCGCCAGCGTCAACGGCATCGCCCAGGGCCTGCAGAACACCGGCTGACGTCCTGGGAGAGGTCCAAATGAGCGCGCATCGCGCGCGGGCACGGCCCGTCAGGCGTTCAGGATCTGGCGCGCCCAGCGCACGACCGTGCGCACGCGCGGCGCCGCGAGGTCGTAGGCCTCGTCGAAATCGACCCAGCGGTACTCGTGGTGCTCCGGGCGCGATGCGCCCGGCAGCACGCCGAGGGTCACCTCCGCGGTGCGCGTCGCGGCGAGGAAGTAGCGCGCCGTCTTGCCGCGGCTGTAGGGGCCGGTGTCGAAATGCACGTCGCCCCAGGCGAAGTCGAGGTCGCGGATGCCGGTCTCCTCGGCGACCTCGCGCACGGCCGCCTCCAGCGGCGTCTCGCCGGGCTCGCGCAGGCCCTTGGGGAAATCCCAGTTGCGGTAGGCCCGCAGCATGAGCGTGAGCCAGCCGCCCTGCTCCGCCCGCCGCACCACGACCACGCCGCAGGACAGGGTGGCGGGATCGGCGGCAACCATCCGTCAGGCCGTCCGCAGCACGTCCGCCGGCGGCGCGTTCACCGCGCCGCGCGCGGCCAGGAAGCCGCTCGCGCACACGAGGATGACGCCGCCGGCGAGGCCCGCGGCCCACAGCGCGGGATTGAACCGGTAGTCGAGGTCGAACAGCTCCACGGCGAGCACCGCCGCGAGCACCGACGCCCCCGCCGCCGCGAGCAGCCCGGCCGCGAAACCGAGCGCCGCGAACTCGGCGAGCACGCCGGAGAGCACCGTGCGCCGGCGCACGCCCAGCGCGCGCAGCATCGCGCTTTCGAAGCGGCGCTCGTCCATGGTCGACTGCACGGCCGCGAACAGCACCGCGACGCCGGCGGCGAGCGTGAACACGAACACCGCCTGCACCGCGATGCTCGCCTGGTCGATGATCGATTTCACCTGCGCGAGGATCGAGCCGAGGTCGATCACCGAGACGCTGGGATGCGCGCGCACGAGGCTGAGCAGCACGCCCCTGTCCTCTTCCTCGATCCGCAGGCTCGACACGTAGGTCGTGGGGAACTCGTCGAGCGCACCGGGCGACAGCACGAGGAAGAAGTTCGGCCGGAAAGAATCCCAGTTCACCTTGCGCAGGCTCGTGATCGTCGCTTCCACCTCCTGGCCGGCGACCAGGAAGCGCAGCCGGTCGCCCAGGGTCACGCCGAGCTCGGCGGCGGCCTCTTCCTCGACCGACACGAGCGGCTCGCCGGCGTAATCCGCGGGCCACCACTCGCCCGCGACGATCTCGTTGCTCGGGTTCAGGACGCTCGCGTACGTCAGGTTCTGCTCGCGGTTCGCCATCCACTCGCCGTCGTCCACCGGGTACTGGCGGGACTGCACCGATTCACCGTTGATCTCGGTCATGCGCGCGCGCACCAGCGGGACGAACTCCGGCGCGGCGATGCCGGCGCGCTGGAAGATCTGCGCGATCGAGGCGCGCTCGGCAGGCTGGATGTTGATGAGGAAGTGATTCGGCGCGTCTTCGGCGAGGCTCGTCTCCCAGGTCTCGAGCAGATCGGTGCGCACGAAGGACAAGAGCAGCAGGATCGTCAAACCGAGCCCGAACGCCACCACCTGCACGGCACTGTCGCGCCCGCGGCGCGCGACGTTCGCGAGGCCGTAGCGCCAGGCGACGCCGACGCCGCCCCGCGAGCGGCCGATCAGCACCACGAGCAGGCGCCCCACGAGGTACAGGGCCGCGGCCACCAGCACGAGGCCGCCCAGCACGATCGCGAGCATGCGGCCGTCCGGCACGGCGCGGTAGAGCAGCGCCGCGACGGCGGCGACCGACAGCCCCGCGACCAGCCAGCGCGAGGGCGGCGGCGGCATCGCATCGTGCCTCAGCACCTTGAGCGGCGGCGTGTCGCGAAGCTGGATGAGGGACGGCAGCGCGAACCCTGCGAGCAGCACCAGCGCCGCGCCGCACGCGAGCCCGACGGGAGCCCAGCCGGCCGGCGGCAGCTCGCCGTCGAGCACGCCCGCGAGCAGCCACGTGAGGACTTCCTCCGCCGCGTAGCCGATCGCGCTGCCGGCGGCGACGCCGAGCAGGCCGGTGAGCACGAGCTGGAACGCGGCACCGGCGATCACGAAGCCCTGCGTCGCGCCCAGGCTTTTCATGAGCGCGACGGTGTCCATGCGCCGGTGCGCGAAGCGCCGCGCGGACATCGCGATGGCGACCGCCGAGAGCAGCACGCTGATCACGGCCGTGAGCGAGAGGAAGCGCTCGGCACGATCGGCCGCCGCGGTGGCGCGCTCGCTCGAGTCCTCGCGGGTGCGTGCGCGCACGTCTTCCGGCAGGCGATCCTCCACCTCCGCGTAGAACGCCTCGACCGCGGATTCCGGCCCCGCGACGAGGAGCGCGTAGCCGACGCGACTACCCTCGCTCACGAGGCCGGTCCGCGGGATGTCCGCGACGTTCACGAGCAGCGACGGCGCGAGCGACGCGAAGCCGATCGACTGGTCCGGGCGATACGTGAGGACCGCCGCAACGTCGAAGTCGGCCTCGCCGAGCGTGACGCGGTCGCCGACGTCGGCCCCGAGCCGCGCGAGCAGCGCGGCATCGGCCCACACCGTGCCGCGCTCCGGAATGCCCTCTGCGACGCGCTCCGGCCCGAACAGGCGATCGGCGACCCTGACCTCGCCACGCAACGGGTAGTGCTCGCTGACCGCCCTGATGCTCGTGAGCGCGCTCTCCTCGCCGAAGAAAACCACGGAGGGGAAGCTCTGCGTGTCGGCGGTCGTGAGCCCGTGCGCCGCCGCCGTTTCGCGCCACTCGTCGGGGATGGGTTTCGGCGAGCGCAGGCGCAGGTCCGCGGCCAGGATCTCGTTCGCCTGCCTGTCGACCGCGCGGCCGATGCGGTCCGTCAGGAACCCGACCGCGGTGAGCGCCGCGACCGCGAGCGCGACGGCGGCGAGCAGCACGAGCAGCTCCCCGGAGCGGATCTCGCGCCCGAAGCTGCGCCAGGCGTAGAGGATTGCCTTCATGCCGCCTCGGATCTCGTGTCCGCGACGAGACGCCCGGCTTCGAGCGTCAGCTCGCGCTCGCAGCGCGAGGCCAGCGCCCGGTCGTGCGTCACGAGCACGAGCGTCGTCGCGGCACGGCGGTTCATCTCGAACATGAGGTCGATCACGTTGCGCCCGGTGCGGCTGTCGAGGTTGCCGGTGGGCTCGTCCGCGAACAGGACCGCGGGCTCGGTCGCGAATGCCCGCGCGATGGCGACTCTCTGCTTCTCGCCGCCGGAGAGTTGGGACGGGTAGTGGCGCGCCCGCTCGGTCAGGCCGACCTGGTCCAGCACCGCGCGCGCCCGCGTTTCCGCATCGCGCGCGCCGGCCAGCTCGAGCGGCAGCATGACGTTCTCGAGAGCCGTCAGCGACGGCACGAGGTGAAACGACTGGAACACGAACCCGACGTGCGCCGCGCGCACGAGCGCCCGTCCGTCCTCGTCGAGACCCGTCAGGTCCGAGCCGTTCAGCCAGATCGTGCCGGAAGTCGGCACGTCCAGCCCCGCCATCAGGGCGAGCAGCGTCGACTTGCCCGCACCGGAGGGGCCGACGACCGCCACGGATTCGCCCGGCGCGATGCTGAACGACACGTCCGCCAGAATGGTCAGATCGCCTTCGGGACTGCTAACCTGTTTGCTCACGTTGCGGGCCGCGAGCACGGAATCCACCGGGGAGCCCGCTCCAGACTGTTCACTAGACCGGTTCGACATGCGCTATCTTCTTTCCCTGTTGACCTTGCTGGGTGCCGCCGCCATGGCGGAGCCGCCGACCGTGCTCGTGTTCGGCGACAGCCTGAGCTCGGGGTATGGCATGGACGTCGACCGGTCCTGGCCGGCTTTGTTGCAGGAGCGGCTGGTCGAACAAGGTTACGAACATCGGGTGGTGAACGCCAGCATCACCGGCGAGACCACGGAGGGCGGTGCCGCCCGCATCGACGACGCCCTCTCCCGCTTCGCGCCGGCGCTCGTGATCCTCGAGCTCGGCGGAAACGACGGGCTGCGGGGCTTTCCGCCGGCGCGCATCAAGGACAACCTGCGCACGATCATCGAGAAATCGCGGGCCCGCGGTGCCGGCGTGGTGCTGCTCGGCATCCGCATCCCGCCGAATTACGGGCCACGGTATACTCGGGCGTTCGAGGATGTGTACCGGGAGCTTGCCGCCGAGCTGGACGTGCCCTGGGTGGAGTTCTTCATGCAGGACGTGGCGCTCGACGAGGCACTGATGCAGGACGACCGGATCCATCCCAACGAGCAGGCGCAGGAAGTGCTGCTCGAGAATGCATGGCCCGCCATAAAGGCGGCGCTGGAATCGTTGCAGGTATCAGGGCGATCGGCGCAATGACGGGCCGCAGGGGGAGGCGGGCCTTACAATGAAGAATCCGGTCACGGTCGAGAAGATCTGGCTCGACTCCTATCCCGAGGGCATTCCCGCCACGGTGCCGACGCCGCCGTGGCGTTCCGTGCGCGACGTCTTCGAGCAGGCGTTCGCGGAATTTCCCGAGCGGCCGGCGTACAGCAACTTCGGCACGGTGCTCACCTACCGGGAGCTCGACGAGCTTTCGGCGGCGTTCGGAGCTTACCTGCAGAAGGAGCTGGGGCTCGTCAAGGGCGAGCGCATCGCGATCATGCTGCCCAACGTGCTGCAGTATCCCGTCGCGCTGGTCGGGGCGTTCCGTGCGGGGCTGGTCGTCGTCAACGTCAATCCGCTGTACACCGCGCGCGAGCTGAAGCACCAGCTCGTCGATTCCGGCGCGCGCTGCATCGTCATCCTCGAGAACTTCGCGCACGTGCTGCAGGAGGTCCTGCCGGACACGGCCGTGGAGCACGTCGTGACGACGCGGCTGGGCGACCTGCTGCGGAAGCCGAAGGGCTGGATCGTCGATTTCGTCGTGAAGCACGTGCAGAAACGGGTACCGGACTGGAGCCTGCCGGGCAGCGTCCGCTGGCCGGCGGCGCTGAAGCGCGGGCGCCGCCATACGCTCGAGCCGGTCGAGCTCGGCTACGCCGATCTCGCGTTCCTCCAGTACACCGGCGGCACGACCGGTCCGGCGAAAGGCGCGATGCTGAGCCATCGCAACATCGTGTTCAACATCGCGCAGACGGAGGCCTGGAAGGGCGACATCTTCGAGGGCATAGAGCGCATCGTGGTGATCACGGCGCTGCCGCTCTACCACATCTTCTCGCTGCAGAGTAACTGCCTCGGCATGGCTGCAAAGGGCGGCGAAAGCGTGCTGATCACGAACCCGCGCGATTTCCCCGGGTTCGTGAAGGAGCTCGGGAAGCACCGCTTCCATTACTTCACGGGCGTCAACACGCTGTTCGCGGCGCTGCTGGAGACGCCGGGCTTCGCGGATCTCGATTTCAGCTCGCTGCGGCTGACGATCGGCGGCGGCATGGCGGTGCAGGAAGCGGTCGCGAAGAAGTGGCGGCGCGTCACCGGCAACTCGATCGTGCAAGCTTACGGGCTCACGGAAACCTCCCCGGGCGCGATCGTCAACCCGCTACACATCGAGGAGTTCACCGGCTCGATCGGCCTGCCGCTGCCGTCCACCGACGTGCGCATCTGCGACGACGACGGCCGGGACGTGCCGCTCGGGCAGGTCGGCGAGATCTGCATCCGCGGCCCGCAGGTGATGGAGGGCTACTGGAAAGCGCCGGAAGAGACGGAGAAAGTGATGTTGCCCGGCGGCTGGCTGCGCACCGGGGACGTCGGGCGGATGGACGAGCGCGGATTCATCTTCATCGAGGATCGCAAGAAGGACATGATCCTCGTCTCCGGCTTCAACGTGTATCCGAACGAGATCGAGGCCGTGGTGGCGGAGTTGCCGGGCGTGCGCGAGGTGGCCGCTGTCGGCATACCGGACGAGCACTCCGGCGAGGTCGTCAAGCTGTTCGTCGTGCGCGCCGACGATTCACTGACCGAGGAAGCCATCCTCGCGCACTGCCGCAAGAACCTCACGGGTTACAAGGTCCCGAAGGCCATCGAGTTCCGCGACGAGCTGCCCAAGTCCAACGTCGGCAAGATCCTGCGCCGCGCGCTGCGCGACGCGTAGCAGCCCACGGAACACGCTACCGAGGCGGAGCCTGGCCGGGGATGCCCTCTCGGCGGGAATCGAGGCGGTGCCACCGTTCGGTCGCGAGCGGTGCTCGCTCCTGCGGCGGGATCAGTGCCAGGCGGGGCTCAGCCGGTGCACCGCCTCCACCAGCACCTCGACGTGCTCCGGCGGCACGTCGGGCGTGATGCCGTGGCCGAGATTGAACACGTGGCCGGGGCCGCGACCGTAGCTCTCGAGCACGCGCGCGACACCCGCCTCGATCTCCGCGGGCGAGGTCTTGAGGACGGCCGGATCGAGGTTCCCCTGCAGCGCGACGCGATCTTCGGTGAGCTCGCGCGCGGTCGCGAGATCGGTGGTCCAGTCGACACCCAGCGCGTCGCAGCCCGTGCGGCTCATGTCCCCGAGCAGCGGCCCCGCCCCTTTGGTGAACAGGATGACCGGGACGCGCCGGCCCTCCGCTTCCCGGGTCAAACCGTCGACGATGCGCTGCATGAACGACAGCGAGAAGCGCCGGTACTCGTCGGGCGGGAGCACGCCGCCCCAGGTGTCGAACACCATGACGGCATCGACCCCGGCGGCGACCTGGGCGTTGAGGTAGTCGGTGGTAGCGCGGGCCAGCACGCCGAGCAGGTGCTCCAGCGCAGCGGCATTCTCCGCCGCCAGCGCGCGGATCGCCCCGAACTCGCGGCTGGCGCCGCCTTCGACCATGTAGGTCGCCACCGTCCACGGGCTGCCGGCGAAGCCGATCAGCGGCGCTTTCGAGCCGAGCTCGGCGCGCACGAGGCGCACCGCGTCGAGGACGTAACCCAGGTCGTCGGCCGGGTCCGGCACGCCGAGCCGGCGGATGGCCGACGCCGAGCGCACGGGCTCGCGGAAGCGCGGCCCCTCGCCCTCGACGAAAAAGAGGCCGAGCCCCATCGCGTCGGGGATCACCAGGATGTCGGAGAACAGGATCGCGGCATCGAGCGCGAAGCGCCGCAGCGGCTGCAGGGTCACCTCGCAGGCCAGCTCCGGCGTGCGGCACAGGGTCATGAAATCGCCGGCCCTGGCCCGCACCTCGCGGTACTCGGGGAGGTAGCGGCCGGCCTGGCGCATGATCCACACGGGCGTGCGCGGCACGGGCTCGCGCAGCAGCGCGCGCACGAGCAGGTCGTTCTCGAGGGTGCGGCTCATGGGAAGCAGCCGGCGATGGTCGCCTGGATGGCCTCGGCCGCGGCGCGCGGGCTCGCGGCGTCGCGAATCGGCCGGCCGACCACGATGTAGTCGGCACCGTTCGCGAACGCGTCGCTCACCGACATCACGCGCTTCTGGTCCGAGGTCTCGACGTTGTCCACGGGGCGTATGCCCGGCGTGACCACGATGAGCCGGCGGTCGACCTGCTCGCGCAGCTTCGCCACTTCGAGCCCCGAGGAGATCACGCCGTCGCAGCCCGCCTCCAGCGCGCGCCGTGCGCGCGACAGCACCAGCGCCTCGACGTCGCATTCGAAGCCGAGATCATCGAGGTCGCCGCGGTCGAGGCTCGTGAGCACGGTCACCGCCAGCACCTTCAGCCGGTCGCCCTTGTTCGCCGCGGCCGCTTCCATGATCGACTGGTTGCCGTGCACCGTCACGAACGTGGCGCCCCGGTCCCGCAGGCCGCGCACGGCGGCGGCGACGGTCGCCGGGATGTCGAACAGCTTCAGGTCCGCGAATACCTGCTTATCGCGCGCCAGCAGCCATTCGAGCAGCTCGAAGTAGCCGCCGCTCATGAGCAGCTCGAGGCCGAGCTTGTAGAAAGTGACGGCGTCGCCCAGCTCTTCGGCGAGCGCGCGGGCCCGCGCGACGTCCGGGACGTCCATGGCGAAGATGAGGCGGTCCCTGGCCGGGATGGCGGTCATGTCGTTCGAGCCTCCTCTGCGACGGGACCGCGCATTCTAGCAGCCTCCGGCCGCGACCGCCGGCTGCCGCTCCGTGGCGCTCACGGGAACAGGCGCTCGTGCTCCTTGATCGCGAAGCGGTCGGTCATGCCGGCGATGTAGTCCGCCACGATGCGCGCGCGGCGCGCGTCGTCGATGCCGGGGGCCGTCGCCGGGCCGCTGAAGTCCGGCGCCATTTCCCCGGGCTCCGCGAAGTAGCGCTCGAAGAGGTCGCGCACCTGTTCCTGCGCGCGCTCCGTCATGACCCGCACCTTCGGGTGCTTGTAGAGGTTGTCGTTCAGGAATCGCTTGAGGCGCACGTGCTGCTCGTGAACCTCGTCGCTGAAGCGGACCAGCGGCCTGCCCGCGTTGCGCACGTCCTCGATGGAGGCGGGCTGCACCTGCTCCAGCTCGCGCCGGGTGGTCTCGATGAGGTCGCCGACCAGGCGATTGATCATGCGCCGGATGATCTCGTGCAGCAGGCGCTTGTCGTCGAGTCGCGGCCAGCGCCGGCGCACCTCGTCGAACTGGTCGCCGAAGAGCGGCTCCGCGCGGAGCTGCTCGATCGAGAGCAGGCCGGCGCGGCAGCCGTCGTCGACGTCGTGGTTGTTGTAGGCGATGGCATCGGCGATGTTCGCGAGCTGCGCTTCGAGGCTCGGCTGCCGGCGCTCGAGGAAGCGGCGGCCGACGTCGCCGAGCGCGCGTGCGTTGCGCACCGAGCAATGCTTGAGGATCCCCTCGCGCGTCTCGAACATGAGGTTCAGCCCGCGGAACTCGGCGTAGCGATGCTCGAGCTCGTCGACGAGCCGCAGCGACTGCAGGTTGTGCTCGAAGCCGCCGTAATCCCGCATGCACGCGTTCAGCATGTCCTGCCCGGCGTGGCCGAACGGCGTGTGCCCGAGGTCGTGGGCGAGGCAGATCGCCTCGGTCAGCGATTCGTTCAGGCCGAGCGCGCGCGCCACCGTGCGCCCGATCTGCGCGACCTCGAGCGAATGCGTGAGCCGGGTGCGGTACAGGTCGCCCTCGTGATTGACGAACACCTGGGTCTTGTAGACGAGCCGCCGGAACGCCGTCGAATGCACGACTCGGTCACGGTCCCGCTGGTATTCGCCGCGCCAGGCGGGGGCCGGCTCCGGGAAGCGCCGGCCGCGGCTCTTCGACTCGCAGGCGGCATAGGGCGCGAGCCCGCCGGGTCCCGCGGACCGGACGCCGCTCACGGCGCGAGGATCTTGGCGAGGCGCGCCGGCGAATGCGGCCGGCCGACCACCGCCCGTCCGAGGCGCTCGAGCAGCACGAAGCGCAGCTCCCCGCGGCGGTTCTTCTTGTCCATGCCCATGGCGTCGGCGAGCTTGCCGCGTGCGCCCTCCGGCGGTGCGGTGGGCAGGCCGGCACGCTCGAGCAGCGCACGCAGGCGGGAGAGCTCGGCCTCGTCCACGCCGCTCAGCTCGGCGGCCATGACCATGCCCGCCGCCACCGCCTCGCCGTGCAGCCATTCGCCGTAACCCTGCACGTTCTCGATCGCATGCCCGAACGTGTGACCGTAGTTGAGCAGCGCCCGGCTTCCTGCCTCGCGCTCGTCGGCGGCCACGACGGCGGCCTTGATCTCGCAGGAACGCCGGATCGCGTGCGCGAGCGCCCCCGGTGAGCGCGCGAGCAGCTCGTCCATGTGCGCCTCGAGCCAGTCGAAGAACTCCGCGTCCGCGATCACGGCGTGCTTGATCACCTCGGCGAGTCCCGCCACGAGCTCGCGATCCGGCAGCGTCCCGAGCACGTCCGTGTCGATGAGCACGGCACGGGGCTGGTGAAAGGCACCCACGAGATTCTTGCCCGCGGGATGGTTGACGCCGGTCTTGCCGCCCACGGAGGAATCCACCTGCGCGAGCAGCGTGGTCGGAACCTGCACGAAGGCGACGCCGCGCATGTAGCAGGCCGCCGCGAAACCCGCGATGTCGCCAACCACGCCGCCCCCGAGCGCCACCACGCTCGCATCGCGGCCGGCGCGCATCGCCGCGAGCGCGTCGATCACGCGCCAGGCGGTGGCCGCCGTCTTGTGGCTTTCGCCGGCCGGCAGGGCGAGCGACTCCGTGTGTGCCGGCAGGCTGCCGCGGACCCGGTCGAGCCACAGCGGGCCCACGGTCTCGTCGGTCACGACGAGGCAGGCACCTCCGGCGAGGTACGGCGCGAGGTCGAAGGCGCCGGCGAGGCCGCGGCCGATGAAGATCGGGTAACGGCGCTCGCCGAGCTCGACCGTGATCGTGAAGGACGGCTGCAACGCGGCCTCCGTTCGAGGGTTCGAAGCAAGCTACATGATATACGGTCGCGGCGTCCCGGACGGGTCGCGCGCGGCGCGCCTACAGCGCGTCGGCGATCTCGCGCGCCACGGCCTGCACGCGGCGGCCGTCGGTCTCCACGACGAGGTCGGCGATCTCGCGGTACAGCGGCTCGCGGACTTCCATCAGCTCCGCCAGCACCTTGGCCCGCGGCCGGTTCTCGAGCAACGGCCGCTCGCGTCCCTTGCTGGTGCGCTCGAGCTGCTGCTCGACGCTCGCGTGCAGGTAGATGACGAACCCGCGGGCGCCGAGCCGGCTGCGGCTGTCGGGGTCGAGGATGGCGCCGCCGCCGGTCGCCAGCACGATACCCTGCCGCTGCGTCAGCTCGTCGATCACGGCGGCCTCGCGGCGGCGGAAGCCCGCCTCGCCTTCCTTCTCGAAGATGAAGGGAATGTCGACGCCGGTGCGGCGCTCGACCTCCTCGTCGCTGTCGACGAAATCGAGACCGAGCATCCTGGCGAGCTGGCGGCCGACGGCCGACTTGCCCGCGCCCATCGGCCCTATCAGGAACAGGTTTCTGGGCGGCGTCATCGCATCAAGATCGTCCTGCTGCACCCGCGTTTCCGGATGCCGTCGGCGGAGGCCGGCGGCAGGTGCGGGAGCCGGCGCCCCGGACCGGGGGAGAAGCACGCTGCCGCCCGGGACAGGGCGGCAGCGCACTGCCGGCGTCGAGCCTAGTAGATGTTGGAGCCTTCCGTCAGGATCTTCGGCGTCACGAAGATCAGGAGCTCGGCCTTGTTCGCCACGTTCTGCCGTGACTTGAACAGGTTGCCGACGCCCGGGATGTCGCCGAGCAGCGGCACCTTGGTGATCGTCTCGCGGCGCTCCGTCTCGAAGATGCCGCCCAGCACCACGGTCTGGCCGTCGCCCACGAGCACCTGGGTCTCCACCTCGCGGGTGTCGATGCTCGGCACGAAGCCGCCGGTCGCGCTCGCGACCAGGTCGCCCACGGTGTCGTTGCTGACCAGCAGGTCCAGGATCACGTTGTTGTCCGGCGTGATCTGCGGGGTCACCGTGAGGCTCAAGACGGCCTTCTTGAACTGGGTGGTGGTGGCACCCGACGATGCCGCCTCCTGGTACGGGATCTCGACGCCCTGCTCGATGCGGGCCTCCTTCTGGTTCGCCGTGATCACGCGCGGCGTGGAGACGATCTCGCCCCGGCCCTCGGCCTCCAGCGCGGTGAGCTCGAGGTCCACCAGGTAATCGGTCTCGAGCACCGCGAGCGAGAACCGCCCCGCGGGGTTCGCGATCGGCACGTTCACGTTGTACCGGTTCTGCAGCGTGGGGAGCTGGATCGGAAAGATCGTGCCGTTGTTGGCGAGGTTGTCGAGCGCGGAGCCGATCATCGTGTCGGTGCCCTGGCCGCTGCCCGAGATGACCGTCACGCCGTCGCTGCTGTTCTCCCGGAACGCAGTGAGCCCGAGGCGCACGCCCAGGTCACGCGACAGGTCGTCGTTGACGATGACGATGCGCGACTCGATCAGCACCTGGCGAATCGGCACGTCCAGCGTCTCGACCAGGCGGCGGATCTCCCGAAGCTGGGCGGCCGTGTCCTGTACCAGGAGCGTGTTGGTGCGCTGGTCGACCGAGACCGTGCCGCGGTCGGAGAGCAGCGAGCGTTGGCTGCCGCTGATGAGCGTCGCGAGCTCGCTGGCCTTGGCGTAGTTCACCTGGATGAACTCCGAGTACAGCGGCTCGAGCTCCTGGATCGCCTGTCGTGCCTCGAGGTCGGCCGTCTCGCGCGCCGCGATCTCCTCGGCCGGCGCGACGATGATCACGTTGCCGTTCTGCCGCATGTCGAGGCCCTTGGTCGTCATGACGATGTCGAGGGCCTGGTCCCAGGGGACGTTGCGCAGGCGCAGGGTCACGTTCCCCTGCACGGTGTCGGACACCACGATGTTGCGCCCCGAGGTTTCGGCGAGGAGCTGCAGGACCGCGCGGGTCTCGATGTCCTGGAAGTTCAGCGTCAGGCGCTGGCCAGTGTATTCCTTGCTTTCGGAGAAAACGCTGGAGCGCACCTCCTCTCGCCTGACCGGGGTCACCTCGATCGTGAACTCGTTGTCGGACTGGTAGGCGAGCTGCTCGTACTCGCCGGCGGCCGAAATCACCAGGCGCGTGTCGCGGTTGGCCCGCATCGTGTCGACGGTCGTCACCGGCGTTGCGAAATCGGTGACGTCCAGGCGGCGCATCAGCTCGTTCGGCAGCGTGGTATCCGAGAACACGGCCACCACCCGGCCGCCCTCCTGGCGGATGTCGACCGGCGTCGACGGATCGGTCAGCGTCACGACGACCCGGCCGCCGCCCTCGCGAGTGCGGCGGAAATCGACGTTCTCGATCGCCCGGACGCCGCTGGTCGCAAAGGAGCGCGGGGCGCGGCTCTCGCCGGGGAAGGTCGCCTGCTCGGCGAGGCTGCCCTCGGCGCCGAGCGTGACCGTGATCGTGTTGCCGCTGCGCCGGGTCTCGTACGCCACCATCTTGTCGAGGTTCAGGACGACGCGCGTACGCCCGTTGGCCTCTGCCGCGAGCACGGTATCGAGCGGGCCGAGGTTCACGTCGCGGCGGCGCGCGGCCGTCCCGAGGGACGTATCCGGCAGGTCGAGCGCGATGCGCGCCGGGTTCTCGATCGTGAACGAGAGCGGTTCGGGAGCGGTGCCGCTGGTGACCAGCTTGAGCTCCACGCGCTGCCCGGGGAGGCTTTGGACCTGGATGTCCTGGAGGCGGTTCGTGGCCTGCGCGCGGGCCTCCAGGCCCGCGAGGGCGAGCAGCGCCTGCGCCACGATGGCCAGCGACACGACCTTGCGCCGGACGGCTGTGCCGGTCGCCGACTTGACTTTGAGCGTCATTCCCAATTCTCCCTTTGTGCGGGCGTCAGTCCGAGAGACTGATTGCGGCTTCCCTTTCGAGGTATCCGCCTATCCCGTCCGATATGATTTCGATGAGCCGGATCTCCGAATCCGTGATCGCAACGATCCGTCCGTCGTTCTGACCCAGGTAGTTGCCCGGCACCACCCGGTGAATCAGGCCGTCCTGCGTCTGCACGAGCCCGTACCTCGTGTTGGCCATCTCGAGGGTGCCCACCATCGAAAGCGTGTCGAGCGGGAACTGCTCGAGGAACTCCCGGCTGCGGTCCCGATCGGGGCGGGTCGTATTGGCCTGCCCGGCCGCCGTCTGCGGCGTGTCCGGCACGAATGGCGAGCGCAGGCCCTCGCGGTCCGCCACGTAGACGAAGCTCTCGTACGGCGTGATCTCGGGCAGGGGCTCGATCCGCCCGCCCGGCCGCGCTTTCACTTCGTTGATGTAACGATCGAGGTCGTCCATGTCGCCGGCACAACCGACGAGGCCCAGGCTCGCGGCAAGGAGCACCGGCATGAGCATGCGAGATCCGGCCTTCATGGCTATTGCGCTCCCTGTTCGAGATAGCGATAGATCTTCGCCGTGACTTCCATCTGCAGCTCGTCGAAGCGTTGCTGGTTTTCCGGCGTGATGCTGATGTCGTGCAGCGTCACGATGCGCGGCAGCGAAGCCACTCCGCTCACGAAGTTCGCAATCTCGTGGTATCCGCCGGACAGCACGATCTTGATCGGCTTCTCGGCGTAGAAGTCCTTCGGGATCTCCGCCTGCGGCTGGAACAGCTTCTCCTGGAGACCCGCGGCGAGCCCGGTCTGGGAGATGTCGACGATGAGGCTCGGGATCTCCGTCTCGCCCGGAAGCTGCCTGAGCATCGTGCCGAACGACTGCTCGATCTCGGCGAGCTGCTCCTTGTAGCGGTCGTAGTTCGCCGCCTTGCGCTGCTTGCTCTCGAACGCGACCCTGAGCGTCTGCTCCTCCTGCCGCGCGCGCTCGAGCTGCGGTGCCCGGTCCTTGACGATCATGTACCAGATCAGGACGCCGAGCACGACGAAGAAGACGATGGCGATCACCGCCAGCCGGAAGGCGAGCGGCCAGCGGCCGATGTCGTTGACGTCGAGCGCTTTGAGCTCCTCGATGAGGTTCATCCCGCGTCCTCCGTCCCGTCGTCGCTCTTGCTGACCTGCTTCATCGTCACGGTGAAATTGCTCTGGCGCGCCGGGCCGCGATCGGTGGTCTGGATCTGCTCCACGTTCGGGTCGGCGAGCCACTCCGAGCCGTCGATGCGGCGCATCAGCGCCGACACGCGGGTGCTGGACTGCGCGACGCCCGTGACCTGCACCGACGACCCGCTCTGCCGCATGCTGGTGAGATAAACGCCCTCGGGAAGCTGGCGGGTGATCTCGTCGAACAGGTGCACGATCTCCGGGCGGCTCTTCTGGAGCTGCTCGATGATCTCCATGCGCGCGAGCAGCCGCGCCTTCTGCGCCTCCAGCCCGTCGATCTCCTTGATGCTCTTGTCGAGCTCGGCGATCTCCGCCTTGAGCCTGGCGTTGCGCGCGTTCTGGTGGTCGATCATCTGCGAGTACCCGAACGCGACCAGCCCTGCGACGGCGATCGCGGCGACGACCGCTCCGCCCGTGGCGATCAGGAAGTCGCGCTGGCGCCGCTTGCGCTCCGCCTCGCGCCAGGGAAGTAGGTTGATGCGTGGCATGTCTGTGCCGCCCCGTGAAAGTGGCTAGTCGAAGCTGCGGAGCGCGAGCCCGCACGCGGTCAGGAGCGCCGTCGCGTCCTTGTGCACGCCTTGCGACTTCGCCTTAGACGAGATCTTCATCTGCCCGAGCGGATCACCCACCTCCGTCGGAATCCCCACCCGGCTCGAGATCACGTCCGCGATGCCGGGGATGTTCGCGCAGCCGCCGCAGACGAGGATCATGTCCGGCTGCTCGCGCCCGCCGCCGGAGGCGAGGTAGAACTGCAGCGAGCGGCTGACCTGCTGCGTCATGTCGTCGACGAACGGCTCGAGCACTTCCGGCTGGTAGTTGCTCGGCAGGCCACCCTGCTTCTTCGCGCGCCCGGCGTCCTCCATGCTGAGGCCGTAGGTGCGCATGATCTCCTCGGTGAGGAGCTGCCCGCCGAAGGCAAAGTCGCGCGTGTAGATGACCTTGAGATCCTGCAGCACGGAAAACGTCGTGCTGCTCGCGCCGATGTCGACGATGGCGACGGACTGGCCGATGCCGCCGTCCGGAATCTGGTGCGACAGGAGCTGGCAGGCGTTCTCGAGCGCGAACGCCTCGACGTCCACGATCTGCGTCTTGAGGCCCGCCGCCGCGACCGCCGCCTGGCGCTGCTCCACGTTCTCGGTGCGCGTGGCGACGAGCAGCACGTCCATCATCTCGGGATCGTTGGCGTTCGGGCCAATGACCTCGAAATCGAAGCTCACCTCTTCCATGGGGAAGGGGATGTACTGGTCCGCCTGGATCTCGACCTGCCCTTCGAGGTCGCGCTCCGACAGGCTGGCCGGCATCTGGATGACCTTGGTGATCGCGGCGTCGCCGGAGATCGCGACCGCGGCGTCCGTGGCCTTGGCCCCGGAACGCTTCACGGCGCGGCGGATGGCTTCCCCGACGGCCTTGGCGTCCACGATCGCCTTCTCGTTGACGGAGCTCGGGGGGGTCGGCTCGGCCGCATACGCTTCCACCCGGTAGCGTTTGCCGCTTTGCGAAAGCTCGATCAGCTTGACCGAGGAGGTCGTGATGTCCAGGCCCAGGAGCGGAACGCGTTTCTTGCGGAACAGCACGGTGCTTTATCCTTGTAGGTCAGCGACTTGCGCGCCAATTATTGTTCGGACCTGAGCAGATCGATTTAACTATATATCAACAAAATGTTAAATAAAACGTGAGCTTGCTCTCGATCCGACGTGACATATGGTAATGCCGGGTTCACCCCCCATTCCGTGAACTGGTTGGCTGTTGCAGCATGAATGCCGGGGCTCCCCCAGAAGGCCCCCGCGCGGTGTCCCAAGCCGGTCGCTTGCCCCCGGGGACGCGATCATTGCAGGTTCGGGACCGGCCGTCGACGGGCAAATCCGTGCGGAACGCGGCGCTGACAAGCGGCGGCGCGCCTCGCTATCATGAACCCGGGCATTCCTTCCTTTGCTGCCGTGGCGCGACCCGGGCAGCGCAACACGGGACGACAAGGTGAACGGAAGCAGGGAGCAAGGCGGCAGGGAGCGCCGGGCCTGGCGGCGCTGGCTGAGGTGGGCCGCGTTGCTCGGCGGCCTCGGCGCCGCGGGCGTGCTCGGCATCGCCGCCGCCGTGATCGGCGCCTATTACTATGTCGCGCCCGGGCTGCCCCAGGCCGACACCATCCGCGAGATCCCGCTGCAGATCCCGCTCAGGATCTACAGCCGCGACGGGCGGCTGATCGAGGAGATCGGGGAACGGCGGCGCATCCTCGTCGGCTACGACGACCTGCCGCCGTTCGTCGTGCACGCGTTCGTCGCCGCCGAGGACCAGCGCTTCTTCCGGCATCCCGGGGTCGACTACCGCGGTATCCTGCGGGCCGGTCTCGGCCTGCTGCGCACCGGCTCGATCAGCGCCGGCGGCGGCAGCACCATCACCCAGCAGCTCGCCCGCGACTATTTCCTCACGCGCGACCCGACCCTGGTGCGCAAGCTGCGCGAGGCGTTCCTCGCGTGGAAGATCGAGCAGGAGTTCACGAAGGAAGAGATCTTCGCGCTGTTCGTCAACAAGATGTTCTTCGGCCAGCGGGCTTACGGGGTCGCGGCCGCGGCGCAGGTGTACTTCGGCAAGTCGCTGCAGCAGATCAACGTGGCCGAGGCCGCGACGCTCGCGGGGGTGCTGCCGGCGCCGTCCGAGTACAACCCGGTGCGCAGCCCGTCCAACGCCCTCATGCGGCGCAACTACGTGCTGGGACGCATGCTGGACCTCGGCTACATCGAGCGCACCGAGTACCAGTCCGCGATGAGCTACCCGATGGAGTCGCGCCTGTACGGCACCGCGACCGAGCTCGAAGCGCCGTACGTGGCGGAAATGGTGCGGCGCGAGATGGTATCGCGCTACGGCGAGGACGCTTACTCCGCCGGCTTCAAGGTGGTCACGACGCTGGATTCAAAGCTCCAGGAGGGCGCGGTGTACGCGCTGCGCAACGGGCTCCTGGAGTTCACGCGCCGGCGCGGTTACCGCGGTCCGATCGCGCACGTGGACGTCCCGCCGGAGACGCTCTCGCGGCCGTACGAAGAGTGGCCGGAAGAAATCCGGCTCAGGCTGGCCGAGTACGGCAATCCCGGCGGCCTGTCGGTCGCGATCGTGACCGGCCTCCACGAGGACAACAGCGCCAGCGTCGCGCTGCAGGACGGGACTCCGCTCAAGCTGCCGTGGAACGGCATCTCCTGGGCGGCGCCCTACATCGACCAGTCGACGCGCGGGCCGGCGCCGCAGACGGTCGCCGACGTGCTGGCGCCCGGCGACATCGTCTACGTGATGCCCACGACCCGCGGCACCTGGGCGCTGGCGCAGGTGCCGGCGGCACAGGCGGCCATCGTGTCGCTCGATCCCATGGACGGCGCGATCACGAGCCTCGCGGGCGGCTTCGATTTCTCGATCAGCAAGTACAACCGCGTGACGCAGGCGGCCCGGCAGCCGGGCTCCGCGTTCAAGCCGTTCATCTACTCGGCGGCGCTGGAGCAGGGCAACACGGCGGCGACCATCCTGCTCGACGCCCCGGTGTTCATCCGCTCCTCCGAGCTCGAGGCCGTGTGGCGGCCGCTGAACTACACCGGCCGCTTCTACGGCGAGCAGCGGCTGCGCGAGGCGCTGGTGCACTCCCTGAACCTCGCGACCGTGCGCCTCCTGCTCAACCACACGGGCATCGGCAACGCGGTGCGCCACATCGAGAAGTTCGGCTTCGGCCCCGCCGCCCTGCCGTACAACGGCTCGCTCGCGCTGGGCGGCGGCAACGCCACCCCGCTCGACATGGCGCAGGCTTATGCGGTGTTCGCGAACGGCGGCTATGCCGTGAAGCCGTACGTGATCGACTCGATCCTGTCGGCCGAGGGGGAAGTGCTGTATCGCGCGGACCCGGCGATCGTGTGCCGCCGCTGCGAGATCGACGAGCGCGCGCGGGCGCGGCGCCGCCCGGCACCGGTCGTCGAGACCGTGGCGCTGGAGGACGCGGGCGGGACGCCGCTCCTCCGCGATGCCGCCGAAACCGGCCTGACGTTGGAGCAGATGGCGGAGCTCGGCGAATCCTACCGGCCGGATGCCAACGAGGCGCCCGAGCTCTTCGCCGACGTCAACGTCGCCCCGCGGGTGATCAGCCCGCAGAACGCCTACCTCATCCAGGACATGCTGCGCGACGTGATCCGCTCCGGCACGGGCCGGCGCGCGCGCGTCCTCGGCCGCAGCGATCTCTCCGGCAAGACCGGCACGTCGAACGACCAGCGCGACGCCTGGTTCGCCGGGTTCAACGGCACGATCTCGGCGGTGGCGTGGGTGGGCTACGACAACCCGCAGCCGCTCGGCCCCGGCGAGCAGGGATCCGCCACCGCGCTGCCGCTCTGGATCGAGTTCATGCGCATCGCGCTGGAAGGCACGCCGCCGGCGGCGATGCCGATGCCCGAAGGCATGGTCAACGTGCGCATCAACAAGCGCACGGGCTGCCCGGCGAGCGCAACCGACGCCATCGAGGACGTGATGTTCGAGAAGTTCCGGGTCGGGCACGAGCCCCGCTGCGAGTACACCGACCCGCACCGCGACATCTTCAACCAGAGCGAAGACAGGGGGACGGCGGAGCCGATATTCTGATGAGCAGGAAGAGCGCAATCGGATTCGACCGCGCCCGCCAGGTGCTGGCGCAGGAGGCTGCCCGGATCATCGTCGAGCAGGGCGTGCAGGACTATCGCGTCGCGAAGCGCAAGGCAGCGGAGCGCCTCGGCATGAGCGAGCGCGGCGTGCTGCCGAACAACACCGAGATCGAGCGCGCGGTCAGCGCCCACCTCGAGCTGTTCGGGCGCGACCGCCACGCGGACGCGCTCAGGACGCTGCGCCGCGCGGCGTTGTCGGCCATGGAGCTGCTCGCACCGTTCGCGCCGCGGCTCGTCGGTCCCGTGCTGCACGGCACGGCGGCGGCGCATTCGCCGGTCAACCTGCACGTGTTCGCCGACACCTTCGAGCAGGTCGCGATGCGCCTCGACGAGCAGCGCGTGAGCTACCGGCTGTACGAGCGGCGCCTGAAGAGCCGCCGCGACCGGGCGGAGACGTTCGGCGGGCTGCGCTTCCTGCACCAGGAGACGCCGGTGGAGGCGACCGTGTTCCCGCTGAACGGCGTGCGCCAGGCCCCGATCAGCCCCATCGACGGCAAGCCGATGCGGCGCGCCGACGCGCGCGCGGTCCGCGACCTCCTCGCCGAGTCCTAGCCCGGCACGCCCTGGGCGCGCCGCTTAAGCGGGGCCGGCGCGCTCGGCCAGGGGGACGTAGTCGCGGCGCGCCGGGCCCGTGTAGAGCTGGCGCGGCCGTGCGATGCGTGCCTCGGGGTCGGTGATCATCTCCCGCCAGTGGGCGACCCAGCCGACCGTGCGCGCGATGGCGAACATCACGGTGAACATCGAGGTGGGAATGCCGAGCGCGCGGTAGATGATGCCGGAGTAGAAATCGACGTTGGGGTACAGGTTCTTCTCGAGGAAGTACTCGTCCTTGAGCGCAACCTCCTCGAGCTCGAGCGCGAGCTCGAACAGTGGGTTGCTGGTGCGTCCCAACTGCTCGAGGACCCGGTGGCACATGCTGCGAATGATGGTGGCGCGCGGATCGTAGTTCTTGTAGACGCGATGCCCGAAGCCCATCAGGCGGAACGGATCGTTGCGGTCCTTGGCTTTCGCGATGAACTTCGGGATGTTCGACGCGGTGCCGATCTCGGTCAGCATCTTGATGACCGCCTCGTTGGCCCCGCCGTGCGCCGGTCCCCACAGCGCCGCGATGCCGGCCGCGATCGCCGAGTACGGGTTCGCGCCCGAGCTCCCGGCCATGCGCACCGTCGACGTCGAGCAGTTCTGCTCGTGGTCGGCGTGCAGTATGAACAGGAGATCCAGGGCCTCGGCCGTCAGCTTGTTGACCTCGTAGGGCTCCGCCGGCACTGCGAAGAACATGTGCAGCAGGTTCTCGCAGTACGAGAGGTCGTTGCGCGGATAGATGAACGGCTGCCCCATGCTGAGCTTGAACGCCGCCGCGGCGATAGTCGGCAGCTTGGCGATGATGCGGTGCGTGAACACCTCGCGGGCATCCGGGTTGTAGATGTCCATCGTGTCGTGATAGTAGGCGGACATCGAGCCCACCACCGCCGACAGCATCGCCATCGGGTGCGCGTCGTAGCGGAAGCCGTTGAAGAACCGCAGCATGCCCTCGTTCAGCATGGTGTGCGTGCGGATCGAGGTGTCGAAGCGCGCGAGTTGCTCCTCGGTCGGCAGCTCGCCGTAGAGCAGCAGGTAGGCGACCTCGATGAAGCTCGACTTCTCGGCGAGCTGCTCGATAGGGTAGCCGCGGTAAAGGAGCACGCCTTCCTTGCCGTCGATGAACGTGATCGCGCTCGCGCACGCCGCCGTCGACGCATAGCCGGGGTCGTAAGTGAAGACGCCCTGGTCGCGATACAGGCTGCCGATTTCGATGACGTCGGGGCCGAGGTTGCCCTTCCGTACCGGGAGCTCCGCGGTCTTGCCGTCGGGGCTCGTGAGGGTGTAGCTGTCCTTCTTCATAAGCCGATCCATCTTGCCGGAAGGGCGCACCCCTCGCAAATGAACGCCACCCGCGACGGCTGGCGCACGTCCCGGCGGCAGGACATCGGGTCTTCCGGTGGCGGGCGGAGCGACCTCGAGGTCAGCGGCTCATGCCGTACTTGCGGCGGAACTTGTCCACGCGGCCACCGGTGTCGACGATCTTCTGCTTGCCGGTGTAGAACGGGTGGCAGGCGGAGCAGACTTCGACGTGCAGGTCACGCCCGAGCGTCGAGCGCGTCACGAACTCGTTCCCGCAGCTGCAGGTCACCTTGATCTCGCTGTACTCGGGATGGATGTCGGGCTTCATGAGAAATCTCCGTCGGCGAGCACGGGCCGCCTCGCCAAAAGGCCGCGTAGCATAAACGCAAGGCGCGACCCCCCGCAAGGCGCCCCGGGAGCGTCGTCATTTATCCACAAATCCTGTGGATAAGTCTGTGGAAGCTGATTGAGTGATGGGGCTAAGTCGGGATTTTTAAAGCAGCCTCGTTAAAATGTCTATTTTGTGTCCAGAAAATTAATTTAAACAAAGTCAATTACTTGCGCCCCATTCCGCAGCGCGTTGCTCAATTGGGGTGCACATTGCCCGGCTTTTACAGGCTGCCCGGGCCGGGTGTGCATAAACTGAGTCGGTAATTTTTACACGGCCCCCGCCCGGCGCCCCTCCGCGGAGGGGAGGAACATCGCCTGCAGGTCGTTCAGCAGGGCGAGGCCGCGGGCCGTCGGCCGCCACCGGCCGGCCGCCGGGCGCTCCATGAGCCCCAGGCCGTGCGCCCGCGCCACGGCGCCCGCGACCGCCGCGAACGGCAGCCCGGTGCGCGCCGTGAACGTGGCCTCCTCGAAGCCCGCCGGCAGCCGGAGCGCGTTCAGCATGAACTCGAACGCGAGGTCGCGGGGCTCGACGCGCACCGCGGGCGGCCAGCGGCCCGCCTCGGCCGCCTCCATGTAGGCGCGCGGGTGCGCCGGCTTCACCCGCCGCCAGGCGCCGCCGTCCGCCGTGAGCTTCCCGTGCGCGCCGGCACCGATCCCCGCGTAGTCCCCGAACTGCCAGTAATTCAGGTTGTGCCGGCAGCGAAATCCCGGGCGTGCGAACGCCGACACCTCGTAACGCTCGTACCCGGCGCCGGCGAGCAGCGCCAGTCCCGCCGCCTCCATCGCGAGGACCTCCTCTTCCCCGGGTAGGTCGGGCGGCGGACGCGCGTGAAAGCGGGTGTTGGGCTCGAGCGTGAGCTCGTACCAGGACAGGTGCGCGGGGGCGAGCGCCAGCGCGTGGCGGAGATCGGCCGCCGCCGCGTGCGCATCCTGTCCCGGCAGCGCGTACATGAGATCGAGGTTGACCGCGTCGAAACGGGCAGCTTCCGCTTCACGCCACGCCGCGAGGACGTCGGCGGCGTCGTGAATGCGGCCGAGGCGGGCGAGCATGGCGTCGTCGAAGCTCTGCACCCCGAGCGACAGGCGGTTGACGCCGGCCGCGCGGTAGTCGGCGAGCCGCCCGCGCTCCACGGTGCCGGGATTCGCTTCCATCGTGATCTCGACGTCCGGCACGAGGCGGAGCCTGGCGTGCACGCCCGACAGCAATTTCTCGATCTCGTGCGGCGCGAACAGGCTGGGCGTCCCTCCGCCTAAGAACACGCTCACGACCGGCCGCCCGCCGAGGCGCGGCGCCTCCTCCGCGAGGTCGGCGAGCAGCGCCCGTACGTAGCGCTCGCGATCCATGCGCGGGCCCGCGACGTGCGAGTTGAAATCGCAGTACGGGCACTTGCTCACGCACCACGGCAAGTGCACGTAGAGGGAGAGCGGCGGCAGCCCGGCGTTCACGGCCCGGCCCGGAGCACGCCGTGCGCGAGCAGCCGCGCCGCGAGGCTGCGGAAAGCCTGCCCGCGGTGGCTCGCCGCGTTCTTGTCCGCGGCGGACATCTCGGCGGCAGTCAGGCCGCGGACGGGATCGAGGAAGACCGGGTCGTAGCCGAAACCGGCCTCCCCGCGCGGCGCCGCGGTGATGCGCCCCTCCCAGCGCCCCTCGGCGAGCAGCGGCGCCGGGTCGGACGGCCCGCGCAGGAACACCGCGACGCAGTGGAAGTGGGCGCCGCGGCGCGCCGGCTCGACGCCGTCGAGCTCGCCGAGCAGCTTCTCCACGTTGTCGCGATCCCGCGCTTCCGGGCCGGCGTAGCGCGCGGAATGCACGCCCGGGCGGCCGTCGAGCGCGGCGACCACCAGACCCGAGTCGTCGGCGATGGCGGGCAGCCCGGTCTCCGCCGCCGCGTGGCGCGCCTTGATGAGCGCGTTCTCCACGAAGGTCGCGGCGGTTTCCTCGGGCGCGGACACGCCGAGCTCGCGCTGGGCCACCAGGGTGACGTCGAGGTTCGCGAGAATCTCACGTATCTCGGCGAACTTGCCGGCGTTGCCGGTGGCGACGACGATGCGCATGACCCCGGGTCCTAGCGCGCGCCGGCCAGCGCCTCCGCCTGCGCGGCGACGACGTCGCGCATGCCGCGCGTGGCGAGGTCGAGCAGGACCTCGAGCTCGTCGCGGGTGAACGCGTGGCCCTCCGCGGTGCCCTGCACTTCCACGAAGCGCCCGGCCTCGTTCATCACGACGTTCATGTCGGTTTCGGCCTCGGCGTCCTCCGCGTAGTCGAGATCGAGCACCGGCACCCCGCGCCAGATGCCGACCGAGACGGCGGCGATGTGGCCGTGGAGCGGGTAGGTTCGGATGTGGCCCTCGTCCATGAGCCGGCGCAAGGCGAGCGACAGGGCGACCCACGCGCCGCTGATCGCGGCGGTCCGCGTGCCGCCGTCGGCCTGCAGCACGTCGCAGTCGAGCGTGATCGTGCGCTCGCCCAGCGCCTCGAGGTCGGTGGCGGCGCGCAGGCTGCGGCCGATCAGGCGCTGGATCTCCATGGTGCGCCCGCCCTGCCGGCCGCGCACCGCCTCGCGCGCGGTCCGCTCGGTGGTCGCGCGCGGCAGCATGCCGTATTCGGCGGTCACCCAGCCGCTGCGCGAGCCGCGGAGCCAGGCCGGCACGCGGTCCTCAACGCTCGCCGTGCAGACGACGCAGGTGTCGCCGAACTCCGCCAGCACGCTGCCCTCGGCATGACGCGTGAACCCGGTGACGAAGCGCACCGGGCGCATCTCGTCCGCGGCCCTGCCGCTCGGCCGTGTCGTGTCGTGCGCCATGTCAGGGGCCCAGCCACCGCAACACGGTGCCGGTGGTGTTGTCGCTGTAGGGCGAATTGCGGGCCAGGGCCTTGAGCGAGAGCGCCTTCAGGCCTTCCGCCAGCGCGCCGTTGGCGGTGCGCGAGAGCGCCGCGATCTCGTCGTCGGTGATGCCCGACCACAGCCCGTCGCTGCACGCGAGCAGCACGTCCCCGGCGAGGAGCGGCTTCTTGCGCGTGATGCTCATGTCGGGCACCGGGGCGTCGCCGCCGATGCAGCATTCGACGAAATTGCGCATCGGGTGATCCAGCGCTTCCTCCTCGCTGATGGCACCCTCCTGGATCAGCACTTCCACGTGACTGTGATCCCGCGAGCGCGACAGCACGCGCCCGTCGCGCATGTGATAGATGCGGCTGTCGCCCACGTGCCCCCACCACGAGCCGCCTTCCTGCACGAGGCAGGCGGCGCAGGTGGCGCGGGGACGAAAATCGACGTCGAGGTCGGCGCCGATGCGCACCACCTCGTCGTGCGCGCGCGCCAGCGCCATGTACAGGAAGCCCTGCGGGTCGAAGATGGGCAGCTTGGAGGACGTGAACATCGCCTCCACCGTCTTCAGGCCGACCTCGGCGGCGCGCGCGCCGTCCGAGTGCCCGCCCATGCCGTCGAAAACCAGCATCAACGCCGCGTCGCGCGCGACGATCACCGCGGCGCGATCCTGGTTGTCCTGGCGGTCCCCGACCGCGGAGACTTTCGCGTACTCGATTTGCATCGGGTTAGAATTAGCCCCACCGAGCGGAAGACAATGAAACGCCGGGGACTGGGGCCTGTTGGCAGACCCTGGGTCAGCGCGCGGATCAACCGGCCGGGAATCCCAATGTTACACAGTATGACAGGCTTCGCGCGACACACGGCCGAGCTTCCGGACGGTGTGCTGACCTGCGAGCTGCGCTCGGTGAACCACCGCTGGCTCGACATCCAGATGCGGATCGCCGACGAGCTCAAGCCCGCGGAAGCCGACTTTCGCAAGGCCATCGGTGCGGCGCTCAAGCGCGGCAAGGTGGAGTGCAGCCTGTGGTTTCGCCGCTCGGCGGGCCGGCCCGCGCCCATCCGCCTGAACCAGGGGGTGCTCGACCAGCTCCACGCGAGCTTCACGGCCTTGAGCGGCACCTTCCCGAGCCTCGCCGCCCCCGACCCGCTCGACCTCCTGCGCTGGCCGGGGGTCGTCTGCGAGCCGGAGGAGGAAGCGACCGCCGCCGAGCCGCTGCTCGAGGCGGCGAAGGCCACGCTGGCGGAGGCGCTCGAGGCACTCTCGGCCATGCGCGCGAGCGAGGGCGAGCGCATCGCCGGCATGCTCGAGGCGCGCTGCCGCGAGATCCTCGCGATCGCGGAGTCGGTGCGCGCCCGCATGCCCGAGGTGCTGGAAGCCGCCCGCGCGAAGCAGAAGGAGCGCTTGGAGAGCCTCGAGATCGCGGTGGACCCGGCGCGCCTCGCGGCGGAGCTGGCTCTCTCCGCCCAGAAGCTCGACGTGGACGAGGAGCTCGACCGCCTGGTGAGCCACGTCGACGAGATCCGGCGCGTCCTCGAGGGCGACGAGCCGGTGGGACGCCGGCTGGATTTCCTCATGCAGGAGCTGAACCGCGAGGCGAACACGCTGGGTGCCAAGTCCGGCGACACCGACACGACGCGCGCGGCCGTGGAGCTCAAGGTGCTCATCGAGCAGATGCGCGAGCAGATACAGAACGTCGAGTAGGAGCGGAAGTGGCAGCCCGCCTGTTCGTGATCGCCGCGCCGTCCGGCGCGGGCAAGACGTCGCTCGTCAAGGAGCTCGTGCGCCGCCACCCGGAGCTCGTCTTCTCGATCTCCTACACGACGCGCCGCAAGCGGCCGACCGAGCAGGAAGGCCGCGACTACTTCTTCGTCAGCGAGGCCGAGTTCGCCGAGCTCGAGGCGCGCGGCGAGCTGCTCGAATCGGCTTGCGTCTTCGATCACCGCTACGGCACCAGCCGCCGGCAGGTCGAGAGCGAGCTGGCGAAGGGCAGGAGCGTCATCCTCGAGATCGACTGGCAGGGCGCGAGGCAGGTGCGTCGCGCGTGCCCCGACAGCGTCTCCATCTTCATCCTGCCGCCGTCGCGCGACGAGCTGGCCCGCCGGCTCCGGGCGCGGGGCACGGACGACGCCGCCACCATCGAGCGGCGCCTCGCCGACGCCGTCGGCGACATGTCGCACTGGGACGAGTTCGACTACGTGGTCGTGAACGACGACTTCGAGCGGGCCGCGGCGGCGCTCGAGGGCATCATCGCGGGCGACGGCCGCGAGTGCCGCAGCGACGACCCGGCGCTGCGCGAGCGCATCGCGGCGATCCTCGCGTCCTAGGCGTCCCAGCCCGGCCAACCCGCCCGGACCGGGTGCCGGGCGCCGCACGCTGCGCCCTCCTGCAAACGGGCCGGGGCCGGCGCGCGGGCACGGGCCGGGGCCGTTTCCCGCGCGGCACGCTCCCCCCACGGGCGCGAAAGCTGAACTTGCGGTACACTGGCCGGTCTCATTGCCGATTGCGAACACGGAGACCCGGTTTCATGGCCCGCATCACCGTCGAAGACTGCCTGGAGAACATCGACAACATTTTCGAGCTGGTGCTCGTCGCGGCGAAGCGCGCCCGCCGCATCGCCCACGGCGCCGAGCCGCTCGTGGAGCCGGAAAACGACAAGCCGACCGTGATCGCCCTGCGGGAGATCGCCGCCGGTGCCATCACGCCGGCCATCCTCGACGAGGTCGAGCAGCCGACCGCGGAGGAGTTCCTGCCGCCGGAAGCGCCCGACGAGATCATCCCGATGCGGGGCATCTCGATCGGCGACTGACCGCACACGAGGCACCACAGGGAGGAGGAGTCGACGCGACGCGGCGCCGGAAACCCGGCATCCCGGTATGATGAGTCCGGGTATCATCAGTCATGGACTACGCGGCGACCCTCCTCGGCAGGCTCCCCGGCACCACGGTCCGGCGCGACCGCGGGCTCAGGCGGCTCATCGAGACGCTCGAGCCGGTCATGCCGGCCGAGCACATCGAGCAGATCCTCAAGGCCTATGAATTCGGCGCCAGCGCCCACGAGGGCCAGAAGCGCCTCTCCGGCGAGCCCTACATCTCCCACCCCGTAGCGGTCGCCCAGATCCTCGCCGACATGCACATCGACGCGCCGACGATCGCGGCGGCGCTGCTGCATGACGTCATCGAGGACACGCCGACCTCGAGGGCCGAGCTCGAGCGCCAGTTCGGCGCCGAGGTCGCCGCGATCGTCGACGGCGTCAGCAAGCTGGACCAGATGCAGTTCGACAGCCGCGCGGAAGCGCAGGCCGAAAGCTTCCGCAAGATGATGCTGGCGATGATCGGCGACATCCGCGTGATCCTGGTCAAGCTTGCCGACCGCCTGCACAACATGCGCACGCTGGACGCCGTGCCGCGCGAGAAGCAGGCCCGCATCGCGCGCGAGACGCTGGAGATCTACGCGCCGATCGCGAACCGGCTCGGGATCAACCACATGAAGGTGATCCTCGAGGATCTCGGCTTCCGTTACCTGTACCCGTACCGCTACCGCGTGCTCGAGAAAGCCGTGCGCCGGAGCAAGGGCTCGCAGCGCCAGATCGTGAAGCGCATCTCCGAGCGCTTCGAGAAGGCCATGCAGGAAGCGGGCATTCGCGGCGAGGTCCTCGGCCGCGAGAAGCACCTCTACAGCATCTACAAGAAGATGGCGGAGAAGAAGAAGGCGCTGTCGGAGGTGGCGGACGTGTACGGCTTCCGCATCATCGTGGACGACGTCGACACCTGCTATCGCATGCTCGGCATCGTGCACGGGCTCTACAAGCCGATGCCCGGACGCTTCAAGGATTACATCGCCATTCCGCGCATCAACGGCTACCAGTCGCTGCACACCACGCTGTTCGGCCCCAAGGGCCTGCCGCTCGAGGTGCAGATCCGCACCGGCGACATGGACAAGGTCGCCGAGTCGGGCGTCGCCGCGCACTGGCAGTACAAGGCGTTCGACAAGACGGTGCCCACCCCGCAGCGGCGTGCGCGCGAGTGGCTGGCGCACCTGATGGAGATCCAGCAATCGGGGAGCTCGGAGGAGTTCCTGGAGAGCGTCAAGGTCGACCTGTACCCGGACAAGATCTACGTCTTCACGCCGCAGGGCGACATCCTGCCGCTCCCGAGGGGGGCGACCACCGTCGATTTCGCGTACGCCGTGCACACCGGCGTCGGCAACCGCTGCGTGGCCGCCAAGGTCGACCGGCAGCTCGTGCCGCTGCGCACGCAGCTCCAGAGCGGCCAGGCGGTGGAGATCATCACCGCGCGCGGCGCGAAACCGAACCCGAACTGGCTCACCTTCGTGCGCACCGCCAAGGCGCGCTCGGCGATCCGGCATTACATGAAACAGATGCGCAGCAGCGAGTCGATCGACCTCGGCAAGCGGCTGCTCGATCGTGCGCTGAAGGACCTGGGCTCGTCGCTGCGCAAGGTCGGCAAGGTGCGGCTGCGCGAAGCCGTGACGGAGCTCGGGCTCTCGGAGCCGAACGAGCTGTTCGCGCAGCTCGGGCTCGGCGAGCGGCTGGCGCCCCTGACCGCGCGCCTGCTCCTGCACGTGAGCCCGGAGGAAGGCGGGAGCAGCACCTCGACGGAAGCCAATCTCGTCATCACCGGCACCGAGGGCGTGGTCGTCAGCTACGCGAAGTGCTGCCACCCCATCCCGGGCGACGACGTCATGGGCTACCTGAGCTCGGGACGCGGCATCGTGATCCACCGGGTCGCCTGCGGCAACCTGCGCAACTTCCGCAAGCAGCCGGAGAAGTGGATCACCGTCGGCTGGGAAGACAACGTCGATCGCGAGTTCCAGAGCCAGATACTGGTCGAGACCGCGAACCGCACGGGCGTGCTCGCGGCCGTGGCGGCGACCATCGCGGACACCGGCTCCAACATCGAGCAGGTGTCGGTGCTCGACCGCCAGGACGACCTCTCCGTGCTGCGCCTGCTGCTGCAGGTCAAGGATCGCAATCACCTGGCGCGCATCATGAGCAGCATCCGCAAGATGCCGAACGTGATCCGCGTGTCCCGCGACTGCGCGTGATGCCGGGCGAGCGCCGGGCGCCGGGAATCACCGCCTCGCGCGACGGTTCATTCGGGTCGCGCTGCTGCACGACACCCACGAGGAGGAGAGCACCTTGAAGCAACCGATCAGCACCGAGCACGCCCCCGCGGCCATCGGCACCTACTCGCAGGCGATACGCACGGGCGAGCTCGTGTTCCTGTCCGGGCAGATCCCGCTCGATCCCGCGACCGGCGAGCTCGTCGCCGGCGACTTCGCGGCGCGCGCCCGGCAGGTGTTCGAAAACCTGAAAGCCGTCGCCGAAGCGGCGGGCGGCACGCTCGACGACGCGGTCAAGATCACGGTGTACCTCACCGACCTCGGCCATTTCGCGACCGTGAACGAGGTCATGGCCGCGTACTTCCGCGAGCCTTACCCGGCGCGCGCCGCCGTGGGTGTGGCGTCGCTGCCGAGGGGAGTCGACATCGAGGCGGACGCGGTGCTGGCCGTGCGCGGGTGACGCCGGGCGTGAGCCGTTCGCCTGCTGCCGCCGGCACGCCGCCCGACGACCTCACCAACCTGCCGGGAGTCGGGCCGGCGCTCGCGGCAAAGCTCGCACGCCTCGGCGTCGAGCGCATCGAGGACCTGCTGTTCCTCCTGCCTTTGCGCTACGAGGATCGCACCCGGCTGGCGAAGCTCGGCGAGCTGCGCCCCGGCATGCGCTGCCTCGCGAGCGGCGAGGTCCTGCTCGCGGAGATCGTCTACCGCGGGCGCCGCAGCCTGCTCGTGCGCATCGGCGACGGCACCGGGCAGCTCACCCTGCGCTTCTTCCATTTCTCGGGCCGCCAGCAGGCGGCGTTCCGCACCGGTGCCACCGTGACCTGCTACGGCGACGTGCGCACCGGGCCCATCGGGCTCGAGATGGTGCACCCGGAGTACCGGGTGCTCCCGCCGGGCACACGGCCCGCGGTGGGCGAATCGCTGACCCCGGTGTATCCCGCCACGGAAGGCCTCACCCAGGGACGCCTGCGCGGCCTGGTGGCGGCCGCGCTCAAGCGCATGCAGACGGCGCCGCCGGCGGAGCTCCTGCCCGCGGCCGTGCGCGAGCGCCACGGGATGCCGACGCTCGCGGCCGCCCTCGAGTACCTGCACCGGCCGCCGCCCGACGCGGACCTCGAGGCGCTCTCGGACGGGCGGCATCCGTGCCGCCTGCGGCTCTCGTTCGAGGAGCTCCTCGCCCACTATCTCTGCCTGCGGCGCCTGCGCGAATCCGCCGAGCGCGAGCGGGCCCCCGTGCTCGAGCCCGACGCGGACCGGATCCGCGCGTTCCTCGCCTCGCTGCCGTTCCCGCTGACCGGCGCGCAGCGGCGGGTCGTGGACGAGATCACGGCCGACCTCGGCCGTGCCCACCCGATGATGCGACTGGTGCAGGGCGACGTGGGCGCCGGCAAGACGGTCGTGGCCGCCGTGGCCTGCCTGGTCGCCATGAGCACCGGCCGGCAGGCCGCCCTGATGGCGCCGACGGAGCTCCTCGCCGAGCAGCACCTGCAGAACTTCACCCGCTGGTTCCGCGACCAGCCGTTCGAGATCGCCTGGCTCGCCGGCAGCGTCCGCGCCGCCGGCCGGCGCGCCGCGCTGGCCGCGATCGCCGACGGGCGCGCGCAGCTCGCGGTCGGCACCCACGCGCTGTTCCAGGAGGGCGTGGCGTTTCGCGACCTCGCGCTCGTGGTCATCGACGAGCAGCACCGTTTCGGCGTGCACCAGCGCATGGCGCTGCGCGACAAGGGCGCGGGCGAAGCGAGCGTTCCGCACCAGCTCGTGATGACGGCGACGCCGATCCCGCGCACGCTGGCCATGGCGGCGTACGCCGACCTCGACGTGTCGGTGATCGACGAGCTGCCGCCGGGGCGCCGGCCCGTGCAGACCGTGGCGCTGCCGGAGAGCCGGCGCGCGGAGGTGATCGCGCGCGTGCGGGCCGCGTGCGAAGCCGGCCAGCAGGCGTACTGGGTGTGCCCGCTGATCGAGGAATCGGAGCTCACGGACAGCCGCGCCGCCGAGGCCAGCTACGAGATGCTGTCCGCAGAGCTTTCCCACCTGCGCGTGGGGCTCGTGCACGGCCGCATGGCCGCGCGCGAGAAGGACGCGGTGATGCGCGCGTTCAAGGAAGGCGAGATCGCGGTGCTGGTGGCGACGACGGTGATCGAGGTCGGCGTGGACGTGCCGAACGCCACGCTGATGATCATCGAGAACGCGGAGCGCATGGGGCTGTCGCAGCTCCACCAGCTCCGCGGCCGCGTCGGCCGCGGCGCCGCGCAGAGCCATTGCGTGCTGCTGTACCGGCCGCCGCTCGGCGAAATGGCGAAAAGCCGGCTCGCCGTGCTCCGGGAAACGAACGACGGCTTCGTCGTCGCCGAGCGCGACCTCGAGCTGCGCGGCCCCGGAGAGCTGCTCGGCACGCGCCAGACAGGGCTGCCGCAGTACCGCATTGCCGACCTCGCGCGCGATGCGCACCTGCTGCCGGCCGTGCGCCGGGCGGCCGACGAGCTGCGGCGCACCTCGCCGGCGGACGTGGACGCGGTGATACGCCGCTGGGTCGGGGACTCCGCCCGCTTCGGCAAGGTCTGACGGTTTCTACCCGCGGCCGGGTTCGTCGATAATGCGCGGCACGGGCATCGGCAACGGCGATCGACGCATGGCGAGAAACTTCGCAAGAGCCACGTCAGGCCCCGGCATCGCGACGCAGCTTCGCAACTACGTCGAGCTGATGCGCCTCGACCGGCCCATCGGCATCTGGCTGCTCCTGTGGCCGACGCTGTGGGCGCTGTGGCTCGCCGGAGAAGGCCGCCCCGACGGCGGCCTGTTCATCGTGTTCGTGCTCGGCGTGATCGTGATGCGGTCGGCGGGCTGCGTGCTGAACGACCTCGCGGACCGCGGCATCGATCCACACGTCGAGCGCACGCGGCTGCGGCCGCTCGCCACCGGCGCCGTGGCCCCGGCGGAGGCGCTGACGCTGTTCGTCGCGCTGTCGCTGATAGCGGTCGGGCTCGCGGCGACGCTCAACCGCCCGGCACAGCTCCTCGCGATCGTCGCCGCGGGGCTCACCGTCCTCTACCCGTTCGTCAAGCGCTTCGTGTCGATTCCGCAGTTCGTGCTGGGCGCCGCTTTCGGCTGGGCCGTGCCGATGGTGTTCGCGGCCCAGACGGGCGAAACCGATCAGCTCGCGTGGCTCGTGTTCGCGACGGCGCTGATCTGGGCGGTGATCTACGACACGTTCTACGCGATGGTGGATCGCGAGGACGACCGGCGCATCGGCGTGAAGTCGACGGCCATCCTGTTCGGGGACGCCGACCTGTTCGTCGTCGGCGGCCTGCAGGTGCTGATGCTGGTCGGCCTGGTGCTGGTCGGGCGCATGGCGGGGCTCGGCGGCTGGTACTACGGCGCGCTGGTCGTCGCCGCGCTGCTCATGGCGTCGCACCAGTACCTGGCGCGCGACCGCAGCCCCGAAGGCTGCTTCAAGGCGTTCCTGCAGAACCATTACGTCGGCATGGCGGTGTTCGCCGGCATCCTGCTCGATTACACGTTCCGCCCGGTCGCGGGCTGAACGGCCCTCGCGACCACCAGCACGCCGACTTCCTCCGCACCCGCCGCGAGCAGGGCCTGGGCCAGCCGGCGGCAGGTCTCGCCTGTCGTCATCACGTCGTCGACGATCAACGGGCGCCGGCACGGCAGGCGGCCGGTGACCGCGAACGCGTGCGCGAGATTGCGGCGGCGCTCCCGTGCACTGAGCCCCGCCTGCGGCCGCGTGCCCCGCACCCGGCGGACGCGGCCGACGAGGGGCAGGCCGAGCGAGCGCGCGAGCGGCCGGGCGAGCTCCCGCGCCTGGTTGAAGCCCCGCCAGGCGTGCCGGGCGTGGTGCAGCGGCACCGGCACCAGCGCATCCGCCGCGGGAAAGCTCTCGCGGGCGGCAGGCGCGAGCAGCGCCGCGAAAGCCGGCGCGTAATGCAGCCGGCGGTGGAACTTGAGGGCCTTGAGTGCCGCGTCCACGGGAAACGCGTACTCGAGCACCGCACGCGCCGCGGCGAACGGCGGCGGACGGCGCTGGCAGGCGCCGCAGGGCACGCCGGGAGGCAGGGCCGGGACTGGAACGGCGCAGCGCGGGCAGGCGTCGGCGATGCGCGGCAGGTCCGCGAGGCAGCCGCCGCACAGGCCGCCGGCGGCGAGCCGCGTGCCGCACAGCACGCACGAGCGGGGCAACGCCGCACACGCGATGCGCGGGAGCACGGACGCGAGAAACGATCCCACCAGCATGGCGACATGCTGGACGGCACCGGCCGCGGCGGCGACGGTCGAAATTCCGGCAAAGGCGGGGATTCGGCGCCGGCAACGGCGCCGCGATTTGCACGGTCCCGGTCGTGGCGCCGAGAATGCGAGCCCCGATGCCCATGACGCCCGATTTACCCGATCCTGCGCCGCCGGGCGGCCGCCTCCTCGACACGGCGAGCGTCAGGCGGCGCTTCGACCGCGCGGCGCGCCGCTTCGACGAGGCCGACTTCGTGCACCGCCACACCGCCGCCGGCCTCTTCGAGCGCCTGGCGCCGATGCGCCTCGCGCCGGCACGCATCCTCGACGCCGGGTCGGCGACCGGCAGCGCGAGCCGCGAGCTCGCGCGCCGCTATCGCGGCAGCCGGGTCCTGAGCCTCGACCTGTCCCACGCGATGCTGGTGTGCGCCAGGTCCCGCCGTTCCCGGTTCGCGCGCATCCGCGAGCTCCAGGCCGACGCCTCGCGCCTGCCCCTCGCCGACGGCTCGATCGACCTCGTCTTCGCCAACCTGCTGCTCCCCTGGACCGACGACGCGCCCGGCTTCTTTCGCGAGGTGCGGCGCGTCCTCCGCCGGGAGGGCCTGTTCGCGTTCTCGACGCTCGGGCCCGACACCCTGCGCGAGCTGCGCGACGCCTGGGCAGCGGTCGACGACGACGTGCACGTCAACCCCTTCCCGGACATGCACGACGTCGGCGACGCGGTCCTGAGGGCCGGCCTCGCGGATCCCGTGCTCGACGTCGACCGGCTGGCGGTCACCTGGCCGGACAGTGCGGCGCTGTTTCGCGATCTCACCGCGGCGGGCGCGCGTAACAGCCTGGCGGGAAGGCGCCGCACGCTGACCGGGAAACGGCGCTTCGCGCGGATGCGGGAACGACTCGACGCGGAGCTCGCGGACCCGGCCGCGCCGTGCGAGCTCGAAATCGTGTTCGGTCACGCGTGGGGCACGGGGCCCGCACCGGCCCCCGGCGAGTACCGGCTCGACGTCGCGGCGATCGGGCGCCGCATGCGGCGCTGAGCGCGCGGCGCGCCGCCGCGTAAGCTCATGATCGGGAATCGCATCCTGGCGTTGCGCACCCTGCCGCACCGTTTGCATGGGTGGGGTCGATTCAGTACACTTCGCTCGCTTTTGACCGGCGTGCGCCGTCAGGGCCGCTGGTCGCTTCGTGCGACCAAAGTGCGCCCGTCGTGTTTTGGTCAGCCGCATCCCGAATCGACACCCTGGAAACGCCATTTTTGTTATCGGCCGGGAGACGAATTCCGGCGGCTGGTCCGGCACGTCCGGTTGACGAAACGGCAGGTGAGCTGTGCTGATGGAAATAGCCGCGCGCGCGGAGACACCCCACGAGGGCGCCCACGGATAGTCGGCCCGCAGAGTTAAAGAACCGATGACACGAAGACTGTTACTGGGTCTGGCGCTGCTTATTGCCGCCGGTTCCGCTTCGGCGGATTGGGCAATCAACATGCCGCAAGGCGTGTCCGAGATGAGCCTCCAGACCTATCGCCTGCACATGCAGGTGTTCTGGTGGTGCGTGGCGATCGGCATCGTCGTGTTCGCCGTCATGATCTACACGATGGTGAAGCACCGGCGCTCGCGCGGGCACCAGGCCGCCCAGTTCCACCACAACACGAAGCTCGAGGTCGTGTGGACGGCCATACCGGTCCTGATCCTGCTGATCATGGCGGTGCCGGCGGCCGAGACGCTGGTGGAGCTCGAGTACAACCAGAACCCGGACCTCACCGTGGTCGTCACCGGCTACCAGTGGCGCTGGCATTACGACTACCCGGACCACGACATCTCGTTTTTCAGCAGCCTCGACGCCCGCAGCAACCAGGCACGCCGCAAGCGATCCGGCATCGACCCGTACCAGGTCGAGAATTACCTGCTCGAGGTCGACAACCCGCTGGTCGTGCCGAGGGGCGCCAAAGTCAGGGTCCTGATCACCTCGAAGGACGTGATCCACGCGTGGTGGGTCCCCGCTCTGGCGATCAAGAAGGATGCCATTCCCGGATTCATGAACGCGGTCTGGTTCCGTGCCGAGGAATCCGGCACGTATCGCGGCCAGTGCGCCGAGCTCTGCGGCATGGACCACGCCTACATGCCCGTGGTCGTCGAAGTGGTGGAGCCGGAAGCCTTTGCCGCGTGGGTCGAGGCCCAGCGGGGCGGCGAAGCCGCGCAGGCCGCGTCCGACCAGGCCGCCGCAGCAACGCGCATCGCGGCGCGTCACGATATCGCCGGAGACTGAGAACGACATGACCACTGCCGTCGCAGACGCCCACCTCGCTCACGACGCCGAGCACCACGGGCCACCCGCCGGCTGGCGCCGCTGGGTCTTCTCGACCAATCACAAGGACATCGGGACCATGTACCTGGTGTTCAGCCTGCTGATGTTCATGATCGGCGGGGCCCTCGCGCTGGCCATCCGCGCCGAGCTTTTCTCGCCCGGCCTGCAGTTCGTCGAGCCGCACTTCTTCAACCAGCTCACCACGATGCACGCGCTGATCATGATCTTCGGCGCGGTGATGCCGGCGATGGTCGGGCTCGCGAACTGGATGATCCCGCTGCAGATCGGCGCGCCGGACATGGCGCTGCCGCGCATGAACAACCTGTCGTTCTGGATCCTGCCGTTCGCGTTCACGCTGCTGCTGTCCACGTTCTTCATGGACGGCGGAGCTGCGGCCGGCGGCTGGACGATGTACCCGCCGCTCGCGCTGCAGGCGGGCGACTCGTTCCCGTTCACGATCTTCTCCATCCACCTGATGGGCATGTCCTCCATCATGGGCGCGATCAACGTCATCGTGACGATCCTGAACATGCGCGCGCCGGACATGACCCTGCTCAAGATGCCCATGTTCGTCTGGGGCTGGCTGATCACGGCGTACCTGCTGCTCGCCGTGATGCCGGTGCTGGCGGGCGCGGTGACGATGCTGCTGACCGACCAGTTCTTCGGCACCAGCTTCTTCCTGGCCGCGGGCGGCGGCGACCCGGTGATGTACCAGCACATCTTCTGGTTCTTCGGGCATCCCGAGGTCTACATCATGATCCTGCCGGCGTTCGGGATCGTATCCGAGGTCATCCCGACGTTCGCCCGCAAGCCGCTGTTCGGCCACGAGTCGATGGTCTATGCGATGTCCTGCATCGCCTTCCTGTCGTTCGTGGTGTGGGCGCACCACATGTTCACCGTCGGCATGCCACTCACCGGCCAGCTCTTCTTCATGTTCGCGACGATGCTGATCGCGGTGCCGACCGGTGTGAAGGTGTTCAACTGGACGGCCACGATGTGGCGCGGCTCGATGACGTTCGAGACCCCGATGCTGTTCGCCATCGCGTTCCTGTTCCTGTTCACGATCGGCGGCTTCTCGGGCCTGATGGTGGCGATCGTGCCGGCCGACATCCAGTACCACGACTCCTACTTCGTCGTCGCGCACTTCCACTACGTGCTCGTGCCGGGTTCCGTGTTCGCGATCTTCGCGGCGGTGTACTACTGGCTGCCGAAGTGGACCGGCACGATGTACAACGAGAAGCTCGGGAAGCTGCACTTCTGGCTGTCCACGATTTTCGTGAACATCCTGTTCTTCCCGATGCATTTCCTGGGGCTGGCCGGCATGCCGCGGCGCATACCGGACTACTCGACCCAGTTCGCGGACTTCAACGCGGTGGCGACCATCGGTGCGATCGGCTTCGGCTTGTCGCAGCTCATCTTCATCTGGGTGGTGATCCAGGCGATCCGCGGCAAGGGTGAGCGCGCTTCGGCCAAGGTCTGGGACAACCCGAAGGGGCTGGAGTGGACGGTGCCGTCGCCGGCTCCGCACCACACGTTCGAGACGCCGCCCAAGGTGTCCACGGAGGTCGCCTTCCAGTGACGGAAGAGCCGCGGTCGTCGCCCCGGCGCATCCGCAGGACGGCCTTGATCCTCGCGGCCATCGCCCTGGCGTTCTACTTCGGCTTCATTCTGATCGGAGTACTCGGCGGATGAACGACAAGGGAACGAGCGGAGAGATCAGCACGCGATCGCTGGTGAATCGCCTTCTGCTCGTGGCCGTCGGCATGTTCGGCTTCGGCTTCCTGCTCGTGCCCGCCTACAAGGTTTTCTGCGAGATCACGGGCCTCGGCGGGCGGACCAACGAGCAGCCGGCACAGGTGGCGGAGGCGCTCGATCCGGAACGCAGGATCGACCTCGAGTTCGTCACGACCGTGAACGGCTCCGCGCCCTGGACGTTCGCGCCGGTGGCGCGCGGGATGGAAGTGCATCCCGGCGGGCTGTACGAGGCCACGTTCGTCGCGACCAACCTGACGAGCAACGAGAAGATCGCGCAGGCGGTGCCGAGCGTCTACCCGCCGGTCGCCGCCAAGCACCTGAAGAAGATCGACTGCTTCTGTTTCACGACCCAGCCGTTCGAGCCCAACGAGACGCGCGAGCTCCTCGTGCGCTTCGTCGTCGATCGTGAGCTGCCGGACTACGTGGACACCATCACGTTGTCGTACACGCTCTACGATACGGCGCGAGGCACGCCGGAGACTCACGCCGCTGCCTCGCACGGCCACTGACAACACGGAAAACTCGATGTCCGCAGACACCACCACCCCGGATCGGTATTACGTCCCGCACGGCAGCCCTTGGCCCATCGTGGCCTCGATCGGGCTGTTCGTGGCGGCATTCGGCGTCGCCAACTGGTTCAACGGCTACGACTTCGGGTTCTGGGTCATGATGACCGGCTTCGCCGTGCTCATCGCCATGTTCTTCGGCTGGTTCGGGCGCGTGATCCACGAGAGCGTGTCCGGCATGCACAACCGGCAGGTGGACATGTCGTTCCGCATGGGCATGTTCTGGTTCATCTTCTCCGAGGTGATGTTCTTCTCGGCGTTCTTCTTCGCCCTGTTCTACGTGCGGAACATGTCGGTGCCGTGGCTCGGCGGGGAAAGCAACAACTTCTTCACGAACCTGTTCCTGTGGAGCGGCTTCGAGAACACGTGGCCGACCAACGGACCCGGCAACGTCGGGGGCGAATTCCAGCCCATGGAGCCGTTCGGGCTGCCGCTGATCAACACGGCCATCCTGCTGACCTCCAGCGTGACGGTGACGATCGCGCACCACGCGCTGCAGCACAACCAGCGCGGGATCCTGAAGGTCTTCCTGGCGGCCACCTTCCTGCTCGGCTTCCTCTTCATCTACCTGCAGGCAGCGGAGTACATCCACGCCTACCAGGAGATGAACCTGAAGCTGACGTCGGGCATCTACGGCTCCACGTTCTTCATGCTGACGGGCTTTCACGGGCTGCACGTGTCGATCGGGGCGATCATGCTGACCGTCATCTGGCTCAGGGTGATGCGCGGCCACTTCACCCCGGAGAACCACTTCGGCTTCGAGGCCGTTGCGTGGTACTGGCACTTCGTGGACGTCGTCTGGATCGCCCTGTACGTCTTCGTCTACTGGATGTGATCCAAGCCGCGGCCGGCTCCGCCGGGAGCCGGCCCTGCCGGCACACAGGCGCCGGCCCGGGCAGCCTAGGCGTGAATCCAGCCGAGCTGGTAGCCGACGACCAGCAGCACGATCAGCGCCACGGACAGCGCGACGCGGAACTTGAGCGCGGTCAGCATCCGCGTGGAGCCTTCGGGATCCCGGTAGAGAAAGAACAGGGCCGAGCCGAGGCTGAAAACGATCGCCAGCAGCAAAGCCAGCACGAGGAGTTTCATCGCAACCGAAAGAGGAGGCGGAGCCGGCATTATAGACTTTGCGGCACCCCTTTTCAGCGGCAGGCCCGGGCCGGCGGCGCGCCGGTGGCGGCGAGGAGCGCGGGTGGTGACATCGAAGAAGCCGTTTTCGGCCGCGGACGCCGTGCCGCCGCTCGCGGCCGCCCTCCTCGTCGCGTTGTTCACCTCGCTGGGGTTCTGGCAGCTCGATCGGGCGGCCGAGAAGCGGGCACTGGAGGCCGCGTTCGAGACGGGCGGCGAGCCGCGCGAGGTACAGCCCGGAATCGAGTCGGCCCCTTTCGAGCGGCTCGAGGCCACGGGCCGCTGGCTCGCCGACCGGCAGTTCCTGATCGACAACATCGTGCAGGAAGGCCGCCTCGGTCATTACGTGATCACGCCGCTCGAGCTCGAGCCGGGCGAGCCGCTGCTCCTCGTGAATCGCGGCTGGGTGCCCAGGGAGGGTGACACCGGGGCGGCGCTCGAGCTCGCCCACGGCGCGGCCACGGTGACGGGACGCGCCGGCCGCCTCCCCCGCGTCGGCATCCGGCCCGGGGAGGCGTTTGCCGGCGGCAGCGGCTGGCCGCGGCACGCGAACTTCCCGACCGAGGAGGAGATCGCGGGCGCGCTCGGCCGCGAGGTGCTGCCGTTCGTGCTGCTCGCCGATCCGGATCCCGCTTCCGGTATGCTGCGCCGCTGGCAGCCGGTCGCGATGGGCCCGGCGCGGCATGTCGGCTACGCGGTGCAGTGGTTTGCGCTCGCGCTCGCCGTGGTGGTGGTGACGATCGTGGTATACCGGCGCAGGAGTAAGAAGCAATGATGAGGGAGCGGCGACGCCTCACGGCGGGCTGGCAGCTCGCACTGCTCGCGGCGGTCTTCTTCCTCCCGCTGCTCGTGGCGAGCTGGCTCTATTTCCAGGGCCGGGCGTTTGCGCCTTCCGGCCGCACCAACCACGGCGCGCTGCTCGAGCCGATCGCCAACCTCGAGGACCTCCTGCCGGACTCGCGCCTGACCGCGTTGTCCGGCAACAAGTGGCTGCTCGTGTACGTCCACGAGGACGCCTGCGGGGACGCCTGCCGCGACGCGCTGTACCGGCTGCGCCAGTCGCACCTCATGCTCGGCCCGGAGATGGATCGCGTCCGGCGCGTTTTCTTGCACGGCCCCAATCCCCCGGATAGAGTCTTCCTGGACCGCGAGCACGCGGGCCTCGCGACACTCGAAGACCCCGCGGCCGCCGCGCTGCTCGCGGAGAAGCGACCCGCGGCGCTCGCGCCGGGAGGGCTTTACCTGGTCGACCCGCTCGGCAATCTCGTGATGTATTTCGCGCCGGACGTGGCGCCCGGCGACATGGTCGACGATATCGAGCACCTCCTGGAGCTTTCCCGGATCGGCTGATTCATGCACCTCAGAACCCCCAAACCGGCACTCCTCGAGGGCGGCCGAGCCGTCGCCTGGCGGGACTACTACGAGCTCACGAAGCCCAAGGTCGTGCTGCTCATCGTGTTCACCGCCGTGGTCGGCATGTTCCTGTCGGTGCCCGGCTGGCCGGGCATCGTGCCGCTCGCCTTCGGCACGCTGGGGATCGGGCTCGCGGCGTCGGCGGCGGCCGCCGTGAATCACGTGCTCGACGCGCGCATCGACGTGCAGATGGCGCGCACGCGGCGGCGCCCGCTGCCCGAGGGCCGGGTCACGGAAAGCGAGGCCCTCACGTTCGCCGGGGTCCTTGCGGCCGTGTCGATGCTCCTGCTCTGGTTCGTCGTCAACCCGCTCACCGCGGTGCTCACCTTCTTTTCGCTGATCGGCTATGCCGTGATCTACACGGTGTTCCTGAAGCGCGCCACGCCGCAGAACATCGTGATCGGCGGCGCGGCAGGCGCGGCACCGCCCGTGCTGGGGTGGGCGGCCGTGACGGGCGAGGTGCATGCCCACGCGCTGCTCCTGTTCCTGATCATCTTCGCCTGGACACCGCCGCACTTCTGGGCGCTCGCGATCGCCCGCCGCGAGGACTACGCGAAGGTGGGCATCCCGATGCTGCCGGTCACGCACGGCGACGAGTACACGCGCCAGTTCATCCTGCTGTACACCATCCTGCTGGTGCTGATCACGATCCTGCCCTACCTTTCCGGCATGAGCGGCCTCATCTATCTCGGCAGCGCCGTGGTGCTGGGCGCCGGCTTCCTGTGGCACGCGATCCGCCTCCGGTTCGACCGTCATCCCGCACGGCCCTGGCGCGTGTTCCGTTACTCCATCCACTACCTGATGTACCTGTTCGCCGCGCTCTTGGTCGATCATTACCTCATGTTCACGCTGCACATCGGCTGAGATTGAGGAATAATCGGTAACAATCAGGTAATTCCTGCGTTGCTGCCGCCGGCCGCCGAGCCGGCCCGCTCCATGGACGTCACGCCCCTCATCAAGGACCTGAACGACGCGCAAAGGGCCGCGGTCACCGCCGAGGAGCAGCCGCTCCTGGTGATCGCGGGGGCCGGGAGCGGCAAGACCCGCGTGCTCGCGCACCGTGCGGCGTGGCTCATCCACGTCCTCGGCGTGGCGCCGCAGAGCCTCATGGCGGTCACGTTCACGAACAAGGCCGCCGCCGAGATGCGCGGCCGCATCGAGGGGCTGCTTTCCATGCCGGTCGCGCACCTGTGGATCGGCACGTTCCACGGTCTCGCGCATCGCCTGCTGCGGCGGCACTGGGCGGAGGCGCGCCTGCCGCAGAGCTTCCAGATCATCGACTCGGACGACCAGCAGCGCGTGGTGCGGCGCGTCATCCGCGAGCTCCGCCTCGACGACGGCAAGTGGGTGCCCCGGGAAGTGCAGTACTTCATTAACGCGCAGAAGGACGAGGGCCTGCGCCCGTCGCACCTGGAGGGAGAAAGCGATCCCACGCATCGCCAGCTCGTCGCGATCTACCGCGCCTACCAGGAGGCCTGCGATCGGGCCGGGCTGGTGGATTTCGGGGAGCTGCTCCTGCGCGCGCACGAGCTCTGGCGGGACAACCCGGACGTCCTGGCGCATTACCGGCGGCGCTTCCGGCACATCCTGGTCGACGAGTTCCAGGACACGAACGCGATCCAGTACGCGTGGCTCAGGCTGCTGGCGGGCGACACCGGCATACCGTTCGTGGTCGGCGACGACGACCAGTCGATCTACCGCTGGCGCGGTGCACGCGTCGAGCACATCCGGCAGTTCCAGAAGGACTTTCCCGGCACCGGGGTCGTCAAGCTGGAGCAGAACTACCGCTCGACCGCGACCATCCTGAAGGCGGCGAACGCCGTCATCGCGAACAACGATTCGCGCATGGGCAAGAACCTCTGGACCGACGGTCCGGAAGGCGAGCCGATCCGCGTGTACTCCGCGTACAACGAGCGCGACGAGGCGGAGTTCATCGTCTCGCGCCTCCGGGACTGGAGCGAGCAGGGCAATGCCCGGTCCGATGCGGCCGTGCTGTACCGCTCCAACGCGCAATCCCGGGTGCTCGAGGAGTACCTGCTCGCCGCCGGCCTCCCGTACCGCGTCTACGGCGGCCTGCGGTTCTTCGAGCGGGCGGAGATCAAGGATGCGCTCGCCTACCTCCGGCTGATCGCCAGCCGCGACGACGATACCGCGTTCGAGCGCGTCGTGAACCGCCCGGCGCGCGGCATCGGCTCGCGCACCGTGGAGGCGATTCGGGCTTACGCGCGCGGGCAGGGCTGCTCGCTGTGGCGCGCCGCCGGCGCGGTGGCGAGCGACGAGAACACCGGCGGGCGCGCGCGCTCGGCGGTGGTCGGGTTCCTCAACCTCATCGAGCGCATAGCGGCCGACGTCGCGCACCTGTCGCTCGCGGAGCAGGTGGACCACGTGATCCACGCGAGCGGCCTCGTGGAGGCGTTCCGCAAGGAGAAGGGCGAGCAGGGCGAGACGCGGGTCGAGAACCTCGAGGAGCTCGTGAGCGCGGCGGGCACTTTCACGCCGGACCCCGCCGACGGGCTGCCGCCGCTCGATGCCTTCCTCGCGCACGCGGCGCTCGAGGCCGGCGAAGGCCAGGCGTCGGAATGGGAAGACTGCTTCCAGCTCATGACGATGCACTCGGCGAAGGGGCTCGAGTTCCCGCTGGTCATCATGTGCGGCATGGAGGACGGCCTGTTCCCGCATCGCCGCTCGGTGACCGAGGCCGGGACGCTCGAAGAGGAACGGCGGCTCTGTTACGTCGGGATCACGCGGGCGAAGCAGTGCCTGTACCTGACGTACGCGGAGAAGCGCCGCCTGCACGGCGTCGACAGCCTCGCGTTTCCCTCGCGGTTCATCTCCGAGATACCGGCGGAGCTCGTCGAGGAAGTGCGTCCGCGCGTGCAGCTCGTGCGTCCCGCGTTTGCACGGGAGCGCGCCACCGGAAGGGCGGCAGCCTCGCCCGGCGCCGAGCTCGGCATCCGCCTCGGGCAGCGCGTGCGCCACGGCAAGTTCGGCGACGGCGTGATCCTGAACTGCGAAGGGCAGGGGCCGCATGCGCGGGTCGAGGTGAACTTCGAGAAAGCCGGCACCAAGTGGCTGGTGCTGAACTACGCCAACCTCGATCTCATGTAGGCGCGCTCGCCGCGTGACCGGCGGCGCCGCACGTCGCCGGCCCGACGGGCAGGCCGGCGCTCGGCGCGGTAGAATCGCGGCCCATGCCGGTTCCGCTCACCTGAGGTCGTCGCCGAAACCATGAGAATACTCATCCTCGGAGCCGGCCAGGTGGGCTCTTCCGCGGCTCACAGCCTGTCCCGCGAGGAAGCCAACGAGGTGACGGTCGTGGACATGCGGGCCGACGTGCTGCGCGAGCTGCAGGACCGGCTCGACATCCGGACCGTGGTCGGCCACGCGGCGTATCCCGAGGTATTGGAGCGCGCCGGCGCGAGCGACGCGGACATCGTCATCGCCCTCACCGACTCCGACGAAACGAACATGGTTGCCTGCCAGGTGGCCTACACGCTCTACCACACGCCCACGAAGATCGCCCGCATCCGCTCCGCCGAGTACATGAGGGCGGACGCCCTGTTCACGCAGGACGCGTTCCCGGTCGACGTGCGCATCAGCCCCGAGCAGCTCGTCTGCCAGTACGTGGAGCAGCTCATCCTCTTCCCCGGCGCGCTGCAGGTGCTCGACTTCGCCAATGGCCGCGTGCGCCTGGTCGGGGCGCGGGCGCAGGAGGGTGGCCTGCTCGTCGGCCGGCCGGTGGACAGCCTGAAGGAGCACATCCCCGAGGCGGAGGGCCGGATCGCGGCGATCTACCGCGAAGGCATGCCGCTGGCGGTCGCGCCGGATACGGTCGTCCGGGAAGGCGACGAGGTGTTCTTCATCTCCGAGCGCCGCAACATCCGCAGGTTCCTCGACGAAATGCGCATGCTCGAGGCACCGGTGAACCGCGTGGTGATCGCCGGCGGCGGCAACATCGGCGCACGGCTCGCACATGCACTGGAGCACGACACCCAGGTCAAGGTCATCGAGCGCAACCCGGAGCGGGCGCGCGTGATCTCGGAGCAGCTCAACAAGGCGATCGTGCTCGTGGGCGACGCGGCCGACGAAGACCTGCTGATCGAGGAGAACATCGACAGCGTCGACATGTTCTGCGCCCTCACCAACGCGGAGGAAGCGAACATCCTGTCCGCGATGCTGGCAAAGAAGCTGGGGGCCCGGAAGGTGATGGCGCTGATCAACCGGCCGTCGTACGCGGAGCTCGTCGAAGCCTCGGGCACGATCGACATCGCGATCTCGCCGCAACAGGTCACGATAGGCTCGCTGCTCGCGCACGTGCGACGCGGGGACGTCGTGAAGGTGCACTCGCTCAAGCGCGGCGCCGCCGAAGCGATCGAGGCCGTGGCGCACGGCGCGCGCGAGTCGTCGCGCGCGGTCGGGCGCGCCATCAGCGACATCGAGCTCCCGCCCGGTGCCGCCATCGTGGCGGTCGTGCGGGGTGAGCAGGTGCACATCGCCCGTCCGGACACCGTGATCGAGACGGACGACCACGTGATCCTGTTCATGACCGACCGGCGCAGGATCGACAGGATAGAGGCGCTGTTCGAAGTCGGGGTGACGTTCGTCTGACCGCATCGGGGCTCATGACGGCGTGGCCGGCGGCCGCGCCAACGGAGCGTGCAACGAAGGGGGACACGCATTGAACTGGTTCGTGGTGCAACGTCTCCTGGGGCTGCTCCTGATCCTGTTCAGCTTCACCATGCTGCCGCCGATCGGCGTCGCGTTCCTGTTCGACGGCCGCGCGTGGCTGCCGTTCGCCGAGGCCTTCCTCGCCTCGATCGCCGCCGGGGTCATCGTGTGGCTGCCGGTGCGCCGGGTGCGCAAGGAGCTCAGGCTGCGCGACGGCTTTTTGGTCGTCGCGGCCTTCTGGACCGTGCTCGGGACGTTCGGGGCCCTGCCGCTCCTCTTTTCCGAGGACCCGCGGCTCGGCTTCACGGACGCGCTGTTCGAGTCCGTGTCCGGCCTCACCACGACCGGGGCCACGGTGCTCGTCGGCATCGACGAGCTGCCGAAATCGATCCTCTGGTACCGGCACCAGCTCCAGTGGATCGGCGGCATGGGGCTGATCGTCGCGGCGGTCGCCATCCTGCCCATGCTCGGCGTAGGCGGCATGCAGCTCTACCGTGCCGAGACGCCGGGCCCGGTGAAGGACACGAAGCTCACGCCACGCATCGCCGAGACCGCGAAGGCGCTGTGGTACATCTACTTGGGCTTCACCATCGCCTGCTCGGCTGCCTACTGGCTCGCGGGGATGAGCGTGTTCGACGCGATCTGCCACGCGTTCTCGACGGTTTCGATCGGCGGCTTCTCCACCCACGACCTGAACGTCGGGTACTTCGACAGCGCGGCGATCGACATGGTCGCGATCGTGTTCATGTTCGTTGCCGGCATCAACTTCTCCCTGCACTTCTTCGCCTGGCGGTACGTGAGCATCCGCCACTATGCCCGGGACCCGGAGGTGCGCGCGTACTTCCTGGTGGTCGTCGTGGTTTCCGCCGTGGTGGTGGCGACGCTGGTGGCGGCGGGCACCTTCACGAGTCCGCGGGACGGGATTCTCAACGGCCTGTTCCAGGCGGTCTCGATCGCGACGACCACCGGCTTCACGACCGCCAACTACTCCGACTGGCCGGGGGCGATACCGGTACTCCTCGTGTTCTCCAGCTTCATCGGCGGATGTGCCGGCTCCACGGCCGGCGGCATCAAGGTGATCCGCTGGCTCCTGATCTACAAGCAGGGGGTGCGCGAGATCGTGCGCCTGGTGCACCCGAGCGCCGAAATCCCGGTGAAGCTCGGCAGCCATGCCGTCCCCTACCGGGTCGTGGATGCCATCTGGGGCTTTTTCTCGGTCTACCTCATCGTGTTCGGGTTCATGCTGCTCGCCATGATGGCGGCCGGCCTGGACCAGGTCACGGCGTTCTCGGCGGTCGCCGCCTCCCTGAACAACCTCGGCCCCGGCCTCGGGGACGTTGCGATCGTGTTCCAGACCGGCGATGCTCCCAAGTGGATCGCGGTGGCGGGCATGCTGCTCGGCCGCCTCGAGATCTTCACCCTGCTCGTGATACTGAGCCCCACGTTCTGGCGACGCTGATGAGTGGACGCATCGACGCACTGCTGGCCATGCTGCGCGCGGGACGCGATTCCGCGCTGCTGCGCTTCTCCCTCGGCAGCGAGTATCGGGCGGCCGGCCGTGACGCCGAAGCCGTCGAGCACTTCGAGCACGCGGTCCGGCTGGACCCGGACTACTCGGCGGCCTGGAAGCTGCTCGGCCGGTCGCTGGAGGCGACCGGCCGCGACGCCGAGGCGGCTGGCGCCTGGCAGCGCGGCATCGAGGCGGCGGAGCGCAAGGGGGACCGGCAGGCCGCGAAGGAGATGGCGGTGTTCCTGAGGCGCCTCGAGAAGCGACGCGGAGATTGACCGGCCGGGCGTTTTTCCCCACTCTTTCGCGCCAATGCCAGGGGGAGCCGGCTTGGATACCAGCGCACGCATCGCTTCGGCCATCGACGCAGTCAGCCGCGTCACGGGCAACGCCGTTGCCTGGCTGACGCTCGCGATGGTGCTGGCCACGACGATCATCGTCGTCCTGCGCTACGCGTTCGAGTTCGGCGTCATCTGGCTGCAGGAGTCGCTCACCTGGATGCACGGGGCGGTGTTCATGCTCGGCGCCGCCAGCACGCTGCAGCGTGACGAGCACGTCCGCGTCGACATCTTCTACCGGCGCATGAGCGAGCGCGGGCGCGCGCTCGTGGACGTGGCCGGGGTGCTGGTGTTCGTCCTGCCGCTGTGCGGCTGGATCGCCTGGGAATCCTGGGAGTACGTGCTCAACTCCTGGAGGATACGGGAGGTGTCGGTCAACGCCGGCGGGCTGCCATACCCGTTCACCCCGCTCGCCAAGACGCTGCTCATCGTCATGCCGGCGCTGGTCGCCCTGCAGTCCGTCTCGCTGCTGTTACGCTCACTGCTCCGGTGGCGCGGGGGTCCCGGGCCCGCGACGGGAACCTGAGATGGACTTCGTCGCCCTGCTGCTCTTCGCCGCGGTCGTCGTGCTGCTCATGGCGGGCTTCCCCGTGGCGTTCACGCTGGCGGGCACCGGACTGCTGTTCGCGTTCGCAGGGGTCCTGACCGGGACGTTCCAGGACGCTTTCCTTACCGGGCTGCCGAGCCGCCTGTTCGGCATCATGAACAACGAGACCCTGGTGGCCGTGCCGCTGTTCGTGTTCATGGGCATCACGCTCGAGCGCGCCCGCATCGCCGAAGAGCTGCTCGAGACCCTGAGCTCGCTCTTCGGCTCGTGGCGCGGTGGCCTCGGGATCTCGGTCACTCTCGTCGGCATGCTGCTCGCCGCCAGCACCGGTATCGTGGGTGCGACCGTGGTGACGATGGGGCTCCTGTCGTTGCCGACGATGCTGAAGCGCGGCTACGCGCCGGAGATCGCGACCGGCACCATCTGCGCCTCTGGAACGCTCGGGCAGGTCATTCCCCCGTCGATCGTGCTCGTGATGCTGGGTGACGTAATCGCCTCGTCGTACCAGCAGGCGCAGCTCTCGCTCGGCAACTATGCGCCGCGCTCCGTCTCCGTCGGCGACCTGTTCGCCGGGGCGCTCCTGCCGGGCCTGCTGCTGGTCGTGTTCTACGTCCTGTTCCTCGTGGCCGTCGCGATCGTACGGCCGGGCGCGATGCCCGCCCACCACGCGCCGGGCGAGCGGCGCGCCGGCGTCGGGCGGATCGTGAAAGCCCTGGTCCCGCCCGTGATCCTGATTTCCGCGGTGCTGGGCACTATCCTGTTCGGCGTGGCGACGCCGACCGAGGCGGCGGGCGTGGGCGCGTTCGGCGCGCTCGCGATCGCCCTGCAGAGGCGCCAGCTCACGCTCGCGCGCCTGCGTGAGATCATGCGCGGCACCCTGTCGATCAGCAGCATGGTGTTCATGATCCTGGTCGGCGCGTCCGTGTTCTCGCTGGTGTTCCGCGGCTACGGCGGCGACATCGTGGTCCGGGACCTGCTGGACGGCCTGCCCGGCGGCGCGTTCTCGGCCATGCTCGTCGTCATGCTGATCATGTTCCTGCTCGGCTTCGTCCTCGACTTCATCGAGATCGTATTCGTGGTCGTGCCGATCGTCGGGCCGGTGCTCCTCGCGATGGGGCTCGACCCGGTGTGGCTGGGGGTGATGATGGCCGTCAACCTCCAGACTTCGTTCCTCACCCCGCCTTTCGGCTTCGCGCTGTTCTACCTGCGCGGCGTCGCGCCGCCCGCCGTGACGACCGCCCACCTCTATCGTGGCGCGGTGCCGTTCGTCGCCCTGCAACTGCTCGCGCTGCTCGTGCTCGCCGCTTTCCCGGGCCTCGCGACCTGGCTGCCCGAAAAGCTCTACGGCATCGGCCCCCTCGCCCCGTAGGCGCGAACGAACCCGGTTGCGCGCGAACGCTCAACCGCGGCCGTTCGGCTCGATCAGGCGGCGCTTGTTCAGGAACGCCTGCTCGCTGATGGCCTGGTTCGCCACGGACTTCTCGAGGAAATCATTGAACGACTGCTGGATGCGCCGCGTGGCCTCGTTGCGCGCGCTCATCTCCTCGGCGACCTCGAGCGTGATCCGGTGCAGCAGGGCGAGCACGTCGTCGGGCAGCGGCCGGATCTCGACCCCGGGTTCCCGCGACAACCGGTCGAGCGCCATCGCGTTGCCGTAGGCGTACTCCGACTGCATGTCGAGGTTCATCGCCTGGCACACGCTCGCGACGATTTCCTGGAGGTCCGGCGGCAGCGAGTCCCACGCCTGCTTGTTGACGATGCACTGCAGGAGCGAGCCTGGCTCGTGCCAGCCGGGGTAGTAATAGAAGCGCGCCGCCTTGTGCAGGCCGAGCGAGATGTCGTTGTACGGCCCGATCCACTCGGCCGCGTCGATGACGCCGGTCTGCAGCGACGTGAAGATCTCGGAGCCCGGCACCGTCACCTGCGTGACCCCGGCGCGCTGCATCACCTCGCCGCCCAGCCCCGGGATGCGCATCTTGAGACCGCGCAGGTCCGCCACCGAGTTGATCTCGCGGTTGAACCAGCCGGCCATCTGCACCCCGGTCTGGCCGGCGGGGAACGGCACGAGGTTGAACGGCTCGTAGAGCTCGCGCCAGAGCTCAAGGCCGTCGCCGTAGTACATCCAGGCGTTCATCTCGGTCGCGTTGAGACCGAAGGGCGCGGTGGTGAAGTACTGCGCCGCCGGCAGCTTGCCGCGGTGGTAATAGGACGCATCGTGGCCCATTTGCACGGTGCCGCGGCTCACGGCGTCGAAAACCTCGAGCGCGGGCACGAGCTCGCCGCCGGCGAACACGCGGATCCTGAGACGCCCGTTGGACGCCACTTCGATGCGCCGCGCGAGCTTCTCGGCGCCGGAGCCGGCGCCGGGCAGGCCGGGCGGCCAGGAGGTGACCATGTTCCACTCGAAGGTGCGGTCGTCGCGGCCGGCGCTCTCGCCGCCGGTCGGACCCGACCGGCCGCACGCGGCCGCGCCCGCCGCGAGCGCGAGACCGCCCACGAAGTTGCGTCGCTTGATCATGCTGGTTCCCCGAATCTGGCTTGGTTGCCGGAAGCGGCGAATCATCGCGCAGGGACCGGGCCGATTCCAAATGCCGCAGAGGGCGGGAAGGCGGGGCCGGCGGGGCCAGGAATGCTGTCCAACCTCTTCCCACCATGGCGCAATCCTTGCGCCCATCAGGGCCGCGTATCCCCACTATCGTCAGAATGCCGTAAAAGTGGGAATCAATATCCCTATTGTGGCGAAGATACCGGATGGAGTGGTGCGCAGGCGCAGCACTCCCGCGGTGACCCCGGCCTCGGCGACCGGGGTCGTGCCATCCCTGGCGCGGGCGGCGGCGGCGCCCGGCCGCCATGTCCCTGGTCCGGCCCGCCGGCAACCCGGGCGCCGCCGGGGCAGCGCGGCGTCCGCCCGATGCCGAGATTGCCACGGGCGGGGGGTGCCGGACGCCATTGTTATTCGCCGAAGGCCGCATAAACTGCGGCGGCGGTGAATGTTCCGGCCGCGCGCCGGTCGAAGGGATGAAGCCAGCATGATCGGACTGCTGCAGCGGGTCGGCGAGGCGAGCGTCGCCGTCGAGGGCGAAACGGTGGCGGCGATCGGCCGGGGTCTCCTGGTGCTGGTCGGCGTCCAGCGGGAGGACACCGAGGCCAGCGCGCGCCGGCTCGCGGAGCGGTTGCTCGGTTACCGGGTGTTCCCGGACGCGGAGGGACGCATGAACCTGTCCCTCACCGACGTCGGGGGCGGCCTGCTGCTCGTCCCGCAGTTCACGCTCGCGGCCGACACCAGGAAGGGCATGCGGGCGAGCTTCACCCGCGCCGCGCCGCCCGAGGCGGGACGGCGGATGTTCGAGCTTTTGCTCGCAACCTGCCGCGAGCGGCTGCCGGCGACGGTCAGCGGGGTGTTCGGCGCCAACATGCAGGTCGCGCTGGTGAACGAAGGACCGGTCACCTTCTGGCTGGAGGCGTGACCCGGAGCGGCGGGAGCCGCGCCGAATACGCGTCCAATAAACGGTATAATCGATGTGCAAACGTGTCGCGGCAGCGGCACTCGAGGGGTGCGCCCCGGGAGATTCAATTACATGCTTTCGAATATCGGACCGCTGGAGCTCGCCATCATACTGGTGATCGTGCTGGCGATCTTCGGCACCAAGCGCCTGCGTACCCTGGGCTCGGATCTCGGCAGCGCCGTGAAAGGCTTCCGCACCGCGATGAACGAAGCCGACAAGGAAACCGAGAAGCTCGACGACAAGTCGAAGGCGGCTCGGGATGCGGATTTCGACAACACGCCGCTCGAGGAACCGGCCAGGGAAGACCGCAAGTAAGCGCGGCCCCGGCGGGTTCACCCGATGTCCGGAGTCGGTTTCTGGGAGCTGATGCTCGTGTTCATGATCGGGCTGATCGTGCTCGGCCCGGAGCGACTGCCCCGCGTGGCACAGCAGGTCGGCACTTGGCTCGGTCAGGCGCGCCGCATGACCCGCATGATGAAGCGGCAGCTCGAGGAGGAGCTCAACCTCGAGAAGGAGCTCGATTTGCGGCCGCGGCCCACGCCGCTGCCGCGCACGGTGCCACCGGCGGCAACCCCGAAGCCCGACGAGGCATCCTCTGCGCGTGAAGCGGCGGCGCCGGTCGCCGATACCGCGTCGGACGCGGCAGCACCGGTCGAGCCCGCACCCGAAGCGCCCCCGGAGGCCGACACGGCCGAGCCACGCGCCCGGAACGGAGTCTCGTGACCGACGACAAGAAGACCGCCGCCGGCGAGGAAGAAGAGAAGCTGGCGGAAGGCACGCTGCTCTCCCATCTCATCGAGCTGCGGTCGCGGCTGCTCAAGAGCGCGGTCGCGGTCGGGGTGACGTTCGTCTGCCTGCTGCCGTTC
>DATGQE010000030.1:0-39711 GCA_035304345.1 Woeseiaceae bacterium | reverse complement strand
GACCTCGACCGAGCCGTCGGCGATGTAATAGAGGACGTCCGGGAGGTCGCCGGCGTGGATCATGACCGTCTTGGAGGGCACGGTCCGCACCCGGCAATAGCTCAGGAAGCGATTGATCGCGGGAACGTCGCTCAGGGTCTTGGCTGTGGTTTGCATTATCGGGTCCTCAACGCCTCGTTTGGTTCTTGTAATACAGACCGCTCAGAAGGGCAAGTAAGCCCGTAATTTTGCTTGGAATAATGGGAGCTTCCCCAAGGCTCCGCTGACGCGAAATTATAGGGTATCGGACCTGGGCTTCATAGGCGGGGCGCGGTGCGCTTCATCACCCACGCCGAGGCGCGCATCGCCTGGCGTACCGGCCAGGGCAGCTCGCGTCCGCCCGCCCGGGTCGCCTGCGTGCCGTGGGCGCGCTCCTCCTCGCGCATCTTGTCGAGTATCGCGCGGCTGCGGCGGTCGCCGGGCGGGAGGCGGTCCAGGTGGCCGCTCAGGTGCTCCTCGACCTGGCGCTCCGTCTCGGCCACGAAGCCGAGCGACCAGCGGTCGCCGAGCACGCCGCTCGCCGCCCCGATCAGCCAGGCGCCGGCGAACCAGAACGGGCGCAGCAGGCTCGGTGACGCCTCGAGCTCGGAGAGCCGGCGCTCGCACCAGGCGAGGTGGTCGCGCTCCTCGTCGGCCGCCGCGCGCATGTGGGCCGCGGTCTCGGGGCGCCGCGCGACCGCCGCGTGGCCCTCGTACAGCCCCTGCGCGGCGACCTCGCCGGCGTGATTCACGCGCATCAGCGCAGCGGCGCGCCGGCGCTCCTTGGCGGTGAGCGGTGCGTCGGTGACGTGCTCGGCGGGATAGGGGCGGGCCGCGATCGGCGGCGGCGCGGCGATGCCGCGGACGATGCCGTCGATGCCGGCCAGCAGGCGGTCGAGCGCCGTCAGCGATCGGTCTTCCATGCGCCCTTGCATGTGCCGATTATAACCGCGACGGTTTGCGTCGAGCTGCCCCGCCGCTATACTCCCGACCCACGTTCGCCGCCGCCCCGGGCAAGGCGGCATGCCGCGGTCCCGCAACGGGCATCGCGCGTCCCGGCGGATGTCCAATCCTGCACGACATTGGGGAGTCGCACATGCCGCGCGCGGCGCTGTTCGTGATCGCCTTCGTTCTCGCGTCCGCGGCGCAGGCCCGCCAGGGTGCGACCCCGGGAGCGGCCGCGACCGAGGAGGCGGATCCGTGGCTGTTCAAGATCCTGCTCGGCTATCTCGCGACCAGCGGCAACACCAACAGCTCCAGCCTCAACTCGGGCTTTTCGGTCTCCTACGGCAAGGGGCACTGGCTGCATTCGCTGGAAGCGAGCGCGATCAAGTCGAGCGAGGAGGACACGACCACGGCCGAGGCCTACGGCCTCGGGTGGAAGAGCGAGTACAACGTCACGAAATCGGATTTCCTGTTCGGGCGCGTCAACTGGCGCAAGGATCGCTTCAGCGGGTACGACCGGCAGCTCTCCGAGACGGTCGGCTACGGCCGGCGCCTGATCGACCGGCCGGCGCACGTGCTGAACGTCGAGATCGGCGCCGGCGCCCGCCAGGCGGAGCTGCCGGACGGCACGATGGAGCGCGAGCTGATCACCCGCGGCGGGCTGAGCTACGAGTGGACGCTGAGCGAGACGGCCCGCTTCACGCAGGTGCTGGCGGTCGAATCCGGCCCGGACAACACCTGGCTCGAGTCGGGAAGCGCGCTCAAGGCCACGATCGCGGGCGACCTGGCGCTGGTGGCGTCCTATACCGTCAAGCACAACAGCAGCGTCCCCGAGGGCCGCAGGAACACCGACCGGTTCACGGCCCTGTCCCTGGAGTACGCATTCTGACCCGGAAAAACAGGCACTTGCGTATCCGGGCCCGGCCGGGGGGATTTGCATCCGGCACGGGCGTCGAGTAAAATCCCGCGCCTTTCGCCGGGGTGCGCCCGGCGTGCAACGGACATTCGAGACCCATGAAGACCTTTTCGGCCCGGAAAGAGGACGTACAGCGCGACTGGTACCTGGTGGACGCCAGCGGCAAGACGCTCGGCCGCCTGTCGACCGAGATCGCGCGCCGGCTCCGCGGCAAGCACAAGCCCGAGTACACGCCGCACGTCGATACCGGGGATTACGTGGTCGTGGTGAACGCCGACAAGATCCGCGTCACCGGCAACAAGCGCCGGGACAAGATCTACTACCGGCACACCGGCTACATCGGCAACATGAAGGCGGTATCGCTGGAGAAGCTGCTGGCGGAGAAGCCCGAGCGGGCGCTCGAGCAGGCCGTCAAGGGCATGCTGCCGCGCAACCCGCTGGGGCGGAAGATGTACTCGAAGCTCAAGGTCTTCGCCGGGCCGGAGCATCCGCACCAGGCGCAGCAGCCGAAGCCGCTGGACATCGGCGCCTGACGGACAGGGAGAATCGGGACCAATGGCCGCAACAGAGCAGTATTACGGTACCGGGCGCCGCAAGACCTCGACGGCGCGCGTGTTCATCAAGCCGGGAAACGGCACCATCACGGTCAACGAGCGTCCGCTCGATGCGTTCTTCGGGCGCGAGACCGCCCGCATGATCGTGCGCCAGCCGCTCGAGCTCATGAACCTCCAGGACCGCCTGGACGTCATGGTCACCGTGAGCGGCGGCGGGACGACCGGGCAGGCGGGCGCGATCCGGCACGGCCTGACGCGCGCGCTGATGCGCTACGACGAGACCATGCGCGGCAAGCTGCGCAAGGCCGGCTTCGTGACGCGCGACGCGCGCGAGGTGGAGCGCAAGAAGGTCGGCCTGCGCAAGGCGAGACGGGCCACCCAGTTCTCCAAGCGCTGACCGTCCGACCGTCACCCCCTCGGGAGATCGTCCCCGGTCCTTGTTACAATCGGCCCGGTTCCCATTGGGGGATCGTCTAGCGGTAAGACTACGGACTCTGACTCCGTCAACCCAGGTTCGAATCCTGGTCCCCCAGCCAACAAAAAAGGCCGTCCCCCGGGACGGCCTTTTTCTTTGCGTTCCCTTCCCGGCGGCTACCGCCGCATCGTCCTCACCCCGCCGTCCTCCCCGACGAGGAGCACGTCCGCGGGCCGGTGGGCGAAGATGCCGTTGGTGACGATGCCGGGAATCTGGTTCAGGCGCGTTTCCATCTCGAGCGGATTGGTGATCGACAAATTGTGCACGTCGAGTATGTGGTTGCCGTTGTCGGTCACGAAGCCCTCGCGCCAGATCGGCTGGCCGCGCATCTTGATGAGCTGCCGCGCCACGTAGGATTGGGCCATCGGCAGCACCTCGATGGGCAGCGGGAACTTCCCAAGCATGCCGACGAGCTTCGAGTCGTCCACGATGCAGACGAACTTGCGGGAGGCCGCCGCCAGCACCTTCTCGCGGGTCAGCGCACCGCCGCCGCCCTTGACCAGGTGGAGGTGCTTCGTCGCCTCGTCCGCCCCGTCGATGTACAGGTCGAGGTCGCCGACCGAGTTGAGCGACGAGACCTCGAACCCGTGCTTCTCCAGGCGAGCCGTGGTCTCTTCCGAGCTCGACACGACCGCCTCGATGCGATGACGGATCGAGGGCAGCAGGTCGATGAGGATGTTCACGGTGCTGCCGGTGCCGACCCCGAGCGTGCAGCCGTCTTCGATGTAGTCCACCGAAGCCTTAGCGACGCTGATCTTCTTCTCGGACTGGTCCATCGGATCGATTCTTGAGGTGACCGGCGGATGATACCCCGAAACGAAATGTGCCCGCCTTGCGGCGGGCACATTTTTTCGCGGAAGAAGGCGAAGATCAATTCGCCATCAGTCAGGGGTTCCCGTAAGCCGATGAAAAAATTGATCCTTCTCCCACGGCAGCGATTTACATCGCGGGCCGGCTCGGAGCCTTCTTGGAGCTCTTCTTCTTCGACTTCTTCTTGGTCGGCCGGCGCTTCGCTGCCTTCTTGCTAGCCTTCTTGGCTTTGCGCTTTGCCTTCTTCTTGGCTTTCTTTTTGGCCTTCTTCTTGGCCTTCTTCTTTCCGCCTTTCTTCTTGGTCTTGCGCTTTGCCTTCTTCTTGGCTTTCTTCTTTCCGCCTTTCTTCTTGGTCTTCTTCTTGGCGGACTTCTTCTTCGCCGCGCGCCGCTTCTTCGGCGCCGCCTTCTTCTTCGTTACCTTCCGCTTCTTCGCGGTGGTTTTCCGCTTCGAAGCTTTCTTACGAGACTTCTTCTTGGTAGCCATACGTTTCTCCGTGTCGGGTACCCGGCGTTGAGTATATACAACAAAAAGCAAAAATCCAGCTAGTCAAGTGATCCCGTTAACATTTTTTCGCATCGCATCGTGCCGCCCGAAACGCGACTGCGGACGACGAGCAACAACGATGAACGTCGACGTCGCCGACGTCGCGATGTCGTCGGCGTGCTGAATGAGAACTGCATCACGAACGGGAAAGCGTTCGGACGACGACCACACGGACGTGCATGACGATCGTGCAGCACACGACGCGCACACTCGATGACAGCTCGTCGGCATTCCTGCCGGCGACCGGCCGGTATCGAGGAACGCGCGAGTCGCGTTTCTATGTTTCGGATTCGGCGAGATTTTTTGACACGCCGGAGCGCCGTGTCGAAGCGCTGTCGTCCTGGCGGGCGACCGCCGGCCGACTCCTGCACGAGCACGAGCACGAGCCTGCATCGACGTTCCCGGCGACACCGATGTGACCTCGTGCGTTCGCCAACGACGATGCGCGCCTGCTCGTCGACCGGCCGCGCGTACTCGCGCGACCCGGTCGTCACTCGGCTGCGAGCGGGTGGTCTCCCGGGTCGGTTCCGGGTGCAACTCCGAACCGGAGGGCGGCGCGATCCCGGCGGCCGATCGGGAGAGTTGCGCGCGCTCGTGCGCAGATGCGCACCGGCCGGCCGCGACGGCGGCGCCGGTCGAGCGCGACCGTCGCCGGTCACGACCGCCGGTGATCGGTCATGCGGTAATGCGGGAGAAGGAGAAAAGAGGAGAGGCGCCTCCCGCCTGTGCCGGTGCCAACCGTCGCTCTCGAACCAGAGCAACAGGTGGGGTCAGTCGTGGCGACACCAGGCTTCCCGGTCAGGGTTTGCGCACATGCCGCCGACAGCACCGACCCCGAGGTGAGTATTTAGGGTCGAAAGGTAACCAGGTCAGCTGTCGTACACCGCAGGAGGCGCCAAAAACATTCGTCGCAATTCGACCGGCACACCTTCCCAAGGTTCAGCCGGTCAGCTCGAGCTGCTTTCTCGAATTGAGGGCCGATTCCACCCGGTCCGCCATGACCTTCAGGCGGTTGCCGAAGCGCCCCTCCAGCTCCCGCGTGCGCGCCCTCGCATGCAGCAGCTCGTTGGCAATGTTGAGGGCCGCCATGACGGCGATGCGATCGAGCCCGACCACCTTGCCGCTGTCGCGGATCTCGCGCATGCGGGCGTTCAGGAACTCGGCGGAATCGAGCAGGTCGGCGCGCTCATGCGCCGGGCAGGACACCTGGTATTCCTTCTCCAGGATACGGACGCTGACGTGCGCGTAAATGTCATTCATGCGGAGACTCCGTCGTCGGGCGTGGAGGTGTCGCCCTTCCGGTGGATCGCGGGACGGAGGGACGCGCGGCTCGCGTCAACTCCCCTGTTCCATCGCTTTCAGGCGGCCGATCATCGCCTCGACGCGCGCGCGTACCTGCTCGTTCTTCTGCAGCAACGCGGCACGTTCGGCGGTCAGGGCATCCTGCCGCTGCCGGAGCGAGCGGTTCTCGTCCTGGAGCTGGTCGCACACCGAGACCAGCGCGTCCACGCGCTGTTCCAGCCTGCGCAGCTCGTGCTCGAACGTCGAAAGGGCATCTTCGGCCATGGGCGGAATATAGAACCGGCCCGACGGAGAATCAATCGGCGGACCGGCCGCTGCGGTGCGCCGCCTGCCGCTTGGCCGCCACGCGTGCGGCATGGGATCATTGCGCGATGGACGCCACTCGTTCCCCCATGCACCCGGACGTCGAGCACGAAGACCTGGAGGCCGCCCTGCGGCGCTGCGGCGCCGACTGGGATGCCGCGCAGGCACACGGCCTGCTGTGCGGCCGGCTGGCGGTCGCCGGGCGGGGCGCAGGCCCGGAGTGGCTGGCGGAGATCACCCGCGACCTGCCGGTGAGCGACTCCAACCGCAGCGATTGCGAATCGATGCTGGAGGCCCTGCTCGAGACGAGCGTGCGGCAGCTCTCCGAGCGGCAGTCCGGGTTCCAGCCGCTCCTCCCCGACGATGCCGCGCCGGCGGAGCAGCGCGCGCAGGCGCTCGCGCACTGGTGCGAGGGCTTCCTGCACGGACTGGTCACCGGCCCGCACACGGAACGCCTCAAGGCGCGGCTCGCCAGCGAGCCCTTGTCCGGCATCATCAAGGACACGCTCGAGATCACCCGCGCGACCGCCGGTGAGGACAGCGAGGAGACCGTCGAGGAGGCGTACGCCGAGCTCGTCGAGTACGTGCGCACGGCGACGCAGCTCGTGTACGAGGAGCTCGCACCGTGGCGCGAGGCGGAAGGCGCGGCCGGCACGGGCAACCCGGACTCCATTCACTGACGCCACGCGCGACGCCGCATGAACCGGGAGGAATTCGCAAGACGGCGCCGGCAGCTCATGCGCATGATGGGCGAGGCGTCCATCGCCATCCTGCCGGCCGCGCCGGTCAGGCTCCGCAGCCGGGACGTCGAGCACCGGTACCGGCAGGACAGCGATTTCTACTATCTCACCGGCTTCGCCGAGCCGGATTCGGTCGCCGTGCTCGTGCCGGGCCGCCCCAGCGGCGAGTACGTGCTGTTCTGCCGGGAGCGCGACCGGGAGCGTGAGCGCTGGGACGGCGCGCGCGCCGGGCCGGAAGGCGCCGTCGAGGCATACGGCGCAGACGACGCGTTCCCGATCGAGGATCTCGACGACATCCTGCCGGGGCTCATGGAGGCGAAGAGCCGCGTCTATTACACGATGGGCGTGTACCGCGAGTTCGACCGCCGCGTGACGGACTGGGTCAAGTCGCTGCGCGCGCGCGGCTCGGCCGGCATCCACGCGCCGCAGGAGTTCGTGGCGCTCGACCACGTGCTGCACGACATGCGCCTCTACAAGAGCCGGGCGGAGCTCGCCGCCATGCGGCGCGCGGCGAAGATCGCGGTGGCGGCGCACACGCGGGCCATCCGCGCGATCCGTCCCGGGATGTACGAGTACGAGGTCGAGGCGGAGTACCTGCACGAGTTCCGGCGTCACAACGCGGTGCCGTCGTACCTGCCGATCGTCGGCGGCGGCGCCAACAGCTGCACGCTGCACTACGTGGCCAACGACGCGGAGCTGAAGGACGGCGACGTGCTCCTGATCGATGCCGGCTGCGAATGGGACTACTACGCCTCCGACGTCACCCGCACCGTGCCGGTGAACGGCCGCTTTTCCCCCGAGCAGCGCGCGGTGTACGAGATCGTGCTCGAGGCGCAGGCGGCCGCCATCGCCAAGGCGCGCGCGGGCAACCACTGGAACGAGCCGCACGACGCCGCGGTGCGGGTCATCACGAAGGGCTTGAGGAAGCTCGGGCTGCTCGACGGCAGCGTGCCGCGGCTGATCCGCAGCGGCGCGTACCGCGAATACTTCATGCATCGAACCGGGCACTGGCTCGGCATGGACGTGCACGACGTCGGCGACTACAAGGTCGGCGATGAATGGCGCCTGCTGGAACCGGGGATGGTCATGACCGTCGAGCCCGGCATCTACATCGGACCGAAGGCGAAGGTCCCCTCGCGCTGGCGGCGCATCGGCGTCAGGATCGAGGACGACGTCGCGGTGACGCGCGGCGATCCGGAGGTGCTGAGCCGCGAGCTGCCGCGCGAGCCGGACGACATCGAGCGGCTGATGGCCGCCGGGCGATGACGATGCAAACCGGGCACTGCGACATCGTGATCGCGGGTGGCGGCATGATCGGTGCGAGCCTTGCCGTAGCCCTCGCGCCCCTCGGGCTCGACATCACCGTCATCGAGCCCGTCGAGCGGCAGGCGGGCGCGCAGCCGAGCTTCGATGACCGCACGACGGCGCTGTCCCGCAGCAGCCGCCGGACGTTCGAGGCGCTCGGGCTGTGGGACGAGATCGCCGCCGCATCGACCCCCATCATGAGCATCCACGTCTCCGACCGCGGCCGCTTCGGGTTCTCGCACATCGAAGCGGAGGAGCAGCGGGTCGAGGCGCTGGGGCACGTCGTGATCAATCGCGTGCTCGGAGAAGTGCTGCATCGCCGGGTGGAGAGTCTCGAGCGCGTGCGCTGGATCTGCCCCGCGCGCACGACGGCGGCGGTGCCCGCGGAGGACCGGGTGTCGGTCGAGATCGAGACCGCCGGCGGCACGCGGACGCTGAGCTGCTCGCTGCTGGTCGCCGCCGACGGCGCACGCTCGACGGTGCGCGCGGCGCTCGGCATCGGCGCGGCGTCGATCGACTACGGCCAGTGCGCGGTGACCGGCAACCTCGTTCCGGAGCTTCCCGCCGGGAACCGCGCGTTCGAGCGCTTCACCGGGAACGGCGCGCTCGCCCTGCTGCCGATCGTCGGCGGCCGCATGGGATTCGTGTGGGTGCTGCCTGCCGCGGAGGTCGAGGCGGTCCGGTCGCTCGACGACGACGCGCTCCTGGCGCGCCTGCAGTCCCTGTTCGGGTGGCGCCTCGGCAAGCTCACGAAGGTAGGCAGGCGCAACGTGTACCCGCTGGCGCTGACGCGCGCGGAGCGCCTGACGGCCCGGCGCGCCGTGCTCATCGGGAACGCGGCGCACGGGCTGCACCCGGTGGCGGCGCAGGGTTTCAACCTGGGGCTGCGCGACGTCGCCGCGCTGTGCGACCTGGTCGCCGACGCGGTGGCGGAGGGGCGGGACATCGGCGACGCCGCGCTCCTCCGTGCGTACGAGGACTGGCGGCGCGCCGACCAGCGCAAGGTGGTGTGGCTGACCGACGGGCTCGTGCGGCTGTTCGGCAGCTCGCGGGCCCCGGTGCGTTTGCTGCGCAACGTCGGCATGCTGGGATTCGACCTGGTGCCGGGCGTGCGCGGCGCGTTCGCACGCCACACCATGGGACTGGCCGGCCGCCTGCCGCGGCTGGCCAGGGGAGTGCCGCTCGCTTGAAGAAGCGATTCGACATCCTGGTCGCCGGGGCCGGCATCACCGGCCTCACGCTCGCCGCGCTGCTTGCGCGCGGTCGCGCTCGCGAACGCCTGCACATCGCCGTCGTCGATGCCGGCGAGCGTCCGCCTTTCGATCCCGCCGGGGACGTGGGGCTACGCGTGTCGGCGATGTCGGTCGGCTCCGTGCAGGTGCTCGACGCGCTCGGTGCCTGGTCACGCGTCCTTGCAGTGCGGGCGTCCCCGTTCCGCGCGATGCGCGTCTGGGACGCGCGTGCCGGGGTGGAGGGCCCCGGCACCCTGCGCTTCGACGCGGACGAATTCGCCGTCCCCGAGCTCGGGTTCATCGTCGAGAACGCGCTGCTGCGGGACGCTTTGCTGCACGTCGTCGAGGCGAGCGGCGTCGAGCTCGCCTTCGCCAGTCCCATTCGCGGCATCGAGCGGACGGGCGAGCGCCTGCAGGTCGCTTTCGCAGGGGGCGCGACCGCGCAACCGGAGCTCCTCGTCGGCGCCGACGGCACGGAGTCCTTCGTGCGGCGGAGCGTGCGCATCGGCAGCCACGTGCGGCGCTACGGCCAGTCCGCGTTCGTGACGCACGTGCGGCCGGTACGGCCGCATCGCCAGACCGCGTGGCAGCGTTTCCTGCCGGAGGGGCCGTTCGCGCTCCTGCCGCTCCTGGACGGGCGCGCGTCGGTGGTGTGGTCGACCGCGCCGGAAGAGGCCCGGGCGGCGCTCGAGCTGCCCGCGGGCGAGCTCGGTGAGCGCCTCGCGGAGGCCAGCGGTTTCGTGCTCGGCGCGCTGGAAGTCGCCGGCCCGCGCGGCAGCTTCCCGCTGAAGGCGCAGCACGCGGCGCGCTACGTGCAGCCGGGCCTCGCGCTCATCGGCGATGCCGCGCACGGCATCCATCCGCTGGCGGGGCAGGGGGCGAACCTCGGCATCGCCGACGCGGTCGTGCTGGCGGACAGCCTGTCGGACGCCGTGCTCGCGGGCGAGCACCCCGGCGATCTGCCGGCGCTGCGGCGCTACGAGCGCTCCCGCCGCGGCGCGAACTCGGCGATGCTCAACTTCACGGATGCGCTGAACCGGCTGTTCGGTGCGCAGGGAGCGCCCATCGCCGCACTCCGCGGCGCCGGCATGGCCCTGTTCAACAGGAGCGGCCTCCTGCGCCGCCGCATGGTCGAAACCGCCCTCGGCATTCGCGGGCAGTGAGGGGCGGCCGCCCGCCGGCGCCCCGGGAGGGTGACGGCGGGCGCAAGCGTGTAAAATCGGCGGGCCCGAACGCCGGGGCCTCCCGCCGCCCCGAACGAGAACGTCGCCGGATCCCGGTGGCCGCAGCGCGAAAGGGGGCCGTTTGACCTCAACGATACAGTCAGCACGCAACGCCGCATGAGGAACCGGTACGTGCTGGTGCTCGCCGCGACCCTCACGGTGCTCGGGGTTGCGATGTTCACCTACAAGTGGCGAGTGCTCGGGTTTCCGCTCACCGACCAGCAGGTGACGCCCACCTGGACGGTCGAGACCACCATCCGCTTCGACAGCGGCCCGGGCTCGATTCGCGTCGACCTGCAGATACCCACGCTCACGCCGGGCTTCCGGACCCTCGAGGAATACTCCGTCTCCCGCAACTACGCGTTCGCCATCAACTACGTCGGCGTGGACCGGCGGGCACAATGGACGGTGCGGCGCGCGGACGGGAGGCAGACCCTGTACTACCGCATCGTCGTCTACCCGGACCGCGACAGCGAGCACACCGACCTGACGCCCCCGCTGCCGATTCCGCCCGTGATCGACGAGCCGCTGGGAACGGCCGTCGACGTCATCGTGTCCGACGTGCGGGAGCATTCGGCGGACGAGGGTTCGTTCGCTGCCGTCCTGCTGCGGATGATGAACAACCCGTCCCCGAATCCGAACGTCGAGCTCCTCCTGGCCGACGTCAACACCGCCGCCCAGTTCGTGGAGCGGGCGATCCTCGTCCTGAACTCGGAACGCATACCCGCGCGGATGGTCCATGCGATTCCGCTCGACGGGCAGGCACGCAACGTGCAGCCGGTCCCCTGGCTGGAGATTCACGACGGCGAATCGTGGCGTTTCTTCAACCCGTCCACCGGGGCGGAGGGCCTGCCCGACAATTACCTCATCTGGTGGCGCGGCAACCAGCCGCTCGTGTCCATCGAGGGCGGCAGCGGCCTGGAGGCGAGCTTCGCGGTGCAGCGCAACGTCGTCGACGCGATGGTGATCGCCAGGCACCGGGCAGAGCAGCGCGAGTCGCGGCTCATCGACTTCTCGCTGTTCGCGCTGCCGATCCAGACCCAGGCCGTCTACGGCATTCTCATCATGATCCCGATCGGCGCGCTCGTCATGGTGTTCATGCGCAACGTCATCGGGATCGAATCGTTCGGCACCTTCATGCCGGTACTGATTGCGCTCGCGTTCCGCGAGACGATGCTCGTATCGGGCATCATCCTGTTCACCGTGCTGGTTGCACTGGGCCTGAGTATTCGCTTCCTGCTGGAACGACTACGGCTGCTGCTCGTCCCGCGGCTCGCCGCCGTGCTGATCGTGGTCGTCCTGCTGATGCTCATCATCAGCATCGTGTCGCACCAGCTCGGCATGGCCACGGGCCTGTCGGTCGCACTGTTCCCGATGGTCATCATCGCGATGACCATCGAGCGCATGTCCGTGGTGTGGGAGGAACGCGGTGCGGGCGACGCCATCAAGGCGGGCGTCGGCAGCATGGTCGTCGCCGTCCTTGCCTATATCGTGATGGGCCTGGACTGGCTCGAGTACCTGGTATTCGCGTTCCCGGAGCTGTTGCTCGTCGTGCTGGCGGTGGTGCTCCTGCTCGGCCGCTACACCGGCTACCGGCTCTCGGAGCTCAGGCGCTTCAAGGCGCTGGCCCGCCCCTGACGATGTTCCTGCTCTCCACTCGCAAGCGGTTGCGCCAGGCCGGGGTCCTCGGGATCAACGAGCGCAACGCGGACTACATCATGCGGCTCAACCCGCGGCGCTACTACCCGCGGGTCGACGACAAGGTGCTGACGAAGAAGCTGGCGCTGGAGGCGGGCATGCCGGTGCCGGAGCTCTACGGCGTGATCGAGAGCCAAGGGCAGGTACGGCACTTCCTGCGGGTCGTCGAAGGCCGCGAGGCGTTCGTCGTGAAGCCCGCTCACGGCAGCGGCGGCGAAGGCATCATCGTCATCGTCGGGCGCAGCAAGCGCAAGTCGGACGCCTTCCGCCTGGCGAACGGGCTCCTGATCACGGCCTCCGAGATCGAGCACCACATCTCGAACGTCGTCGGCGGCCAGTACAGCCTGGGCGGCAAGCCGGACAGCGCGATCATCGAGTACTGCGTGCGCTTCGACCCGATGTTCTCGGAAGTGAGCTACCAGGGCGTGCCGGACGTTCGCATCATCGTGTACCGGGGCTACCCGGTCATGTCGATGGTGCGGCTGCCGACGCGGAACTCGGACGGCAAGGCCAACCTCCACCAGGGGGCCGTGGGCGCGGGCATCGACATCAGCACCGGGCAGACGCTGACCGGCGTGCTGGGGAACGAGGTCGTCGACGAGCACCCGGACACGGGCGCGCCGATCGCCGGCCTCTACATCCCCCACTGGGACTACATCCTGCAGTCGGCGGCGCGCAGCCTGGCGGTGACGGGGCTCGGGTACGTGGGTGTCGACATGGTGATCGACCGCGACCTCGGTCCCCTGATCCTCGAGATGAACGCGCGGCCCGGCCTCAACATCCAGATCGCGAACGGTACCGGGCTCGCGCACCGGCTGAAGCGCATCGACGAGATTTTCGATCCCGACGCGGACCCGGTCGAGCGTGCCCGCATCGCGCGCCGCGAGTTCGCGACGGAACAGCAGCGCCCCCTTCCCCTCTAGGAGCGCGCGATGCGCGCTCCTACCGGGCCTGTTGCCGGATCCAGGCGTCCATGCGGCGCTCGAGCACGTCGAGCGGCAGCGCACCGGCACCGAGCAGGTGATCGTGGAAGGCGCGGATGTCGAACCGCTCGCCGAGCCGCGTCTCGGCACGGGCCCTGAGCTCGCTGATCTTCAACTGCCCGATCTTGTACGCGAGCGCCTGGCCCGGGTTGCCGATGTAGCGGTCGATCTCGTTCACGATGTCGAGCTCGGTCTTCGCGGCGTTGTCGAGAAAGAAATCGATGGCCTGTTGCCGCGTCCAGCCCTTCGCGTGGATGCCGGTGTCCACGACCAGCCGCACGGCGCGCCACATTTCGTAGGTGAGCGCACCGAACCGCGAGTACGGGTCCCGGTACAGGCCGAGCGCGGGACCGAGAGTTTCGCTGTAGAGGCCCCAGCCTTCGACGAAAGCCGTGAACCCCGAGTACTTGCGGAACTCCGGCAGCCCGACCAGTTCCTGCGCCAGCGCGATCTGGAGGTGATGGCCGGGCACGGCTTCGTGCACCGTGAGCACCTCGATCTCGTACTTGGGGCGCATCTCCGGCCGGTAGAGGTTCACGTAGTACCAGCCCGGCCGGCTGCCGTCCGCGGCGGGACGGCTGTAGTAGGCGGTCGTGGTGTCGGGAGCGACCGCGTCCGGTATCGGCCGCACGCCGTACGGGGTGCGCGGCAGCTTGCCGAACAGGCGCACGAGCTCCGGGTCGATGCGCTTGGCGGTGGCGCGGTAGGCCTCGAGCAGCTCCTCGGGGTCCTCGTAGTAGAAGCGCGGGTCGGTGCGCAGGTGCTCGAGGAAGTCCCGGAAACTGCCTTCGAACTCCAGCTCTTCGATGATCGCTTCCATCTCGCCGCGGATGCGAGCGACCTCGTCGAGGCCGAGGCGGTGGACCTGGTCCGGCGTCATGTCCGTGGTGGTGTAGGAGCGCACCAGGAAGCGGTAGAGCTCGTCGCCGTACGGCAGCTCGGACGCGCCGATGCTGTCGCGGCAGGCCGGGAGGTAGGTCGTCCTGAAGTAGCGGTCGAACTCCCGGTACGCGGGCACGATCTCGTTCTCGATCAGCGTGCGCGCCGCCTCCTCGAGACGCTCGGCCTCGGCGGCGGGCAGCGATGCGGGAATGCGCTCGAACACGGCGTAGAAGGGACTATCCTCCGGCCGGTCCACGAGCTGCGCCTCGAGCTGGGCGGGGACGCGCTCCATGAGGATCCGGGGAGGCACGTAGCCGGCGCGCCGGCCCTGCTCCATGAGCGCCCGTGCCTGCTCGAGCACCGTGTCGACCGCGGCCATGCGCGCGAGCCAGTCCTCGTAGTGCTCGAGCGTCGTGAACGGCAGGGCCTCCGCGAGCGACTCGAGGTTCTGCACCCCGCCACGGTGACTGACGGGCATCAGGTAGGTGCGGAAGCGGAAGGCGTCGAGGTCGTTCTCGAGCTGGCGCCGAAAGAGCTCGTAGTTCAGCCGGTCCTCGTCACCGAGGGCTTCCGGGTCGATCGCGCGCAGCCGCTCCATGAACGCGCGCTGCTCGCGCTCGCGCCGCTCGATCGCCGCGAGGCTCATGTCCCGCCAGCGGTCGTCGTAGCGGCGCTCGCCCAGCCGCGAGGCGCGCACGGGATTTTCCCGGAGCTCCCATGCCCAGGCGTCCGCGAGCAGCCGCGCGAGATCCTCGGCCGGCCCGGCCGCGGCGTACGCGGGTGCGAGAAGGACGACCAGTGTGAGCAGGCGGAACGAGGTCATCGCGGTCCTCCATGGCGGCGGAGGGCGCCATTGTCACGGCACCTCGCGCGAGTGGCAACCGCAGGGCGACTTGGGCATAATTCCGCGCTCTGATCGATAGGGGGTGCGGAAGAGACCTCGCCATTGCGCGGGGCGCCGAAGGCGCAACTCGCCCGGAAACGCTCAGGCATAAGGACCGTACACCCTGATCAGCTCTGGAGAGAGACCGGAAACGGTCCACCGAAGGGGCAGGCGACTCCGTCGCATGATCTCTCAGGTAATTCGGACAGAGGGGCGGCCGGTGGCTTACTGCGACGGGTAATCCACCGGTCGCCCTTTTTCGTTTTCGATGCGAGGCTCGTCTGCCAGGGAGCGAGCGTGATGGGAAGGAAGACTCCCCTGCACGACGATCATGTTGCGGCCGGTGCGCGCATGGTCGATTTCGGCGGCTGGGACATGCCGCTGCACTACGGTTCGCAGATCGAGGAGCACCACGCGGTGCGCCGCCGCGCCGGCGTGTTCGACGTGTCGCACATGGGCGTGGTCGACATCGGCGGCGAGAAGGCGCGCGATTACCTGCGGCACCTGCTCGCGAACGACGTCGCCAGGCTCGACGGGAGCAGCAAGGCGCTCTATTCCTGCATGCTGAACGAAGCGGGCGGTGTCCTGGACGACCTCATCGTCTATCGCCTCGCGGACGGCGCCTACCGGCTCGTCGTCAACGCCGGCACGCGCGACAAGGACCTCGCGTGGATGCGGGCGCAGGCGGGAAGCTACGGGGTGACGATCCGCGAGCGGGACGATCTCGCCATGCTGGCGGTGCAGGGCCCGGAGGCGCGCGAAGCGACGGCGCGCGTGCTCGGGCCGGAAACGGGGCCGCAGGCCCTCGCGCTGGGACGGTTCTCGGCCACCGAGCTCGGCGACCGGTTCGTCTCCCGCACCGGCTACACGGGCGAGGACGGCTTCGAGGTTGCGCTCCCGGCCGGCGAGGTGGGGGCATTGTGGCGCAGCCTGCTTGCCGCCGGGGTCGCGCCCTGCGGGCTCGGGGCCCGCGACACGCTGCGGCTGGAAGCGGGCATGAACCTCTACGGCGCGGACATGGACGAAACGACGTCGCCGCTCGAATCCGGGCTCGGCTGGACGATCGCGTGGGATCCCGCCGATCGCGATTTCATCGGCCGGCGCGCGCTCGAAGCGCGGCGCGGCGATCCCGGGCTTGCGCGGTTCGCCGGGCTCCTCCTCGAGGGGCGCGGCGTGCTGCGCAGCCACCAGAGGGTGGTGGTGGAGGGGAAGCCGGACGGCACGATCACGAGCGGCGGCTTCTCGCCGACGATCGGGCGCGCCATTGCGCTGGCGCGCCTGCCGGCCGGCGACTACACGCGGGCAAAGGTCGACGTACGCGGCAAGCTGCTGGACGTACGCGTCGTCGATCCGCCCTTCGTGCGCATGGGGAAAATCTGCATCAACGGCGTCAACGGGGAGTAAAGCGATGAGCGAATTGCCTGGCGATCTGCTCTATACGAGCGAACACGAGTGGCTCCGCAAAGAGGAAGACGGCAGCATCACCGTCGGTATCACGGAGTACGCGCAGGCGCAGCTCGGCGATCTCGTGTACATCGAGTTGCCGGAAGTCGGCGCCGAGGTTGACGAGGGCGGCGAGATGGCGGTGGTCGAGTCCGTGAAGGCGGCGTCGGACGTGTACGCTCCCGTTTCCGGGACCGTGGTCGAGGTCAACACGGCACTGGTCGACGATCCGGAGAAGGTCAACTCCGATCCGTACGGCGAAGGCTGGATGGTGCGGCTCGAGCCGTCCGGCGAGGGTACCGGCGAGGCGATGGACCCCGACGCTTACCAGGAGCTCCTCGACGAGCTCGAATCCTGACAGGACAGACGATGCCGTTCATTCCGCATACCGGGGACGACGTCGCGGCGATGCTCGCGACGATCGGCGTACCCGACATCGACACGCTGTTCGACGAGATCCCGCGCGACCTCCGGGTCGACGGGATCCCGGGCGTGCCCGAGGCGCTGTCGGAGATGGAGATCGCGCGCCTCATGCACGAGCGCGCGGCGCAGGACGCCGGGATGCTGTCCTTCCTCGGTGCGGGCGCCTACGCCCATCACGTCCCGGCCGTCGTGTGGGAAATCGCGACCCGCGGGGAGTTCTACAGCGCCTACACCCCGTACCAGGCGGAGGCGAGCCAGGGCACGCTGCAGACGATCTACGAGTACCAGTCGATGATGACGGCGCTGACCGGGCTCGACGTCAGCAACGCGTCGCTGTACGACGGCGCCTCCGCGCTCGCCGAGGCGGCGCTGATGGCCGTACGCGCGAATCGCAGCGTGGACTCGACCCGGGTGTTGCTCGCGGCCGGCGTGAACCCGCGCTACCGGCAGGTGGCGCAGGCGATCGCGGGTCACCAGGGTCTCACGTTCGAGCGCTTGCCCCTCGATGCCGCGCATGGCGTGACGGACCTCGACGGGCTGGACGAGGGCGGCGAGCCGCCGGTCGCGGTCGTCGTGCAGCAGCCGTCGTTCTTCGGCACGCTCGAGCCCATGGACGCGCTCACCGACTGGGCGCACCGGCGCGGGGCGCTGGTGATCGCGGTCGTGAACCCGACCTCGCTCGCCATCCTGAAGCCGCCCGGCGCCTGGGGACAAAAAGGTGCGGACATCGCCTGCGGCGAAGGGCAGCCGCTCGGGATTCCGCTGTCCTCGGGCGGGCCCTATTTCGGTTTCATGACCTGCCGGCAGGCGCTCGTGCGCCAGATGCCGGGACGCATCGTCGGCCGCACCACGGACGTCGACGGCACGCCCGGCTACACGCTCACGCTGCAGGCGCGCGAGCAGCACATCCGGCGCTCGAAAGCGACCTCGAACATCTGCACCAACCAGGGCCTCATGGTGACCGCCGCGACGATCTACCTGTCGCTCGTCGGCGCGGAAGGCCTGGCGCGCGTCGCGAGCACGTCCGTGGCGCGCACGCGCGAGCTCGCCGCGATGCTCACGGCCGTCCCGGGCGTCCGCCGGCGCTTCGACGGGCCGCACTTCCACGAGATCACGCTCGAGCTCGACCGCCCGGTCGCGCCGGTCCTCTCCGGGCTGGCGCGCGCGGGGATCCTGGGCGGGCTCGACCTGTCGCGGACGTTCCCCGAGCTCGGCAACGCGCTCCTCGTGTGCGCGACGGAGACGAAGACGGAAGGCGACCTCCGGCGTTACGCCGAGGCGCTGGCGGAGGCGATGAGAACATGACGGGTGACGCGACCGGACAGCAGGGCATACGCGTGCGCGAGCCGCTGATCTTCGAGAAATCCCGCCCGGGGCGGCGGGCCACGGCACAGGCGCCGGCGGCGGCAGCGGAGCACGCCCTGCCGGCCGCCTTCCTGCGGGACGATACGCCCGTGCTGCCGGAGGTCTCCGAGCTGCAGGTGGTGCGTCATTTCACGCGGCTGTCACAGCAGAACTTTTCCATCGACACGCATTTCTACCCGCTCGGCTCGTGCACGATGAAATACAACCCGCGGGCCTGCAACACGCTCGCGATGCTCCCCGGGTTCCTCGACCGGCACCCGCTGGCGCCGGCGGAGTTCGGCCAGGGGTTCCTCGCGTGCATGTACGAGCTGCAGGAGATGCTGAAGGCCGTGACCGGCATGAAGGCCGTCTCGCTCACGCCGATGGCGGGTGCGCAGGGGGAATTCGCCGGCGTCGCCATGATCCGCGCGTATCACGCCGCACGGGGCGAGGCGCATCGCAACGAGATCATCGTTCCCGATGCCGCCCACGGCACCAATCCCGCCACGGCCACGATGTGCGGCTGCGTCGTAAAGGAGCTGCCGACGCGCGATGACGGCGACGTCGACCTCGATGCGCTGCGCCGCGCTGTCGGCCCGAACACGGCCGGCATCATGCTGACGAACCCGTCCACGCTGGGCGTGTTCGAGCGCCACATCCGCGAGGTCGCGGCGACGGTGCACGACGCGGGCGGGTTGCTCTACTACGACGGCGCCAACCTGAACGCGATCCTGGGCAAGGTGCTCCCGGGCGACATGGGGTTCGACGTCATCCACATGAACCTGCACAAGACCTTCTCCACGCCGCACGGCGGAGGCGGTCCGGGCTCCGGCGCCGTCGGCGTCGGGCAGCGGCTCGCGCCGTTCCTGCCGGTGCCGGTGGTCGGCCGCGAGGAGCGGGACGGCAAGCCGTTCTACCGCTGGCTCACGGAGGAGGACCTGCCGCAGACCATCGGGCCGTTATCCGCGTTCATGGGCAACGCCGGCGTGCTGCTGCGCGCGTACGTGTACATGCGCATGCTCGGCCGGGAGGGGATGCGGCGCGTCGCCGAGTTCGCGACCCTGAACGCCAACTACCTGGCGAAGCGCCTCGCAGAGGAGGGTTTCACGCTGGCGTTCCCGGAACGGCGGGCGAGCCACGAGTTCATCGTCACCCTGAAGCGCGAAGCGAAGACCGTCGGGCTGACCGCAATGGACCTCGCGAAGGCGCTGCTCGATCGCGGCTTTCACGCGCCGACGACCTATTTCCCGCTGCTCGTGCCCGAATGCCTGCTGATCGAGCCCACCGAGACGGAAACCCGGGAAACGCTCGATCGCTTCGTGGACGCGATGGTCGCGATCGCCAGGGAAGCCGAAAGCGACATCGAGCGCGTCAAGGCGGCGCCGCGGAGCACGCCGGTGCGCCGGCTCGACGACGTCCAGGCGGCGCGGCGCCTCGACCTCGCTTGGCGCGCGCCGCCGGCCGGCTGACCGGCGAGACCGCGAATCCGGGAACGCCGTCCACGTTTCGCTCCGCGGCTTTGCGGCATAATCCGGGCCGAAGACGGGGGGTTACGCGGCCCGGGGGAACCGGCGGGCCATGCCCTTGTCCAGAAAGACGGTCCGTTCCGCTGCCGGGACCAGAACAGCAAAGGACGACATGCTTCCCAGACTTTGCCTGCTGACCGCCCTGTCGTGCCTGGCGGCTCCCCTGCTTCGCGCCGAGGAGCCGGCCTGGATGGGGACGCTCGAGCGCATCTCGACGGGCGTCGTGTCCATCCGCGTGGACAGCACCCGTTCCTTCGACACCGAGTGGAACGCATCGAGCCAGGCGACGGGTTTCGTGGTCGACGCGAAGCGCGGCCTGATCCTGACGAACCGCCACGTCGTGACCCCCGGGCCCGTGGTGGCCGAGGCGATCTTCCTCAACAACGAGGAGGTCGAGCTCACCCCGGTCTACCGGGATCCGGTGCACGACTTCGGCTTTTTCCGCTACAACCCCGACGATTTGCATTTCATCGAGCCGGCCGAGCTGCCGCTGGCACCCGGCGCCGCCGTGGTCGGCCGGGAGATCCGCGTGGTGGGCAACGACGCGGGCGAGAAGCTGTCCATCCTGGCGGGCACGCTGGCGCGGCTCGACCGCGAGGCGCCGGATTACGGCCTCGGCAACTACAACGACTTCAACACCTTCTACCTCCAGGCCGCGTCCAGCACATCGGGCGGCTCCTCGGGGTCCCCGGTCGTAGACATCGCCGGCAACGTGGTCGCGCTGAATGCCGGGGCGAACGGCGGTGCCGCGAGCAGCTTTTTCCTGCCGCTCGACCGCGTCGAGCGCGCGCTCAGGCTGATCCAGGCGGGTAAACCCGTCCCGCGCGGCACCCTGCAGGCGGTATTCGTCCACAAGCCCTACGACGAGCTGCGCCGCCTGGGCCTCGATCCCGAATCCGAGGTGATGGTGCGCACCGCGCTGCCGGCCGAGACCGGCATGCTCGTCGTCGACGAGGTCGTGCCGCGGTCGCCGGCCGACGGCAGGCTGGAACCCGGCGACATACTGCTGCGCGTGAACGGCGAGCTCGTCACGGGGTTCGTTCCGCTCGCCGAGATCCTCGACAACGCGGTGGGCCGCACCGTCAAGCTCGAGCTCGAGCGCGGCGGGAAGCGCGTGACCGAGCGCGTGCCGGTCACCGACCTGCATGCCATCACCCCGGATGCCTATCTCGAATTCGGCGGGGCGGTGGTGAACGATCTCTCCTACCAGCAATCGCGGCACTACAACCGGCCGATCAGCGGCGTGTACGTCGCGGATCCGGGCTACATCCTGTCGCGTGCGGGGATCCCGCGCGACGCCCTCATCACCGAGGTCGACGGCACGCCCATCGCGAACCTCGGCGACCTCATGAAGGTGCTTTCGGGCCTCGCGGACGGCGACCGCGCCACGTTCCGGTACACCGTCATGCGCGATCCGCGCAACACCATGGTGCGCTCGGTGCAGATGGACCGGACGTGGTTCCCCACGCGTCATTGCGTGCGCGACGACGACACCGGCGTCTGGCCGTGCCGGGAGCTCGAAGCGTCCGGCAGCAAGGCGAAAGCGCGGCAGGCCAGCACCGTGTTCCCGAGCTACAGCGATCCGCGCGTCGATGCGATCGTGCCCTCGCTCGTCATGGTGAACTTCGACCTCCCGTACCCGGTGTCGGGGGTCGCGGATCGCCACTACTACGGAACGGGCCTGATCGTCGATCGCGAGCGCGGGTACGTGCTGGTCGACCGCAACACGGTGCCGGTCGCGATGGGCGACGTGAGGATCACGTTCGCGGGATCGCTGGAGGTACCGGGGCGGGTTGCCTACATCCATCCGCTGCACAACCTGGCCATCGTCGCCTACGATCCCGCGTCGATCGGCGACACGCCGGTGAAGGCGGCGGAGCTCACCGTGCGCCAGCCAATTCCCGGCGATCGCGTGTGGGTGGTCGGGCTGAAAGCCGATCACCAGGTCGCGCACCAGGCGAGCGTCGTCGCCTCCGTCGATCCCCTGAACCTGCCGTTGTCGCGCACGCTGCGGTTCCGGGATACCAACATCGAGGTGATCTCGCTGGTCAACGCGCCGATCAACCCCGACGGCGTGCTGCTCGACGAGCACGGCCGGGTGGCAGGATCCTGGTCCAGCTTCGGCTACCAGGCCGACAACGAATCCGGGCAGGTGAGCTTCGGCATCGGCAGCGAGCTGATCCGCGAGCTGGTCGAGGCCGCGCGCTCGGGCGAGCCCATCTACTCGCTGGAAGCGGAAGTCGCCTATACGCCGCTGTTCGAGGCACGCAAGTTCGGCGTCAGCGACGAGTGGCTCAAGGTGCTCGAGGATCACAATCCGCGCGCACGCCGCGCGCTGCGCGTGACGCGAACGGTCGCGGCCTCGCCGGCTGCCCGCCTGCTGCGAAGCGGCGACATCCTGCTCGCGATCGACGGGCGCCCGGTCAGCAGCTTCCGCGAGCTGGAGCGCGCCGTGCAGAAGCCCGAGGTCGAGGCGACGGTGTGGCGGAACGGCAAGGCCCTCACGCTGGCAGTGCAGACGGCGGTGCTGGACGGTACCGGCATCGAGAGGGCGGTGTCCTGGGCAGGGGCGTTGCTCCACGACCCGCACCGCGCCATGGCGGCGCAGCGCAACATCGACCCGAGCGGCGTCTACGTCGCTTACTTCAGCTACGGGTCTCCCGCCACGCGCTACGGCCTGTACGCGGGACGCCGCATCGTCTCCGTGGACGGGCGCCCGACGAACGATCTCCAGGCGTTCATCGACGCCGTCAGCGGGCGGCAGAACCGTGAATCGGTGCGACTGAAGACGATCACGTGGAACGGCGCGGTCGAGGTGATCACGCTGAAGCTCGACAATCATTACTGGCCCGCCTACGAGATCCGCCGCACGGAAGATGGCTGGACGCGGATCGACATCGGCTGAAGCGGCACGGGCGCCCGGTGCGGTCGCCCTCGTCGCGATCCTCGCGTTGCTGGCAGGGTCCGGAGCCGCCCAGGACGCGCTCTACAAGTACCGCGGGCCCGACGGCGAATGGATCTTCGCGGATCGTCCGCCCGCGGACGACACCGAGGTCGAGGTTCGCGAGCTCGCGAGAGGCGAGCCCCGCCCGGAGGTCGTCGTCACCCACCACCCGCTCGAGGACGGCGGCCTCGAGCTCGTTGCCCGTAACGGCTACTACGCGCCGGTCGAGCTCGTGCTGGGCATCGACGAGATCGAGAACGCCTTGCCGCTCCCGCCGGACCAGCCGTTGCGCTTCGTGCTGCCCGCGCGCAGCGAGAACGTGGCGCTGTTCCCCCTCGCCCCGAGCAGCGCGGGCGTGCAGGCCCGCATCCGCTATCGCTACATGTGGATCACGGGGGATCCGCTGGCCGAGCACCGCCCGGAACGCCCGTACCGCGTGCCGTTCGCGGTCGCGGCCGCGTACCCCGTCTCCCAGGCGTTTCCGCAGACGATCACGCACACCACGCCCGACAGCCGCCATGCCGTCGACATCTCCATGCCGGTGGGCACGGACGTTCACGCGGCACGCGGCGGCGTCGTGTTCGAGGTCGCGAGCACCCATTTCCGCGGCGGCGTGGACCCCGCGGTGGCTCCGGAAGCCAACCAGGTGCGCATCCTCCACGACGACGGCACGTTCGCCGTCTACGCGCACCTCAACTGGAACACGATCCGCGTCAAGCCCGGCGACGTCGTGCAGCGGGGGCAGTACATCGCGGATTCCGGCAACACCGGCTTCACCAGCGGGCCGCACCTGCATTTCGCCGTGCTCAGGAATCGCGGCATGGGCATCGAGTCGCTGCCGGTCGTGTTCGAGGGGCCGAGCGGGACCGAGGTCGTGCCGGAAACCGGGGTAGAATTGACGGCCTGGTGACCCCCCTTCCGGGGAGGATCGCTCGCCACCGCGCCTGGCACGCGCGGCACACGCGACATGTTCCGAAGGATGGCCGATGCGGAGCGAACGGGAGAAGATGCTCGCCGGCGAGCCGTACGATCCGCAGGACGCCGAGCTGGTCGAGGCACGCAGGCGCGCGCGGGATCTCTGCCGGGCGCTCGATGCGACGAGCGAAGGCGAGGTCGCGCAGAGACGGCGCATCCTGCGTGAGCTGTTCGGCACGGGCGGGGACAGCGTCCACGTCGAGGCGCCTTTCCGGTGCGATTACGGCACGAACATCGAGCTCGGCGAGCGCGTGTTCTTCAACTTCAACTGCGTCGTGCTCGACGTGTGCAGCGTGCGGATCGGGAGCTTCAGCCTGCTCGGTCCGGCGGTGCAGATCTACACGGCGACGCACCCGATGGACGCCATGGCGCGCCGGCGTCATGAGAGCGGCGCACCGGTCGAGATCGGGACGGACGTGTGGGTCGGCGGCGGGGCAATCATCCTGCCCGGCGTGACGATCGGGTCGCGCGCGGTGATCGGTGCCGGCAGCGTGGTGACCCGCGACGTGCCGGAAGGCATGTTCGCCGCGGGCAATCCCTGCCGCGTCATCCGCGCCCTCGATGGCGGCGCCGGCTCGCCGTCGTGAACCCGGCGCCCGCGGTGCGCCGGCGCCGAGCGCGGTCACCGGCCCGGCACTCGTCGCCGTGCTGGCCGGTCCCTCGTAACCGCCGCGCCGCGCGGGGGCTTCAGGACCGGCCCGAGCTCAGCTCCGCGGCCAGGGCGTCCAGGCTTTCGATCGGGAGCGAGCAGCGGGTGCCCGTGCAGCGATAAGCGACGGTGGTCCCGGGACGCGCCGCCCGCTCGGCCAGTGCGCCCGGCAGACCTTCGGCATCGGCGGGGATGGCGAACACCAGACGGCGCGGCGCGTAAATGCGCGTGACGGCGTCGCGCCAGGCCGCGGCCTCGCCGGCGTCGCCGCGCACGATGACGATCTCGGGATGCGACAGGTATTCCTCGAGCGCCGTGAGCATCGTCACGTACGCCTGCGGATGTTCCGCCAGCGCCGGCGCCGCGTATTGCAGCGTGCGTGCGGCCGCATCCAGGTAGCGCGTCTCGCCGAGCAGGAAGCCGAGCCGCTGCAATGCGCGGGCCGCGATGCCGTTGCCGGAAGGCATCGACTCGTCGCCGAGCGGCTTCGGCCGGTGGATGAGCGGTTCGTGATCGTCGGCGGTGAACCAGAAGCCGCCGTTCTCCTCGTCGTAGAAATGCGCGAGCAACGCGTCTGCGAGCGCCACCGCGAAAGCGAGCCGCGCACCGTCCCAGCGCGCCTGCAGCAGCTCGAGCAGGGCGTCGAGCAGGAACGCATAGTCGTCGAGGTAAGCGGGGAAGCGCGCCTCGCCGTCCTTGTAGCTCGCGAGCAGCCGGCCGTCTCGCCACAGGCGTGCGGCGATGAAATCGGTCCCGGCGGCCGCGGCATCCACGAGATCGGGGCGCCCGAGCACGCCGCCGGCGATGGCGAGCCCGCGAATGGCGAGCGCGTTCCACGCGGTGAGCTGTTTCTCGTCGCGGCCCGGCGGCGTGCGGCGTGCGCGCGCTTCCGCGAGGCGCTCGCGCGCGCGGCGCAGCGTGGCCAGCGCTTCGCCCTCGTCGAGGCTCAGTGCCGCCGCCGTTTCGTGGAGCGGCTCGCGCGCGGCGAGGTGCCATTTGCCTTCGAAGCTCGGGGTCCCGTCGAGCCCGTAGCGGCGTTCGACGACCCGGAGCTCGTCGGCCGGCAGCAGCGCTTCGATCTCGTCGCGGGTCCAGACGTAGTAGCGGCCTTCCTCGCCCTCGGAATCCGCGTCCCGGCTGGAGTAGAAGCCGCCCTCCGGCGAGCGCATGTCGCCGAGCAGCCAGTCGGCGCAGTCGTTGGCCGCCCGCGCGAACAGGGGCTCGCCGGTCGCGAGGTGGGCGTGCGCGTACAACGCGAGCAGGGCCCCGTTGTCGTACAGCATCTTCTCGAAATGCGGGATGCGCCAGAAGCGGTCGACGGAATAGCGGAAGAAACCGCCGCCGACGTGATCCTGGAGGCCGCCCTCGGCCATGCGCACCAGCGTGAGCGACACCATGTACAGCGCCTGGGTATCCGGGTCCTCGCCGAGCGCGCTCGCGCGCCAGTACCGCAGCAGGTAGTCGAGGCCGGAAGGCTGCGGGAACTTGGGCGCGTCCCCGAAACCGCCGGACTGGTTGTCGAACGCGTGCGCGATGCGCTCGCGCGCCACGCGCAGCGGCGCGTCGGAAAGCGGTGCGCGCTCGCCGGGCGCGGGCTCTAGCCGGTCCAGCACGGCCTGCAGGCGCCGGTTCTGCGCGCGCACCTCCTCCCTGTTCTCGTCGAACCATTGCCGCACGCGGACGAGCAGGTCGCGGAACGGGGGCATGCCGTAGCGCGGCTCTTTCGGGAAGTACGTGCCCGCGAAGAACGGCCGCTGGTCCTCGGGGTCCAGGAACACGGTGAGGGGCCAGCCGCCCGGGCGTTGCGCGAGAAGCTGGTGCGCCGTCTGGTAGACGCGGTCGATGTCGGGGCGCTCTTCGCGGTCGACCTTGACGTTGACGAACAGCTCGTTCATCACGGCCGCCGTCTCCGGGTCCTCGAACGATTCGTGCGCCATGACGTGGCACCAGTGGCAGGCCGAGTAGCCCACCGACAGGAGTATGGGCTTGCCGCTCCGGCGCGCGAGATCGAGGGCCTCTTCGCCCCACGGGAACCAGTCCACCGGGTTCCCGGCGTGCTGCAGGAGGTAAGGGCTGGTTTCGCGGGCGAGGCGGTTGGGCGGTGGAGATGCCATGACCCCACTATAGCGCTTGCGCGTGGCGGGCGCTCCTGCACGTGGCTGCGAGCAATGCCCGCGCCTGCTGCGGTAGACTAACGGCCCATGCTGCCATACCCCGACATCGATCCGGTCATCTTCTCGATCGGGCCGCTGAAGCTCAGGTGGTACGGGCTGATGTACGTGATCGGGTTCGTGCTCGGCTGGTGGCTGGCCCGTCGACGCGCCGCGCGTCCCCATTCCCCGATCAGCCCCGCACAGGTGGACGACCTCGTTTTCTACGCGATGATCGGCGTGGTCGTGGGCGGCCGGCTCGGCTACAGCTTCATTTACGCCTGGGACCGGCTGCTCGCCGATCCGCTGTACGTGCTTCGTATCTGGGAAGGCGGCATGTCGTTCCACGGCGGCTTGCTCGGCGTCATCGTCGCCGTCTGGCTGTTCGGCAGGCGCGTCGGGCGCGGCTTTTTCGAGATGAGCGATTTCCTGGCACCGCTCGTGCCGCCCGGGCTCGGCTTCGGGCGTATCGGCAACTTCATCAACGGCGAGCTGTGGGGCAAGCCGACCGACGTGCCCTGGAGCTTCGACGTCGGCGGCATCGGGCGCCATCCTTCGCAGCTCTACGAAGCGCTGCTCGAGGGGCTCGTGCTCTTCGTCATCCTGTGGACGTTCTCGGCGAAGCCGCGTCCGACGATGGCGGTTTCCGGCCTGTTCCTGGCCTGCTACGGCGTGTTCCGCTTTTTCATCGAGTTCTACCGGCTGCCGGACGAGAACATCGGCTACCTCGCGTTCGGCTGGCTCACGATGGGGCAGGTGCTGAGCACGCCGATGATCCTGGCCGGGATCGTGCTGCTCGCGCTCGCGTACCGCCGCGAGACGCACCAACAGGCGGCCTGACGTGCGGCAATACCTCGACCTCATGCGGGAAGTGCGCACGCGCGGGGTGCGCAAGGACGACCGCACCGGCACCGGCACGCTCAGCATCTTCGGCCACCAGATGCGCTTCGACCTGGCGCAGGGCTTCCCGGTTGTAACCACCAAGAAGCTGCACTGGCCCTCGATCGTCTACGAGCTGCTGTGGTTCCTGCGCGGTGACTCGAACGTGCGCTGGCTGCAGCAGCACGGCGTGTCGATCTGGAACGAATGGGCGGACGAGGAGGGCGATCTCGGCCCGGTGTACGGCGTCCAGTGGCGGAGCTGGCCGGCGCCGGACGGCGGCACCATCGACCAGATGGCGGATCTCGTGCGCCGCATCCGGGAAACGCCCGAATCGCGGCGCCTCGTCGTGTCCGCCTGGAACGTCGCCGACCTGCCGAAGATGGCACTGGCGCCCTGCCACTGCCTGTTCCAGTTCTACGTGGCGGAAGGCAGGCTTTCCTGCCAGCTCTACCAGCGGAGCGCGGACATCTTCCTCGGCGTGCCGTTCAACATCGCTTCCTATGCGCTGCTCACGCACATGGTGGCGCAGCAGACGGACCTCGAGGCCGGCGAATTCATCTGGACCGGCGGCGACTGCCACCTTTACCTCAATCACCTCGAGCAGGCCGACGAGCAGCTCGCCCGCGAACCCTTCCCGCTGCCCGCGCTCGTCATCCGGCGGCGGCCGGAATCGCTGTTCGACTATCGCTTCGAGGATTTCGCGCTCGAGGATTACCGGCACCACCCGCACATCCGGGCGCCCGTCTCCGTCTGAGCATTCCGCCTCATGACCGGGCGAGTGGCCGCGTCACGAGCGGCTGCCCGAGCGGGCATTCCAGCGCCTGCCGGTCCCACCCGCCCAGCTCCGCCGCCGCCGCGTACGTGCTCTCGAGGAACGACATGAGCGTCTCTTCCGGATCCGGCGACGTGCGCACCGCGTCGTACGGCAGCAGGAACTCGCCCAGCCGCCCCTCGTAGAAAGCCCCGTCGGGCTCGACCCTGGCGTCCGGAAATCCGGGCGGGGCCGGATACGCGTAGGAATAGAAAGCCGGGTAGTCGATCACGCCCCCGCCGCCCGGCCAGAAACCCGCGGAGGACACCTCGTGGCTGTACGCCTCCCGCGTGACCTCGTCGGGGAGCGCCGGAATCCCGCCCGGGTGCAACGGCGCGGGCCTGCCCGAGAACCGCGTGACCGCGAGATCGAAGCTGCCCCAGAACAGGTGCACGGGGCTGACCTTGCCGATGAAGCCCGTGCGGAACCGCTGCAGGACGATGACGATGTCGACGAGCGCCCGGTGGAAGCGGCCTGCGGCGTCGGCATCGTAGGGACGCGCCGCTCGATCCTCGGCGAACGGAACGGCATCGGCGATCTCGCTCGGCCTGCCGTGCAGCGTGGGCGTTGCGCCGAGCGCGCGCAGCAGGTCGAGAAAGCGACCGTGGAACCCGGCCACCGAGCCCGGCCCGAGGGCAAAACGCTCCGTCCTGCCGTCGGTGGCCGAGCCGACGACCTCGTGCCGGACGAAGTCGAAGCGGATTTCCACGCCGCCCGAGCCGTCCGGGACCAGCGACGTCGTCAGCCCGCGTGCATCCACGTAGAAGGTGGCGTGCCACGAGTGGTTGATCCACGGCGTGCGCGCAAGGCGGTACTTGCCGACGATCTGCGTGTAGAGGTGCAGCGCGGAGCAGGTGTCGCGCCAGGCGGGATAATCGAGCTGTGGCCAGGAGCCGGCCATGGTCGCCTCGCACGGCGCGGAAGGTCTTGATTCTATCCCCCGGCCTGCGTGCTTGTCTGCCGGAGCGTCCGCCGCGAGCGGGTACGGGGTTTGCATCCGGCAACGGCGGGAGCCTGCGGGAGACGCGTCCGTGGGCGCGCAACCGTCGCGACAACTGCTACTATCCCCAAAGGACGCTCCCGATACCGGTGACGTTCCCCGATGCGCCGCACCCGAGGTCAGTGCCCATGCCCGAGAAAGGGTCACGAGAGGATCGCAAGAAGCGCGAGCTGGACGAACGACTGGACCGGGAGCTGGCGCAGAGCTTCCCCGCCAGCGATCCGCCCAAGGTGACGCTCGGGGTATCGGCGAAGAAGCCCGAATCGCGCCGTGGCGGCTCGCCTGCCCCGAAGAAGAAGGCGAAGAAGCAGGGGTAATCTCTCGCTGCGGGCGGCGTCAGCCCGCCAAACCGGACGCGAAGGAGGACCGACGATGATGCCGATCGACGTGAGCTCCGCGGACCGGTCGTTGACGGATCGCAGCATCCGGTGGCAGACCGTGTGGGGCGTGCTGCTCGTGCTCGCCGGCATAGGAGCGGTGCTGATGCCGATGATTGCCGCCATCGCCAAGGTCATCGTCCTCGCGTGGCTGCTCCTTCTCGGCGGGGCTTTCGAGACCGTGCATGCCGTGCAGACCCGGTACGCGAGAGGGTTCGGCTGGAGACTGTTGTCCGGCATCCTGACGCTGGTGCTCGGCCTTTTGCTCCTGCTGTGGCCCTCCGCCGGCGTGGCCGCACTGGCATTGCTCGTGGGTGCGTTCTTCCTGCTCGGCGGCATCGCGCGGGCGCTTCTCGCGTGGCAGTTCAGGCCGCTGCCGGGTTGGGGCTGGATAATGTTCGATGCCTTGCTGTCGATCGCGCTCGCGGTGCTCATTGCCGTCGCCTGGCCGGAGCGCTCGTACGCCGTCATCGGCATCCTCGTCGGCCTGTGGCTGATCGTGGCGGGGATCTGGCGGATCGCGCTCGCGCGCGTCGCGAAGGCCGTGTGGCATTCGCCGCTGGCCTGAGAGGTTCTCGTCGAACCGCAAGCCTGCGGCAGCCGCTACCGTTGCGATAGCCGGGATCGGGGCGTCACGCGCCAGACGGTGTTGGACAGGTCGTCGGCGACGATGAGCGCACCGCGCGGATCCACGGTTACGCCGACCGGCCGGCCCCGGGTCTTGCCGTCCTCGCCGCGAAAGCCGGTGACGAAGTCGATCGGCTGGCCCGCCGGACGGCCGCCGCGGAACGGGACGAAGATCACCTTGTAGCCGACCGGGTCCTTGCGGTTCCAGCTCCCGTGCTCGCCGACGAACGCGCCCTCCGCGAACCCGGCGCCCATCGCGGGCGTCGAGAAGTCGAGGCCCAGCGCGGCGACGTGCGATCCCAAGCTGTAGTCCGGCACGATGGCCGAGGCGACCTTCGCCGGGTCCTGCGGGCGCACGCGATCGTCCACGTTCTGGCCCCAGTAGCTGTACGGCCAGCCGTAGAAGCCGCCTTCCCTGACGGAAGTCAGGTAGTCGGGCACCAGGTTCGGGCCGATCTCGTCGCGCTCGTTGACCACCGCCCACAGCTCACCCGTCTCCGGGTGGAAGGCGAGCGCCGTGGGATTGCGCAGGCCCGTGGCGTAGGGCTTGTGCCGCCCGGTCGCGGCCTCGATTTCCCATATCATCGCGCGATCGACTTCGGCCACCATGCCGCGCTCGGTGATGTTGCTGTTCGAGCCGATGCCGACGTAGAGGAAACGTCCGTCGGGGCTCGCGGCCAGCGCCTTGGTCCAGTGATGGTTGATCGCCGACGGCAGGTCCGTGACCTTGACCGGCGCCCCGGCTGCGCGCGTCTGGCCTTCGCGGTAAGCGAAGCGCACGAGCGCATCCTGGTTGGCGACGTAGAGGGCATTGCCGACCAGCGCGAGGCCGTACGGCGCGTTCAGGTTCTCGGCGAAGACCGTCTGCACCTCGTAAGTGCCGTCGCCGTCGCCGTCGCGCAGCAGCGTCAGGCGATTCCCGCCCTCGACCGCCGTCGTGCCCTGTGCCTTGATGTACCCGGCGATGACGTCCTTGGGCTTCAGAGCCGGCGCGTTGCCGCCTCGGCCTTCGGCCACCAGGATGTCGCCGTTCGGCAGGACCAGCGTCTGGCGCGGAATCGCGAGGTCGGTGGCGATGGCGGCGATCGTGTAGCCTTCCGGCACCGTCGGCTGCCGGTCGCCCCAGGGTGCCGGCTCTGCGACGGTCATGCTGGGCAGCAGGCCGCGCTGCGGTGGCGGGAGCTCAGGGTCGGGGCCGACTTCGAACGATCCCGGGTCGCCGCCGCCGCAGGCGGAGAGCACTACGCCGAGCGCGGCGGCACAAGCGGCCGCGCGGCGCTTCACCGCACCTCTCCCGTGCGCAGCGCGGAGAAGCCCAGCCAGGCGGCCACGCACGCGAGCACGAACACGATGGCCGAAAGCACGAGGCCCGCCGGCATGCTTGCCCACGCATCCTTCGCGTGGACGAGCGCGTTGACGAAGCCCGCGACCCAGGCCACGAGCAGCAGGACGAAGTAGACGGCGGGGCGGCCGCGCCACGCGGCGCGAGCCAGGTCAACGATCGCAGACAGGAGCACGAGGACGCCCACGGCGAGCGCGCCGGCGATGAGCCACGACGCGAAGTTGTTCCACTGTATCTCGTAGCTGCGGTAATAGGCGATGTCGCTCAACAGCGCGCCAAGGAAGAGCGAGAGAGTCCCGCCGAGGAGGAGGGCGTGGAACGGGCGGATCCAGGATCGGCCGACCGGGTGCGTGTCCGGGCGTGTGCTCGGCTGTGTGCGATCCGCCGTGACGGGCACGTGGCTCCTCCTCGTCGTCGTGAGCGCGCACTTGCGATCGTGGCCATGCCGCGGGAGCGCCCGTGCGCGCCGGGTATACGGCGTCGCCTTGTCAGAAGATTAGACGGCCGGTTGGCCGCTCGCCAGTGGACGCTCCGCCTCCGGCCTGCCGCTGCCCGTCGGGCGGTGGCGAGCGCCCGCCCCGCAGCACGGGACGGGCGCTCGCCACGCGTCAGGCGACGCCCTTCGCGACTCCGGGCTCCGCCGCGGTGACCGTTACCCGCCGGGCGAGCCACTCGTCGACCGAGGCGCGACCCGCGCCGCTCAGGGTCAGCGCAACGGATGCCCCGAGGAGCGCGAGCCCGAACTCGTAGCCGCCGTTGCTCAGGAACAGACCGTTCTCGAAGTGCACGGCAAAGATCGCGACGAGCATGGTGAACGCGAGCACCGCGCCCGCCGGGCGCACGAGCAAGCCCACGATGAGCGCCACGCCGCCGAAGAACTCCGCCGCGCCGGCGAGGAATGCCATCAGGTAGCCGGGATGCAGGCCGATCGACGCCATGAACTCCCCGGTGCCCTGGAGCCCGCCGCCGCCGAACCACCCGAAGAGCTTCTGGGCTCCGTGGGCAATGAAGATGATGCCTGCCGGGATGCGCAACGCGAGCGGCGCCCAGCCGGCCTCGGTCGCAACGATACGTTGAAAAAGCTGATTGAACATGAGCATTCCTCCCCTTTGGTTCAGTTGTGGGTCAAAACCTGCAAAGCCCATTGACCAGCGATGCCAGCGCGGTCCTCGTCCTCGTCGTCGTGCCGAAGCCTTTCGGTGCCATGTTCCTGCTCTCCTTTTCCAATACTCGATTCGAGGGCCGGCGTCCCAGGGGAAAGGATATTTGCGCGCAGTCTGCGGAATAAATAGCCGCTCTCGGGATGGACTGTTGCATAATCAGAGCTAATGGGTCGCTACACCGAGATGCAGGCTTTCGTCGCGGTGGTCGATGCCGGCAGCTTCGCCGGTGCCGCCGACGCGCTCGGGGCTTCGCGCGCCGCGGTATCCCGCCACGTGGCGCAACTCGAGGCGCGGCTCGGCGTGCGGCTGCTGCACCGGACCACGCGCCGCCTGTCGCTCACGGAGGAAGGCGAGATCTTCCACGCGCGCTGCCGCGAGCTCCTGTCGGGCGTGGAGGAGGCCGAAGCCGAGATCACCTCGCGCACGGGTGCGGCCGAGGGCCTGCTGCGGGTCAACGTGCCGGTGAGCTTCGGCATCCGGCGCCTCGCGCCGCTCTGGGGTGCGTTTCGCGAGCGTCACCCGAAGGTGCGCCTCGACATCACGCATGCCGATCGGATCGTGGATCTCGTGGAGGAGGGCTACGACCTGGCCATCCGGATCGCGTCCCTGCCGAGCTCGTCGCTCATCAGCAAGCGGCTCGCGATTACGCGCATCGTCGTCTGCGCGTCACCGGAGTACCTCGCGGCGCGCGGCACACCCACGCATCCTGCAGACCTCGCCCGGCACGACGTGATCGGTTACACCTACCTCGCGTCCGGCGACGAGTGGCACTTCGACGGTCCGGACGGACCGGTCAGCGTGCGCATCGATCCGTGCATTCGCGCCAACAGCGGCGACGTCTGCCGCGCAGCGGCCCTCGCGCACCAGGGCATCGTGCTCCAACCCACGTTTCTCGTGGGGGAGGACCTGGCGGAGGGCAGGCTCACGCGGCTGCTGCCGGAGTATCGCTGCGCGGAGCTCGGGATCTACGCCGTGTACCCGACGCGCAAGCACGTGCCGCCGAAAGTGCGGGCGCTGATCGACTTCCTGTCCGAGCATCTCCGCATCCCCGGCGACGATGTCATGGCGGTGTGAAGCCAGTTGGCGAGCGAGCTCGCCCGGCAACCTTAAGCGAAGGCAACGCAACCATCTTGAGTTTCACAAGGAGCACGCGGTACCGTTTCGGATCACGTTGCCGAACGTGGGCCCGATGAAGTCAGTTCCAGGATTCGCCCAGCGGGCAGGAAGCCAGGGGGCTGAGGTGCTTTCACCACTGGTGTTCCTGTTCTCCAGCACGACGCAGAATCCCGAACGGTTCTTCCAAGGGTACTTCTTTCACGGTACCGACTACGTGACCGGGGAAGAAGGCTTCGAGCGCTTTCGCGAGGCGAGAGGAGTGGAGCGCCCCGAGCGGGAGGACGGCTGCTACGTCCTGGCTGAACGGGAGAACTCCGGGTATTACCGCTTCTCGACGGACTACGCCGGCTACAAGAAGCTGTTCTACTTCTGGGATGACGGGTTCTGGGTCGTATCGAACTCCCTGTACAGGATTGCCGAGCACCTGCGACGCCACGGATACCCGGTGCTCCCCGATCATTCGCAGCTCGCGGCCATGGCGACGGAGGGTACGTTCTACCGTTCTGGGCGGGGGTCCTTCTTCGCGCAGTTGACGTCCTTCGACACGCTCGTCAGGGGCGTGCGGCTGGTTCCCGCCGATTACGCACTCCGGATAGGCTCATCCGGATACCGGCTGGAGAAGGCTCCCCGCCTTCCTCGGCAAGGCAACTACCGGGATCGGCTAGAACGTTTCATCAATACCTGGATCGGACGGCTGAGCACGCTTGCTCGGGAACCCGCGGTCCGGATTTCCTGTGACCTGACCGGCGGGCTCGACTCGAGGACCGTATTCTCACTGCTTCTCGGTGCGCTCCGGGACTGCGACCGCGACGTCGCCAATCGGCTCCAGATCTGCTGCGGCGGGGGACGTGGCACGGGGAAGGATCACCTCATTGCCAGCCTGCTTTGCAGGCGCTTCTCCATGCCGTTGAACGGTCCATTGGGCAGGAAACAGGCCTGGCTGAACGGGAAAACCTCGTACGCGCTGTGGAAGGATCTCTGCCTGGGCGTTTATCACCCGATCCTCTTTCCCGGCGCATTTCCCACGGGAGAAATCATTCGGCTGGGCGGCGCCGGGGGAGAGAACCACCGGCCGTTCTATGCCCAGTTCCTGGGCGCACCTTCAGCAGAGACATTCGTTGCGCGACGGACGCGTAACATCCGACCGGCTTCAGCGCGCCGGGGCTTCGAAGCCGCATTACAACAGGCAATAGGCAGGGTTACGGAGGATGCACCGGAATACCTGGACATACTGGCATGCCACTACCGGCATTTTCGCAACCGGTTTCACGCCGGGCGCGAGCCCCAGTACACGGTCAAGTTCCTGCCCCTTGCGTCGAAGCTGCTGGACGACGTCACGGCCGTAGCCGGAAAAGCGCGCTTCCATGCCGCGCAGGTGCACTACGACATTCTTTACAACTTGAGCCCCGAGCTCCTGGATCTGCCCTTCGACCGCGGGCACAAGCGCCCGGGGAGAGGCGTGCGGCGTAACTTTACCGCCATTACCATCCTCCCGGCCACACCCGGCACCTGCTTCATCGGCGAAGTTCGCGCTCCACGCCAGGCAACGCGAAAAGGCAAAAAGACGGCGAGCGCTATCGCCTTTCTGCGTGAGGAGTTCGACGTGGCAAGGAACGGTTTCGCCGCCGACTTCCTGGGCCACTGGTACGTTCGTCGAGCCGCAGCCGCTCTGGAGCGTGCTGTACACGACGGCGGATTTTCGAGCCCAGTTCAGTCGAAAAGGGTCGCGGCGATCATTGCCTGCACGATGTTCGAACCTTGAGGACCAGAAGCAATGGTCGCTTTAGGAAGATCGTTCGGGCGGCTGCTGTCCGCCGCAATAGATTGGCTGGCGGGCCAAGTGCGGGGTACCCGCACAAATCCTGCGTGGAACTACGTCACTGGACTTCCTGCCCCGTGTCACCGCTTCCGGCCTGCGATGGATTTCCACCATTGTAGTACTCGGAGAAGAGGAACGAGCACGGAGCACTGTCTCCGTTGAGGTCACAGTACCTGCCGTTCGTGCTGACCTGGCTGGTACAGCATTGAGCAGCTCCGCCTGGCAGGCCTCCACAAGGAGGCCCACCGCAAGCGCCGCAGGATTGGGCGCAACATGACGCGGTGTACAGGTTGTAGATGCCTTCACGAAAGATTTCGCACGTCGTGCCACGCTCTCCAGTTACGAACTTGCCAGGCATCACTGTAAAGTTGTCGAAGTAAATATAGGTGTTCTTCGAAGGGCTCCAACTCGGATCGTCGCCCCCGTAAAAGGTATGGAAGGCGAATTTGTCGATCTGAACCAGCCTGCTTCCGCTCAAGTTCAGGTGACGTACGTCAACGATCGGCTCTCCGTTGATATAGAGCGTCGCCCGGCCATCGGCTGATCCTACGTCCGAATTCATCTTGACGTAGAGGTCGATGCGGTACCAACGGCCCTTCCGCCACTCGAAACTCGCTGACGGATAAAATACGTCCCCGCACTCCGAGACGCGGTCTTGGTGGTAGATGTACAGAACTGGCGTACCGTTGGCACCCATCCACATCATCCGAACTGACCAGCCGAAAGGATCGATCGGTTGGCAGCCGGTTGTGGCGGTGCCGCCCATCAATCCGTGCAGTTTCCCACCACGGACGAATTCGAACTGGCTGTGTAGCTTCATATCGAAGCTCAGTGTTGCGGCTGTCACGACGCTCGTGAGCCAATAGTTCTGAAGGACCCGTTCTGAGCCTTGGCTGCTAGGGATGTAGGTGACCTGTAGTATCCGTCCGTCAATGCCGTTGGTTGTGTAGACCAGCACCTTGCGGTGGCGGTCTATCGTGAGCCAGGGGGGCTGGAACTCCTTGAAGGTCTCCCGAAACAACGCGCCGTCACTCAGATCAGCCTTGGTGACCGAAGCGAAAGCGGGTAGCAGGATCATGGCTGCCAATGCCGCGAGCTGGCTTTGTCTCGTTGTTTTCTACCCCCCACCGGTCGATCTGCGCCGGATCGGTGCTGAAACGGGAGTCGAGGCGACTGGAGTTGTATATTGGCTTGTTGTGTACTCAGTAAAACACAAGTACAAACATTGAGGAATAGTATACTAAATATGGGATTCACCGCAAAGGTGCTCGAGCTTGGGCACTGATTGCGCCAACGCTGTCGGGCCGCTGTCGCTTCGCTGCCTCAGGCGGCGCGGTCTTCTGACGAGGAGCTCAAAAGACCGGCAATTGAGCTGGCGAACGTTCCCGTGTGGCCGATCCAGGGAAATCGTGCGCTCGACGCCGGATGGGCGAGGTAATCCCGGGCGGCTGTATGCGGTAGCGGTCAACGTGCCTCAGTGAGTGGCCGCAGCTGGTGCTGCCGGTACCTGCCGTGTAGCATGCGATCGCCCGGCATGCGTGACGTCATGGGGAAATCGTCGATGTCACGGCAGCCTGAAGAAGACGGTTTCGGAACGCGTGACCCGCCTTGAAGATCTTCCTCGCCAGCCTGGACCTTGCCGGTACGTTCGTGTTCGCGATCAGCGGCGCGACGGTCGGGGTTCGCCAGCGCCTCGACCTGTTCGGTGTCCTCGTGCTGTCGATCGCCGCGGCCACGGCGGGCGGGATCATGCGCGATGTCCTGATCGGCGACGTGCCGCCCGCCGCGCTGCTCGACTGGCGCTATCTCGGGACCGCCTGCCTCGCGGGCCTGATCGTCTTCTACCGCTACTCGCTGGTCGAGCGCTTCCACCATCCCGTGCAGATATTCGATGCCGCGGGGCTGGCGCTGTTCGCGGTGACGGGTGCATGGAAGGCGCTGTCGTTCGAGCTCGCACCGGTCACCGCGATACTGCTCGGCATGCTGACCGGCATCGGCGGTGGCATGGTGCGCGACATCCTGGTGGCGCAGATTCCCGTGGTGCTGCGCGCCGAGCTGTATGCCGTCGCGGCGCTGGCGGGCGCGGCCGCAGTCGTCATCGGCGATTCGCTCGGCTGGCCGCAGGCGCCGGTGCTGATCGCCGGCGCGTTGCTGTCCTTCGGCCTGCGCTTCGTGGCCATCCGTTTCGACTGGCGGCTGCCGATCGCCGGGCACCGTGAGCAGTAACGATCGGGGAGGACACTCGTTGGAGCTCATCATCGTGGTCGCCGCGTCGGACAACGACGTGATCGGCCGGCACGGGCGGCTGCCGTGGCGGCTGCCGGAAGACATGAAGCGCTTCCGCCAGCTCACCATGGGCAAGCCGGTCCTCATGGGGCGGCGCACCTTCGAATCGATCGGGCAGTCGCTCGCGGGACGGCGCAACATCGTGATCAGCCGGGAGCCCGCGCTGGAGATCCCGGGCGCCGAGGTTGCCGCGACGCCGGCGGAGGCGTTGAAGCGGGTCGAGGACGCTGCCGAAGTGATGGTGATCGGCGGCGGCGAGATCTACCGGCAGCTCCTGCCGCGGGTCGATCGCATCGAGATGACGCGCGTGCACCTGACGATCGAGGGCGACACGTACTTTCCACGGCTCGATCCGCGCGAGTGGAAGGTGATCTGGAGCGACCACTACCCGGTCACCGCCGAGCGCCCGGTGGCCTTCACTTTCGAAACCCTGGAACGCCGTTAGGCCCCCTGCAGGAGCGCGCACGGCGGGCGACTGTCCGCGGCTCGTCTTTACCTTGCTGGCAGCGACCTCGGCCACCGCATCGTTCATGCCCGTTTTGGATCGGGGGCTTAAGCTCCGCCGCGACCGGGGGTGTCCCTGGGGGAATGGCTCCCATGCGGACACGGCGGAGCAGCGCGGGCATCGCGCCGGATGTGGGTCCCCGCGCTGCGCTGCTCCGCCGTGTCCTCGGTCCGCTTTATTTCCCCCAGGGACACCCCCCGGTCACGGCTCCGCGGTGCGCTTCCGGGCCGGGCATGAACGATGCTCGGGGGAGGGTTCTGTGCTACGGGAGCGGGGGGAGGCGGTCGCGGGCGAGCGCGGTCGCGGCATCGAGGTCGATGTCCGCGAGGGCGTGCGCGTCACGCGTCAGCTCGTCCAGCAGGGCCTGCTGCACCGCGCCGCGCTCGAAGGCGACCGCGTAGGGAATCTCCGCGTGGAACATCACCATCGAGTACCGCGGGATGAACCGGCGCGGCAGGCGCTTCTCGAGCTCGAACGACAGCGCCTTCTGCAGCGCGAACTTCGGATCCCGCACGGTGTCCCGCATCTCGACGTAGTTCTCGAGCGCCATGTCGGCGATGGCGTTCGCGTTCGGTAGCTGCTCGGCCTCGAACCGCTCGAAAACTTCCCGCCAGCTTCCCGCCTCGTCGAGCATGCGGTCGAGCAGCGCGCAGTCCTCGAACGCGAGATTCATCCCCTGCCCGTGGAACGGCACGATCGCGTGCGCGGCATCCCCGATCAGCAGCACTTCGCCGGCATGCCAGCGCCGGCAGCGGACCGTGCCGAGCACGCCGAGGGGGTTGCGCAGGAACGTCGATTCCAGGTCGGGAATCAGCTCCGCGACGTCGCCGAACCAGCGGCGGAAGAATGCGCCGACGGCGGCGGGTTCCACGAGCTCGCCGAACGAGGGAGAACCCTCGTTCGCCAGGAACAGCGTGCAGGTGAAATCGCCGCCCGGGTTGGGCAGCGCGATCAGCATGAAGCCGCCGCGCGGCCAGATATGGAGCGCGTTCTTCTCCATCCGGAAGGCGCCGTCCGGCCCGTGGGGGATGCAAAGCTCCTTGTAGCCATGGCCGAGCGGATCCTCTTCGACCGTACCGCGGGTCGCTCCCACGATCGCCGCGCGCACAATGGAGGCGGCGCCATCGGTCCCGACCGCAACGTCGAACGATACGGTTTCGCGCGCGCCGGTTTCCTCGTCGACAAGGGTGATGATATTGCGCGCGAGATCGACGCCGTCGCAGCGCCGGTTGAATCGGATCACAGCCCCAGCCTCCTCCGCCGCGCTCAGCAGAAGGCTGTTAAGAGCATTGCGTGAGACCGAATAAATCACCTCGTGCGGCTTGTTGCCATAGGGTTGGAGCTGCTGCCCGCCCGGCTCGTGATGGACCATCCGCCCGCGCATGGGGATAAGGTGCGACCGTACCGTGCCCATGAGCCCGGCCGCTTCCAGCGCGCTTATGCCACGATTGGCGAGTGCGAGATTGATGGACCGCCCGGCCGGAAGCGTGACAAGGCGCATATCGGGCCGCCGT
>DATGQE010000029.1:0-23104 GCA_035304345.1 Woeseiaceae bacterium | reverse complement strand
CCCGGGGTTTCGGGCTGCTCCTGGCCGGGTTTTCGGGCCGGGGCGCGCCGGCGGGCAGGAAAGTGCAAGTTTCCTGCCAGCGCCGTTCACCGCGTCAGCGGATCGCCCAGGTCACGTGCAGGTTGACGGTGACGCGCTGCTCGCCGGGCGCGATTCCGGGAACCGGCGCGCTCGCGTCCGCCGCTTCCATGGCCAGGGCGCGCGCGACCGGAATCGGCGCACCCGGGGCGCTCGACATCGAGATCGTGAGCACTTCCCCGAGCTCCACGCCCGCGAGCGCCGCGAGCGATTCCGCCCGCTCGCGCGCATCCTGCATCGCGAGCCGCCGCGCCTCTCCTTCCAGCGCGGCCGTATCCTCGACGCTGAACTGGATGCCGTTGATGGAATTCGCGCCGGCATTCGTGACGGCGGCGAGCACCTCGCCGATCCTGCCGATGTCGCGCACCTTCACGTGCACCATGTTCGAGACCTGGTAACCCGTGATGCGCGGCTTGCGGTCGGCGGCATCGCCCCGCGGCCACTCCTGCTGCGGCCAGATGCTGTAGCTCGAGGTCTGGATGTCCTTCTCGGCAATACCCTGCTCCTGCAACGCCGCGAAGATGCGGTCGACGACGGCCTGGTTCTCCCGGCTCGCCTCGATCACCGTCGACGCGAACGTCTGCACGCCCGCGTTGATCTCGGCCATGTCGGGTGAGCCCGATGCGTCGCCACTACCGGTGACGGAAATGCTGCGGACCGGCGTTTCCGCAGCGAACAGGGGAGCGGCGAGCGCGACGAGAGCAACCACGAGCAGGGTCCTGACTGTGAACGACATCACGTTTTGTTCCTCTTGTTGTGGATAACGGTACGGGCCGGCAGCGGCCGGCCACGATGCGCATTTGACAATTTGTCGCGGCTTCCGTTTCCCGCGTTGACCTGCCGGACACCTTGTGCAACGATCGTCCGGCGTTTCGACAAGGGCACACCTTTCGAAAGAAAGGGCCGCAAAGCCACCGGTCTAAGGGGACATCCTATGACAGCGGGGTTGCCGATGCGATCTCACCGCGATTGCACACCGTCGCGTGAGCGATCGAAAGCTTCCCCTGACGTCTCCGATTACCCGACCGCGAGCTCCGTGCCCGTGTGCGAGCGTTGACTCGATCCGGCCATGGAGCTTCAGGATGTCTGCCAAACAGTTGAGGTTGCGCGATTCCGGACGCTTCGCCCGACGCGCGCCGATGACGCCGTCCGTGATTCGTCCGCGCACGCTCAAAGAGCTGCGCGAATGCCTGGTTCCCGGCTCGCGTTACCTGCCGCCGTTTCGCCCGATGGGCGCCGGAAGCTCGTCCACCGACTGCATCACGGCGACGGCCGGCACCGTGATCGACATGTCGGGGTTCGACGAGATCGTCAACATCGACGCCTACGAGGACACGGTGGTCGTGCAGCCGGGCGTGCGGCTCGGGCGGCTCGCGAGCGCGCTCGCCGAGCACGGACTCGAGCTTGCAGGAAGCTACGACCTCGTCGGGCGCACGGTGGGCGGCGCGGTGGCCGGCGCCTGCATCGGCCCCAACATCGCCGGTGACGGCGGGTTCTTCGCCGCCCAGGCGCTCGCGATGAAGGTCGTCACGCCGACCGGACGGCTGCTCGAGGTGTCGCGCGACAAGCAGAACCTGCTGAACGCGTTCCGCCTGAGCTACGGCATGCTCGGCACGATCTGCGAGATCACCCTCAGGGTGCGCCCGATCACGCCCTTTGCCGTCGCCCACCGGCGGTGCACGATCGAGCAGTTCGCGGCGGCGGCCGAGCGCCTCTGTCGCACCGACATCGGCATCAAGTTCTACCTGCTCCCGTTCCGCGATCGGGTTTACCTCGACCTGAGGCGCTATTCACGCGACGCCACCAGCGCACACCGCATTCCCTGGAAGATCAAGGACTGGGGCGAAAGCACGGTGTTGCCGCACGTATTCAAGTCGCTGAACCGCATCGTGCCCGTATCGGGTGTGCGATACCGCATCATCGACGAGATCAGCCGTATCACGCAGGGCATCGTGAACAACCGCTTCGTGAGCTCCGGCAGCAACTCGACCGCCCTGCCGGGCGACCGCTCCCACGAGCGGCAATCGATCAACTACTCGACCTGGGCGTTCCCCGCGGCGGATTTCGCGATCGTGGTGCAAGCCTACCGCGAGTTCTGCCTGCGCATCCGCAAAGAGTCGGGCTTCCGCTGCGACCTGCCGACGGTCGGCTTCCGCATTGCCCGGGATCGCTCGGCGCTGTTGTCGCCTTCCTTCGACGAGCCGATGTTCGCGCTGTGCGCGATGTCCACGGAGACGAAGGGCTGGGAGGACTTCGTGCTCGACTTCGCCGACTTCGCGCAGCAGTGGGGCGGAATGCCGCTGGTCAACCAGACGCGCGGCGTCACCGGTCAGTACGCGGGCGATGCGTTCGGCAGCCGCCTCGACTTCTTCCGTCGCATCAGGCGCCAGCTCGACCCCGACAACCGCATGATGAACCCCTTCCTCCTGCAGTACTTCAACTGACCGGGAGCGCCTCGCTCCCGGTCCCGGCCGGGGCCGAGGCGGCTGCGAGCCCGCGGCGGATGTCGTGGCCCGTGGGGTTCTGGAACACCTTGAGGCCGAACTCGCCGGTGACGGCGAGCACGTGGTCGAAGATGTCGCTTTGCACGCCTTCGTAGTCGGCCCACGCCGTGGAGCGGGTGAAGGCGTAGATCTCGAGCGGCAGGCCGTGCGGCCCCGGCTGGAGCTGGCGGACGAGCAGGGTCATGTCCGGCCGAATGCCGGGATGGCTGCGCACGTAGTTGAAGACGTAGGCCCGGAACGTGCCGACGTTCGTGAGCCTGCGCAGGTTCACCGCCTCGGCCGCGTCCCCGCCGATTGCGCGGTTGTGCTCCCTGAGCTCCCGTTCCTTGCGGTCGATGTACTCGGCAAGCAGCGCGAACCGGCGAAAGCGCGCGACCTCTTCCGGCGCCAGGAAGCGGATCGAGTCGATGTCGATGTAGAGGCTGCGCTTGATGCGCCGCCCGCCCGCCGTATACATCCCGCGCCAGTTGGTGAACGCCTCCGAGATGAGCGCGTGAGTCGGGATGGTCGTGATCGTCTTGTCCCAGTTCTGCACCGTGATGGTGTGCAACGCCACGTCGATCACGTCGCCGTCGGCGTTGTAACGGGGCATCTCGATCCAGTCGCCGACGCGCACCATGTCCTGCGCCGTGAGCTGCACGCTGGCGACGAGGCCGAGGATCGTGTCGCGGAACACGAGCATGAGCACGGCGGTCATCGCGCCGAAGCCCGTGAGCAGCAGCGCCGGGGACCTGTCGATCAGGATCGCGACGATCAACACCGCCGCGACGATGAACACGGCGATCTGCGCGAGCTGGACGAACCCCTTGATCGGGCGGTGCTGCGCCGCGGGATGCGCCGACCAGAGGCGGTTGGCCGCGCGCAGCAACGAGCTGATCGTCAACGCGGCCATCAGCACGACGTAGGCCATCGCGAGGTTGCCGACCAGGGCCTCGACGAGCGGCGGTATGCCCGGGATGAAGTGCATCGCGCGGTACACGAGCAGCGCCGGCACGACCTGCGCCAGCCGGGCGAACACCTTCTCCTCCGCGAAGACGTCGTCCCAGGTGCTGCTCGTGCGGCGCGCGAGCGCATGCACCGTGCGGGTGAGCAGGAAGCGGGCGGCGAAATGCACCGCGACGGCGGCGAGCAGCAAGGCCACCAGGCCGGCGACGGTCGGCAAGGCGGGGTGTAGGCGGGCGAGCGAATCGATCATGGTGCGGGGCGCCACCTTAACCGCTGCGGGCGCTCCTGCCAAACGCATCCGAATCCGCCCCCGCGGCATCCAAAGGAAACGGGCGGTTCCACCGCGCGGCCCCTGCGCCGGCGACCCTGCCCCGTTGCTTGCGTTGTAGTTGACTAGTGTTATACTCCACTAAAACAGTAATCCCAGGGTGCCACGACCATGAGACCACGATTGCGGGTGCTGTTGCTGGCCGCGGCCGCCGGCCTGGCCCTCCCCGGGTGCCAGTCGGGCGAGGCCCGCGTGGTCGATGCGGGTGCCGACGCGCCGGCGCCCCTGCCGGTCGAGACCGCCCTCGCCGCCACCGCCCCGATCGCGGCCGTGCTCCCGGCCACCGCGGCGCTCGTCGCGGACCGCGAGGCGCTGGTCGTGGCCCGCGTCCCGGGCGAGATCGTCGAAATCCTGGTCGAGGAAGGCGAGCGGGTGAGCGCCGGCCAGCCGCTCGCCCGGCTCGACGGGGCACGCGCGCGGCTCGAGATGCTGAAGGCCGGCGCAGACCTCGAGCGGGCCGAACGCGAGTACCGCCGGTTGTCGAGCCTGCACGCCCGCGGCCTCGTCAGTGCGGCGGCGCACGAGGCGCAGGCTTCCGAGCGGGACGCGCTCGCCGCGACCTTCGAGCTCAAGCGCCTCGCCTGGGAGCACACGACGATCCGTGCCACGATCGACGGCGTCGTCACCGAGCGCCGGGTCAAGACCGGCTGGCGGGTGACGGAGAACCAGCCCGCGTTCCGCATCGCCGACCTCGGCCGCCTGGTCGCGGAGGTGCGCATCCCGCAACGCGCCATCGGCCGCATCCGCGCCGGGCAGCCGGTCGCGATCGCCGTCGATGCGCTGCCCGGAGCGGCCTTCGCCACGACCCTCGCCCGGATCAGCCCCACCATCGACGCGCGGGACGGCTCCTTCCGGGCGACGCTCTACGTCGACAACCCCGACGGCCTGCTCGCGCCCGGCATGTTCGGTCGCTTCGCGATCACCTGGGAGACCCGCGAGAACGCCCTGGTCGTGCCGTCCCGGGCGCTGGTCCGCGAGGACGGCGAAGCCGTGCTCTACGTGGTGCACGACGATACGGCCGTGCGCCGCCGGGTGCGCCCGGGTATCGAGCGACCCGACGTAACGGAAATTCTCGAGGGCGTCGCGGCAGGCGAGGCGGTCGTCGTGACCGGCCAGTCGAGCCTGCGCGACGGCAGCCCGGTCCTGACCCGCCGCATGCTCGCGAGCGGGGGCTGAGCGGCAAGGGCTGCCCGGTCGATGATCAAGCAGGGGGATACCATGGTGCCGCTTCTTACCGCTCTCGTCGCGACGCTCTTCCTCGCGGGCTGCGACGGCGGCGCCGGCGCCGCCGGCAAGGTCGAGGACGGCGACGACGAGCCCGCCATCCCCGTCGAAGTCACCACGGCGACGCGCGGCGACATCTTCGCGGTGTACTCCGGCACCGCGCCGATCGAGGCATTCGCCGAGGCGCAGGTGGTGGCGAAGGTCGGCGGCGAGGTGCTCGAGATCCTGGTCGAGGAGGGCCAGGTCGTGTCCGCGGGCCAGGTGCTGGCGCGCCTCGACGGCGAACGGCTGCGCTTCGAGATGCAGCAGGCACAAGCCAACCTCCGCAAGCTCGAGCGCGATTACGGCCGCAACCTGGACCTGAAGGAGCGCGGCATCATCAGCCAGGGCGACTTCGAGAAGATCCTCTACGAGATGGAAGCCCTGCGGGCGAGCTTCGAGCTCGCCGAGCTCGAGCTCGGCTATACCGAGATCCGGGCGCCGATCGCGGGCGTCGTCGCCCAGCGGTTCATCAAGGTCGGCAACACGCTGCCCCTGAACGCGCCGACCTTCCACATCACGAGCCTGCAGCCGCTCGTCGCCTACCTCCACGTGCCCGAGCGCGAGTACCGGAACCTGCAGGCGGGCCAGGCGGCGACGCTTCGTGTCGATGCCCTGGGCGACGTCACGTTCACGGGCGTGGTGGCGCGCATCAGCCCGGTCGTGGACCCGGACACCGGCACGTTCAAGGTGACGGTCGAGGTCGACGATGCGACCGGGCGGCTGCGGCCGGGCATGTTCGGGCGCGTCGACATCGTGTACGACACGCACGTCAACGCGTTGCAGATTCCACGCAGCGCGATCGTCGAGGAAGGGGGCGAGACGCTCGTGTACGTCGTGGAGGAAGGCAAGGCGCACCGCCGGCCGATCAGCACCGGCTACACGAACGGCAGTCGGATCGAGGTCATCGACGGCCTGTCCGACGCGGACCGGTTCGTGCTCGTCGGCCAGGCAGGCCTCAAGGAAGGCTCGCGGGTCAGCGTCATCAACGACACGGCGGCCGGCGACGCGACCGTCACCGACGCGTCCGCGGCAGTCCTTTGAACCGGCGCGTTCACCGTCGGCCCGGACCGGGAGCGGCGACATGCAGCGACTGATCGAGATCGCCACCGAGCGGCGTGTCACGGTGGCCATGTGCGCGGTGGCCGTCGCACTGTTCGGCATGGTGTCGCTCTCGCGCCTCGACGTGAACCTCCTGCCCGATATCGCCTACCCGACGGTCACGATCCGCACCGAGCTGACGGGCGCCGCGCCGATCGAGGTCGAGAACCTGCTCACGAAGCCGATCGAAGAAGCGGTCGGCGTCATCCGCAACGTGCGCCTCGTGCGCTCGGTGTCCCGCTCCGGCCAGTCCGACGTCACGCTGGAGTTCGCGTGGGGCACGGACATGGACATCGCCGGCGTGGACGTGCGGGAGAAGATCGACGTCGTCGAGCTGCCGCTGGAAGCCAGCCGCCCGCTCCTGCTGCGGTTCGACCCGTCGACGGAGCCCGTGCTGCGGCTCGGCCTGCTGCGCAAGTCCACCGCAGGCGCCGCGACGGAAGCGGAGCTCAAGGCGCTGCGCCGGCTCGCCGAGGATCGCATCAAGAACGACCTGGAAGCCGAGGAAGGCACGGCCGCCGTCAAGGTGAGCGGCGGACTCGAGGACGAGATCGAGATCCGGGTCGACCAGCAGAAGCTCTCCCAGCTCGGCATCAGCATCGGCGAGGTCGCCGCGCGCATCCGCGCCGAGAACGTCAACCTCTCGGGCGGCCGGCTCGAGGAAGGCAGCCAGCGGTTCCTGGTACGGACAATCAACGAGTTCCGGACCGTCGAGGAGTTCGCGAGCGCCATCATCGGCAACGTGGACGGCCGTCCCGTCTACCTGCGCGACGTGGCCACCGTGACTCACGGCCACAAGGAACGTCAGGCGATCACGCGCGTGAACGGCCGCGAGTCCGTCGAGCTCGCCGTCTACAAGGAAGGCGACGCCAACACGGTGCAGGTGGTGCGACGCCTGGAGCGCCGCCTCGAGCAGATCAGGAGCACGCTGCCGGAGCATCTCGAGCTCGTCGAGATCTACGACCAGTCGACCTTCATCGCCGCAGCCATCGACCAGGTGAGCTCCGCGGCGATCCTCGGCGGCATCCTCGCGATCATCGTCCTGTACGGATTCCTGCGCGATGCGCGCGCGACGGCGGTCATCTCGCTCGCGATACCGATCTCGGTCGTAGGCACGTTCCTCCTGATGTACGCCAACGGCGTGTCCCTCAACATCATGTCGCTCGGCGGCATTGCACTCGCCGTCGGCATGCTGGTGGACAACGCGATCGTGGTGCTCGACAGCATCGCGCGGCAGCGGGAAGCGGGAAAGAATTCCTTCGACGCGGCGCGGATCGGGACCTCCGAAGTGGGCAGCGCCGTCGTCGCTTCGACGCTGACCACCGTGGCGGTGTTCTTCCCCATGGTGTTCATCAGCGGCATTGCCGGCCAGCTCTTCCGGGACCAGGCGCTGACCGTGTCCTTCGCGCTGCTGTTCTCCCTGGCGGTCGCGCTCACCCTGATCCCGATGCTGGCCGCGCTCGGTGCCGGCAGGCCATATGTCCCGGAAGCGCGCGAGATGACCCCGCCCGGACGCTTCACCCGCGGGGTCGCTTTCCTCGTGAGGGGCATCGGCATGCTGTTCGCCGGTGTACGCCGGATCGCGTGGGCGCTGCTCTGGGTGCCGTCGTGGCTGTTCGAGCGCCTGCAGCGCGCCGCGGAGCGCCGCTACGTCCCGCTGCTCGCGTGGGCCCTCGCACACCGCGCCGTAGTCGTCGGTGTCGCCGTACTCGCCTTCGGCGGCGCGGTGCTGCTCGTGCCGCGACTGGGCACGGAGCTGATCCCGCAGCTCGCGCAGGGCGAGTTCAGCGTGGACCTGCGCCTCGCGCCCGGCACGCCGCTCATCGAAACCGACCGCATCGTGCGTGCGGCGCATGGCGCGACCGAAAACATCGACACGATCGAGCTCACCTACTCCGTGGCGGGCACCGGCAACCGGCTGGATGCGAACCCGGTGGAAGCCGGCGAGCACACGGGCACGCTCAACGTGACGCTCAGGTCCGGGGCCGGCCGCGCGGAAGAGGAAGCCGTGATGGCCCGGCTCCGGGACGCGTTGTCGCGCATGCCGGGAGTCCAGTACGAGTTCAAGCGCCCCACCCTGATGACCTTCGCGAGCCCGCTCTCCATCGAGATCGCGGGTTACGACCTCGATGCGCTCGCCGACGTCAACCGGCGGATCATGGCGGCGATGGCCGCCTCCGGCCGATTCACCGACTTGAAGACCACGGTCGAGCCCGGCAACCCGGAGATCCAGATCGTCTTCGACCAGGAACGCGCGACGAAGCTGGGCCTCGCGGTCCGTGACATCGCGGATCGCGTCGTGGCGAACGTGCGCGGAGAGCTCGCCACCCGCTACACCTGGCGTGACAAGAAAATCGACGTGCTCGTACGCAGCGTGGACACTCGCGACGCGAGCATCGACGAGATCCGCCAGCTCATCGTCAACCCCGCCGCGGAGCGCCCGGTGACGCTGGAGGCCGTCGCGGCGGTGGAGGTGGCGCGGGGCCCCGCGGAGATAAGGCGCGTGGCGCAGGAGCGCGTGGCCCTGATCACCGCCAACCTGGCGTACGGTGACCTGGGCACTGCCGTCGCGGAGGCCCGCGGCATCATCGCGCGCACCGCGATGCCGGAGGGCGTGACCGCGCTGGTGTCCGGCCAGAACGAGGAGATGCAGGCGTCCTTCCAGTCCATGCAGTTCGCCCTCGTCATGGCGATCTTCCTGGTCTACCTCGTGATGGCATCGCAGTTCGAGTCGCTCCTGCACCCGTTCGTGATCATGTTCACGATCCCGCTCGCCCTCGTGGGCGCGGTGCTGGCGCTGTTCCTCACCGGCACGACGGTCAACGTGGTCGCGTTCATCGGCGTCATCATGCTGGCGGGGATCGTCGTCAACAACGCGATCCTGCTCGTCGACCGCATCAACCAACTCCGCGGCCGGGGGCTCGAGAAGACCGCGGCGATCCTCGAGGCCGGGCGCGCCCGGTTGCGGCCGATCCTGATGACGACCACGACGACGGTGCTGGGGCTGCTGCCCATGGCCATCGGCATCGGCGAGGGCGCCGAAGTCCGGACGCCGATGGCGATCACGGTGATCGGCGGACTGGTCACCTCGACGCTGCTGACGCTCGTCGTGATCCCGGTGGTCTACTCGCTCCTCGATCGCAAGGGTTACGCGGCGGAGCAGGGTGCCGTGGCCAGGGTGCCGGCCTGAGCGTGCCCGGGGCCGCATGAAGCACACCGAAATCGCCATGCGGCGCCCGATCACCACCGTGGTGATCTTCGTCGCCTGCATGCTCGTCGGCGTGATCGCGTCGCGCCTGCTGCCCCTGGAGCAGTTTCCCGACATCGAGTTTCCCGGGATCTTCGTGCAGATCCCGTACGAGGGGTCGACGCCGGAGGAAGTCGAACGCCTCATCACCCGGCCCGTCGAGGAGGCGCTCGCCACGTTGTCCGGCGTCGACCAGATGTTCTCGACCTCGACCGAAAGCCAGGCGCAGATCTTCCTGCAGTTCGGCTGGGGCGAAAGCATGGGGGCGAAGGGCATCGAGGCGCGCGCCAAGGTGGACGCGATCCGGCACGAGCTGCCCGAGGACATCCGGCGCATCTTCATCTTCACCGGGTCGTTCGCGGACCAGCCGATCCTGCAGCTCCGGATCTCGAGCGAGCGCGACCTGTCCCGCAGCTACGAGATGCTCGAACGCCTGCTCAAGCGGCCCATCGAGCGCGTCGAAGGCGTGTCCAAGGTCGAGCTGCAGGGCGTCGATCCGCTGGAGATCCGCATCCTCATCGATGCAGATCGGCTGGCGGCACACGGCCTGGCGATCAGCGAGCTCAAGGAGCGCCTCGAGCAGAGCAACTTCGCCGTCAGCGCCGGCCGCATCACGGACGGCGGGCAACGGTTCAACGTGCGGCCGCGCGGCGAGTTCACCTCGCTGGCGGCGATCGAGGCGATCGCCCTGAACGGCAACGGGCTGCGCCTCGGCGACGTCGCCGACATCGAGCTCCGGAGCCCGGACCGCCAGTACGGGCGGCGCCTCGACGGCTCCTACGCGGTGGGGCTCGCGGTCAGCAAGGCCACCGGTGCGAACATGGTGGAGGTGACCGACCGGGTGATGGCGGAAGTCGAGAAGATAAGCCGGCTCCCGCAGATGCAGGGCATCAACATCTTCGCGCTCGACAACCAGGCGGACAGCGTGCGGAAATCCCTCTCCGACCTGCTCGAAGCCGGGTTCATCGGCGCATTGCTCGCGATCGTGGTGCTCTACGCCTTCCTGCGCCAGCTTTCCTCGACGCTGATCGTGACGGCGTGCATTCCGTTCGCGCTCACGATCACCCTCGGTGCCCTCTACTTCTTCGACCTGAGTCTCAACATCCTGACGATGATGGGACTGATGCTCGCGGTGGGCATGCTGGTCGACAATGCCGTGGTGATCGTCGAGAGCATCTTCCATCACCGGGCGCGCGATCCCGCGCGCCCGTTCGAGGCCACGCTCGCAGGGGTGAAGGACGTCGGGCTGGCGGTCGTCGCCGGCACCGCGACGACGATCATCGTGTTCGTGCCGCTCATGTTCGGCGAGCAGACGGACATCAGCATCTTCATGACCCACGTGTCGGTGACGATCATCGTCGCGCTGGTGCTGTCGCTGGTGATCGCCCAGACGTTCGTACCCATGCTGGCTTCCCGCATCCCGCCGCCGCCGCCCTCGGCAGAAGGCGCCTGGATCCGGCGCCTGACGAAGCGCTACGCATCGGGCCTCGGCTGGATCCTGCGGCACCCGTGGTGGACGGCGCTCGGCATCCTGCTCCTTTGCGCGCTGGGCACGCTGCCGCTCGTCCTCCAGCTCGTGAAGTTCGACGCGTTCCCGCAGGAAGCCGGCCGCCGCCTCTACATGCCGTATCACATCGAAGGCGACCACCCGCTCGAGCGTGTCGAGGACGCGGTCAGGACCGTCGAGGGCTGGCTGCTCGAGCACCGGGAGGAGCTGGACATCCGCTCCGTGTACAGCTACTACGAGCCGACGCACGCGGAATCGGTGATTCTCTTGACCGACGAGGAAGACGCGAGGCTCGCGACGCGCGAGGTGATCAGGCGCATCGAGGAAGGCCTGCCGGTCATCGCGATCGGCAAGCCGAGCTTCCAGTTCGACCAGCAGGGCGGCGGCGAGGGTTTCAGCGTACAGATCTCCGGCGACTCCACCGAGCGCCTGAACGAGCTGGCGGCCGACGTCGCCCGGGTGCTGGCTTCCGTGCCGGGCCTGACCGACATCCGCTCGGACGCCGAGAGCGGCGAGCGCGAGGTCCGCGTCACGATCGATCGTGAGCGCGCCGCCGCCGTGGGCCTTTCCACGCGCGCGATCGCCGATGCCATCGCGATCGCGATGCGCGGCGAGAACCTGCGCGAGTTCCGCGGCGACCAGGGCGAGGTGCAGGTGCGGCTCGCGTTCCGGGAGAGCGACAAGCAGAGCATCGAGCAACTCTACGACCTGCCCCTGTACACCGCTGACGGCCGCCGGATCACGCTGCGCAGCGTGGCGTCCCTCGAGGTCGGCTACTCGCCCGACAGCATCCGCCGCACGGATCGCCAGACGGCCGTGGTGCTGAGCGCGAACCTCGCCGACGGCACGACCATGAACGACGTGCGGCCCAGGGTCGAGGCGCTCATGAACCAGTTCGAGCTGCCGCCCGGCTACGGGTGGAAATTCGGCCGCGGCTTCGAGCGCCACGACGAGACCCAGCAGATGATGCTGACGAACATCCTGCTCGGCATCGCGTGCATTTTCCTCGTGATGGCGGCCCTGTTCGAATCCCTCCTGTTCCCGTTCTCGATCATCCTCGGCTCGATCGTGTTCTCCGTGCTGGGCGTGTTCATCTTCTTCGCCTTGACGGGCACCACGTTCACGTTCATGGCCTCGATCGGCATCATGATCCTGATCGGCGTCGTGGTGAACAACGGCATCGTGCTCATCGACCGGGTCAACCAGCTCCGCCGCCAGGGGCTGGCGCGGAACGAGGCGGTCGTCGCCGCCGGGCGCGACCGCCTGCGCCCGATCCTGATGACGGTGGCGACGACCGTCGTCGGGTTGGCACCGCTCGCCGTGGGCACGACCCAGGTCGGGGGCGACGGACCGGCCTATTTCCCGATGGCCCGCGCCATCATCGGCGGGCTCACGTTCTCTTCCATCGTCTCGCTGCTCGTCGTGCCCGCGCTGTACGCATACTTCGACTCCCTGTCGGCCTGGGGCCGCAAGGTGATGCGCACGGCCCGCGGCAGCGCCCTGCCCGCCGCGACCTGATCCCTGAGCCGGCGCCCGGCAGCGCCGGCCCTGCGGTGCCGCACGGCGACGGCAAGCGCAAGCGCCATCAGGAGCGGCAGGCCGGCCGCACCGCCGCCCCGGTGGTGATGGTGGTGTCCGCCACGCGGATCGTCGCGCCGGAAGTCCTCCAGCGGCAGGTAGGCCAGCGCGGACGTGTCCGCCGGCCCGAAGCTCGCGAGGAACGCACCGTCGTACGCGTCGAAGAGCTCGATCAGTATGTCGTAGCTGCCGCGCGGGTATCCCGCTTCGAGCTCGGTCACGACGACGAACTCGTCGTCGCTGGTCGCGCCGTAGATACGGAAGTCCTGGGTGACGGCATACTCGTTCCACGGCCCTCCCTCGAAGCTCAGGTAGAGCACCGCGTACACGTCGGCGAACTCGTAGATCGTGTCGGCATCGAACAGCAGGTCGATCCCGTAGAAATAGCCGTCGCGGTCGTCGTCGCCGAACAGCACGACGTCGGCGTGGAAGATCCAGAAGTCGTGCCAGGCCGACCGCATCGGCCCGCCGGAGAGCTTGGCGCTTCCCGCCGGAGCCGCGGTCGACGCCGTGCGGGTCCCTTCGGTATCCAGCGGGTCGTAGCGATCGTGACTCACGGAGGCGGGCTCGCCGCCCTCGCGGCCGCCTTCGACGTAATGCCGGGTCGTTGACATCCTGTCGCTGTCCTGGCCGAACGCCGGCCGCGCGTTGCCGGTAAGCAGCAGGACCATTGCGATTGCCGTCGTCATTGCCGCCGTCACCGTACGCAGAGCAGGCACCGATCGTGTGAACATGTCCGTACACCTCACGCACGCCATCCTTGCGTGTCATTGGAGCGCGGTGACGATGAATCGAGGCTGAACCGCAATGCGCGTATCATGAACGGTGCCTGAACGATCGCGAGACCTGCGAGGGAGCAACGCGATGAGCACCGACCTGCTGCCGAACCAGCGTGCCCTGTTCGACCTGCCGCGCGACGTCGCTTACCTCAACTGCGCGAGCATGTCGCCGCAGCTCAGGGCGGCGACCGAAGCGGGTATCGAAGCGATCCGGCGCAGGGCGCGTCCGTGGTCGCTCAGCGGCGACACCTGGTTCGATGCCGCCGAAGCGCTGCGCGGCACCGCCGCACGGCTGATGGGCACGGAAGCGGATGCAATCGCGCTGGTTCCGGCCGTGAGCTACGGCGTCGCGATCGCGGCCGCGAACGTGCCGGTCGCGCGAGGCCAGAACGTCGTGATCCTCCACGAGCAGTTCCCGTCGAACGCGTACGCGTGGCGGGAGCTCACGCGCACGCGGGACGCGGAGCTGCGCATCGCGCGACGCGCGCCGGCGGACGACTGGACCGCCGCCGTGCTCGAGGCGATCGATCGCAACACGGCCGTCGTCGCGTTGCCGTACTGCCACTGGACGGACGGTACGCGCGTCGACCTCGTCACGGTCGGCGCGCGGGCCCGCGAGGTCGGTGCCGCGCTGGTCGTGGACGCGAGCCAGGCGTTCGGGGCGCTGCCGCTCGAGCTCGCCTCGGTGCAGCCCGATTTCCTGGTGTCCGTCGGCTACAAGTGGCAGCTCGGCCCGTACAGCCTCGGGTACCTCTATGCGGCACCGCAGTGGTGCCGGTCCGGCCGGCCGATCGAGCATTCCTGGGCGACGCGCAAGGGGGCGGAGGACTTCGCGGCGCTGACCGATTACGCAGCGGAGTACCGTCCCGGTGCGCGGCGCTTCGACATGGGTGAATACTCGCAGTTCGTGCTCGCGCCGATCGCGCTCGCCGGCCTGACCCAGCTCCTCGACTGGGGCGTCGAGCGAGTGCAGGCGACCCTGCGCCGAGTGACCGACCGGATCGCGGCCGAAGCGGAGGCACTCGGGCTCGAGGTGCTCGCGCCGGAACGGCGGGTGGGGCACCTTCTCGGCATCCGCTTCCCGGGCGGATTGCCGCCGGACCTGGCGCAGCGGCTCGACGCCGCGCGCGTTCACGTGAGCATCCGGGGCGACGCGGTGCGCGTGTCACCGCACCTGTACAACGACGAGCAGGACGTCGCGCGCTTCCTCGAGGTGCTCGGCGAGCTCGCGTGACCCCGCACCGGTACCGTCCGACACGGGCGTTGTGGCCGCTCACGGCCCTGCTCGCGTGCGCTGCCTGCACGCCCGAGGCAGCGCCGGGCGACCCGGCGAACCCGCAAGTGCTGGCGCACACCCTGGCCGGCGCCGCCCGCGCCCGGGATTACGCGACGCTGTCCGCGCACATGGCGGAGCGCTTCAGCTACAGCTTCGGCCGGGAGCCTTCGCGCGCGGGTGCCCTCGCCGCGTTCCGGGCCGAGCCCGGCCGGCTCGACCGGCTGGCGCGGACGCTGGAGACCGAATGCGCGTACCGCGACGCCGGCGAAGAGCGGTGGTTCGTCTGCCCCGCCGCCGCGGCGGACGAGACGGAGCCGTACTACGACTGGCGTGCGGGATTCAGGCGCAAGGCCGACGGCACGTGGGAGCTCGCGTGGTTCGTCGCCGGCGACTGACGCTCAGCGCCGGGACTGCCCGGGAAGCGCGCGGGTGATCGTTTCGATGCGGGCGGCCATCGCGTTCAGCACCTCGGCGGCGTTGGCGATCTCGCCTTCGACGGCCTCGAACTCGCGCTGCTCGATGGCCTCGCGGACCCCGGGCAGCGTCTTCACGCCGTAGCCCGTGTAGAAACCCGGCGCATAGACGTGATGCCGGTACCACGGCCGGCCGCTCAACCCTTCGCGCCGGGTGAGGACCCGCTCGCTCGTGTACAGGAGGCGGTTGAGCTCCGGGGATGCCGCCGCGTCCTCGGCCGCCTCCGCGTAAGCCTCCGCCGCGCGCCGCAGCCGCTCGACGGCGTTCTTCAACGGTGCAAAGTTGAAGTACGGGACCTCCGGCTGCGGTTTCGGCGGCCGCAGCGCCTTGCGCGGGTCGAGCGCAAGCTCGAACGCGCCCTCCTCGATGAGCCGGTTCTGCCGCACCGTGGCCTCACGCATCGTGCGGGCGAGCTCCTCGAGCTCGGAGACGTACAGCGCCACGTTGTCGGCGAGGCCGGTGAATTCGAACGGCAGTCGCGGCGCATTGGCGAGCCTGAGCGTCGCCCTCCCGGTCACCTGCGCGAGCGCCACGCCGTACGCGAGGCCGGGATCGCGCCAGGTGGTGTAGTGCAGGTAGGTGTCGTACAGCGTGTGATAGCTGCCGCTCTCGCCCTCGCCGCCGAACCCCAGGTTCGCCGAAGCGATGCCGAGGTGCTGCAGGAACGGCGTGTAGTCGGAGCCCGAGCCGAGCGGATCGATCCTGAGATCCGGGCGCGACGCTTCGCGGCGTGCCTTGTCGTCCTTCGCCTCCACCTCGAGCCGGGCACGGCGGCGATCGCGCACGGACACGCCGGTCTGCGGATCGGGAACGTCGGCCATGACCTGGTTCAGGAATCGCTCCAGCGAGTGGCTGCCGCCGACACCGATGAAGCCGCGTGCATTGCCATCGGTGTTGAGGTAGGCGACCGCGTGCTCCTGGAGCTGCTCCGCATGATGCTCGGCCCATTCGGTCGACCCGATGAGACCCGGCTCCTCGGCGTCCCACGCCGCGAATACGATGGTGCGCGCGGGGCGCTCGCCGCTCTGCGCCAGCCGCCCGATCGCCCGTGCTTCCGCGAGCATCGCCACCATGCCGGAGCTCGGGTCGGCCGCGCCGTTGTTCCACGCGTCATGGTGGTTGCCGCGGATCACCCATTCGTCCGGGTGCGTGGCCCCTTCGAGCCTCGCGATCACGTTGTACGCGGTGATGCGGTTCCAGTCGAACTCCAGCGCGAGGCGCACGCGAGCCGGCCCGGGCCCGAGGTGATACGTGATCGGCAGCGCGCCGCGCCAGGCGGGCGGGGCCACGGGCCCGTCGAGCGCCTCGAGCAGCGGCAGGGCGTCGCTCCAGGAGATCGGCAGCACCGGAACCTTCGTCAGGGTCGGCACATCGTCGAGCGGCAGGCGCTCGGCATCGACGGTGGCACCCACGCCCGGCGTGAGCACGTCACCCGGGTACGTCGGCATGTCCATCACCGAGCCCCGCTGCACGGCGGTCTCGTGCTTGAACGGCCCGTCCGGCCAGGTGTCGCCCACGGCATAGCCGTCGTCCGCGGGATCGGAATAGATGAGCGTCCCGATCGCACCGTGCTCGGCGGCGAGCTTCGGCTTGATGCCGCGCCAGGACCGGCCGTATTTCGCAATCACGATCCGGCCCTCGACGTCGATCCCGTGGCGCTCGAGCATCTCGTAGTCCTCAGGCAGGCCGTAGTTGACGAACACGAGCTCGCCTTCGACGTCGCCGTCGATCGAGAACGCGTTGTAGGGCGGCAGGAGATCGGCGCGCATCGACGTGCCGGGATCCTCCGGCAGCGTGGCCTCCGTGAGCGCAGCCTCGAAACGCGTCGGCGCGACGAGCTCGAGCTCGCGCTTGCGGGGCACGGGCAGGAGCACGTCGTATTCCTCGATCGTCACCTCGTAGCCCCATGCCTCGAACAGCGAAGCGATGAAACGGGCGTTCTCCAGCGAGGCCTGCGAGCCCGCGTGATGCGGCCGGGCGGACAGGCGCTTCAGCCAGCGGTCGAGGTCCGCCGCGTCGAGATCCGCATCGAAGCGGGCCTCGAGCGCGCGCTGCGCTTCGCTGGTCGCGGGATCGAACCCGAGCAGCACCTCGTTCGCGGCGAACGCCGCCGGGGCGGCCAGGACCAGCAGCAGGCAAGACCCTCTCATCGTCATCCCCTCCTCGCACCGTCGCGGCCGCCGCGGGACGCGTCCCCCGGACGCCCCCGGCAGGTCGGCTCGCGTTCAATTCTCCCGCGTGATGAGCGTGCGGAACTCGCGGAGCTTCGCCTTGATCACGGCCATGTTCTCCGGGCCGGTCCGGAGAAGCGCTTTCTGCCCGGTCGACAACGCCTCCAGCTCGGGGTCGGCGTACTCGTACAGGACGTTCGGGCGGACCAGCTCGATCGGCCCTTCCACTTCCGGGGTCGCGAGGAGGTGGTCGATCACCTCCACGACGCGGTCGTTGAAATAGCCGTCCGGGTAGCCGAGATCGACGTAGGCTTTCTGGAGCAGCGGGTAGAAGCGCTGGTACAGCTCGACCATGTCGGCGGTCCCGGTTTCGGCGAGCATGTTCACCAGCGGTTCGTAGCGCTCGTAATTCGCCGGGTCGAGCGTATAGCGCTCGTCGGCAACGTCGCCTTTGCTTTGCGCCGCGAAGCGGCCGGGAACCGGGGTGAGGGGCTTGATGCGCTCGGCGAGCTGCTCGCGCGGCAGGTTGTCGACCGCCGCCACGATGCGCTCGATGAGGCGCTGCTTCACGAGGTACTGGTCGAGGGCATCGCCGAAGAGCCCGGTGAGCGCCATGCCGAAATACTCGTCGCTCTGGTCGAGCGGCGGCAGCGGCTCGAGCTGTTTCTCCTCCTGCGCGGCCGGCTCCGGCGGGGGCAGCGGGTGCGCGGGACCCGCGGGTGCCTCTTCCTCGGGGACCGGCTCGGGCGCCTGGGTCGCCGGCTCGGGCGGCGGCTCCGGCGCGCGTGTCCGCGACCAGTAGAACCACAGCGCCGCGACGACGCCGAGGGCAAGCACGACCGGCACGATCCACTGGAGCGACTCGCGGCGCATGGAAACCATCTTATCAGGTTTGCACCATCGCGCCGCACGGCTGCTATGCTTGCGCGCGTCCATCGACCGCCAGGGAAACCCGGAACATGAAGATGCCGTTCTGGCTCGGCCTCGCTGCCCTCGCCTGCACGCCCGCCGTCGCGCAAGCGGCGGACGACCTCGACGCGATCGCCAGGGAATACCTGTTCCTGGAGCTCTCGATGGGGCAGCACGACCCGAATCACGTCGACGCCTACTTCGGCCCGGAGTCGATTCGCCGCGCGGCGGAGGAAGCCGGGCTCTCGCTGGACGAGATCGAGTCGCGGGCGCAGGCGCTCGCCGAGCGCCTGGAGCGGCTGGCGCGGAACGACGGCGACAGCCTCGAAAGTGCGCGCATTGCCGGCTTGCTCGCGCGGCTGGTGGCGCTCGACACGCGCATCGGCATCAACCGCGGCGAGAACCTGCCGTTCGACGAGGAAGCGCGGCGGCTGTTCGGCGTTGCCGCGCCCGATTACGATGCCGCGCACTTCGCGGAAGTGCTGGAGAAGATCGATGCACTGTTGCCGGGCGAAGGCGAGCTGGCTGCACGGGTCGACGCGTTCCGTGAACGCTTCGTCGTCCCGGACGAGCGCCTGCCGGCCGTGTTCGAGGCGGCCATCGGCGAGTGCCGCCGCCGCACGCTCGAACACATCGCGCTGCCCGAAGGCGAGTCGTTCCGCCTCGAATACGTGACCGACAAGCCATGGACCGGCTACAACTGGTACGAAGGCGACGCGCAGAGCCTGATCCAGATCAACCGCGGCCTGCCGATCTACGTGAGCCGCGCCGTCGAGCTCGGCTGCCACGAAGGCTACCCCGGGCATCACACCTTCAACAGCCTGCTCGAGGCACGCCTGGTCGACGAGGCGGGATGGATCGAGTTCACGCTCTACCCGCTCTTCAGCCCGCAATCGCTGATCGCCGAGGGCAGCGGCAACTACGGCGTCGAGCTCGCGTTCCCCGGCGACGAGCGCATCGAGTTCGAGAAGCGGGAGCTGTTCCCGCTCGCGGGCCTCGATCCGGCGGAAGCGGAGCGCTACTACCGCCTGCTCGAGCTGCTCGACGAGCTGAGCTACGCGGGGAACGAGGCGGCGCGCGATTACCTGAACGGCACCATCAGCCGCGACGAAGCCGTGCAGTGGCTGGTCGATTACACGCTCGCCTCGCCGGAGCGCGCCCGCCAGCGGGTCGACTTTTTCGACACCTACCGCAGCTACGTCATCAACTACAACTACGGCGAGGATCTCGTGCGCCGTTACGTCGAGGGGGGAGCCGCCGGCACGGCCGAGCGCTGGGCCCGCTTCGAACGCCTGCTCTCGACCCCCCTGCTCCCCACCGACCTCCTGTAGGCTCGCGCACCGCGCGCCCCTCAAGCATCGTTCATGCCCGGCCCCGAACCGCAGCCGTGGCCGGGGGGGTGGAGCATGAACCCCGATCGCCAACGGGCATGAATGATGCGGTGGCCGAGGTCGGCGCCACCGAGGCAAGTAGACACCGCAAGGTCGCGCGCGATGCGGCAGGGATGGTGTGCGCCGGCTACAGGGTTTCGGCGCGTGCGAGCAGCGCGCTGAAGTCGCCGGCGGCTTCCGCTCGCGCGATGTTGTCGCGCATGACCGCGATGTCGCCCTCGAGCTCCTCGAGCATCGCCGTGAAACGCGGCTCGTGGCGCAGGGGTTCGAGGTAGGGATCGAGCTCGAGCGGCCAGCCGTCGAAGAACACCGAGCCGCGGAAGCCGTCGTCCAGGGCATGGCGCAACGCCTGCAGCGCGTCTTCCCTGCGTCCGAGCAGCGTGTAAATCTGCACGTCGCGGATGCCGTAGCCGTAAGTGCCGAGCCGCGGCAGGTGGCGGACCAGCTCGAGCGCGTCGCGCAGCAGCTTCGAAGCTTCGGGCTCGCGGCCCTGGCGCTGGTCGATGTACGCGAGCTTGACCGCGTTGCGCAGCGTCTCGCGATCCACCACGTTGCCCGCATCCGCCGCCAGCAGCGGATCCGCCGCCAGCGCATGCCGCCGTGCGGCATCGAGGTCACCCGCCAGCAATGCGGCATCGGACGCCAGCATGTGCAGGGCGCGCGGCGGCATCGGGGAGTCGTCCGTGAGCGCCGCCGCGAAGCGGCGCTGTGCACCGCCGTAGTCGCCTTGTATCAGGGCCGCGAGCCCGCTCAACATTCCGTGCAGCGGGTGCCCGGGCGGCACGCGATCGATCTCGGCTTCCGCGCGCCGGAGCTGCCCGAGATCGACGAGAATGCCGATCAGGGAATTGCTGGCCGCGAGCGTCTCGGGCGCCAGCTCCAGGCCGCGCTGCTGCCAGGCGTATGCTTCGTCGAGGCGTCCCATGCCCCACAGGTGGCTGGCGATGTAGGCGTACACGACCGGCCAGTCGTTGTGCACCCGCACCGCTTCGAGCCACACGTGCATCGCGGCGCCGTGCTCGCCGCGCTTGGCGTAGATCAGGGGCAGGTTCGCATACGGGATGCGCGCGAGCGGATCGACCTCCATCGCACGCTGGTACAGCTCGATCGCCTCGTCGAGCCGCTCTTCCTGGTCGCGCAGGGAAGCGAACCACATCCAGGCGCTGGCGTGATTCGGGTTCAGCTCGAGCGCGCGGCGGAACGCCGCTTCCGCCGCGACGTTCCTCGTGCCCTGCCGTCGATCCGCCGACCAGACCTGTGCGTTCAGCAGGCCGCGCACCGCATGCGCGTCGGCGAGATCCGGATCGAGCTCGAGCGCACGCCCGAGGCTTTCCTCCGCGGCGGCAATCGCCTCCTCCTGCGGCAGGTCGGCGTGGTTGTTCCACAGGAGGACGATGCTCTCGGCAAGCCCGGCGTACGCGGCGGCGAACCCGGGATCGAGCCGGACCGCCTCGGCAAACTGCGCGCGTGCCTGCCGCAGGCTCTCGACCTCCCTCTGGTACAGGTTGTGCCGGCCTTCCTTGAACAGGCGGTAGGCCCGCAGGTCGCGCGTGGGAGTCGCCTCGACCCGCGCCCGTTCCTCGGGCGACAGGGTCGCCCGCAGCGTCGCGGCCACGGCTTCCGAGATCTCCTGCTGGATCGAGAAGATGTTCTCCAGCGTGAGCACGCGATAGTAGGTCTCCGCCCACAGGTGCCGGTCGTTCTGCGCGTCGATGAGCTGCAGGTTGATGCGGACGTTGTCGCCCGCGCGCTGCACCGAGCCTTCCAGCACCGCCTCCACGCCGAGCTCCTCTCCGATCTGGCGCACGTTCTTCGTCGTGTTGCGGTATTCGAGCACCGACGTGCGCGAGATCACCTTGAGCGATCGTATGCTCGCCAGGCGCGTCAGGAGATCGTCGTGGATGCCGTCGGCGAAGGCGGCATGCTCCGGGTCGCTGCCCAGGCTGTCGAACGGCAGCACGGCGATCGAGCGCGGCGCGGCCTGCGCGGTGCCCGGCGGCTCGATCACGTTGAACGCGATCGAAACCGTGAGCGCGACCACGAGCAGGCCGATGATCACGTAGTTGAGCCTGCCCGCCGCCGGACGGGCGGGCGCCTCGGAAGGAGTCGCCTCCGCCGCGCCGCGATCGAGCTTCACGCCTTCCGGGGTCCATTCGAACAGCCAGGCGAGCACGACCGCGACCACGAAACCGGCGATCACCACGACGACGTAGCCGCGGAAGAAGGCTTCCGTCGCGCCGAACGTCGGCAGGAGCACGGAGCCGGCCTCGATGAGTATCCAGGCCGACAGGGCATAGGCCGCCGCGATGCGGAAGACGTTACGCCGCTTGAGCTCCGCGATGAACCTGGGCATCGCAAGAGATTAACCGAACGGGGGGATGCCCGCTGCTATTGCGGCCCGCCGGTGATTCCTTTTCAATGGATGTCCCCAATCCGACGGCCGGAACCCTATGAGTGAACGCGATGCGCTGCTCGAGCGGGCGGCGCGACACGCCCGTGACTACCTCGACCACGTGAGCCGGCGGCCGGTCGGCGGCATGCAATCGGCCGGGGAGTTGTCGGCCCGGCTGGCCGTCCCGCTGCCCGAGGACGGCGAGGACGCGGCGGTCGTGCTGGACGCGCTCGCGCAGGCCGCCCGCGGCGGCACCGTCGCCACCCAGGGGCCGCGGTATTTCGGATTCGTGGTCGGCAGCAGCCTGCCCGTCGCCACCGCCGCCGACTGGCTCGTCTCCGCCTGGGACCAGAACACGGGGCTGTACGTGCTGTCGCCGTTCAACGCGGTGACCGAACAGGTGGCGGCAGGCTGGATCCTCGAGCTCGCGGGCCTGCCGGAGAGCTGGAGCGTCGGCTTCGTCACCGGCGGGTCGATGGCCAATTTCACCGCCCTCGCCGCGGCACGACGCCACGTGCTGGAGCAGGTCGGGTGGAACGTCGAGGAAGACGGGCTCGTCGGCGCACCGCCGATCACCTTCGTCGTGAACGACGAGGCTCATTACTCGATTGCCACGTCACTGCGCATGCTGGGCCTCGGCACCCGGTCGGCCGTGCGCATCGGCACGGATGCGCAGGGCCGGATGCGCCCGGACGAGCTCGCTTCCGTCCTGCGCAAGACGCAGGGGCCGTGCGTCGTCTGCGCGCAGGCCGGCAACGTGAACACCGGCGCCTTCGATCCGCTGGAATCCATCTCCGACCTGGCGCGCGAGCACGGCGCCTGGCTGCACGTGGACGGCGCGTTCGGCCTGTGGGCCGCCGCCAGCCCCGGGCTGCGCCACCTCCTCGCGGGCCTCGCGGGGGCCGATTCGGTGTCCACGGACGCGCACAAGTGGCTCAACGTCCCCTACGACTGCGGCATCGTCCTGTGCGCGCACCCGACCGCGCATCGCGGCGCCATGACCCTGGCCGCGGCCTACCTGCAGGAATCGCCGCGGGAGCGCGACCCGCGCGAGTACGTGCCGGAAGAATCGCGGCGCGCGCGTGCCGTACCGGTGTACGCGGCGCTGCGCACGCTCGGCCGGGGAGGACTGTCCGCGCTGGTCGAGCGCTGCTGCCGGCA
>DATGQE010000028.1:0-48031 GCA_035304345.1 Woeseiaceae bacterium | reverse complement strand
CGACGGCGTCCGGCGAGGTGCATCGCGTGCGCGTGGGCCCGCAGGAGGATCGCGCCAGCGCGGAAGCGGTCGCCGCGCGGCTCGCGGGCGAGGGCATCAAGGGGCAGGTGGTGCCCCATCCGTGATGCGTCCAGCGGCCCTCCCACATCTGATAACATGCGACGAGCGATCCCGTCCGCCGCACCGGCTTCGTTACAGCCGCCCCGAACCTTGAACGATGCCGATCGTCGACATCCTCATTGCCGTGGCCATCGTGATCTCCGTCGTGGTCGGCATCATGCGCGGCTTCATCAAAGAGGCCATCTCCATTGCCACGCTGCTGGTCGCCATCTGGACCGCGATGAATTTCGGCGCGAACGTCGGCACGCTGGGCGACGACTGGCTGGGCTCGGAGGGGCTCCAGCTCTGGTTCGGCCGGCTGCTCGTGTTCGTGGTGGTGCTGGCGCTCGGCGGCATACTGGGGTGGGGCTTCTCGCGCCTCATGCGGCTGTCCGTGCTCAACGGAACGGACCGGGCGCTCGGCGGTCTGTTCGGCTTCTGTCGCGGCGCGGTGCTGCTCGGGGTCTTCATCATCGGCGGCCAGCTCGCGAGCTTCGACAACGATGCGTGGTGGCGCGAATCGCGGCTGATCCCCTACGGCACTTTCGTCGCGGACTGGATACGCGTGATGGCGCCGAAAGGTGTCGACCTTTTGATTCCGGCAAACGGCGAAAGGCAGGCGCAGGACTCATGACGGACGCAGGGACGACAGGGACATGTGCGGTGTAGTCGGCATCGTCGGGAAAAAGCCCGTGAACCAGGCCATCTACGATGCGCTCACGGTGTTGCAGCATCGCGGCCAGGACGCGGCGGGGATCGTGACCTGGGGCGAGGAGGGCCTGCAGACCCGCAAGAGCAACGGCCTGGTGCGCGACGTCTTTCACCAGCGGCACATGCTGCGGCTCACCGGCAACGTGGGCATCGGCCACGTGCGCTACCCGACGGCCGGCGGCTCCCAGCCTTCGGAGGCGCAACCGTTCTACGTCAACTCGCCGTTCGGCATCTGCCTCGCGCACAACGGCAATCTCACGAACTTCGAGGAGCTGAAGGAGCTGCTCGTACGGGAGGACCGGCGGCACCTGAACACGGGCTCCGATTCCGAGGTGCTGCTCAACGTGTTCGCGCACGAGCTGCAGAGCCGCACGGACGGGCGCGCCAGCCCGGAGCAGATTTTCGATGCCGTCGAAGCGGTGCACAGCCGCTGCTCGGGCGGTTACGCCGTGGTGGCCCTCGTCATCGGCCACGGCATCGTCGCGTTTCGCGATCCGCACGGCATCCGGCCGCTGATCCTCGGCCGGCGCGACACGCCGGAAGGCCCGGAATACATGGTCGCCTCCGAAAGCGTGGCGCTCGACATCCTGCGTTTCCGCCGGTTGCGCGACGTCAAGCCGGGCGAGGCGATCTACATCGAGAACGACGGCACGTTGCACAGTCACGAGCATCCCGGCCCGATACGGCACACGCCGTGCATCTTCGAGTTCGTGTACCTCGCGCGGCCCGACTCCATCATCGACAACCTCTCGGTGTACAAGGCGCGCCTGCGCATGGGTGAGCAGCTCGCCGGGCAGATCGTGCGCGAGTGGCCGGATCACGACATCGACGTCGTGATCCCGATTCCCGACACGAGCCGTACCTCGGCCGCGCAGGCGGCTTACCACTTGGGCGTCAAGTACCGCGAGGGCTTCATCAAGAACCGTTACATCGGGCGGACGTTCATCATGCCGGGGCAAGCCGAGCGCACCCAGTCCGTGCGCCGCAAGCTGAACGCGATCGATCTCGAGTTCCGCGGCAAGAACGTGCTGCTGGTGGACGATTCCATCGTACGCGGCACCACGTCGCGGGAGATCATCCGCATGGCCCGCGAGGCGGGTGCGCGCAAGGTGTACTTCGCTTCGGCGGCGCCGCCGGTGCGCTACCCGAACGTCTACGGCATCGACATGCCCGCCGCGTCGGAGCTGATCGCGAACGGCCGGACGGTCGAGGAAGTGCAACGCCTCATCGGCGCGGACCGGCTGATCTACCTCGACCTGAACGGACTGATCCGCTCGGTGCGCCACGACAACTCGGAGATCAGCGAGTTCGATACCTCCTGCTTCTCGGGCGAGTACGTCACGGGCGACGTGACGCCCGAGTATCTGCAGCGCCTCGCGGAGCGCCGCAACGACGCGGCGAAGCGGCGCCGGGCCAGGGCCGAGGCGGAGGACGCGGGCATACTCGCCGAGGACGAAGCCGACCGGACGGACACGGCCGTCGGCATGTGACGGCGCCGTTGCGCCGGGCGGTGCGCGATCGCTCATGCAGGCACCCAGGGTGATGATCATCGACGCGCAGGCCGAGTTCCGCGCGCTCCTGATGCACCACGTGACGACGCACTGGCCGGACGCCGTCGTGTCCTATTACGACCCGAGCGCGACCGGGCACCTGCCGGACGAGTTCAGCGGCGCGGGCAACGACCTCGTCCTGCTCGGCGACAACCAGGGCGATCGCAGCGGCATCGACACGCTGCGCCGCTTCCTCGCCAACCCGGCTTTTCCGCCGGTGGTGTACTTCTGCAGCAGCGACACCATGCGGCGGGCCGCCATCGATGCCGGCGCGGCCGGCGTGTTCAGCCGCCGCCGCATCCGCCACGACGCGTTGATCGTGAGGATCGGGCAGATCCTCAGGTCGCGCCGCCGCACGTCCTCGACCGCCTCGCTGTTCGTCGGCGACCTCCGGACCGGCGTGCATCCGCTCGTGAAGGGCTACAGGTTCATCGACAAGCTGTCGGCGACCGAGCACTCGGCCGTCTACCTCGCCGAGCGCGAGTCGGATCGCAGGCCGGTGATCCTGAAGGTGCTGCGCCAGGTGCCCGATCTCTCGGACGGGATCGGGGCATTCGATCGCTTCCTGCAGGAATACGAGCTGATCGCGGACCTCGATCATCCCAACATCGTGCGCATCTACGATCTCGGGGTCGGGGACGATCACGCGCACATCGTCATGGAGTACTTGCCCGGGGGCGATCTCAAGCGGCGCATACAGGCCGGCGTCAGCGAGACGGATGCGATCGCGTGGACGCGGCAGATCGCGAGCGCGCTCGCGAAGGTGCATTCGGTCGGCATCCTGCATCGCGACTTGAAGCCCGGCAACATCATGCTGCGCGAAGACGGCAGCATCGCGCTCATCGACTTCGGGCTGGCGAAACGCATGCGGCTCGAGCAGGAGATCACCGGGAGCGGCGAGATCTTCGGCACGCCTTATTACATGAGCCCGGAGCAGGGGCATGCCGGCGAAGTCGACCCGCGCAGCGACATCTACAGTCTCGGCGTGATCTTCTTCGAGATGCTGACCGGGGAAAAGCCTTACCGTGCCCCGAACGCGATGGGCATCATCTACCAGCACGGGCACGCGCCGATCCCCAGGCTCCCGGAGCGCCTCGCGCATCACCAGCCGCTGCTCGACCGGCTGCTCGCGAAGCGGCCGGAAGACCGCCTGCAGACCGCGGACGAGGTGGACGCATGGCTGCGCTGAGCGCGAGCGCGCCGGCCGCGGTGCTCGAGTGTTTGGATGCGCGCACGCCCGACGCGTGGGTGCAGGCGGCGCGCGAGCGCATCCCGGAGCTCCTGCTGGATCATGCCAACTGCGAGCTCAAAGCCGCCGCCAGCGCGCTCGACCTCATTCGCCGCTACCCGGGGAGGCCCGCGCTCGCCGCGCGGATGTCGCGGCTCGCGCGCGAGGAGCTCAGGCATTTCGAGCAGGTGTCGAAGCTGATCGAGCGCCGTGCGATCCCGTTCCGGCGCCTGTCCGCGTCGCGCTACGCGGCCGCGCTCAACGCGGCGGTGCGCTCGCACGAGCCCGGGCGGCTGCTCGACCGGCTGCTCGTCGGTGCGCTCATCGAGGCGCGCTCCTGCGAGCGCTTCGCGGCGGTGGCGCCGCACCTGCCCGCCGATCTCGGCGAGTTCTACCGCGCCCTGCTCGCGTCCGAGGCGCGGCACTTCGAGCACTATCTCGCGTTCGCGCGGGCCGTGAGCGGCGCGGACGAGGCGACGTTCGCGGCGCGCCTTGCCGACCTGCGCGCGCTCGAAGCGCAGCTCGTCACGACACCCGACCCGGTGTTCCGCTTCCACAGCGGCATCCCCCTGTAGCCGCGCGCACGGCGCGCGACGCGAAGGCGAGCGTTGCGGGGCGCGGGCCTTACGGGCGGGGCAGGGACTCGAGGATCGGGCCGTCCGCGTTCCAGCGCACGACGCTGCCCTGCGTGAACCAGTCGCCGAGCACGATGCGCGTCGCGGGCGCGCCGTCGAGCAGGAACTCGTGCACCGCCGGGCGGTGGGTGTGCCCGTGCAGCAGCGTCGTGAGGCCGTGCGTCCGCAAAAGGTCCTCGACCGCGCCCTGGTTCACGTCGGAGATGCCGGGGTCGATGCCGCTGCCGTAGGCCGCGCTTTCCGTGCGGGCCTCGCGCGCCATCGCGCGCCGCTCCTCGATGCTCCGGGCGAGCACGGCCGCCTGCCATTGCGGGTCGCGGGTCATGCGGCGCACGGCCTGGTAGGCGAGGTCGTCGGTGCACAGCGCATCGCCGTGGGAGAGCAGCACCGTGCGGCCGTACAGGTCGACCGGCGTCGGGTCCTCGAGCAGGCGCACGCCGGTGTCCGCGGCGAAGCCCTCGCCTACGAGGAAATCGCGATTGCCGTGCATGAAGAACACCGGCACGCCGGCGTCGGTCACGCGCCTGAGCGCCGACTTCATCTGCGCGAAGTAGGGGTCGGGGTCGTCGTCGCCGATCCAGTACTCGAACAGGTCGCCCAGGATGTACAGCGCCTCCGCGCCCCGCGCTTCCCCTTCCAGGAACGCGAGGAACTGCTCGCCCACCTCCGGGCGGGCGGCTTCGAGGTGCAGGTCCGAGATGAACAGGGTCGTCACGATTCAGGGCTCCTTCCCGCGTGGGCGGCATGCCGGGGCGTCCGGAGGATGCGGCAGGGTTCACCTTAACAAAGCGCGCCGACCTTCATCCAGCGCGCGGCCGCTGCGGCTTTCCTGCGCAAAAACAAGCGGCTGAATTGACGCCCCCGCGGGGGGTCCGTATGATCGTGCCCCCCTGCGCGCCGCCCGCGGGGCGCGGGGGACGGGCGGGGCATGGCGCAGCCTGGTAGCGCATCTGCTTTGGGAGCAGAGGGTCGGCGGTTCGAATCCGTCTGCCCCGACCAAGCCCGCTGCTCGCGTTGCACGCGTGCCGCGGTCGAAAGGAGGGGAACACAGAGCGCCCGTAGCTCAACCGGATAGAGCATCGGCCTTCAAGCGAGGAGCCTGCGACGGGAACGACGGAACCGCCGCAGTGCACTGCACCGTAACGGGGAACCCTTAACAGGTCACGCTGATGGCAATCCCGTGGAAACCTGCGAAGCGCCGCAGGGCTCCGTAGAGACTAGACGTGCAGCGCCTGAGATGGCGAAGGGATAGTCCAGACCCCAAACCCGCCCGTGCGGGGCCGCGAAAGCGGTAGCGGGTAAGCTAAGCCGAGGGTTGCAGGTTCGAGTCCTGCCGGGCGCGCCAGCCTTCGCGTGCGGCGAGCGTTCGCGAACGCCGCGAGGGCTTCCGGGGGCGCGACAATCCGGTATGATTGCCGCCTCCGGCGTTGGGGGGCCGGCCGCCCCGAGGGGTGGCCAAGTCACCGTGGTGGGCGTAGCTCAGTTGGTAGAGCCCCGGGTTGTGATCCCGGTTGTCGTGGGTTCGAATCCCATCGCTCACCCCACTTTCCCGGAGCGTTGTCGCCGGGGCCTCTAGCTCAATTGGTAGAGCAGTGGACTCTTAATCCATTGGTTCGGGGTTCGAGTCCCCGGGGGCCCACCAGCATCGCGCGACGACTTCCGCGAATCCCGCCGCCGAATCAAGGGGTTGCCCGCGCGCGCATTGGTGGCCGGCGGTTTCGCGGTATAATTCCCGGCCGGCAACGGCGAGCGCTGGACGAATGACGACCGGATTCAGGCGAAAGTGGCGGAATTGGTAGACGCGCTGGATTTAGGATCCGGTGGGGCAACCCGTGAGAGTTCGAGCCTCTCCTTTCGCACCAGGTCCCCTGTTGATATAATCCCTTGAAAATCATCAACTTGAGCAACACCGACCCCGCGGTCGAGGCCGGCGGGGCGCTGCAGTCGAGGATGCGAATTCCATGATGGTCAGAGTCGAGGCGACCGGCACGCTCGAGCGCCGCATGCGGGTCGAGCTGCCCGCCGAGCGCATCGAGCAGGAGGTCGAGACGCGCCTGAAGAAGGTCGGCCGGACGGCGCGGATCAAGGGATTCCGCCCCGGCAAGGTGCCGACCCGCGTCGTGCGGCAGCGCTTCGGCGGGCAGATCCGCCAGGAAGTGCTCTCCGAGCTCATGCAGCAGAGCTATTCCGACGCGGTCCAGCAGGAGAAGCTCAACCCCGCCGCGGGGCCCCGCATCGAGCCGGTGCCGGCCGAGGACGGCAAGAGCTTCGCCTACGTCGCGACGTTCGAGGTCCTGCCGGAGATCGAGCTCAAGGATCTCGACAAGATCAAGGTCGTGACCCCGGAGGTGGAGATCACCGACGAGGACCGTGAAGACATGCTGACCAACCTGCGCCAGCAGAAGGCGACCTGGGAGGCCGCCGAGCGCGAGGCGAAGGAGGGCGACCGCGTCATCGTCGATTTCGAAGGCAAGCTCGACGGCGAGCCCGTGAAGGGCGGGCAGGGCACCGGCGTGCCCGTCGTGCTCGGGCTCGGGCACATGCTGCCGGAGTTCGAGAAAGCGCTCAACGGCATGCGGGCGGGCGAGGAAAAGGACTTCCAGGTGACGTTCCCGGAGGACTACCACGCCGCCCACCTGGCCGGGAAGACGGTCGATTTCCACGTCCGCGTGGAGCGGGTCGAGGAGCAGAAGCTGCCGCCCTTGGACGACAGCCTGGCGGAGCTCTACGGCGTGACCGAGGGCGGGCTCGAGCAGCTCCGGCAGGACGTGGTCGCGAACATGCGCCGCGAAGCCAACGAGCGCGTCCGGGCCGACGTCAAGGAGCAGGTGCTGAAGGGCCTGCTCGAGACCAACCCGATCGAGGTCCCGAAGTCCCTGGTCGAGCGCGAGATGCACGCGCAGCAGCACGAGGCGATGCACCGCCTCGGCATCGAGGACCCGGCGAAGGCGCCCCCGGTCGAGAATTTCCGGGAGCTGGCCGAGCGCAGCGTGCGCCTCGGGCTGCTCCTGAGGCAGGTCATCGAGGATGCCGGGCTCACCCTCGACCACGAGCGCCTGAAGCGCAAGGTGGAGGACATCTGCTCGAGCTACGAGGACCCCGAAGCCATGGCCGCGAGCTGGCTCGGCAACCGCGAGCTGCTGGCCAGGCTGGAGCCGATCGTGCTCGAAGAACAAGCGGTCGATTGGCTGGTCGAACAGGGGGAAGCGAGCAGCCGCAAGGTGGGGTTCAGGGAGTACATGAAACCGCAGGGACCCGCCACGCGGGCGACCTGACGGGCGTCGCCGCCCGGGCGGACGATTCCCTTGCGGACACAACGACAGGAATTAAACGAGAGATAAATGGAAACCAGAGCTTTGAACCTCGTGCCGATGGTCGTCGAGCAGACGGCCCGCGGCGAACGTGCCTACGACATCTATTCGCGCCTCCTGAAGGAGCGCCTGGTCTTCGTCGTCGGTCCGGTGGAAGACCACATGGCGAACCTCGTCGTGGCACAGCTCCTGTTTCTCGAGTCGGAGAACCCGGACAAGGACATCCACCTTTACATCAACTCGCCGGGAGGCTCGGTGACCGCGGGACTGTCGATCTACGACACGATGCAGTTCATCCAGTGCGACGTGAGCACGATCTGCGTCGGCCAGGCGGCGAGCATGGGAGCGCTGCTGCTCGGTGGCGGCACCAAGGGCAAGCGCTTTGCACTGCCGCATTCGCGCATCATGCTGCACCAGCCGAGCGCCGGCTACCAGGGCACGGCATCGGACATCGATATCCACGCGCGCGAAGTGCTGGAGCTGAAGCGCCGCCTGAACGAGATCCTGGCGCGCCACACCGGCCAGCCGCTCGAGAAAATCGACCGCGATCTCGACCGCGACAATTTCATGAGCGGTGAGGCGGCGGTCGCCTATGGGCTCATTGACCACGTGCTCGAGCGGCGCAGTGACATGCGTCACAGGCCCAGGGAGGAAAAGGTTTAAATTCATGAAGTTAAGCCTATGCCTCGCGGGTTGTGAGACGTGGACCGCACTCCTGGGAAAAAGTGCGTCCGCTGCTTTGCACCCCCCATGGCGCGCGTGTTATATAAACTTCGAGCCTGACGCCTTTTTGAGAGATACAGAGGCCACCCCGGTATGAGCGATGATTCCCGCGGCAAGAACGAGGATGGCAAGCTCCTCTATTGTTCTTTTTGCGGCAAGAGCCAGCACGAAGTTCGCAAGCTGATCGCGGGGCCGTCGGTCTTCATCTGCGACGAGTGCGTCGAGCTCTGCAACGACATCATCCGTGAAGAGCTCGAGGACTCTGCCGAGACGGGGCGGAGCAAGCTGCCGAAGCCGCACGAGATCAAGGCGGTGCTGGACGAGTACGTCATCGGCCAGCACCGGGCGAAGAAGGTCCTGTCCGTCGCCGTCTACAACCACTACAAGCGGCTGGAGGACCGGAACAGCGATCGCAGCAAGGACGACACGGAGCTTGCGAAGAGCAACATCCTGCTGATTGGCCCGACGGGCTGCGGCAAGACGCTGCTCGCGGAGACGCTCGCGCGCCTGCTGAACGTGCCGTTCACGATTGCGGACGCCACCACGCTGACGGAGGCGGGCTACGTCGGCGAGGACGTCGAGAACATCATCCAGAAGCTGCTGCAGAAGTGCGACTACGACGTCGAGAAGGCGCAGACGGGCATCGTCTACATCGACGAGATCGACAAGATCTCGCGCAAGTCGGACAACCCGTCGATCACGCGTGACGTCTCGGGCGAGGGCGTGCAGCAGGCGCTTCTGAAGCTGATCGAGGGCACGATCGCCTCGGTACCGCCGCAGGGCGGACGCAAGCACCCGCAGCAGGAGTTCCTGCAGGTCGATACCTCGAACATCCTGTTCATCTGCGGCGGCGCGTTCGCGGGCCTCGAGAAGATCATCATGAACCGCTCGTCGAAGAGCGGCATCGGTTTCGTCGCCGATCTCAAGTCGGGCGAAGGCCAGGCGAGCATCGGCGAGCTGCTGTCCGACGTCGAGCCGGAGGACCTGATCAAGTTCGGGCTCATCCCCGAGTTCGTCGGCCGCCTGCCGGTCGTCGCGACCCTGGAAGAGCTCGACGAGGACGCGCTGGTCAGCATCCTGCTCGAGCCGAAGAACGCGCTGACCAAGCAGTACCGCAAGCTCTTCGACATGGAAGGAGTCGATCTCGAGTTCCGCGAGGATGCGCTGCGCGCAGTGGCGAAACGTGCCATGAAGCGCAAGACGGGTGCACGCGGGCTGCGCACGATCCTCGAAAACGTCCTGCTCGACACCATGTACGACCTTCCTTCGACCCGCAGTGCGAAGAAGGTGGTGCTCGACGAGGCCGTGGTGACCGGCGAGACCAAGCCCTACGTCATCTACGAGAACGAGGAGCCGCCCACCGTCACCATCGAACAGCAGCGCCGGCCGACCGGCTCCGACCGATAGGCATGCGCCGCGGGCGAGGGGGCCGCTCGGCTTCTCGCCGCCTTGATTTCCGTCGCCGGGGACGCAATTCGAAGCTGACGCCGTCCCCGGACTTTGCCGCTGTGCCCCGCGGCCGATCGGGCCGCATACGGGGACAAATCCACATTTGCTGAGGACCTGAGATCAGTGTCTGAGAAAGAAACTAACCCCAGGGCCGAAACGGAAGCCCGCGAGGAGACCGAGCCGCGTGCCGAGGGCCTGCGGGGCATCCCCGTGCTGCCGCTTCGGGACGTGGTCGTTTACCCGCACATGGTCATCCCGCTGTTCGTGGGCCGGGAGAAGTCGATCGTCGCGCTCGATCGCGCGATGTCCTCCGGCAAGCAGATTCTCCTGATCGCGCAGCAGAAGGCCGAGCTCGACGACCCGGCGCCGGAGGACCTCTACGAGGTCGGCACGGTCGCGACCATCCTGCAGCTCCTCAAGCTGCCCGACGGCACGGTCAAGGTGCTGGTCGAGGGCGGCGAGCGCGCGCGCGTGGTCGAGATGACGCTGGGCGACCACTTCTCCGCCGAGATTGCGATCCTGCGCGAGGAGAACGAGCACGACGAGCGCGAGATCGACGTGCTCGTGCGCTCGATCATTGCCCAGTTCGAGCAGTACGTGAAGCTCAACAAGAAGGTGCCGCCCGAGATCCTGACGTCCCTGTCCGGCATCGACGAGCCGGGCCGGCTCGCGGACACGGTCGCGGCGCACATGGCGCTCAAGCTGGCCGAGAAGCAGCGGATCCTCGAGATTCGCGACATCAAGGTGCGCCTCGAGCAGATCCTCGGGATCATCGAGGGCGAGATCGACGTGCTGCAGATCGAGAAGCGCATCCGCGGCCGCGTCAAGCAGCAGATGGAGAAGAGCCAGCGCGAGTACTACCTCAACGAGCAGATGAAGGCGATCCAGAAGGAGCTGGGCGAGATGGAAGACGCGCCCAACGAGCTCCAGGACCTGGAAGCCAAGATCGAGGCGGCCGGCATGCCGAAGGAGGCGAAGGAGAAGGCCACCTCCGAGCTCAACAAGCTGAAGCTGATGTCGCCGATGTCGGCCGAGGCGACGGTCGTGCGCAACTACATCGACTGGCTCGTGCGGGCGCCGTGGAAGAAGCGCAGCAAGGTGCTGCGCGACCTGTCGCGTGCCGAGCAGGTGCTGGAAGAGGATCACTACGGCCTGGAGAAGGTCAAGGAACGCATCCTCGAGTACCTCGCCGTGCAGCAGCGCGTGAAGCGCCTGAAGGGCCCGATCCTGTGCCTCGTGGGCCCGCCCGGCGTCGGCAAGACCTCGCTCGGCCAGAGCATCGCGCGCGCGACGAACCGCAAGTTCGTGCGCATGTCGCTCGGCGGCGTGCGTGACGAGGCCGAGATCCGCGGTCACCGTCGCACGTACATCGGGTCGATGCCCGGCAAGATCATCCAGAACCTCGCGCGGGTAGGGGTGCGCAACCCGCTGTTCCTGCTCGACGAGGTCGACAAGATGGCGATGGACTTCCGCGGCGATCCGTCGTCCGCGCTGCTAGAGGTGCTCGACCCCGAGCAGAACTCGACGTTCAACGACCACTATCTCGAGGTCGACTTCGATCTTTCCGACGTGATGTTCGTGTGCACCGCGAACAGCCTGAACATCCCGGCGCCGCTGCTCGACCGCATGGAGGTCATTCGCATTCCGGGATACACGGAAGACGAGAAGATGAACATCGCGCAGCGCTATCTCATCCCGAAGCAGATGCGCGAGAACGGTCTCGAGACCAAGGACCTCACGATCTCGCGCGCGGCGGTGCAGGACATCATCCAGCACTACACGCGCGAAGCGGGCGTCCGCAACCTCGAGCGCGAGATCTCCAAGATCTGCCGCAAGGTGGTGAAGGAGCTCCTGCTCAGGCCGCGCAAGACGGCGGTGAACGTCGTTCCGCGCAACCTCGAGAAGTATCTCGGCGTGCGCCGCTTCCGCTACGGCAGGGCGGACGAGAAGGACCAGGTCGGACAGGTCACCGGCCTCGCCTGGACCGAGGTCGGCGGGGAGCTGCTCACGATCGAAGCGGCCGTCGTGCCCGGCAAGGGCAAGCTGACGCACACAGGTCAGCTCGGCGAGGTCATGACCGAGTCCATCCAGGCGGCGATGACCGTCGTCCGGAGCCGTGCGAAGCTGCTCGGCGTCGAGGAGGACTTCCACCAGAAGTACGACGTGCACGTGCACGTGCCGGAAGGCGCGACGCCGAAGGACGGGCCGAGCGCGGGCGTGGGGATGTGCACCGCGCTGGTCTCGGCGCTGACCAACGTGCCCGTGAAGAGCGACGTCGCCATGACGGGCGAGATCACGCTGCGCGGCGAGGTGCTGCCGATCGGCGGGCTGAAGGAGAAGCTCCTGGCGGCGCATCGCGGCGGCGTGAGCACGGTGCTCATTCCCGAGGAGAACGAGAAGGACCTCGCGGAAATCCCGAAGAACATCAAGGACAAGCTGAAGATTATTCCGGTGAAGTGGATCGACCAGGTGCTGGAGCTCGCGCTGCAGCACATGCCGGTGCCGACATCGGAAGAGAAGCCGGCCAAGCCCGAGGCGGCCACGGCGACGGACAAGGCCGAGAAGGAGGAGAAACGGCCGGCGCTGGTGCGCCCGCATTGAAGTGCGGGCGCGACCGCCCTCGATCGACAAAACCCTGTTTGTTGACGGTGTTTTGGGCCCTTGGTATAAGCTTCGCCGAGCACGACGTCCGGGGGGTGCGGCCGACCGCACGACATTCCAACTTCAATTTACAAGGGTGAGTGCATGAACAAGGGAGAGCTGATCGAGGCGGTTGCCGATGCCGCGGACCTGTCTCGCGCCGAGGCGACGCGTGCGGTCGATGCGGTCATCGACTGCGTGACGAAATCGCTGGCGAAGGGCGAGACGGTGTCGCTCGTGGGTTTCGGCACGTTCGCGGTCAAGAAGCGAGCGGCGCGCACGGGCCGCAACCCCCGCACGGGCGAGGCGATCCAGATTTCGGCCGTCAACGTCCCGGGCTTCAAGGCTGGCAAAGCCCTGAAGGATGCCGTAAACTAGCGCGCCCCGAAACGGGGGCGAGGGAAGGAAGACCGTTCGCCGTAACGTCCTGTCCGGGCGGGCAAAACGGGCCGGCAAAGCGGGACGTGGCGGCGCCGTCTCTTTCCCTCGCCCCCGCTTTTTCGGGGTGCTTAGCTCAGCTGGTAGAGCATCGCCCTTACAAGGCGAGGGTCGGGGGTTCGATCCCCTCAGCACCCACCAGATTCGGAGTGGTAGTTCAGCTGGTTAGAATACCGGCCTGTCACGCCGGGGGTCGCGGGTTCGAGTCCCGTCCACTCCGCCAGAAACGGGAAGGGCTCCGCGGTGCGGAGCCCTTCTTTTCTTCCCCCGGCCGTCTCGCAGCGCAGCGCTTGCTTGGTCTCACCCCGAGCCTCGGCTATCATGCGGCGCCAGCCTGTCACGCCGCGCCGGCGCAGCTTCGAGATTACCGCGGACGCATTACCCGCTGATTCTGCAACATGCTCCAGAAACTCAGAGAACGGTTCACCGGAAAGTTCGCTCTCGCCATCCTCCTGCTGCTGGTCGTTCCGTTCGCCTTCTTCGGCATTCCCTACGACAACATCATCCGCGGCGGTTACGCGGCGAAGGTGGAAGGCATCGAGATCTCCGAGATGCAGCTCCAGCAGGCGTTCCAGGAGACGCTGGCGCGCTATGCCCGGGAAGGGACGGACATCCCGCCGGAGTTGCACGGGCTGGTTCGCGAAGCCGTGCTGACCAACCTGATCCGGGAAACGCTCGTGAACGCGCACCTGTCGGACGCCGGTTATCGCGTCACCGACGAGATGATCGCGGAGTTCATCCAGTCGATCCCCGATTTCCAGGAGGACGGCACGTTCTCGAAGCAGCTCTACTACGACTGGCTCGCGTCCCAGGCCATGGCGCCGCGGCAGTTCGAGGAGAGCCAGCGCCAGGCGCTTCGCGCGTCGCAGCTCCAGCGCGGGATCGGCGCCACCGCGTTCGTCACGCCCGCCGAGTATCGACGCTATCTCAACCTGTACGGCGAGCAGCGCCGCGCGGCGGTCGCGACCTTCGATACGCGCGCCGAAGCGGAGCAGGTCGAGGTCGGCGACGAAGAGGTCACCGCCTACTACGAAGCGCACGCGGAGGAGTTCCAGGCACCCGAGTCGGCGGACATCGCCTGGATCGAGATCGACCGGCGCGAGCTCGCGGAAGGGATCGAGGTGACCGAGGAGGAGCTCGCGCAGTACTACTCGCAGGTCTCCGATCGCTACCGCCAGGACGAGCGGCGCCGGGCGCGCCACATCCTCATCACCTTCGGCGACGACAAGGACGCGGCCCGCGAGCAGGCGACGGCCCTCGCCGAGCGCGCGCGCGCGGGCGAGCCGTTCGAGGATCTCGCGCGGCAGTACTCCGAAGACACGAGCAGCGCCCAGCAGGGCGGCGACCTCGGGCTGTCGCCGAAATCCCAGATGCCGGGCGCGCTGGGCGACACCGTGTTCTCGATGCGCAAGGGCGCCATCGAGGGACCGGTCGAAAGCGAGTTCGGGTTCCACGTCGTGCGGCTCGACGACATCGTTCCCGGCGGGCCGTTGCCGCTCGAGGAGGTGCGCGCCGAGCTCGAGCGCGAGTTGCGCGACGAGAAGTCGGCGAACCGGTTCCGCGACATGGAGCGCCGCGTGTCGGACGCGCTGTTCGAGGCCGACAGCCTCGAGGGCATGGCCGAGGCGCTGGGTGTCGAGGTGCGAACCGCGGACGGCTTCACCCGTTTCGGCGGCGAGCCGTTCGGCAACAACCAGGCCGCGATCGAGGCCGTGTTCGATCCGCTGGTGCTCGAGGGACGCATCAGCGAGATCGTCGAGCTCGACGCGAACCGCATTGCCGTGTTCGCCGTGCGCGAGCATCACCCGGCGGCGCAGCAGCCGCTGGAGGAGGTGCGCGAAACCATCGTCGAGCGCCTGCGCCTCGAGCGCGCGCGCGAGGCGGTGCGGGCACGCGCAGAGGAGCTCGAGGCCGCGCTCGAAGGCGGCGCCGACTTCGCCGAGGCGGCGGAAGCCGCGGGGGCGGAGGTCATGGCGCCGACGCTGCTGAGGCGGCAGGGCAACCAGGTCGATCCGCGGGTTCTCGAAGCCGTGTTCCGCGCCCCGAAGCCCCGGGAAGGCCGGCCGACGATCGGCTCTGCGGTCACGGAATCGGGCGATCACGCGGTCTACGCCGTGCTTTCCGTGCACCCGGGCCGCCCCGAGTCCATCCCGCTGGAGCAGCGCGATGCCCGCAAGCTGGAGCTGGCCGCGGAGGCCGGGCGCGCCGATTACACCGCGCTGGTGTTGGAGCTCGAGCGCAAGGCCGAGATCGTGCGCTCGGAAGCCGCGTTGAGAGAACCCGAGTTCTGACGATCGCCGGACCTGCACGGCCCTGAGCGCGACCCGCCGCAGGCGAGGTGACGAGATCGCCTCGACCGCGCGGCGGCTCCTGCAGGTGACGACGGGGGGAAGGTACATGAAGAAGCTCGCGCTGCACTGGCAGATCCTGATCGCGATCGTTCTCGCCATGGCGGCCGGCTGGGCGGTGAACGTCGCCGGGGACGGCGATCCGTCGCTGCCGGGGGTATTCGGCGTGTCCTTCCTGGACGCCTTCGAGTACATCGGCGCCCTGTTCCTCAACGCCCTCAAGATGATCATCGTGCCGCTGATCATGTCGTCGATCATCGTCGGCATGGCGGGGATCGGGTCGAGCGGCAACCTGGGGCGGCTCGGCGGCCGCACGTTGTTCTTCTATCTCGCCACCGGTGCAGCGGCGACCGCGCTGGGGCTGTTCCTCGTCAACGTCGTGCAGCCGGGGATCGTCGACGGCGAGCCCGCGGGTCCCCGGCTGGCGCTCGAGCAGTCGACCGAGGACGTGGCCGCGCGCATCGGCGACCGCGGGGCGGGCGACGTCGCCAACCTGTTCCTGCGCATGATCCCGGAAAACGTCGTGCAGGCGGCGGCCGAGGGCCAGATGCTCGGCATCATCTTCTTCGCGCTGCTGTTCGGCTATTTCATGACGCGCATCGATGGCGAGCTGTCGGCCACGCTGTACCGGTTCTGGAACGGCGTGTTCAACGTCATGATGCGCATGACCGAATGGATCATGCTGTTCGCACCGATCGGCGTGTTCGGCCTGGTAGCGGCCGTGGTGGCCGAGACCGGCTTCGATGCCGCCGGTCCGCTGGTCGTGTTCGCGTTGACGGCACTGGCCGCATTGCTGCTGCACACGTTCGTGACGATGCCCCTGTTCCTCGCGATCTTCGGGCGCGTCAATCCGTGGAAGATCTACCCGGCCATGGCGCCGGCGATGCTCACCGCGTTCTCGACGGCCTCGTCCTCCGCGACGTTGCCGGTGACGATGGATTGCATCGAGAAGAACGCGGGCGTGTCGAACAAGATCTCGAGCTTCGTGCTGCCGCTCGGGGCGACCGTGAACATGAACGGCACCGCGCTTTACGAATGCGTGGCCGCGATGTTTCTCGCGCAGGCCTATGGCCTCGAGCTCAGCTTCGGCGCGCAGTTCTCGATCGTGTTCATGGCGCTCCTGACGTCGATCGGTGTCGCCGGCGTTCCGGCCGCTTCGCTGGTCGCCATCGCCGTCATCCTGACGGCCATCGGGTTGCCGATCGAGGCCCTCGGCGTGCTGCTCGTGTTCGACCGCCTGCTCGACATGGTGCGCACCGCCGTCAACATCTTCGGCGACGGGGTGTGCGCCGTGATCGTCGCGCGGCGCGAAGGCGAGGCGACCCTGCTCGCGCCGCGGGAATCCTGAGGCCGCCGTCCGCGACATGAGCCGCAACCGGCTCGTCTGCCACGTCAATCTCGCCTCCGGGTTTCGCGGCGGCGAGCGCCAGACCGAGCTGCTCGTCCGCGAGCTGGCCGGGCGCGGCTGGGCGCAGCGGCTCGTGGCGCGCCGCGGGGAGCCCCTGGCGGCGCGCTGCGCGGACATTCCGGGGCTCGAGATCGCAGCCGTGGCGCCGGACGCGGTGAGCGCCGCCATCGCCGCGCGCGACTCCGGGCTCGTGCACTCGCACGAGGGCCGCTCCGTCTACTCCGGCTGGCTGCTCAAGCGCCTCCGGGGGACGCCGTTCGTCATGACGCGGCGGCTGGATCACGCTCCCCGCCGCTCCTGGCTGCGCGCCCGCGCCTACCGTTCCGCGGACTGCATCGTGGCCGTTTCCCGGTCGGTCGCGGACTCCGTGGAGCGGCACAACCCGGGCCTGACCTGCCGGCTGATCCACGACGCGCACGCCGGCATGGCCCGCCGCGCGGCACGCGGGAAGGCGGTCCTGCCGGGTCTCGAGGGCAAGACGATCGTCGGGCACGTCGGCGAGCTCGATCACATCCACAAGGGGCAGGGCACGACGATCGAGGCGGCACGTGCGCTGCGTGCGACGCACCCCGAGCTGCATTTCGTGTTCGCCGGAAGGGGCCGCGACGAGGCGCGGCTGCGCGAACAGGCGGCGGGGCTCGACAACGTCGAGTTCGTGGGCTTCGTCGACAACATCGAGGACTATTTCGCGGCCTTCGACCTGTTCGTCTTCCCGTCCCGGACGGAGGGCCTGGGCTCCGCGCTGCTCGACGCGATGTCGTTCGGGCTGCCCATCGTCGCGACCCGCGTCGGCGGCATCCCGGAGATCGTCGAGGACGGGGTCAACGGCTTCCTGATCCCGCCCGACCGGCCGGACGCGCTGGCGGCGGCGCTCGTCCGCCTGGTCGAGGACCGCGCGCTGCACGAGTCGGTGAGCGCGGCCAACCGCGCCCGCGCGGCCGAGTTCGGCGCCGACCGCATGGCCGACGCGTACGAGGCCATCTACCGCTCGCTGCTGCCGTAGAACGCCAACGGCCCTCGACCAGAACACGGCACCGAGGCGGAGCCGTGGCCGGGGGAGGTCCTCTCGGCGGCGTGCGAGGCTTAGGATGCCGAGCCCGCAGGCCTACATGGATGTACTCGTGGCCGGCGCCGAGAGGACCTCCCCCGGTCGCGGCTCCGCCGGCGGTCGAGGCTGGAGCCACGATCGGTCGCGGGTGGTACGCGCTACACCCCGGTCCCGCTCAGTCCAGGTGCATGCCGATCGTGTGATACCCGCCGTCCACGTACAGGATCTCGCTCGTGATCCCCGCGGCGAGGTCCGAGCACAGGAACGCGGCGGCGTTGCCGACATCCTCGGCGGTGACGTTGCGTCGGATCGGCGCGACCTGCTCGACGTGCGCGAGCATCTTGCGGAAGTCCGCGATGCCGGCCGCCGCGAGCGTCTTGATCGGGCCCGCCGAGATGCCGTTCACGCGGATGCCGCGCGGCGCGAGATCGGCGGAAAGGAAGCGAACGTTCGCTTCCAGGCTCGCTTTCGCGAGGCCCATGACGTTGTAGTGCGGAATGGCCCTGACGGCACCGAGATAGGTGAGGGTGAGGATCGCCGAGCGCCTGTTTTCCATCATCGGCATGAACGCCTTGGCGAGCGCGGCCAGGCTGTAGCTCGAGATGTCGTGCGCAATGCGGAAGCCTTCCCGCGTCACGCTTTCGACGTAGCTGCCGGCGAGCTGATCGCGCGGTGCAAACCCGACCGAGTGCACGAGCACCTCGAGGCCGTCCCATTCCCCGCCGAGCGCGTCGACGAGCGCGTCGATCTGTTCGTCATGGGCGACGTCCAGCGGGAACGTCAGTTTCGAGCCGAGCTCCGCCGCCATCTCCTCGACGCGCGGCCTGAGCTTGTCGTTCTGCCACGTGAACGCGAGCTCGGCGCCCTCGCGGTGGAATGCCTGCGCGATGCCCCAGGCGATCGATCGGTTGCTGGCGAGCCCCACGATCAGGGCGCGCTTGCCGGCCATGAAACCCATGCGCTTTCCTCGAGTGCCAACGTCGCGCCGATTCTAGCGTAGGAGCGCGCGGCGCGCGCGAGCGCACGACGCCTTACGAGGACTGGCGCGTGACGTCGACGTACATCGTGAGCTTCTGCCCGGGCCTGAGGACGTTGTCGCGGTCGATGCCGTTCCAGCGGACGAGGTCCGCGACCGTCACCCGGAAGCGCTGGGCGATCTGGTAGAGCGAATCGCCGCGGCGCACGGTGTAGCTCAGCTTGCGCGTCAGCTCGCGGCCGCCCGGACCGGACGCCGCGGCATTGGGATCGCTCGTCCAGACGACGAGCTTGCGCCCGACCGCCAGCGGATCGCCCGGCGCCATCCCGTTCCAGGCGGCAAGCTCGCGCACGCCGACGCCGAAGCGGCGGCTGATCGACCAGAAGCTTTCGCCCGGTGCGACGACGTGCTCCACCCGGCGTCCCTCGCGCTGCCGGTTCTGCGTCGCCGCGAGCCTTGCATCCGCGCTCTTCGCGTACGCGGACAGCGGCTTCGTCGCGACCGGGATGGTCAGCCAGTCGCCGGCACGGATGAGGTTGCCGGAGAGCCCGTTCGCGGCCCGGATCGCCTCCACCGTCGTGTGGTAGCGGCGGGCGATCTGGGAGATCGCCTCGCCGGGCCGCACCTTGTGGCGCTGCCAGCGGATGCGCTCCTCGTCCGGCACGGCGGCCAGGGCGGCGGCGAACGCATCGGCGACGTCGGCGGGCAAGAGGAGGCGATGCTCACCCTCGGGATCGGTGGCCCAGCGATTGAAGCCGGAATTGAACGCGTACAACGTGTCGAGATCGAGGCCGGCGAGCTCGGCGGCGAGTGCGAGATCGAGCTGGCCGCCGATCTCGACCGGCACGAACTGCGGCGCATCGACGAGCTCGGGCAGGGTCACGCCGTAGGCCGCGGGATCGCGCACGATCTCGGCGAGGGCGAGCAGCCTCGGCACGTAGCCGCTCGTTTCGCGCGGCAGCGACAGGTGCCAGAAATCGGTGGGCTGGGAGCGCGCGAGGTTGCGCTTGATCGCGCGCGATACGCCGCCGCCGCCCGCGTTGTAACCGGCGACCGCGAGCAGCCAGTCGCCGTCCAGGAGGTCGTGCAGGTACTGCAGGTAGTCGAGCGCGGCCCGGGTCGAATCCACGACGTCGCGCCGGCCGTCGTACCACCAGTTCTGGCGCAGGCCGAGGCGCCGCGCCGTGCCCGGGATGATCTGCCACAGCCCGGCGGCGCGTCCGTGGGAATACGCGAACGGGTCGTAGGCGCTCTCCACGATGGGCAGCAGCGCGAGCTCGAGGGGCATATTGCGGCGCTCGAGCTCCTCGACGATGTAGGGCATGTAGCGCTGCGCGCGCGTGAAGACGCGCTCGAGGTACTCCGGGTGGCGGGCGTACCAGTCGAGGTGCGTCTTCACCTTGGCATTCATGACCGGCTCGAGCGTGAAGCCCCGTCGCAGCCGCTCGAGCAGGTCGGTGCTCGCGCGGGCCGTCGCCGCGGGCCGCTCGAAGCCTTCGAGCTCGAGCCAGAGGGCGTTCTCTTCCGCGCGCTGGAGCGGATCGGGCACGGAGGTTGCCACCAGCGCGGGCGGATAGGGTCCCGCGACGGCGGCGAGCGGCAGAGCGAGGCACGCGGCGGCGGCACTCAGCCGGATTATTTTCCTGGAAAGTCTCGTTCGATGGCGCCGCATCGCGCTATCCTAATCAACAGGGCAACCTTGAACCAAGCACGCGGTTCACATACCGGGATCGAGCTTGCAAATGATGGTCCAGAGCCGTTCGAGCCAGGCGTTCGCTGCTGTCGCCAGATGGCTACAGTCGCCGCTCGGCCAGGCGTTGCTGCAACGCGAGGCGCGCGTGGTCGAGGAGGCGCTCGACGGCATCTTCGGCGAGCAGTGCCTGCAGCTCGGCGTCTGGGGCGAGCCGCGCGGCTTCGTGCGCTTTGCACGCACGCAGCGCTGCGCGACGATCGCGCACCCCGACAACGTCGCGCACCCGGACGCGGCCACCGGCTTCGTCACGCCGGACGTGTGGGGCCAGCTCCATTGCCTGCCCGTGGCGACCGACACGATCGACGTCGTGCTCTTGCCGCACACCCTCGAGTTCAGCGACCGGCCGCACGCGATCCTGCGCGAGGTGCAGCGGGTGCTGCGCTCGGACGGGCACGTCGTCATCTTAGGCTTCAAGCCGGGCGGCATCTGGGGGCTGCGCCGCCTCTTCGGCGCCGGCATCCCGCCGGGCGTCGAGAACCTGATCTCGGAGCGCCGCATCGCCGACTGGCTGCAACTGCTCGACATGCGCATCCATCGGCAGGACCGTTATTTCTTCCGCTGGCCGGTTTCCGGCAACCGCAGCCTGACGTCACCCGACTGGGAGCGGCGCGGCGAGCGCTGGTGGCCGGAGCTGGCCGCCTGCTATATGCTCACGGCCCAGAAACGGTTGCTGGCACTGACGCCGGTGAAGAAGCCGTGGCTGGCGCGTCCGAAGGTCGTCGGCAGCCTCGTGAAGCCCACGACTCGAGTGATCCGCGCGCGTTTTGACAAGAACGGTTGAGATCTACACCGACGGGGCATGCCGCGGGAATCCCGGCCCGGGAGGCTGGGGCGCGGTGCTCGTCGCCGGCGACCGGCGCAAGACGCTGTACGGGGGCGAGCGCCTGACGACCAACAACCGCATGGAGCTCACGGCGGCGATACGCGCGCTGGCGGCGCTCAAGGGGCGCCAGCGCGTCGTCCTGCACACGGACTCGAAATACCTGATGGACGGCGTGCGCGCCTGGCTGCCCGGCTGGAAGCGGCGCGGATGGAAGACGGCGGCCGGCAAGCCGGTCAAGAACCAGGATCTCTGGGAGGCGCTCGACGAGCTCGCCTCCCGGCACGACGTGACCTGGAAATGGGTGCGGGGGCACTCGGGCCACGCGGGCAACGAGGAGGCCGACGCGCTCGCGAACCGCGCCATCGACGAGATGCTCGCGGCCGGCTAGCGAGGAACCGGCCACGCAACCGTGGCAGGCAACCGGCCGCGCGGCCGGCATACGAACGACAAAAGGGGAAGCATGCGACAGATCGTTCTCGATACCGAAACCACCGGCCTGTCCCCGGCGGACGGCCACCGCATCATCGAGATCGGCTGCATAGAGCTCGTGAACCGCCGCCGCACCGGCCGCGAGTTCCACCGTTTCCTGAACCCGGAGCGCGACATCGACGCCGGCGCGGAGCGCGTGCACGGCATCAGCCGCGCCGAGCTCGCGGGTCACCCCTTGTTTGCCGACATTGCCGAGGATCTCCTGGCCTTCATCCGCGGCGCGGAGCTCATCATCCACAACGCGGAGTTCGACATCGGCTTCCTCGAGCACGAGCTGCGGCTGATGGGTCACCCGGAGCCCGAAATTGCGCGCCACGCGACCGTGATCGACACGCTGACGCTCGCGCGCGAGCTGCACCCGGGACAGCGCAACAGCCTGGATGCCCTGTGCAAGCGCTACCTCATCGATGCCTCCAAGCGGGAGGTGCACGGCGCCCTGGTGGACGCCGAGCTCCTGATGAACGTGTACCTCGCGATGACGGGGGGCCAGGCGACGCTGTTCGTGGACACGGAGCCCGGGCCCGCCATCGCCGTGGCCGGGATCGAGGGGCGGCGGCGCAGCCGCGAGGGGCTGGTCCTCGTGCGCGTCGAGGCCACGCCCGAGGAGGAGGCGGCGCACCAGGCGTTCCTGGACCGCATGCAGGCGGCCGGGCGCTGCCTGTGGCGGGAGCTGGAAGCGGCGCCCGCCTGACCCGGCCCGGCGGGTATGCGATGCGTGCACGAAATTCGCCCGAAACTGTGTTAAACAGGCGCACGACGCTGTTCTGAGCAGGTTCCCTATGCCGTTCGACATCCAGAAGATCCGGGTCGGCGTGGTCGGTCTGGGCTACGTCGGGTTGCCGCTCGCGGTCGAGTTCGGCCGCCAGTACCCGACCGTCGGCTTCGACGTGAAGGAGGCCCGCGTGGCCGAGCTCGAGCGCGGCCACGACTCGACGCTGGAGGTGAGCGCCGAGGAGCTTGCGCGCGCCGAGAAGCTGTCGTTCACGTCCGATCCGCAGGGCCTCGCCGACTGCAATTTCTACATCGTGACGGTGCCGACGCCGATCGGCGACGGCAACCGCCCGTTGCTCACGCCCCTGAAGCTCGCGAGCATCACCATCGGCAAGGTGCTGAAGCCGGGCGACGTGGTGGTGTACGAGTCGACCGTCTACCCCGGCGCGACCGAGGAGTTCTGCGTGCCGTTCCTCGAGGAGCATTCGGGGCTCGCGCTGAACCGGGACTTCTTCGTGGGCTACAGCCCGGAGCGCATCAATCCCGGCGACAAGGAGCACCGGTTGCCCACGATCAAGAAGGTGACCTCGGGCTCCACGCCGGAAGCGGCGGACTACATCGATTCCGTGTACCGCACGATCGTGACCGCCGGAACCTACAAGGCCTCGAGCATCAAGGTGGCGGAAGCGGCCAAGGTGATCGAGAACACGCAGCGCGACGTCAACATCGCGCTGATCAACGAGCTCGCGATGATCTTCGAGCGCGTCGGCATCGATACCGAGGAGGTGCTGGTCGCCGCGGGCACGAAATGGAACTTCCTGCCGTTCCGGCCGGGACTGGTCGGCGGCCACTGCATCGGCGTCGATCCCTATTACCTGACCTACAAGGCGCAGCAGCTCGGGTACAACCCGGAGATGATCCTGGCGGGCCGGCGCATCAACGACAACATGTCGATCTACGTCGCGTCGCGGATCATCAAGCTGATGCTCAAGAAAGGCATGCAGCCGCTCAGGTCGCGGGTCCTGATACTCGGGCTCACGTTCAAGGAGAACTGCCCGGACGTGCGCAACACCAAGGTCGTGGACATCGTGAAGGAGCTCGCGAGCTACGGTGCCGCCGTCGACGTGCACGACCCGTGGGCGGACCCGGAGGAGGCGAAGCACGAGTACGGCCTGGAGCTGGTGCAGGAGCCGCCACAAGGCGCCTACGACGCGATCGTGATCGCCGTGGCGCACCGCCAGTTCCGGGACCTGGGCATCGAGGGGATCCGCGCGCTCGGCAGGCCCGGCGCCGTGGTGTACGACGTCAAGTACCTGCTGGATGCGTCGCTGACCGATGACCGGCTGTAGGCGCGGGCTCGCGCGCGCCCGTCATGGCGCGATGCGCGCCCCGGCGAGCCTTGTTATCCTCTCGCGGTCGATCGCGTAACGCAGAATAAGGAAATCCCATGAAGGTTCTGGTGACCGGCGCGGCGGGTTTCATCGGCTGCTTCACCGCGAAGCGCCTCCTCGAGCGCGGCGACACGGTGGTGGGGCTCGACAACTTCAACGACTACTACGATCCGGCCCTGAAGGAAGCGCGTGCCGCACTGCTCGCGCCGTTTCCCAACTTCCGGATGGTGCGGATGGACCTCGCCGACCGCGAAGGCATGGAGCGGCTGTTCGCGGAGGAAAAGTTCGACAAGGTCGTGCACCTCGCGGCCCAGGCCGGCGTGCGCTACTCGCTCCAGAACCCGCATTCCTACATCAACAGCAACATCGTCGGGACGCTGCACGTGCTCGAGGGCTGCCGCCACCACGACGTCGAGCACCTCGTCTACGCTTCGTCGAGCTCGGTCTACGGCGCGAACGCGACGATGCCGTTCTCGATTCACCAGAACGTCGATCATCCGCTGGCGCTGTACGGGGCGACGAAGAAAGCCAACGAGCTCATGGCGCACACGTACTCGAACCTGTACGGGTTGCCGACGACCGGCCTGCGGTTCTTCACGGTGTACGGCCCGTTCGGCCGCCCCGACATGGCGCTCTTCATGTTCACGAAGAACATCATCGAGGGGAAGCCGATCGACGTGTTCAACTACGGCAATCACCGGCGCGATTTCACCTACGTGGACGACATCGTGGAGGGCGTGATCCGGACCATGGATCACAACGCCGCGCCGAACCCGGACTGGGACCCGGCCCGGCCCGATCCCGGCACGAGCCGCGCCCCGTACCGGATCTACAACATCGGCAACCAGCGGCCGGTGGAGCTGATGCGCTACATCGAGGTCATCGAGGAGTGCCTGGGCCGCAAGGCGGAGAAGAACCTGCTGCCGATGCAGCCGGGCGACGTGCCCGACACCTGGGCGGACGCCGAGGACCTCGCCCGCGACGTCGGCTACGCCCCGTCCACGCCGGTCGAGGAGGGCGTGCGCCGCTTCGTCGACTGGTACCTCGACTACTACCAGGTACGCCTGTAGGCGCGACCCGGCCGGCCCGGCGGCACGATACCGGGCCGGCGCGACCCGGTACGCATGCCCGCGCCTGCGCGGGTTGCCTGCGCCCGCCCGCTCCGGCACGCTTTGCGCACCGTCCCGAAGCTGGAGTGCCGATGGCTGCCGCTTATCCACCACGCAAGCTCTCCGCCCGCCACCCCGCCGATCTCCCCGCCTGGCAGGCGCTCGCCGCCCACCGCCGCGACATGCGCAAGACCACCCTCGCCGAGTTGTTCGCGCGCGACCGGCGGCGCTTCGAGCGCTTCTCGGCGGAAGCCGGCGACCTGTTCCTCGACTACTCGAAGAACCTGGTGAGCGCGACCACGCGGCGCCTCCTGCTGCGCCTCGCGCGCGAGGCCAGGGTGGCCGCGGCGATCGACGCGATGTTCGCGGGCCGCCACCTCAACGTCACCGAGGACCGCCCGGTGCTGCACGTGGCGCTGCGCGCGAAGATGTCGGACCAGGTGGCGCTCGACACGCCCGGTGTCGCCGACGTGTGGCGCGTGCTCACGCAAATGGAGCAGTTCGTGAACGCGGTGCACGAAGGCACCGTCCGCGGGCACACGGGCGAGAAGCTCACCGACGTCGTCAACATCGGCATCGGCGGCTCCGACCTGGGCGTCGTGATGGCGAGTCGCGCGCTGGCACCGTACTGGCGGCCCGGGATGCGCTTCCACAGCGTGTCGAACATCGACGGCACGCAGCTCGCGGATCTCCGGCAGGTGCTCGATCCGCGGCGCACGCTGTTCGTCGTCTGCTCGAAGACGTTCACGACGCTCGAGACGATGACCAACGCGAAAGCCGCACGCGAATGGCTCGTGAGCGCGCTCGGCGAGGCTGCGGTGCAGCGTCATTTCGCCGCGGCATCCACCAACCATGCCGCGATGGACGCCTTCGGCATCCACCCGGATTACCGCTTCGGCTTCTGGGACTGGGTCGGCGGCCGGTTCTCGCTGTGGTCGGCCGTGGGGCTTTCCCTGGCGCTCGTGATCGGCATGGAGCACTTCCGCGATCTTCTGGCCGGCGGACGCCGCATGGACCTGCATTTCCGGCAGGCGAAGCCGGCGGAGAACCTGCCGCTCCTGCTCGCGCTGGTCGCCGTCTGGAACAACAACTTCCTCGGTGCGGAGAGCCAGGCGATCCTGCCCTACGACAATCGCCTCGAGCGCTTTCCCGCCTTCCTGCAGCAGATGCAGATGGAAAGCAACGGCAAGCGCGTGCGGCTCGACGGCCGGCCCGTCAGCGTGCAGACCGGTGCGTTGATCTGGGGCGAGCCGGGCTCGAACGCGCAGCATTCGTTCTACCAGTTGCTCCACCAGGGCACGCGCTTCGTGCCGGTGGATTTCATCCTGCCGCTCGAATCGTCCGGCGCCTCGCAGGCCCAGCAGGACCTCGCGATCGCCAACTGCCTCGCCCAGTCCGAGGCCCTGATGGACGGCTACTCGAAGGAGCAGGCCGCCGCGGACCTGCGCGCGGCGGGCGCCACGGAGGAGCAGGTCCGCGCGCTCGCGCCGCACAAAGTGCATCCCGGCAATCGCCCGAGCAACACGATCCTGTTCCGCAGGCTCACACCGAACGTCCTCGGGCAACTGATCGCCCTGTACGAGCACAAGGTGTTCGTCGAAGGCGTGATCTGGGGCATCGACTCTTTCGACCAGTGGGGCGTCGAGCTCGGCAAGAAGCTCGCGACCGGCCTCGCAGAGGCCGTGCGCGACCCGGAGCGCTACACGGGCCGGAATCCTTCCACGCGCGGCCTGCTCGGCCGCCTGTAAGAGCGCGCACCGCGCGCCATTGCACGGGCCGGTATGACGCCGGCGGTCGTGGTCGCGCGCAATGCATGCTCCTGCCGACATGGCGACACCTGTCGCCGGGCTCGGGTACCATCTACACTCCGCATTGGGCACGGACAACACGATGAAGAAAGCTCTGATCACCGGTGTCACCGGCCAGGACGGCGCGTACCTGGCTGAATTCCTGCTGAAAAAGGGCTACGAGGTGCACGGCATCAAGCGCCGCACGTCGCTCTTCAACACGGATCGTGTCGATCACCTGTACCAGGATCCGCACGTCGACAATCGCCGTTTCATCCTGCACTACGGCGACCTGACGGACTCGACGAACCTGATCCGCATCGTGCAGGCCGTGCAGCCGGACGAGATCTACAACCTGGGCGCGCAGTCACACGTGTCCGTCTCGTTCGAAAGCCCCGAATACACGGCGGACGCGGACGCGCTCGGGGCGCTCAGGCTGCTCGAGGCGATCCGCATTCTCGGCCTCGAGAAGAAGACGCGTTTCTACCAGGCCTCGTCGTCGGAGCTGTACGGCAAGGTGGTCGAGACCCCGCAGACGGAGCTCACGCCGTTCTACCCGCGCTCGCCGTACGCCGTCGCGAAGCTGTACGCGTACTGGATCACGGTGAACTACCGCGAGGCCTACGGCATGTACGCCTGCAACGGCATCCTGTTCAACCACGAGTCGCCGTACCGCGGGGAGACGTTCGTCACGCGCAAGATCACCCGCGGCCTCGCGCGCATCAAGCTGGGGCTGCAGGACTGCCTGTACCTCGGCAACCTGAACGCACGCCGCGACTGGGGCCATGCACGCGACTACGTGGAGATGCAGTGGCTCATGCTGCAGCAGGATGAGCCGGACGATTTCGTGATCGCGACGGGCGTGCAGTACTCGGTGCGCCAGTTCGTCGAGGCGACGGCCGCCGCGCTGGACATGCAGGTTCGGTGGGAAGGAGAGGGCGTCGACGAGAAGGGCATCGATCCCGCCACCGGCAAGGTCATCGTGGCGGTCGATCCGCGCTACTTCCGCCCGACGGAGGTGGATACGCTGCTCGGCAACCCGGCGAAGGCGCACGCGAAGCTCGGGTGGCGGCCGAAGACGACCTTCGAGGAGCTGGTGCGGGAAATGGCCGAGGAGGACTACCAGCTCGCGCAGCGCGACGACATGGTGAAGCGCGCGGGTTACAGGGCATTCGACTATTTCGAGTGATGGAAAAGGACGCGAAGATCTACGTCGCCGGCCACCGCGGTCTCGTGGGCTCCGCGCTCGTGAGGCGGCTCACCGCGGGCGGATGGCACAACCTCGTCACACGCACGCGTGCGGAGCTCGATCTCACGGACCGCCCCGCGGTGCTCGCGTTCCTCCGCGCCGAGCGCCCCGACTACGTGTTCGATGCGGCCGCACGGGTCGGCGGCATCCACGCGAACGACGCGTATCCGGCCGACTTCATCCGCGACAATCTCCTGATCCAGATGAACGTGATCGACGGCGCGTTCGAGGCGGGCGTGAAGAAGCTCCTGTTCCTGGGCTCTTCCTGCATCTACCCGCGGCTCGCGCCGCAGCCGATGAAGGAGGAGCACCTGCTCACGGGACCGCTCGAGAAGACCAACGAGTGGTACGCCATCGCGAAGATCGCGGGAATCAAGGTCTGCCAGGCGTACCGCAAGCAGTACGGGTTCAACGCCATCTCCGCGATGCCCACCAACCTCTACGGTCCCGGCGACAACTTCAACCTCGAAACCTCCCACGTGCTGCCGGCACTGATCCGCAAGTTCCACGAGGCGAAGGTCGCCGGGAGCCCGGAGGTGGTCGTGTGGGGATCCGGCACGCCGCGCCGCGAGTTCCTCTACGTCGACGACCTGGCGGACGCCTGCGTGCACCTGATGGAGCATTACGACTCGGGTGAGATCATCAACGTGGGCACGGGCGAGGACGTCAGCATCGCCGAGCTCGCCGGGATCGTGCGGGAGGTCACGGGCTGGTCGGGCGAGATCGTCTACGACCGGTCGAAGCCGGACGGCACGCCGCGCAAGCTCCTCGACGTGAGCCGCCTGCACGCGACCGGCTGGCGCCACGAGACGGACCTGCGCAGCGGCATCGAGCAGACCTATCGCTGGTTCCTGGCCAACCAGGACCGGATCCGCGCCTAGTGCCCGCGGCACCGCGCCAACGCGGCCCGGGGCGACGGTCCGCCCCGGCGATCCTCGCGCTGGCCCTGCTCGGCACCGCGGCGCCGGCCGAGGCGGGTACCTTCGTCCCGGCGGGCGACGCGGCGCTGCGCGCCGACATCCAGCTCCTTGCGGATTACGGCCTGATCTCGGGACCCGTCACGACCTGGCCGCTGTCGTGGGCCCCGATTGCCGCCGAGCTGGAGGCGGCGGGCGAAGACGAGCTGCCAGGCCGCGTCTCGGCGGCGCTCGCGCGCGTACGCGCTGCGGCCCGGCGGGAGACGCGCCGCGGGGAGCTGCGGGCGCACGCGGCCGTTGCAGGCGCCGAGAAGCCGTCCCGCATCCGGTCCTTCGCTGCGACACCGCGGGAGGCGGCCGAGGTCCGGGCCGGCCTGGACTGGGCCGGGGAGCGGATCGTGCTGGCGCTGGACGCCCAGCTCGTCGATTCGCCGGACGACGGGCGCAAGGTGCGGGGAGACAACAGCCTGCTCGGCGTCACGCTCGGCAATTTCGTGCTGGGCGCGGGCACGCTCGACCGCTGGTGGGGCCCCGGCTGGGACGGCAGCCTCATCCTGTCGAGCAACGCGCGGCCGATCCCGGCCCTCACCCTCGACCGCCGCTTCACCGGGCCCTTCGAGACACCCTGGCTCCGCTGGCTCGGCCCCTGGGACCTGAGCGTCGCCTGGGGGCGCCTGGAAAGCGCCCGCGAGGTGCCCCGGGCGCGGTTTTTCGGGATGCGCGTGGCCTTCCGCCCCCTGTCAAGTCTCGAAATCGGCCTGTCCCGCACGGCACAATGGTGCGGCGAAGGGCGGCCCTGCGGGTTCGACACGTTCCTCGACCTGCTTGCGGGCCGCGACAACCGGGGGGACGCTGGCGTCGGCGCAGAGAACGAGCCGGGCAACCAGATGGCCGGCGCCGATTTTCGCTGGTCGCTCGCGCCCTTCGGCCTGCCGATCGCCTTCTATGGCCAGCTCATCGGCGAGGACGAGGCGGGTGGGCTGCCGAGCCGGCTGCTGGCGCAGGCGGGCCTCGAAGGCCTGGGCGATGCCGGCGAGCGCTGGTCGTACCGCTGGTTCGGGGAGGTCGTGGACACGAGTTGCGGGTTCTATGAGTCGGACGACAACTTCGACTGCGCGTACCACCACGGCACGTACCGCACCGGTTACCGTTACCGCGGGCGTGCGATCGGGCATGGCGCGGACAACGACGCACGCCTGGTGACGGCGGGCCTGATGCTGTTCGACGACGCCGGGCGCCGCCTGAGCTTCCTCGCCCGGTTCGGCGAGCTCAATCGCGGCGGTGTCGCCGATCCGCGACATTCGCTGACGCCGGTGCCGCAGGATCTCGCGAGCTTCGACGTCGCGTGGAGCCGCGACACGCGCTTCGGGGTGCTCGAGCTGGGTGCCGGGGTGGAGCGCGCCGGCACCACGGACTACCGCGGCTTTCTCCGGTGGCGGACGCCGTGACCGGCCGGTCCCGCGAGGCGTGGCGCCGGGCGGGCGCCGTCCTCGCCGTGCTGCTCGCGATGCCCGTCATGGCCGGGCCCTTCGCGCCGCCGGGCGACATCGGGCTGCGCCACGACCTCGAGCTTCTGAACGACAGCGGCGCCATGAACCTGCCGCTCACCGGCTGGCCCCTCTCCTGGGGCGACATCGGCCGCGGCCTCGCCGAGGCGGAGGGGAAGCCGCTGACACCCGCCGCGCGGGCCGCCTGGGAGCGCGTGCGGGCCGAGCTCGAGTGGCAGCAGCATTCCGGGCCGCAGTTCGAGCTCGGCGCCGCGCTCGCGGAAGCGCCGCGCCTGGTGCGCACGTTCGAGGACACGCCGCGCGCCGAGGCACAGGCGACTGCGGCGCTTTCGTCGTGGCTCGGGGAGCGCGTCGCGGTGCGGCTCGAGGCCACGGTCGCCGCCAATCCGCTCGACGGTGACGAGGTCCGCCCGGACGGGACGTACGTGGCGCTGGCGCTCGGCAACTGGCTGTTCTCCGCCGGCTGGCAGGAACGCTGGTGGGGGCCGGGCCGCGACGGCAGCCTGATCCTGTCGACCAGCGCACGCCCGGCACCGGGCTTCGCGCTGCAGCGCAAGAGCAGCGCGCCGTTCGAGACGAAATGGCTGCGCTGGATCGGCCCCTGGTCGCTCACCGCGTTCATGACGGAGCTCGACGACGAGCGCCTCATCGAGAACACGCGGGTGCTCGGGATGCGGGTCAACTTCAAGCCTCATCCGAGCCTGGAGATCGGCCTGTCGCGCACCGCGCAGTGGTGCGGCGAAGGCCGCCCGTGCGATTTCGCGGCCTTTCGCGACCTCGTGCTCGGCAACGACAACCAGGGCGTCAACGTCGACCCCGACGCCGAGCCCGGCAACCAGCTCGCGGGCATCGACATGCGCTGGCGGCTGCCGCGGGCGATACCCGCGGCGTTGTACATGCAGTGGATCGGCGAGGATACGCGGCGAGGGGGCCCGGAGATCGGGAGCTGGCTGCGCCAGGTCGGTATCGAGCACTGGGGCAGCATCGGCGGCCTGCAACATCGCACGCACCTCGAGGTGTCCGACACGCAGTGCCGGGAAGGCGGCTTCGGATTCGCCGAGCCCAAGCCGGATTGCGCCTACGAGCACGGCACCTACCGCACCGGTTACCGCTATCGGGGTCATTCCATCGGGCATGCGGCCGACGGCGACAGCCTGGCCTACTCGCTGGGCGTAACCTTGGTACAATCCGGCGGCCACCGTTGGCACCTGTCCCTGCGCCATGCGGAGATCAATCGTGCGGGAGCGACTGCGCTCCCGCACACTGTTTCGGAAACGGCCCTGGAGCTCTCGGATGTCCTGCTGAGCCATGAGAGGCTGACCGATATTGGCCTGTTTCGCTTTGGCCTCGGTTACAGGCACGAGGAGGATGTCGGTGGATCGTCCTCCGGTGATCTCGAGGCCTTCATAGGTTGGAGCAGCCGCTGAGGGACACGACCAGCCAAGAGGGATCACGCCGGAGGGGAAGGCTTAGATCGGTTGGGTGAATGGCCACGGTTCGTGCCACTCGCGAGCGAGCTCGTGAGTGGCATGCCAGGCCACATTACAGCAATAAGCCCGGACAATGCCCCAGACATCGACACGTACACGCTCCCATTTCCAGATCCAGCGCGACGTCATCTACGCATTGCTGCTGCGCGAGCTGTCGTCCCGGTTCGGCAAGACCCGTGGAGGTTTCATCTGGGTGCTAGTCGAGCCGCTCGCGCACCTGATGTTCCCGGTGTTCATTCGCGGCTTCATACGGCAGGGCCTGATGCCGGGCGTGGAGTTCCCGATCTTCATCGTGTACGGGATCCTGCCGTTCCTGCTCTTCAAGGCGATCTGCCTGCAGATCGTCGACGGCGTCAACTCGGGGCAGGGGATCCTCTCGTACCGCCAGGTGTTGCTGATGGACGTGTTCATCGCCAAGGCACTGGCGCACTTCGTGATCCAGGCGATCGTTTTCCCCATCGTGCTGATCGGCCTCGCGATGTTCGGTTACGACGTCCTGCCGGTTCGGCCCGTGGAGCTCGCGGGCGTGATCTTCCTCACGGTCATGCTGGCATTCGGCCTCGGCCTGCTCTTCGCCGCCATCACGAGCCTGATGCCGGATGCGAGGGCGATCATCAAGGTCATGTTCATGCCGCTCTACTTCATGTCGGGCATCCTGTTCCCGGTCACGCGGTTTCCCGATGCATGGGTGCAGTGGATGGCGCTCAACCCCGTGCTGCACCTCGTCGAGCTTTCGCGCGTCATGGCGATAGAGCAATACAAGCCCATCAAGTACCTCAGTATCGAGTATCCTGTCGCGCTCGCGCTCACGACGACCGTGATCGGCCTCATGCTGTACCGGATGCGCTACCTGGCAAGGGTGACCCGATGATTCGCCTGGACGGGGTGACCAAGTCGTACATGACCCTGAGCGGGCGCAAGTTCGTGTTCCGGGACCTGTCGCTGGACATACCCGAAGGGGTGAACGTGGGGCTGATCGGGCGCAACGGCGCGGGCAAGTCGACGCTGATGCGGCTCCTGAGCGCCGTCGACCTCCCGGATTCCGGCAAGATCATCACCCGGGGGAGAATTTCGTGGCCGGTGGGGCTGCGCGGCGGCATGCAGAAGAATCTCACGGCACGCGACAACGTGAAGTTCGTGTGCCGCATCCTGGGCGTTCGCCGCAGTCGCATGCAGGAGAAGATCCGCTACGTCGAGGAGTTCGCAGACATCGGCGAGTGGTTCGACCAGCCGGTATCGACGTACTCGTCCGGCATGGTGGCGCGCGTTGCGTTCGGCACGAGCATGGCCTTCGATTTCGATTACTACCTCATCGACGAGGTGATGGCGGTCGGCGATGCGACCTTCAGGAGGAAGAGCCGGCAGGTCTTCAACGAGCGGCTCAAAAAATCCAAGGTGATTCTCGTTTCACACAACATGGACCTGATAAGAAACATGTGCGACGCGGTGGTCTACCTGGACGGGGGAAGGGCAACCGTGTACAACGACGTTCACAAGGGAATCGCCGCCTACAAGAAGGCCGGGGGCGAGCCTTGAAGTCCCTGCTTCGCTGGTTGAGCCCGGTCAACCTGCGCCTCGGGATCATCGTCATTCCGTGGCTGCTGGCCGCGGCCTATCTCTTCCTGTTCGCGGCCGACCGCTACGTATCCGAGTCGGTGGTCGTCGTCCGCCAGGAAGGAGGGGCGATGACCATTCCCACCGGCCTGGACGCATTGTCGACGATGATCGGCGGCAGCTCGCTGGCATCCCTCGAAGACCAGTACATGCTGCAGGCGCACATCCTTTCCATGGACATGCTGCGCCAGCTCGACGAGAAGCTGGATCTCCGCCGGGCCTACAGCAGGCCCAGGCTCGACTTCATCTTCCGGCTGGACGAGGATGCCTCGCAGGAGGACTTCCTCGACTATTACCGGGACCGCGTGGAGGTCGAGATCGACGATGCGTCGGGCCTGCTCACGATTCGGACGCAGGGCTTCACGCCGGACATCGCCCAGGCGGTCAACCGGGAAGTCATTGCGCTGAGCGAGAGGTTCATCAACGAGAGCTCGCACGAGCTCGCCCGGGACCAGATGGCCTTCGCGGAGTCCGAGCTCGTGAACGTGCGGGCAAAGCTCGACGATGTGCGAAAGCGCATACTGGATTTCCAGCAGGAGCACGGAATTCTCGACCCCACGGCCCAGGCTGCCGCGAACACGGGCCTTACCGCCCAGCTCCAGGCAATGCAGGCGCGCTACGAAGCGGAGCTCAAGGGCCTGCAGGCCTATCTCGACGACAATGCGCCCCAGGTCCGGGCACTGGAGGCACAGATTGCCGGCATACGGCAACAACTGGAGGCAGAGCGGCGCAACAGCGTCACGAACGCGGAGGGGATGAGCCTGAACGTCCTGGCCGGTGAGTACCAGCAACTGCTCGCGGAGCTCGAGTTCGTCTCGGATGCGTACCGGGGCGCCCTCACCGCTCTCGAAACCGCGCGCATCGATTCGACTCGCAAGCTGAAGAGCGTCGTGCTCGTCGAGTCGCCGCCACTGCCCGAATCGGCGAAGTACCCCCGTCGGCTGTACACGCTGGTGGCCCTGTTGATGGGGCTCACGCTGCTTTACGGCATCGGGCGTCTCGTCGTAGCGACTATCGAGGATCATCTGGAATGATGCAGGTGTTTCGTTGGCTTGGTGCGCGCCTGGCCGTATGTGCAGTGTGCATTCTCATGCTGCAGGACGGGCTGGCGCAGCAGTCACAGCAGCCACAGCCCCCTATCGATCCCTTGCTCCAGCAGCGTCCGCAGATGGACCTCCCGGGGACGGATCGCCTCTCCGAGATGCAGCAGTTTCCTCCGCTCGACGCACCGCGGGAACTGCGGACGAACCTGCCCCCGATGACGGAGCCGAGTGCCGATGCGGCCGACCTGCTGGGCACCACCTACCGCCCCGGCGAAGACGCGATGTTCGGGGAGCAGCTCTTCCAGCGCGGCGTCGCGCAAACCTATGGCGTGGGACTCAACGAGGACTACGAGATAGCCATCGGCGACCGCGTGATGCTGCGCATGTGGGGCGCCTTCACGTACCAGGACGTCCAGGTCGTGGACCCGCAAGGCAACCTGTTTCTTCCCAACGTGGGCCCGATACAGGTGGCCGGCGTCCCGAACCGCGACTTGAACGAAGTCGTGCGCTCGGCGATTCGCAACGTGTACCGCAGCAACGTCGACGTCTACGCGAGTCTCGAGGCGTCGCAGCCGGTGCGCGTGTTCGTCACCGGGTTCGTGCGCGTGCCGGGGCAGTACGCCGGTGTCGCCGCGGATTCGGTCTTGGGGTTCCTGCTGCGTGCCGGCGGCATCGATCCTGCCAGGGGAAGCTACATCGACATCCGGCTGCTCCGCGGCGGGGAAGTCCGCGCCTCTTTCGACCTCTATGACTTCCTGCTCGAAGGCCGCCTGGAGGCGGTCCAGATCCAGGACGGCGACACGATCGTGGTCGCGGGCCGGCACAACGCCGCGCGCGTGAGCGGCGACGTGTTCAACGCCTACGGATTCGAGTTCAAGGGGCGGGAGATAGCGGCGGAGGAGCTGCTGCGCTTCGCGCGTCCCCTGCCGGGCGCCACGCACGTCAGCGTGGTTCACAAGGTCGGTACGCGGCAGTACAGCGAGTACCACCCGATAGACCAGCTCGACGGCATCTTCCTGCGGCCAGGCGACGAGCTGGCGGTGGTCACGGATCGCACCGTATCGACGATCCTGGTCAGAGTCGACGGTGCGATCGAGAGCTCGCGCGTTCTCACGCTCCCGTATGGCTCGACGCTGGGGGACGCGCTCGCCCAGGTGGTGCCGAAACCGGAAGCGAACCCGGACGCCGTGCAGTTGTTCCGCGAATCCGTGGCGGAGCGCCAGCGCAGGATGCTGGAGGTTTCGCTGCGCGTGCTCGAGCGATCCGCGCTCACTTCGCGCTCGATGACGGCCGAGGAAGCGGGTCTGCGGGCGCGCGAAGCGGCGCAGATCACCGAGTTCATCGACCGCGCACGCAGCGTCCAGCCGCGCGGCCAGGTCGTGCTGGCGGGCCGTGAGAGCGCGATGGACATGCTGCTGCAGGACGGCGACGTGCTGGTCATCCCCGAGCAGACCTCGATCGTGATGATCCACGGGGAGGTCACGCAACCGATCGCCGTGGCCTACGACAGCGGCTCCAGGGTGCGCGATTACCTGGAGCTCGCCGGGGGCACGATCCAGCGCCGCAAGGACGCCCGGATACTCCTGCTGCGGCAGGACGGCACGTTCGTCGAGGGTGACGACGCAAGGCCGCAGCCCGGCGACGAGATCCTGGTGCTGCCGACGGTGGGCGCGAAGAACATGGAGGTTGCACGCGGGATCTCGGAGATCCTGTTCCAGATCGCGGTCGTGGCGAGGGTCGCGCTCGACCTCTAGGGCTCAGCTCCGCGCCAGCCGGTCGGCCTCCCGCGCAGCCAGGGAGACCGATTCCTCGATGTCGCTCGCGGAGCTGCGGTGGTTGACGATGGCCGCTCGCAGGACCGTCCGGCCGTCGATCCGCGTCGTCGAGAAGACCGCCTCGCCGCGTAACTGGAGGTTCTTTGCCACTGTCGCGTTGAGCGCGTCCTGTGCCTCTCCATCCCAGTCGGCGGGGGCTGCATTGAAACAGCAGACGTTGAGCCTCACCGGACGCACCAGGCGGAGGCCGGGATCGGCCTCGATACGAGCCGCCATGAGGGCGGCGAGCTCGCAGTTCCGGGTGATCGCACGCGCAAATGCCTGCGTACCGTGGGCCCGGAGCGCCGACCATACCTTGAGGGCACGGAAGCCGCGCGACAGGTCGATGCCGTAGTCACAGAACCAGGGCTCGCCACCGCCCGCCCCCTTGTCCTGGCCCTCGAGGTAAGCCGGCCGGGCGGCAAATGCCGCGCGATGCGCCGTCTCGTCGCGAACGAGCACGGCGCCGCAGTCGTACTGGACGTACATCCATTTGTGGAAGTCGAAAGCCAGCGAGTCGGCGCGATCGATTCCGTTCGCGAGCGCGTTCCAGGGAGGGTCGGCCAGGCGTGACCATGCGCCGAACGCCCCGTCGACGTGGAACCAGAGACCGTGCTCGGCGCAGAAATCGGCCAGCGCCGCGAGATCGTCGAACTCGCCCAGGTTCACGGATCCGGCGGTGCCCACCACGCAGAACGGCTGGTACCCCTCGCGGCGATCCCGCGCGACCGCTTCGGCGAGGGAATCGAGGTGCATGGCACCGCCCGGCCCGCAAGGTATTCGACGCAGCGCTTCCGCACCGATGCCGATGAGCTCGCAGGCCTTCACGATGGCGTTGTGGACGCCCTCGGCGGCGTAGGCCGTGAGCTTCGGCATGTCCTGTATGCCGTTTCGGCGGCTCTGCGGGCCCAGGGCGTGGGTGCGGGCAGCGGCCAGTGCAATGACCGTTGCCTGGGACGTGCCCGTGACGAGGACGCCGCTGCTGCCCTCCGGGAAACCGAAGCAGCGGCGGCACCAGTCGATCACCTCGCGCTCCACGTAGACGGCGCCGTGGTCGCGGCCGCCGCAGTTGCTGTTCATCGTGGAAGCAACGATATCCGCCAGCAGGCTGCTGGCGAGCCCGGTACCATGGACCCACCCGAAGAATCTCGGATGTATGTTTCCGGTGGAGTAGGGGAGCACGTTCGAGACCAGCTCGTCGATGAGGATATCGATCGGCTTGCCGTCCTCAGCCGTGTCGAGCGCGTAATGCTGCCGTGCTGCTTCCGGTACGGGTTGCCAGGGGTGCATCCTCACGTTGGCCAGGTGATCGATGCAGGCATCCAGGAGCCGATGCGCCTGGGAGCGGAATTCGTCCCAATCCGCCGGGTCGAGAGGGGATTTGTCGAGGGGCATCGTCAACTCGTACCGTGAATGAGGATCAACCGATCTGCGACCAGCAGGAGCTCAGCAGCTCGACCTTGGCGATTGCCCGCCTGGCATCCGCGATCTCGGATTCGAGTGCCGCGGCCCTGGACCCGGGATCGGCGTGGCCGACTATCGTAAAGAATCGGGCGCCGAGGACGAGCCGGAGCACCGTGATCGCAGTGTCGCCGGAGCCGAGGGTCACGGGTTGGCCGATGTGCACGGGTTGCCTCGCCAGCGCCTCCCTGGCGGGGTCGAGTGGAGGCAACAGCGACGAGACGTCCCGGTTGAGGAGCTCGAACAGTCTCTTGCATTCGGTCTCGTCCAGGGGCGTCAACTCTCCCGTGGCTCGCCTCCCGAGTACCGCGAACGAGAGTATCGAATGCCTGGCGATGGCCTTCGCCCGCTCCGTGGCAGGCGGCTCGACCAGCTCGAGCGGCCGAAGGTACTCGCTCCGGGTCATCCGGCTCAGCAGCGCCTCCCGGAAGCGCGAAACGACTTCGGATCGAAAGTCTTCCGAGAGTGCGAGGAACAGCTTCGCCTCGACGAGGGCGGGGAGCCAGCGGAAGAGCGGACCGTAGCTCCTGGCCCCGACCGAATCCGGAAGCTGCGACGACCAGGCAGCTACCCAGTCCGCCAGTCCGCCAATCTCGGACGACTGCTTCAATCCGTCGATCAACGCGGGAGCGCGGGATCGCAACGATGCCGGCAGCAGCAGGGCACCGGAGAACGGCGGGCCCGTCAGAAACTTCGAACCCGAAACCTGCACCATCCAGCCCTTGCGGACCAGCTCGCCGAGCACATTGAAGTCGGCACGCAACTGGCAGGCATCGACGACGACGTCGACCAGGTCGGGCGCCTCGGCGACGATCTCCGCGACGGCGTCGAAATCCGGAGCGTAGAGATCCGTTTTCGAGGACATGAGGACATGGACCAGCAGGTGATTGCCCGCGGCCAGCGCTGTCCGGCACACCTCGAGAAAGTGGCCGTTGACCACGTCGATCGGCAACGCGCTTCCGCTCCCGTCGCGGATGGGGATCTCCCGGATGCTGATGGCGGCTTCGGGCCAGATCCTGGTGCCGCGTGTGATATGGACGCCGGGTTCATCGACGTCATTGAACCAGCTTCCACCGGCGGCTTTCCGGACCCCGCTGCCCGATTCGTCCGGGGCGATCAGGACGTTGACGAGCGGCCTGCCTCGTGCCCCGGAAAGGCCGACCAGGACGGCAATCAGCTCGGCATCCGTGCCCGAGGGGGTGATGGCGACATCGGCCACGTCCCCGGACAGGTTGAAAAGATCGAGAATCTCCCGGGCGATGGCGTTGACCAGCCGCGAGCGGAGCTCAGGTTCGGCCGCCCTGCCGGTGGCCAGTGACGCAAGGAGATCCCGGCGCAGCAGGTCACAGAGCAGGAAGCCGTAATCCGTCACGGCCGAAGCGGTCGATGACGAGAAATGCACCGCTTCCGGGCGAGGGCGGGGAGGGACTCCGTAACGATTGGCTCCGGTTTGCGGATCGACGGTGAGCCGGTTGTCCCCGCCGCTTGCAAGGGTGAGCTCCATCGGAAAGTCGAGCTCGGTATCGCCGTAAGACGCGGTCGGATCTGCGACCTGGACTTCGACGCGGGTCAGGCGGGCAATCCAGGCGAGGAAGTCGTCGCCCGGCCGCTCGCGGCCCTGTTCCGACAAGAGCTCGACCTGGACAGCTTCCGGGACGACTGCCAGCAGGCAGTCGCGAGACGCCGTCGCGAGACCGCCGACGAGGGCTTTGCCGTACCTTGCAAGACCCACGAGCTGGCGCCGGCCTATTCCGGATGAGCGGTGCAGGTGATGGGCCTCCAGGCCCCAGCGCGCGGCGGCCGCCAACGCGGCCGGATCGAAGATGAGCGCGGACGAGAGCTGGATCAATCCGGGTTCCAGGAAGACGAACGGCGCGTCATCGAAACTTCCGAGCGCGTAGTGCACGCCGGCGCCGGCGAGGATGGCATCCATCGCGGGGTCGTTCTGGAGAGTCCGGCGCAACAGGGGGTGGGGAACCAGGGCTTCCGGGGAGAACCCTGCGTTCTCGTCGGTGCAGGGTTCGATGCCGATTTCGGCACACAGACTTCTGTAGAAGGACAGGACTTTATGCGCCTGCATCGTACCTAACTCGATTGGCTATGCTGCGTGTGCCTCGGGAACCGGGCGGGATTGATCGGGATGTCCTTCACCTCCGGCAACAGGGCTTTCAGTTTCTGGCGCAGGTGTGGACTCGAACAACGGATCTCCTGCGGCACGCCCATGAAGTGACGGAGGATCTCGCGACTGTTGAATGCGATGACCGTATCGAAGCTGACGTCCGATTCGAGCAGGACCCCGGAGTGCCAGGCCCCCATGCGATGCTCGATGAAATACAGGTCCCACGGGCTCGCCTTTCCGATGCTCCATTCGTAGTCACTTGCGGTGACGTAGTGTTCGAAAGCGGGCGCTACGTGCGATGAATTGCCGGGTGGCAGCCGACCGGCAAAAGTGTATACCTTCCCCATGGCCTGTGCAGTGCTGGGTTCCTCCAGTCTGCGCCGCCGCCCGAGCTTGTAGTAGAGATTGGATCGCCCAAGCTCGAGCAGGTTACTGCGGATATGCAGGTATTTGTGCTCGCCAAAATGGCTGTGATAAGCACAGGCCAGCTTCTTCTTGTGCCGCGAAAAGGTATTCTGCTGAATTGCGGCAAAGACCGCCTTGTTCGCCTGGTAGCGGTCGGAGTAATCAACGAGGATATGTCGAAGGCCCAGTGCCTTCGCCAATGCCGTTGCCACCTGCATGTCCACCCGATCGTTGGGGCCGCCGGCATACGTGAAGAAGGTCACATGCGGCCAGTTGTCGCGGATTGCCGCCAGGGTCGTGCGGCTGTCCAGGCCTGCCGTAAGGGAGACGAGCAGATCGCGCCGGCGGGCCAACGCACCAACGGTCGCATTCGCGCGCTCGAACGCAAAGGCCCATGCGGCCTGTATGCTCGTTTCCGGAATCGGCACATCGGGGAAGAAGCGATGCAACCGGCCATCCGTCAGCGAGAGCTCGCAGTTTGGTGGCAGCCGGAAGACCAAAGGGTAGGGGGTGCTGATCCCCGGGTAGCCCCACTTGAAGGGGCGCATCTCCCTGTGCCTGGCAGGGGTCGAGGCTTCGGCCACTGCCGCTGCATGAGAACCGGCGACGACTCCGTCGTCGGATATGGAGAAGAAGACTGTGCGCATCCCGATGGCGTCGGTCTGGATCCGCCAATCGTGCCCGTTACCGCAGTGCAGCACGACGAACCGTCCTACCAGTTTGTCAATCTCTTTCTGCCTCTCCGACTCGTTCGCGGCGAGGTGATGTGCCACTCCTTGCAGGTCGAGATGGGGCAAGTCGGGGTGCACGGCCTCACCCAGGATCGCCAACGGCCGGCCGCTTTCGCCCGCAACGGCGTATCGCGTACTCGGATGCACAGCGAGGGGTCGGGGAAAAGCGACGCGACGAAGGTGACTTGGAAAGCGTTCGAGGTTCGTCGCCGTCAAAAAGCCGAGGGGATAGCGCAGGTCCTTCTCCGGATGCGGAGACCCTGGATCGTCAGACGGGGGAGGTGTCGATTGGGTCACGGACTACTCCGGCGCGGGTTCGTGAATGCCCCAGGACCGGGCCGGCTCGAAACCGTATCGCGTGATCAGCGTCTGGACATCGCGTTGCAGCAACTGCCTGAGCCTGGGGAGGTGGTCCGGACGAAGAAAACGTCCGTTGACCTTCCTGACATTCCGCCTCTCGACTGATCTCGGCCTTACACGCTGCAGGCCGAGAAAGTCGTGCACGCGGTAGGCGAAGCCGACGGGATCGGCCGTCAAATCTGCGAAATCGAGCAGCAGGATGTCGTCGAGGAGGCCCGCGGACTCGAACTTTGCGAGCTGCCTGCTGTATGCGGAAACGTTGACGACGTGGTTCAATCGCCAGTTATCCGCGGTCCATCGGCCCTGCGCGATGTTGTGGGCGATGTGCGAATCGATCCGTTCGAGCGGGTTCCTCAGGATGTAGATGAGCCGCTTCCTCCCCGGTAGTTGCGCAATCAGGGAAGGAGCGAACCGCCATATCCCGGGCTTGGTGTAGTTTGGAGACGAGTCGAGCGTGTAGGCGTGTCGCGTCTTGTCGAGGCGCGGAAACAGCGATTCGTACGCCGCGACGATTCCCTCCGGCCGATTGCCACGGCGGAAAAAGTTCAGCTCCTTCCTCACACCGCCGACTATCTCCGGGTGCTGATTCAGGATGTGGTGAAGGGTCGTGGTACCGCTTTTCATCGCTCCGATGATGATGGCGTATCCTTCGAATCGCATTTACAGGCTACCCTCAGCTCCTTCGCCAATAGCTTCCAAAGAGACCGTGATTCGTGGCAAGCCGGCGTGCTTGCGCAAGGCCCCAGGTCCGCAACCGTAGCGGCCTCCGGACGGGGAGGAACGACGTCATTGGCGGTACACTTGAATCAACCGCGCTACGTTGTTGAGTTCCTTCGCGATGTAGGAATAGTCCGGGTCACGCCCAAACCATTTCTTCATCTTCCGCTCGTCGACCGGGTCGTGCAGGTGATATTTGCAGCGACCTTTCTTCCACTTGTAGGGCACCGAGACGACGACGGTCTTGCCGATCGCCAGCAGCTTCCTGGCAAAGGCGGCGGGATCCGGTACGTGCTCGAGTACCTGGAAGCACGTCACGAGGTCGTATGAAGTCGCCGGATTGTACTCGAGGAAGTCGCAGGTCAAGGACTCTACTCCCTCGGCGACGTAAGGCCGACGAAGGTCCAACGAGACCAGGCGAGCACCGGATTTGCGGTGCCATTCGAGCGTCGGTGTGGCGTTCGATCCGATGTCGATCACGGCGGTGGGATTGCGGCGCTCCCGTGCGCAAATCTGCCTGGCGGCAAACAGGTATATCGAATTCCTGCGTCTCTGCCAGTACGTCTTGGGATCGGGCTTGCCGCGGCGCTTGACTGGTGCCTTTTCCGCGCTTCCTGCCATCTTCATTGCGCACTCGCAGACAGGTCGGTTCGTTCAGCGGTAATCTTTGGGGCGGGCTGGGGGAGTGCCGCGAGCCGGGCGGGAAACACCGACAAGCTACAGTTCTTCAGCACGAAGTCGCGCCCTGCCCGGGCACGCTCCAGGTACTTATCGCCGGAAGCCCACAGTTCGGATATCAGCTCAGGAACCTCGAAGGGCAACGCGTACAGGGCCGCGTCGCCGAAGGTCTCCTGGAACTGTGGCGGCAGAATGACGGGTATGCCCATTGCCATTGCTTCCATCACTCCGCGTCCGAACTCCTCGATATACCTCTCGTGCGGATAGTGCACGTAGAAGTCGAGATCCTGGAGAAACTCCTCGGCCGACACGTCGTCGAACGGCAGAATAGTCCAGTTCCGCGGCTTTTCGCCCAGCAGTTCGATCGCGTACCTGGCACCCCCCAGGAAGCGCACATCCCAGTCTTGTCTCACTCCGTAGGCCTGCGCCAACGCCTCGGGATCCGATGGCCATTTCGTGTACGTGTCACGGCCATGGCGTCCGACGACAGGGCGAGATCGCTCCGCCCCACCCCAGCGTATGGGCCGTGCACACCACGACTCCGTATCGAGCATCGGGTACCACGGCTCCCGGTGCGGGATCGGGTAGCGCCCATCCTCCTCGATGAGCCGCTTCACCCAGTTCGAGATCGGTACCCAGATGCCCTCCATACCGAAAATGTCCCGCAGGTGGCTCCGTATGCGCCCGGGATCATACTGGCAATCACCTCCGTCGACCAATCGGCTGGCAAACTGGTTGACGACAACCACCACCTGATTCGCCCGGATCACGGGCAAAGGGTCGATACGATACTGCAGGATCACCGGATACCCAAACAGGACGAAATCCGCGTCTACTGCATCTCCGGGCGAAAGTATATCGACATCCAGCTCCGCACAAACGGTGTGCAGGCGAGGCTGCGGCCGTGCATCCGTTGCGAGATCTATTCTAGGCCAATGAAATACGGCAGTTCGCTTTCCGGCCTTGCGCGCAGCGACAATGTAGTTGAGCGTCGAGACGAATGCACCGCCGGGCATTGCGAGATCGGAGATGACGACCAGATCGTAGCGGGAGCTTTGCTGGTAGTGCGACGGCCGGTTGCCCCGGGGAATGGGAAACGGGCGCGGAGATTTCGCCGCACTGAATGGCAACTCACTGTAGTCCCCGACGAGCCGATCGTGCCAGTTGCGGTAGGCCTGCCGGTAGTTGCGCCGCAAACCATAATAGAGGGTGCGGAGGTGTGTTGCCTTCGAACGGGTAAGCGAGCTGTCCCGGGTGAGGGAAAGCGCCAGGAGCTTGAATCGCGGCAACTTGAAGATGGATTCCCGCCCGAAGACCCGCTTCAGCCTCGAGTAGAACTCCGCGTCTGCGCTGACCAGCACCTCGTCCCATGCCCCCAGGATGTCCAACACTTCCCGCCGGAACAGCAAGGATGAAAAGTTGAGGTCGACCATGGCGCCCTTGGTAATCCAGCCACCGACGACCTCGAGCTCCTCGTTGACGCGAACCCAGTGTGACATCGTCGCAACCAGTGACGGGTTCGATTCCAGGGCGGCGACCTGCAACTCGATTCGCTCCGGATGCGACCAGTCGTCGCTGTCGTGCACCGTCACCAGGTCCCCGGACACGTGACGCAGACCGGCATTTCGAGCCGGATAAGCACCGCTGTTCTCCTTCAACCTGACGAGCTGAACTCGCGAATCACGCCTGGCAATACGTTCGACTACGGCGCACGTATCGTCCGTGCTGCAGTCGTCGACTACGATCACCTCGAGATTACGCCAGGTTTGCTCCAGGATGCTGTCGATGACCCACTCGAGCATATCGCCGGCATTGTAGGCGGGCAGGATCACCGACACCTTCAGGTCCTGGTGCGCGTGCTTCGGCCTGGCGTCGGCGGTGATGTTCGACAGGTGAAGGGGCTCCTCTTCCCGCTTCTTACGAATGGGCGCCAGTCCCACCGAGACATAAAGCTCGTTCAGCAGGTCGAGCTGGACCTTGTCGGCCCGGGAGAGAGAACCGCTGCGCTCGAGCTCCAGGTGGCGGGCAACCCTGGGTCGCAGAAGCTGAAAATCCAATGCCCGGTGCTCGCGGATGCCGCGTTGCAGTACCACGTCCGCTTCCCGGTACCGCTGCAGAGCAATAAGTGTCTGGGCTTCAGCCAGCGCGAGGTAGGACTGCTCCTTACCACCCAGTTGCTTCACGAACTCGATGTACTTCAGGACGCGCTCATACTCGCCTTCGACGTAGAACCATCGCGTCAGTTGCCAGGCGGCCGCCCTGCGTTCGGTCAGTGACGCATCTTCGCTCAATCTCAGTCGTTCCAGCTCGGGGATGGCGTACCGGGCGTACCCACCCCAGAGCTTGGTTCCGAGCTTGGCAGCGGAAAACTGCCATGGCAGCACCTCATGTTCGCTATCCACGCCGTGCCCGGGATGCTTGACGGGCTCCCTCGCCTGTCTTACCGGCATTTGCGGACTAGCGGATTCGTCACCCGGAGACGAGGGCCTCGGCCCCGCAAGCAAGGCTGTCGCGGTGGATTGCTCGTGTTGTTCGGGGGATTCGGCAGATTCGTCCGGCTCGAGGTCCTCACGCCTCGTGTCCGGTTTGGCGAGCCTGAGCTTGAGAGCACAGAACCGGCCTTCCTCCCGAACGATCTTCAGTCCTTGATTGCCACGCACTCCTTCAAGGACCCGTACGGGAATACCGGGCTCGAGCGTGAACCGACGAATCATCAGGCCGCGGAGGCGTTGCAACTGGTCGATCTCGGGCGTGCTCTCAGGCGGTGTATCGTTCGGCAATCTCTGTACCGAGATATCGACGCTTGCGCCGGAGTGCGCCGTCAGTGCCGTCGCCCACAGATCCATCCCATCGTCGGGAGCGGATACGTCGAGAAGTTGAGGCTTTTGCGTAACAGGCAGCCACCTGGCGTGGTCCTTCGTCAGGGCAACCAAGGGAGCGCTGTCCTCCGGAGCAGAGTAGCCTGTCCTGGACCGCAAGCGCCGGCGGTGCCTCACGAGTTCACGTGCTATCGCGATCGGAGCTTTAAGCCACCCGAGCGGTGAGCGTCCATGGTGTACAAGCAACCGACCAAGGCGATACGAAAATGACGCCTGAAGGCGCGCGATATCCTCTCGGGCAACGGCCAATTGCCCGCTTGTGTAAGCCTGCCGACCGTGGAGATGCGAAATGCAATCGAATGCCTGGTGGAGCCGCTTTTCGAGCTCTCGCTTTTCCGCTTCGGTGTCTTCCAGCCGACCACGCTGGACTTCGAGAGAGCGCCTCAGGGATTCCAGTGCGCTTCGGAGCTCTTCTGCGGCAACGGTTGCCTGCTCCAGCTCGCTTTCCGCCTTCGCGAGACGTTTCTGAGCTTCCTCGAGCTGCTTCGAGAGCTCGGCAGTCCGGCTGGCCTCTAAATCGATGTTCTTTTGCAGCATCTCCAGTTCTCGATTCGTCTTGTAGAGTTCACGGGTTACCCGATACGGGTTGCTGTCGGCAAAGTTGCTGCTGAAAAACGAAATGTTCGTTCGCCGCAGTAGAGGTGAGTCGTCCAGCCATTCGTGCTTCTGCTCGTAGATTCGAAACATGCGGTAGCCGAAACGAGCCAGTTCATCCTCGATCTCCCGGTAGTAGACCTGCTGATTCCCGGCAGGATTCATCCCGGCCTCGATATACAGCACGTCGATTCGCTGGTCCCGGAGGAGGTTCCTCGCACCGGCAAGCACCTCCATCTCGTATCCCTCGACATCTACCTTCAGAATGGAGATTCGCTTTTCGGTGAATCGCTCGGCCAACTCGTCCAGGGTGACGCAGTCAACCTCGAATACCTGCTCCCCCGAAGGCCCTTCGCGCCAACTCCGGTCGGAGTTGACGACCCTCGTCATGGACTTGGAGTCGTGCATTCTGACACGCCCCGACTCGGCCCCGATCGCCACCGGGTAGTAATCGACGCTGCGGCCGCGGAAGAGATCGGCGCCGACGGAACGCGCGCGATCCAGGTACTTTTCGTTCGGCTCGATCAGGTGCGCCTCATGGACCTGTAGCGGAGAGCGCAGAACTTTCTCGAAGACTCGCCCATCATAGGCGCCGATATCGACATACGTGACCGGCCGTTTGTAGAAGAAGGGAGCGATGTCCGCCAGGAACCGGTCGAAGCCTCTGCGGCCGGTCATCGACAAAGCTCCTCCTGCAGGTGGCCGCGCAAGCTAACATCCCTCCGTTCATAGTGGCAGCGAGTCCCGGGAGACCAACCTAAAGTATACCGCGTGTGACACAGGACGACCGCCAAAACGGGTGAGGGCGCCGCGCCACCGCGATTGTGGCAGTGAAGTGGGCTGACCAGGCGCCGGATCCGCCCTGAAGATCCCGGAGCAGGGCACTTCAGAGACTGGAAGGACCGACTCCACCAGCATACCGGAAGGGTTCGCAGATGCAGCTTACCCAGGTTACGGGGCCGGACCGAGGTGATCTTGACCTCGGCCGCCGTGATCGGCACGGACAACGGCCGCAGCATGAGAAGTGAGGTGAGCAGATCTCGCTATTGCCTGTATGTCGCTTCCAGGAAGCGTTGCTGAGAAGCAATGTCCGGATAGAGCAGATAGGAAGCGATGTCCCAAAGCGACAGGGGGCCGGGCTGCTCGACTGCTACGGTGCTGGCAGCCCATCTAGGTGCTCGAATCATTATCCGCCGACTCTAGCTCATTGAGCCTCGCCGACGCGCTTTACAAGTATCTCGGCATTCTTCATCTCCGCTTGGTCCAAGCAGAAGATTGTGGTGAACCTGACATGTCGCCCTTTCTCTTGGATCCCAAGGGTGTAGGCCGGCATCATTGTCTTGTAACTTGTGCAGACCCAGCCCTGCAGCCGCGGATGGATCTCACCGTAAGCGATTGCGCAACTTTCAATGGGCGACAGCGTGTGCACCCAGACCATCGGAGAACCGCAGGAATCCCTTACAATGAAACCGCTGGCGTCACGACTCAGAGAGAGAGAAGGGTCGAAGTGCCACCATTGTACATACTCCGCTTCCTGGCGACTCTCTACTGTGTCTACCACTGCGAGAAATCGTCCTGGTGCGAAAAATACCCGCCGATAGTGCACAAAGCCCAACGTCGGGTGAGCGACACGGCCACTCAGCTCTGCTCCCCATGTGTGATAACGCGGTGCGAGAAGCGAAGAGCCATAACAGTAATCTTTACTCCTTGGTGACGAGGTCCCATTGCATTCGATAGTATTGTGCGCCCGAGTAGACAAAACGTACTGACGCATCCGATCACGCTTATAGCAGTAGGCACCGCTGTCGACGAGAATATGGCAGCC
>DATGQE010000027.1:0-91393 GCA_035304345.1 Woeseiaceae bacterium | reverse complement strand
TGACGAACGGGAGGTGTGGACCGGATATGAAGCTCGAAATCAACGGCAAGGCTCATGAGCTGGGCGACATCGATCCGTCCACGCCACTGCTGTGGGTGCTGCGTGACACGCTCGGCCTCGTGGGCACGAAGTACGGCTGCGGCATCGCGCAGTGCAGCGCGTGCACGGTGCATCTCGACGGCCAGCCGGTCCAGTCCTGCCGGCTCCCGGTGGGGTCGATCGGCAACCGCCCGGTCAGGACGATCGAGGGCCTGGCCGAAGACGACGAGACGCTCCACCCGGTGCAGCAGGCGTGGATCGACGAGGACGTCGCCCAGTGCGGTTACTGCCAGGCGGGCCAGATCATGAGCGCGGTAGCGCTGCTCGAACGGAACCCGCGGCCGACGGACGCCGACATCGACGCGGCGATGGGCCGCCACCTGTGCCGTTGCGGGACCTACATCCGTATCCGCAAGGCCATACACCGCGCCGCGGCATCGATCGCGAAGGAGGGACGGTGATGCAGAAGCGACCGATCCCGGTGGATCCGTACCTGCCGGAGTTCATGCAGGAGGAAATGGCCCGCGCTGCCGCTCTGCCTCACGTGAGCCGCCGCGGCTTCATCAAGCTGAGCGGTGTGGTCGGGGGCGGGCTGGTGCTCGGCTTCACGCTGGGGCCGGTGGCCAGGGCGGCCGCGCAGGGCGGCCGTGGCGCGGACGTGTTCGCGCCGAACGCGTACGTGCAGGTGCGGCCCGACGGGGTGATCATCCTGTACGCGAAGAATCCGGAGGTCGGCCAGGGCGTCAAGACGGCCCTGCCGATGATCGTGGCCGAGGAGCTCGACGCCGACTGGTCCCAGGTGCGGGTCGAGCAGTCCGCGATCAACGAGGCGCTGTACGGCCGGCAGGTCGCGGGCGGATCGCGCTCGATCCCGACGAGCTGGGAGCCGTTGCGCCGCGCCGGCGCGGTGGCGCGCGCGATGCTGGTGCGCGCGGCGGCCGAAACGCTGGAGGTGGACGCCTCCGAGCTCGTGACGGAGGCGGGCTACGTGATCCATCGGGCTTCCGGCCGCCGGCTCGGCTACGGCGAGCTGGCCGCGCGCGCCGCGGAGCTGCCGGTGCCCGATCCCGCGAGCGTGCCGCTCAAGGACCGCAAGGACTTCCGGCTGCTCGGGCGGCGCATCACCGGTGTCGACAACCGCGCCATCGTGACCGGCAAACCCCTGTTCGGCATCGACCAGCGGATACCGGGAATGCGCTACGCCACGTTCGTGAAGGCGCCGGCGATCGGCGCACGCGCGGTGTCCGCGAACCTCGGTGAAGTGAAGGACATGCGCGGCGTCGAGGACGCATTCCTGGTGGAAGCGCGGGGTGCCGTCGTCGAGTTCAGCCCGGCCGCGCCCTCGATGCTCTCGGGCGTGGCGATCATCGCCGATTCCACCTGGGCCGCACTGCAGGCTGCCGGGAAGCTGAAAGTCGAATGGGACGAGCGGGACGCGTCGAAGGACAGCTGGTCGCAGGCGGTCGAGGAAGCACGACGGCTCGCCGCCGGCCGCCCGCAGCAGGTGCTGAGCGAGAAGGGCGACGTGGAAGGCGCCTTCGCCCGTGCCGAGCGTACCGTCGACGCTTTTTATACCTACCCGTTCGTCGCGCACGCCGACCTCGAGCCGCAGAACTGCACCGCGTGGTGCAAGGACGACGGCAGCGTCGAGATCTGGGCGCCGACGCAGACGCCGCAGTCGGCGATCGAAGGCACGGCGGCGCTTCTCGGCATCGACCCGGGCAAGGTCACGCTGCACCAGCTCCGGGGCGGCGGCGGTTTCGGGCGGCGGCTCGCGAACGACAGCGTGATCCAGGCAGTGGCCATCTCGAAGCGCATCGGCGCACCGGTGAAGGTGCAGTGGACGCGCGAAGACGACATGCAGTTCGACTATTACCGGCCCGGCGGATTCCACTCGTTCCGGGCGGCGCTCGACTCCGAAGGCCGGTTGGCGGCGTTCGAGGACCATTTCGTCACCTTCACGCGTGACGGGTCGACGCCGGTGGCGAGCGGCAGTCTCGCGGAGAACGAGTTCCCGGCCAGCGTGCTGCCGAATGCCCGGCTGGTGCAGTCGATGATCCCGACGAAGCTGCCCACCGGGCCGTGGCGCGCGCCGGGGTCGAATGCGATCGCGTTCGCGATCCAGAGCTTCCTGCACGAGTGCGCGGTCGCGGCCGGCCGCGACCACCTCGAGTTCCTGCTGGAGGTGATGGGTGAGCCCCGCTGGCTCACGCCGGGCGACCTGTGGTCGCTCAACACGGAGCGCGCGGCGCGCGTGATCCGGCTGGCGGCGGAGAAGGCGGGCTGGGGCCGGGAGCTGCCGCCGGGACGGGGACTGGGGCTCGCGTTCCACTTCAGCCACGCCGGGCATTTCGCCGAGGTGGCGGAGGTGAGCGTCGACGACGACCGCAAGCTCACCGTGCACAAGGTCACGGTGGCCGGCGACATCGGGCCGATCGTCAACCTGAGCGGTGCGGAGAACCAGGCCGAGGGCTCGGTGATCGACGGCTTCAGCACGGCGCTGGGGCTCGAGATCACGTTCGAGAACGGCCGCGCCCAGCAGTCCAACTTCGATCGCTACCCGCTGCTCAGGATGCCGCATGCGCCCGAGGTCGAGGTGCACTTCGTGGATTCCGACTTCGGGCCGACCGGCATCGGCGAGCCCGTGCTGCCGCCGGTGGCGCCCGCGATCTGCAACGCGATCTACGCCGCTTGCGGCCACCGCGTGCGCACCCTGCCGCTGACGAAGGAAGGCTTCCGCGTGTAGCCGCACGCCCCGGAACCCCGCCGCTCAGCATCGTGTTCATGCCCGGCCCGGAACCGCACCGCGGAGCCGTGGCCGGGGGGTGTCCCTGGGGGAAATAAAGCCGTCCGCACGGGAGCCATTCCCCCAGGGACACCCCCCGGTCGCGGCGGAGCATCAGCCACAATCTCGAGGCGGGCATGAACGATGCGGTCGCAGGGATCGGCCCCCACATGCCGAAAAGCGCTTGCAGTCGGCTTTGAAAGCGCTTACATTTTGCCCGTCTGCCGTCAAAACGACGACTTTTCGGGGGAAAAATGAAGACGCAGCGATTCAGGAAGACGCCGCTCGCGACCGGCGTCGCGCTCGCCCTCGGCGCCACGGCGAGCCCGCCCGCGCAGGCCCAGCGGGCGCCGGAGCGGCCCGTGGACGAGATCGTGGTCACGGGCATCCGCGGCAGCCTCATGCAGTCCATGGACTTGAAGCGCAATGCCTCGGGCGTCGTCGATGCGATCAGCGCCGAGGACATCGGCGACTTCCCCGACACGAACCTCGCCGAATCCCTGCAACGCATCACCGGCGTGTCGATCGACCGCGAGCGCGGCGAGGGCTCGCGGGTCACGGTGCGCGGCTTCGGCCCGGACTTCAACCTGGTGCTCCTGAACGGGCGCCAGATGCCGACGACCAGCGGCCTGGGACGCTCGTTCGATTTCGCCAACCTCGCCTCCGAAGGCGTCGCGGCGGTCGAGGTCTACAAGAGCGGCCGCGCCGACGTGCCCACCGGCGGCATCGGCTCCACGATCAACATCCGGACCACGCGCCCGCTGAGCTCGCCCGGCTTGAACGCGGCGGTGTCGGCGAGCGGCGTGTACGACGAGTCGACCACCTCGGGCGCCTCCTGGACGCCGGAGATTTCGGCCCTCATCTCGAACACGTTCGCGGACGATCGCATCGGCGTCTCGCTGACGGCCATCCGCCAGGAGCGCGAAAGCGGCGCCGCGACCGCGAGCGTCGGCGGCTGGCGGACGTTCACGGGCGAAACCGACAACTGCTTCTGCGGCGGCATCTCGGAGTGGGGCGGCATCCCGCCGCAAGGCGATCCGAACCAGGTGAACCGGCCCGGCCCGGGTGACCTCTACTCGGTGCCCCAGGTCATCGGCTACGAGCTCGCCAGCTACGAGCGCGTGCGCACGAACGGCCAGCTCACCTTGCAGTTTCGGCCGATCGATGCCTTCACCGCGACGCTCGACTACACCTACGCGGAGCTCGAGCTCGATCGCACCTACAATAACCTGTCCGCGTGGTTCAACTTCGCGGGCCAGGAGACCGTCTGGTCGGACGGCCCGCAGGCTTCGCCGATCGAGTACACGGAAAACTCCGTCGGCTCCGACTTCTCGATGGGCGCCGGTTCGGACGCCTTCCGCAACGAGAACAACTCGGTCGGGCTCAACCTGCTGTGGAACGTGAGCGACAGGCTCGCGCTCGAGCTGGACTACCACGACTCCTCGGCCAAAAACGAGCCGAACAGCCCGTTCGGCAACTCCGCCCTGCTGTCGATCGCCGCCTACACCCGCGACCGCACCAGCGGCTACTTCGACCAGGAGCTGCCCATCCTCCAGCTCGGGCTGTCGGACCCGCTGTCGCCCGACGACATGACGGTGACGGGCAGCGTGTTCGTCAACGAAGTCTCCAGGATGGACATCGAGCAGCTCAGGCTGGGCGGCAGCCTGGCGTTCGACACCGGGTTCGTGGAGAGCATCGATTTCGGCATCCAGCTCACGGACGTCGACAACCGGGCTGCCAGCTCCGTGGTGCAGCGGGATTCCTGGTCGGCACAGACGCCGCTGGGCGCGATCGCGGACCTGATGCGGCCGGCCTCGATCGAGGGCGCGTTCGACGAGATACCTGGCGGCGACGATCCCCGGCTGCAGACCGCTTTCTTCACCTTTGACATGGTCGACCTGATCGAGCGGACCGAGTCGCTGATGGAGCAGGGCATCACGCCGATATTCGTGCCCGGCAACGGCGATCTCGGCCCTTGCGGCACGGCGCTGTGCCCGAGCGACGACTTCACCGCCGACCGCCGCACGCTGGAGGAGTCCCGGTCCGCCTACTTCCAGGTCAACATGGCGACGGAATGGGGCGGCAAGCCGGTCGAGATGCGGCTCGGCCTGCGCTACGAGGAGACCGACGTCACCTCCCAGGCCCTGTCGATCAACTGGACCGGCCTCAACTGGGTGGCCGGCAACGAGCTGTCGCCGGTCAGCACCGGGGATCCCGTGTTCACCCGGCTCACCGGAGAGTACGACTACTGGCTGCCGAACTTCGATTTCCGGCTCGACGTGACCGACAACCTCATCGGGCGCGTGTCGGTGAGCAAGACACTGACGCGGCCGAACTACGGCGACATCCAGGGCGGGTTGACCATCAACTCCCCGGTCCGGCTGACCGAAGGTACGGGCGCCCGCGGCAACCCCGCGCTTTTGCCTTTCGAGTCGCGGAACCTCGACCTGTCGCTCGAGTATTACTACGGGAACGCGAGCTACATCGCTGCCGGCTACTTCCGCAAGGACGTCGACAACTTCATCGGGACTTCCTCGGTGACCGAAACCGTGTTCGAGCTGCCGCACCCGGCACTCGGCCCGCTCGGGGAGGAAGCCCGCGCCGCGACCGGCAGCTCCGACGGCGGCACGCTCTACGCGTGGATCCTCGCCAACCGGGCGGACGAGCCGGGCGTCGACGCGGTCAACGGCGTGATCTCCGGCGTTGCCGGCCGGGATCCGTCGACGCCGTTCAATCTCACCGTCCCGGTGAACATCGAGAAGGCCACCATGGACGGGTGGGAGCTCGTGGTCCAGCACAACTTCGGGGACTCGGGCTTCGGCGTGATCGCCAACGCCACCATCGTCGATGCCGACGTCGGTTATGACAACCTGAGCCTCGAGCAGCAGTTCGTGCTGACCGGCCTGAGCGACAGCGCGAACGTCATCGGATACTACGAGACCGAGACGATCGGCATCCGGCTGGCCTGGAACTGGCGCGACGACTTCCTGGCCGGCACCGGCCAGACGAACGTGGGGGCAGGGCCGCCGACGTACGTCGCGGATTACCAGCAATGGGACCTGAACGCCAGTTACCGCTTCAACGACAACCTGCAGTTGTTCGCGGACGTGCTCAATCTCACCAACGAGACGCACCACGTGTACGGGCGGGACAAGATGCAGACGCTGTTCGCGACCCAGCTCGGAACGCGCTACAACGTGGGTCTGCGATACAAGTTCTGACGCGCCGCCTCGCCGGGAGGAGATCCCCCCTGCCTCCCGGCGGGTGGCGCTCGTCACCCACGCCGGGTCTGCGCCCGCGCCGGCGGGCGCCCGGGCCGGACGGTACCCCTGCTTCGAGCGCCGCACCGGCACGGATTGCGCAGGGACGGCGCTTGCTCTACGTTGGGAACCGGCGGTAAGCGGAAGTCATGCACGACGCGACCTACAGGATCATCATCGTCGGCGGGGGGAGTGCGGGCTGGATCACGGCCTGCGTCATCGCCGCCGCGAGGCGGAGCGTCGCGGGCAGGCCGGTCGAGGTCGTCGTGGTGGAGTCGCCCGACATCCCGACGATCGGCGTGGGCGAAGGCACGTGGCCGTCGATGCGCGCGACGCTGCAGAAGATCGGCATTCCCGAGTCCGCGCTGGTCCGCGAGTGCGACGCGACGTTCAAGCAGGGCACGCAGTTCACCGCGTGGGCGGAGGACCGGGGCGACCAGCGCTACTGCCATCCGTTCAGCCTGCCCGCCGAGTACTCGAGCCTGAACCTCGCCGGCTACTGGCTCACGTACGGGCGTGACGTCCCGTTTGCCGATTTCGTGACGCCGCAGGGAAAGGTGATCGAGGCGGGGCTCGCGCCGAAACAGCAGGCCACGCCGGATTACGCGTTCAACGTCAACTACGCCTACCATTTCGACGCCGCGAAGTTCGCCCGGCTCCTCCACCGTCACGCGGTCGACGAGCTCGGCATCGAATACCTCGCGTGCAACGTAGAGGACGTGGAGCTGGCGCCGGGCGGCGACATCGGGGCGCTCGTGCTCGATTCTGGCCGGCGCCTGCACGGGGACCTGTTCGTGGACTGCACCGGTCCGCGTGCGCTGCTGATCGGCCGCCATCTCGGCGTCGGATTCGTGTCGGTGCAGGAGTGCCTGCTCAACGACGCCGCGATCGCCGTGCAGGTGCCGCGCGGCAGGCCGGACGAGCCGATTGCATCCGCGACCCGGGCCACCGCCGTGGAGGCCGGCTGGATCTGGGACATCGGCCTGCAGACGCGCCGCGGCATCGGGTACGTCTATTCCACCGCGCACACGGACGAAGCGCGGGCCAGCGAGATCCTCGGGCAGTACATACGGCGCACCTCGCCGGAGGTCCGGCCGCAGGATCTCTCGTTTCGCCCGATCCGGTTCGAACCGGGCTTTCGGCGCGACTTCTGGGTCGGGAACTGCGTCGCCGTGGGATTGTCGGGCGGCTTCGTCGAGCCGCTCGAAGCCTCCGCGCTCGCGCTGGTCGAGCAGTGCGCTTCCTTCATCAGTGCGCAGTTGCCGGCCAGCGGCGAGATCATGGCGGCGGCCGCGCGGCGCTTCAACGCGAAGATCCACTACCACTGGGAACGGATCGTCGAGTTTTTGAAGCTTCACTACGTCCTGAGCCGGCGCGACGGCGAGTATTGGCGGGATTGCCGTGCGCGAAGCTCGTGGCCGGGCGGCCTGGCCGACAAGCTGGCACTGTGGGACCAGCAGCCGCCCTGGCACGACGATGCGCCCAGGGTGGACGAGCTGTTCCCGTCGGCGAGCTACCAGTACGTGCTGTACGGCATGGGATTCCGGCCGCGGTACCATTCCGGTCCCGGGCCGGATGCCGGGGCGGAAACGAGTCGCGTCGATCGCGTGCTGCACGAGAACAACGAGAAAGCGCGGCGGCTGCTCGCCCTGCTGCCGGCGAACCGGGAGCTGATCGACGCCATGACGTCCCTGCGGGGCGTCGCATGAATGCCGGAAACAGCGTGACCAACCTCGCCCTCGTCAACAACGTCGATCACCGCGACCTCCGCGTCATCACGGAGCGATCGGCCACCTACGGCGACGACGTCATGTTCGTGACGACGTTCCCGTTCGAGTTCCGCAGCGTGCAGGCGTTTTATCCCATCCTGTTTCACCGGGACGCGAACGGCGACCTGTACCCGGTGGCGCTGTTCGGTTTCAAGGACGGGGAAAACCTGTTCCTGGACGACGACGGGTGGCACGCGCACTACGTCCCCGCCATGATCAGGAGGCAGCCGTTCCTGATCGGCTATCAGGAGCTCAGGAGCCGTGCCATGGGCCAGGACGATACCGCCCAGGCCCGGATGCTCTCCATCGACCTCGACCATCCGCGCGTCAGCCGCGACACCGGCGAGGCACTGTTCCAGCCGCTGGGCGGGAGGACGCCGTTCCTGGAGGAGATGGCTTCGCTTCTGGAAACGATCTACGAGGGCTACGTGCACACCCGGGCGTTCGTCAACGCCCTCGAGCAGAACGGCCTCATCGAGTCCGTCACCTTCGACATCACGCTGAACGACGGCTCCAGGAACCAGTTGCTGGGCTTCTACACCATCGAGGAAGAGAAGGTGCAGCAGCTCTCCGCGGAGACCCTGTGGAGCTTCAGCCGGCAGGGTTTCCTGATGCCCCTCTTCATGGTGCTGGCCTCGACCGTGAACATGCGCTCGCTGGTCGAGATGAAGAACCGGAGGTTGGAAGGCCGATGACCGGGCTCGCGCAACCGGCCCCGATCGCGGTCGTCGAAGGCTGCTCCGCCCGGGAGATACCGGACGACGTGCTCCGCTCGGACGTGCCGCTCGTGCTGAAGGGCCTGGTCTCCGACTGGCCGGCGGTGCAGGCGTGCAGCGCGTCGCTCGACGCCGCGGCGGCTTACCTCGGCGGCTTCTGGACCGAGACCCCGGTGACGGTCTACGTCGGCGAGCCGGCCATCGAAGGGCGGTTCTTCTACACCGAGGATTTCACCGGCTTCAACTTCAAGAGCACGTCGGCCCCGCTCGAGCTCGTGCTCCGCAAGCTCGCCGAGCAGCAGCACGCCGCGCCGGCACAATCGATCTACGTCGGCTCGACGCCGGTCGATCGCTGGCTGCCCGGCTTCCGGGTGCACAACGACATCGGCCTGCAGCAGAGCGACTGCCTGGCGAGCTTCTGGCTCGGCAACCGCACGCGGATCTCGACGCACTTCGATTTCCCGGACAACATCGCGTGCGTCGTCGCCGGCACCCGCCGCTTCACGCTGTTTCCGCCGGAGCAGATCGGCAACCTCTACATCGGCCCGCTGGATCGAACGCCCTCCGGGCAGGCGATCAGCCTCGTGGACGTCACCCGGCCGGACCTCGAGCGCTTCCCGAAGTTCGCCGACGCGATGGAAGCTGCCTGCGCGGCGGAGCTCGCGCCGGGGGACGCGATTTTCATACCCGGCATGTGGTGGCACCACGTCGAGTCGCTGTCGCCGTTCAACCTGCTCGTCAACTACTGGTGGTGTGCCTCACCGCCGGTGATGGGTTCGCCGACCTCGGCGCTCATGCACGCGATCCTGACCCTGCGCGATCTCCCTGAAAGGCAGCGCAAAGCCTGGAGGGCGCTCTTCGAGCACTACGTCTTCTCCGCGGACGAGTCGGTTTACGCGCACATCCCGGAGCCCGGCAGGGGCTGCCTCGCGCCGCTGGACGAGAACGCGGCGCGCAGGCTGCGGGCAGAGCTGATCAACAGGCTCAATCGATAGGGGTCCGGGTGCACCGCAAGATTCACAAGATCGTCGTCACCGGGGGCGGTACCGCCGGGTGGATGGCCGCGGCCTCGCTCGGGCGGCTCCTCGGCAGAACCCTCGACATCACCCTGGTCGAGTCGGACGAGATCGGCACCGTGGGCGTCGGTGAGGCCACGATCCCGACCATCCTCACGCTGCATGAGCTCCTGAAGATCGACGAGCGGGATTTCATGGTGGCCGTCCAGGGCACGTTCAAGCTCGGCATCTCGTTCGAGAACTGGCGCGACGTCGGCAAGCACTACATTCATTCCTTCGGGTGGACGGGTAAGGACTGCTGGGCGTGCGGGTTCCAGCACTTCTGGCTCAAGGGCCTGAAACTGGGTATCAGCAAGGAGTTCGGCGAATACTGCAAGGAATGGCTTGCCGCGCGGCACGGCCGGTTCGCCGTGCTCCCGAACCAGGTCCTGAACTACGCTTATCACATCGACGCGTCCCTGTACGCGCGGTTCCTGCGCCGCATGGCGGAAGCACACGGCGTCGCCCGCTGCGAGGGCAAGATCGCCCGGGTGGAAGTCGACCCGGAGGATGGCTCCATCACGGCGCTGGAGCTCGAATCCGGCCGGCGCGTCGAGGGCGACCTGTTCCTGGACTGCACGGGATTCCGGGCGCTGCTCATCGGGCAGACGCTCGGCATCGAGTACGAGGACTGGTCGAACTGGCTGCCCTGCGACCGCGCCGTGGCCGTACAGACGGAGTCGGTGGGCCCGCCGGTTCCCTACACCCGCTCGATCGCGCACGAGGCTGGCTGGCAGTGGCGGATTCCCCTGCAGAGCCGGGTCGGCAACGGCCTCGTGTTCAGCAGCCGGCACCTTTCCGACGACCGGGCGACGGCACTGCTGCTCGACAACATCGAGGGGCGGCGGATCACCGAGCCGAGGGTGATCCGGTTCAAGGCGGGCCTGCGCCGCCGGCAGTGGCACAAGAACTGCGTGGCGATGGGCCTCGCGTCCGGCTTCATCGAGCCGCTCGAGTCGACCAGCATCCACCTGATCCAGCGCAGCCTCATCAGGCTGATGCAGATGTTCCCGTACGACGGCGTGCGCCAGCCCGATGTCGACGAGTTCAATCGGCAGATGAGCTTCGAGATCGAGAACATCCGGGACTTCATCGTGCTCCACTATCATGTCACCGAGAGAGCGGACTCGGCCTTCTGGCGTGAATGCCGGTCGATGCAGGTCCCGGACACGCTGAAACACCGCATCGAGCTGTTCCGGCAGGCCGGCCGCGTGTTCAAGGTGCCCACGGAGCTGTTCGGGGAAAACTCGTGGACGCAGGTGATGCTGGGGCAGGGGCTGGTGCCGGAGCAGTATCACCCGATCGTCAACATGATGTCGGATGAGGAGCTCCAGAAGTTCCTCGCGGGAATCCATGCCTCCGCGAGGAATCTCGTGAGCCAGCTCCCGGAGCACCAGCAGTTCATCGACTACTACTGCAAGGCCCCTCCGGTCTCCGCCTCGTCATAACGGGCCCTCGTTCCTCTTGCCGCGACAGCACGAACAGCAGCAGGCGATTTGCGACGCATCGATGTAAGCGCTTACGAATAGAACAAGGAATCATGGCCACCATCTACGAGGTCTCGAAACGTGCCGGCGTGTCGCTCGCGACCGTGTCGCGCGTCCTGAACAACAGCGGCCGCGTCACCGAGCGAACGCGCCAGAAGGTGCTGGCGGCGATGGCGGAGCTCGACTACCGCCCGAATTCCATCGCCCAGTCGCTGGCGTCGAACCGCTCGAATTCCGTCGGCATCATGGTGCCGGAGCTGCACGGACCGTTCTTCGGCACGCTGATCACCGGCATCGAGCAGGTCCTGCGCGAGGCGGGCAAGCACACGATCGTCACGGTCGGCCACAGCAACGAGGCGGAGGAGAAGGACGGCATCGACTTCCTCGTGAGCCGCCGGTGCGATGCGCTGATCCTGCACGTCGATGCCGTGTCGGACGAGTTCATCGTCGAGCTCGACGACGGTCCGGTTCCCGTGGTCCTCGTCAATCGCCTCGTGCCGCAGGTGGAGGAGAAATGCATCCGGCTCGACAACTTCCATGGCGGCCGCATCGCGACGGCTTACCTGCTCGAGCTCGGGCACCGCGACATCGCCTATATTTCCGGGCCGCTCTGGAAGAGCGACGCGCGTGACCGCCTCGCCGGCCACAAGCAGGCGTTGGCCGATGCCGGCGTCGAGTTCGACACGAGGCTGTTCTTCGAAGGCGACTTCCAGGAGCCGAGCGGCAGCGACGGGATGCGCCGTTTCCTCGCTCTCGACGTCCCGTTCACGGCCGTGGTTTGCGCCAACGACGGCATGGCGGCCGGTGCCATGCGAGCGGCGCGGGAGGAGGGGCTGCAGATTCCGGGTGACGTGTCGGTCGTCGGTTTCGACAACGTGACGTTCTCCGCGTACCTGTACCCGAACCTGTCGACCATCAACTACCCGGCGATGCAGATCGGGCAGATGGCCGGGCGCTGGGTCCTGAAGCAGGTTTACGGCAGGGACGATCTCGAGGTGCAGAAACTCTTCGAGCCCACGCTGATCGTGCGCGAATCCGCGCGCCCCCTCGCGCCGTAGGCGGCCCGTGCGGACGTCGATCGCCATCACGGCCTGGCTCGCGGCGGCCCTGTGCAGCGGCTGCGACGGCGATCCGCTGCGGCCCGGCGACGGCCCGGACAGGGAAAGCCGCGCTGTGTCGAAAGTGGAGATCGTCCGCACCGGCGACGGTTGGGCGCTGCTGCGCAACGGGGAGCCGTACGCCGTCCGCGGCGCCGGCTTCCACGACGCCGACATGGCCGTGTTCGCAAGCCATGGCGGCAACTCCTTTCGCACGTGGCATACGGGCAGGACCTCGGCGGAGGGCATGCGGCGCCTCGACGAGGCGCTTGCGCACGGCCTGACGGTGGCGCTCTGCCTCGACATCGCCCGCGAGCGGCACGGCTTCGACTACGACGACGGGGCAGCGGTCGCGGAGCAGCTCGAGCGTGCCAGGGAGGAAGTCCTGAAGTACAAGGATCACCCGGCGCTTTTGGCCTGGATCATCGGCAACGAGCTCAACCTCGGGTTCCGCAACCCGAAGGTGTTCGATGCCGTGAACGACATCTCCCGCATGATCCACGAGGTGGACGGGAACCACCCCACGACGACGGCTCTCGCCGGCTTCGATGCGGAGCTCGCGCGGCTGGTGGCCACGCGCGCGCCCGACCTCGATTTCCTCAGTGTCCAGCTCTACGGAAACATCCTGGAGCTGCCGCGCTCGATCCGGGAGAGCGGTTACGACGGGCCGTTGTTCGTGACGGAATGGGGAACGAGAGGGCATTGGGAAGTGCCGACGACGGCTTGGGGTGCCCCGATCGAGCTGCCGAGCAGCGCCAAGGCGCGGCATTACCTGGAGAGCTACCGGACCGCGATCGCGCCGTATCCGCAACAGGTCTTAGGCTCGTACGTCTTCCTGTGGGGACAGAAGCAGGAGCGGACGCCGACCTGGTACGGCATGTTCCTCGAGGACGGCTCGGAAACGGAAGCGATCGACGTCATGCATTACCTGTGGACGGGCGGGTGGCCGGACAACCGGGCGCCGCATGTCGATGGGCTGCTGCTCGACTCCCGCGCCGCGACGGACGATGTCGTGGTCGAGGCGGGGCAGGCTTACCGGGCGGAAGTCTCCGCGTCGGACCCCGACGGCGATCCGCTAGCCTGGGAGTGGATCGTCATGCGCGAGAGCACGGCGACGCAGCAGGGCGGCGACGCGGAGGCCGTGCCCGAAACCCTGCACGGGCTCGTGGACGACCACGCCGACGGCAGCGCGACGCTGACCGCGCCCGCCGAGGCGGGCGCCTACCGGCTGTTCGTCCATGTTCGCGACGGCCACGGCAACGCCGGGCACGCGAACCTGCCGTTTCTCGTTCGGGACTGAACCGGCCCGGGGCCGGCCGGTTCAGGATCGGTCGGTTCCGGATTGCTCGTCGGCCCGGTCGCCTGCCGCATCGTCGTTCGGGGCAAGACGCGCCCTGGCGCCGCTGCGGTACACGCCGGCGCGCATCAGGAGCATCGACGTGACCGGCGCGGTGACGACGACGAACAGCGTGATGAGCAGCTCGTGAATCACCGGCCGCCCGAGCATCGCCGAAGAGGTGAGCATCGACGCGATGAGCACGCAACCTGCGCCGAGCGTCGTGCCCATGGTGGGCGGGTGCATGCGCATGAAGAACTGGGGCAGCCGCAACAGCCCGATGCCCGCGACCAGCGTGAGCAGCCCGCCCGTGACCAGCAGGAAGGTCCCGGGGATCGTGACCCACAGGGGAAGGTCGGCGTCGCTCATGGCTCGATCACCTCGCCCCGCAGCAGGAACTTCGCGAGCGCGATCGTGCTCACGAAGCCGAACAGCGCGATCAGCAGCGCCATGTCGAAGTAGACCGTCGAATCCGAGCGAATGCCGAGCATCAGCAGCGTCAGCATGCCGTTGATGTAGAACGTATCCAGGGCGAGGATGCGATCCTGCGCGTTCGGCCCGATGAAAAGCCGCGCCGTCGCGCACACCATCGCGATCACGAAGCACAACGACGCGAACCACGCGGCCCAGTCGAAGACGGCGTTCATTCGAAGATCCTCATCAGCGGCTTCTCGTAACGGTCCTTGATCCAGCGAATCCAGCTCTCCTCGTCCTTGAGGTCGAGGATGTGCAGCGTCAGGCGGCTCGAATCCGGCGCGAGGTCCACCCAGACAGTGCCGGGCGTCGCGGTGACGATCATGGCGAGCACGGCGAGCCCGTGCGGGTCGCGCATCTCCAGCGGTATGTCGAGGAACCCGGACCGGATCTTCGGGCCGCGTGTGAGCCCCAGCACGATGCGGGCGACCGCGATGTTCGACCGGATGACGTCCATGAGCACGGAGAAGAGCAGCCCGGGGATCAAGAGCGGCTCGCTGATGGTCGCGTGCAGCGGCCGGAGCGGCGAGAACGCCCACGTGATCCCCACGGCGGCGGCGAGTCCGAGCAGCGCGTACGCCGGCGACAGCGTCTGGTTCAGCAGCAGCCACAGGAACGTGAGCCAGGCGACCAGCCCCAGCGACACCCGCCTTGCGGCACGCGGCTTCACGGTTCCCCTCCCAGCACGGCGCGCACGTACGCTTGCGGATCCTGGAGGGATGCCGCGGTCGCGTCGAGGAACTCCATGACCACGGGTGCCGCGGCCGTGGCCGCGAACATGGCGAGCAGCAGCAGGGCGACCGGGGCGGCCTCGAGCAGCCGGAGACGCGGCACGCGGCGGGCTGCGCTGGTCCAGAACAGCCGGATGCCGATGCGGGAGGTCGTGATCACGGTCGCGAGACCGGAGAGCAGGACGGCCGATGCGAACAGCCAGGCGGGTGCCGCCGCCACTTCCGGCGAGCCGAGCACGGCAGCCAGGATCGCGAACTTCGCAACGAACCCCGGCAGCGGCGGCAGCCCGGCGACGAGCATGACGCAGAACACGAAGATCAGGCCGAGGAACGCCATCGCGGCGGGGATCGCGGTGCCGATCTCCTCGTCGATGCCGTAGGGATCGGGATCGGCCACGCCGTACGCGACGAAAAACGGCGCAGGCGCGGTCAGCTCGGCGGCATTCCTTGCGACGATCGTCTCTCGCGCGCGCTCGGCCATGCCGGTGAGCATGAAGAACGTGCCCGTCGTCACCACCGAAAGCCCGATGTAGAACAGCACCGGTGCGATGAGCGTCTCGATGCCCAGCCCGAGAGCCCCCAGCACGAGCCCGGTGGATACGACGACCGAGTAGGCAATGAAGCGCGACAGGTGACGCGCCGACAGCATGCCGACGATGCCCGCGAGCAGCGTGCCGAGCCCCACCCAGAACAGGATTTCGTCCAGAATGGTCGTCGTGATGTTGTCGCCGGCGGTGAGCGAGCTGACGCGGATCACGGCGTAGATGCCGACCTTCGACAGGATCGCGAAAATAGCCGCCACCGGCGGCAGTGCGATGGCGTAGGTCCTCGGCAGCCAGAAGTTCAGTGGCCAGCTCCCCGCCTTGACGAGGAACGCGACTCCGAGCACCGCCGCGCCGGCTTCCAGGATCGTACGGTCGTCCGGCTCGAGCGCCGCCACCTTCTGCGTGAGGTCGGCCATGTTGAGCGTGCCGGAAATGCCGTAAATCAACGCGACTCCGATCAGGAACAGCGACGACGAAGCCAGGTTGATCGCGATGTAGTTGAGGCCCGTTTTCACCCGCTGCGAGCCCAGGCCCCTCAGCACGAGACCGTACGAGGCGGCGAGCAGGACCTCGAAGAAGACGTACAGGTTGAACAGGTCCCCGGTCAGGAACGCGCCGTTCACGCCCATGGCGAGGAACTGCAGCAAAGCGTGGAACGGCAGCGCCGGCCGGTCCCAGTGCGCGACCGAGTACAGGATCGCGGCGAGGCCGAGCGTGGCGGACAGCATGACCATCATCGCCGCCAGCCGGTCGACGACCAGCACGATGGCGAAAGGCGCGGGCCAGCCCCCGATGCGGTAGACGCCGATGCCCTCCGTCCACACGTCGCGGACGGTGTCCGTCGTCAGGAGCAGCAGCACCACTGCGGCGGCGAGCTGGATCGTGAACGACGTGATGGCGAGCGCGCCGTGCGTGCGTCGCCTGCGCTCGCGGACGAGCAGCATCACGGCGCCGGTGACCAGCGGCACGACGACGGGCAGGACCGGCAGGTGCTGCAGCAACACGTTCACGCGTCCGGCTCCCGTCCGTCCACGTGGTCCGTTCCCGTCAGCCCGCGCAACGCGAGCAACACCACCAGGAACAGCGCGGTCGTCGCGAACGCGATGACGATCGCCGTCAGCACCAGCGCCTGCGGCGTCGGATCGGCGTAGAACGAGGGGTCGACCGGCGTGTCGCCGCGAATCACCGGCGGCCGGTGCAGCGTCAGGCGCCCCATCCCGAAGATGAAGATGTTGGTGGCATACGAAAGCAGCGCGAGCCCGAGCAGCACCTGGAACGTCCGCGGGCGCAGCAGCAGCCACACGCCGGACGCGGTCAGGACTCCCGTCGCGAGCGCGTACACCAGCTCCATCAGCCGGCCTCCTCGGTCATCGGCTCCGCGAGCACCTCTACCGGGGCGTCGACGGGCTCGACCCGCTTGCGCGGGCTGCGCAGCGACTGGTGTGCGAGGGCGATCAGTATCAGCACCGCGGCCCCGACGACGGCGAGGTACACCCCGAGGTCGAACAGGAGCACGGTGGACAGGTGCAGGCCCGCGACGTCGAGCTCCTCGGACGTGAGGAACGCATGACCGGCAAACCAGGCGATGAGCCCCGCGATGGCCGCCGAGAGCAACCCGGCAGCGATCCACACCTGCGGGTGGATCCTTATGCGCGATTCGACCCATATCGTGCCGCCGACCATGTACTGCACGATCAGCGCGGTGGCCATGACCAGCCCGCCGACGAAGCCGCCGCCCGGCTCGTTGTGCCCCCGGAACAGGAAGTAGAGCGAGACCAGCGCGGCCATCGGCAGCAGCAGGCGCACCAGCACGGCGGGAATCTTGAGATAGCCGCGCGGCAGCAGGTCCTCCTGGTCGTCGATGAGGGCTTCGCGCGCCACGTCCTCCTCGAGCTGGGCACGCGGCCGGTCGATGCTCTCGGGCGCGGGACGGAAGCGCCGGAGCACGGCGTAGACGATCACGGCGACGATGCTGACCACGGTGATCTCGCCGAAGGTGTCGAAGGCGCGGAAGTCGACGAGGATGACGTTGACGATGTTGCGGCCGCCTCCTTCCGGCAATGCCCGCTCGATGAAGAACGTCGACAGCCCGGTCGCCGTCGGGCGGGTGAGCGCCGCGAACGCCAGCGCGGCGACTCCCGAGCCCGCCGCCGCCGCGATGATCGCGTCGCGCACGCGGCGTGCGCGGGCGCGCAGCGTTTTGCGCCGGGGATCGTCCCATTCATGGAAGCGGGGCAGCCAGCGCAGGCCGAGCAGGAACAGGACCACCGTGACGACCTCGACCGTGAGCTGCGTCAGCGCGAGATCCGGCGCGGCGAACCAGGCGAACGTGAGCACGGTCACGAGCCCGGTGGCGCCGACCATGATGACGGCCGCCAGCCGGTGATACTTGGCGAGCACCGCGGCGCCGATCGCGGTCGCGCCGCCGATCGTCCAGAGCAGGACGAACAGCGGGTCGAGCGGGGTGAGCGGCATGATGCCCGGCGTCCACCCGGTTCCGCCGAGCGCGAAGTAGCCGGCCACGAGCGCGAGGCACACGATGAGCAGGAGCTGTGGCTGGAGCCTGCCCGTGAACAGCCAGTCCGCGGCGTGGCCGGACGTCTTGACCAGCCGCACGCTCGTCCAGTCGAACACTCGCTGCGGATCGATTCGCGAGAGCACCGGCGTCCGGATCATCGCCCGGCCGCTGCGGTACAGCCAGGCGTAGAAGAGCACGCCGCCGGTGAAGGCGACGAAGCTCATGAAAAGCGGCGTCGTGAAGCCGTGCCAGACCGAGAGCCGGTAGGCCGGCATGCCATCGCCCAGGATCGAAAACGCGGCGGTCTCGAGGAAGGGCCCGAGCGTCCGCGCCGGCAGGATGCCGACGAGTAGGCAGGCGAGCACCAGCACCGTGCTCGGCAGGAGCATGCCGCGCACCGGCTCGCGCGGTTCGCGCGGCAGCGCCGTGGGGGCCGGTCCGAAGAACACCTGGTGCACGAAACGGAAGGAATAGGCGACGCTGAACGCGCTGCCGACCGTGGCGACCATGGGCAGGGAGAAGTCGAACCCGGTCAGGTTGCCGGCAGCGATCGACTGGGCGAAGAACATCTCCTTCGACAGGAAGCCGTTGAGCAGCGGCACTCCCGCCATCGCCGCGGCGGCGACCGTCGCCACCGTGGCGGTGATCGGCATGTAGCGGCGCAGGCCCGACAGGCGGCTGATGTCGCGGGTCCCGGTCTCGTGCTGCACGATGCCGGCGCCCATGAAGAGCGAGGCCTTGAACGTCGCGTGGTTCATCATGTGAAAGACCGCGGCGACCAGGGCGACCGTGCTGTTCATGCCGAGCAGCATCGTGATCAGCCCGAGGTGGCTGATGGTCGAGAACGCGAGCACTCCCTTGGTGTCGCGCTGGAAGGTGGCGTTGATCGCGCCGAGGAGCAGGGTGAGCGCACCCGGGCCGCACACCATCCAGAACCAGGCCTCGGTGCCGGACAGCGCCGGCCACAGCCGCGCCAGCAGGAAGACGCCCGCCTTGACCATTGCCGCGGAATGCAGGTAGGCGGACACGGGCGTCGGCGCTGCCATGGCGCGCGGCAGCCAGAAATGGAACGGGAACTGGGCGCTCTTCGTGAGCGCGCCGACGACGATGAGCGCGAGGATCGCGTGGTACCACGGGTGCTCGCGGATCTCGTTGGCGGAGCTCAGCACCACGTCGATGTCGTAGCTGCCGACCACGGCGCCGAGGATCAGCACCCCGAACAGCAGGCTGAAGCCGCCGGCGACCGTCACGACCAGGGCCATGCGCGCGCCGCGCCGGGCGTCGTCGAGGTGCCACCAGTAGCCGATCAGCATGAACGACGTGAGGCTGGTGAGCTCCCAGAACACGACGAGCTGGATCAGGTTGCCCGAGAGCACGATCCCGAGCATCGCCCCCATGAACGCGAGCAGGAACGAGAAGAAGCGGGCGACCGGATCCTCGCGCGACATGTAGTAGCGCGCGTAGAGGACGACGAGCAGGCCCATCAACGTGACGAGCAGCGCGAACAGCCACGCGAACCCGTCCATGCGGAAATAGATGTCGAGGCCGGCCTCCGGCAGCCACGGGACGTACGTGCGCACGACCCCGCCGCCCGTGACCTCGGGGTAGTGGAGCACGACCAGCACGGTCGCGGCGAGCGTGACGATGCCCGCGAACGCCGCCGCGCCGTTGCGCGCATGCGTCGGCAGCATCGCGGCCAGCAGGCTGCCCGCAAACGGCAGTATGACGATCAGCGCGAGCAGCAACGTGCGTCGTCCCCCCGCGCGGGCTGGGTTGAATTCCCGATCACGTAGAAACCGTCTCCTCGTATCCCGCGGCCGCCGCCGCGGTTCTCCCCCGCTCGGCGCCGCCGGCGCCGTGCCGCCATTCTACATAAGCGGCAGGACGCGCCCGGGGCCGGCCGGACGATCGCGGGGGAACGTGCCGTCCCGGAGATTGCGCGGCCCCGGGGTGCGTGTCCGGGCTCCGCGAGATCGGTGGCGCACGCCGATGCACGGGACGGCTCGCTGGCGCCGCTGCCAGCATAACGGACGGATGCTGCGTTATCATGCCCGCGTCCTGGAATGCGGGGTGGTCTCATGTCCATTCGCTGGCTGCCGCTCGTTGTCGCGGCCTTTCTCCCGGCCTGCAGCGGCGGGGACGGTGAACCGGAACCTGCGGCCGGGCCGGCCCCGGAGGCGGCGAGCGAGGCCCCGCGCCGCTACCCGGCCGCCGCCTTCTATGCCACGACCAGCTACGGGCTGGCCGGGCGGCACACCTGGTCGCCGGACGACCGCGAGCTCCTGGTCACCTCCGACGAGACGGGCATATTCAACGTGTACGCGCTCTCGGTGGCGGACGGCACGAAACGCGCGCTGACGTCCTCGACCACCGATTCCACCTATGCCGTGTCGTGGTTTCCCCACGACGACCGGGTGCTGTTCACCGCCGACCAGGGCGGCAACGAGCTCGACCACCTGTACGTGCGCGAGGCGTCGGGCGACACGCACGACCTGACGCCGGGCGAGAACCTGAAGGCGGAATTCGCCGGCTGGTCGGGCGACGGCCGCCACTTCTGGGTGGTCACGAACGAGCGGGATCCGCGCACGTTCGACCTGTACCGCTATTCGGCCGAGGACTACTCGCGCGAGCTGGTGTTCCGCAACGACCAGGCGTTCGCCATCGCCGCCGTGTCACCGGACGGCGCTACCGCCGCCCTCGTACGGCCGCGCACCAGCGCCGATTCCGACATCTTCCTGCTCGATCTGACGACCGCGGACGCCGAGCCTGAGCTGATCACGCCGCACGAGGGCAACGTGAACCACGGCGTGCACGAGTTCACCCGCGACGGCTCGATGCTCGTCTATTCGACCGATGAGCACGGCGAATTCCAGCAGGCCTGGACCTACGATCTCGGCAGCGGAGAGAAGGCCCCGCTCGTCTCGGCGGACTGGGACGTCATGTTCGTGACCTTCTCCGAGTCCGGTCGCTACCGCGTGTCGGCGACGAACGCGGACGCCCGGACCGTGGTGCAGGTCGTCGATACGGGCACGGGCGAGGCGATCGACCTCGACATGCTGCCGCCGGGCGACCTCGCGCAGGTGCGCTTCTCCAGCGACGAAAGCCGCATCGCGCTGCTCCTGAGCTCGTCGACGTCGCCGAGCGACGTCTACACCGTGAACCTCGCGACGGGCGAGAGCAGGCGGCTCACGCAGGCGCTCAGCCCGGAGATCGACGAGGACGATCTCGTGGCCTCCGAGGTCGTGCGCTACGCGAGCTTCGACGGGCTGGAGATCCCGTCGATCCTGTACCGGCCGCACGGCTCGAGTGCCGGAAACAAGGTGCCGGCGCTGGTCTGGGTGCACGGGGGGCCGGGCGGGCAGAGCCGGACCGGCTATTCGGCCACCATCCAGCACCTGGTGAACCACGGCTACGCGGTGCTCGCCGCAAACAACCGCGGCTCGTCCGGTTACGGCAAAACGTTCTTCCACATGGACGACCGCCGGCACGGCGAGGTGGACCTGCAGGACATCGTGCACGCGAAGCACTACCTCGCCTCGCTCGACTGGGTGGACGCCGAACGCATCGGCATCATCGGCGGGTCCTACGGCGGCTACATGGTGGGAGCGGCGCTGGCGTTCGAGCCCGAGGTGTTCGACGTCGGCATCAACATCTTCGGTGTCATGAACTGGGAGCGCACGCTCTCCAGCATCCCGCCGTGGTGGGAGTCGTTCAAGGAAGCGCTGTACGACGAGATGGGGGACCCGGCGACGGATCGCGAGCGCCACCGGCGGATCTCGCCGCTGTTCCACGCCGGGAACATCCGCGTGCCGTTCCTGGTGGTGCAGGGAGCGAACGATCCGCGCGTGCTGCAGGTGGAGAGCGACGAGATCGTCGCCGCGGTGCGCGCGAACGGCGTGCCGGTGGAGTACGTCCTGTTCCCGGACGAGGGCCACGGCTTCACCAAGCGCGAGAACCGCATCCGCGCCTCCGAAGCCTACGTCACGTTCCTGGCCGAGCACCTGTAGACGCGCGATCCTGCGGCTGATCGTCCTCCACGAGCTGTTGCAGGCGCCCGATCGCCTCGTCCCACTGCGCCGATATCAGCTCGAGCGCGCGGCGAACCTGCTCGAGCTTCCGCGCGCGGATGCGCCAGATGCGCTCGCGCCCCCGCCGCTGGCTGCGCACGAGGCCGGCTTCGCCGAGCACGAGCAGGTGCTTGGTGACCGCCTGCCGCGTCAGCGGCGTGCCGGCCGCCAGGCGCGAGGTCGACAGCGGCCCCTCGCGCGCGAGGCGGCGGACGATCCCGAGCCGCGTTTCGTCGCCGAGCGCCATGAACACCGGCGCGGCGGATCGCAGGCCGGACGCGGAGCGGGACGGCATGGCACGCCGGCTCAGGCGGCCTGCTCGAGATACTTTCCGATCAGCCTGCACTGGATCGTCCATCCCTCCTCGTTCGACGTGAACGCGGCGGCCCGCTTGTCGACGGGGATGGAATCGAATCCCGATTCCGTGATCGTCAGCAGCGTGCCGTCCGCATGATCGTCGAGCACGAATTCGACCAGCGTCGTCGGCGTGCTGTAGAAGTCCGCGCCTTCCTCGGGCTGGTACGGGTGCCAGCGGAACGAGAACAGTGACTCCGGCTCGATGCGCTCGACGAGCATCTGGAACGGGGTGCCGGTCCATTTCTCCTGCGACCGCGCGACCTCCGCGTCCATTTTCGTCGGCACGATTCGTGCCGGCACGAGGGCCCCGGGCGCGAACGGCCCACCGATCTCGGCACCGAACCACGTGCCGAACTCCTCGGGATCGGTGATGGCCCGCCACACGCGCGAGCGCTGTGCGCGCAGCACGACTTGCTTCTCGATACGATCGGTAGTCGACATAAAGGTAACCTCCAGGTTGCCTTTACGATAGCGGGCGGATACGGCAAAAGCAACCTGCGGGTTGCCTTTCAGGGAATCGGTTGCGCGAGGCGCCGCTCGCGGCGAGGCACGCGGGATCGCCGGGGAGAATTCGTCAGGGTGCCGCCGGGGAAGGGGCGCTGCCCATGCGGCCGACCAGCTCGCGCAACGTCCGGCCCACGTCCGTGTTGTCGATGAAACGCCCGAACGCCGCGGCACCCGGGCCTTCGGCGAAGATCGGCACGGCTTCGCCGCTGTGGTAATCGTCGCGCCAGACGAGCTCCGGCGCGCCCGGCGTGCCCGCGACCTGCAGCCCGCCGGTCTCGTGATCGCCGACCACGATCACCAGCACGTCGCCGCGCCGCCGTGCGAAGTCGAGCACCGCACCGACGGCCTCGTCGAGCTCCACCACGGACTTCCGGAACCCGGCCGAGCGGTTCCGGTGGCTGGCCGTGTCCGTCCCTTCGTGCTCGACCAGGAGGAAGAAGCCGGCCGGGTTGCGTGCCAGCCGCTCGAGCGTCCAGGTGGCGAGGTCCGCGAGTGTCGCTTCCGGCGACTGGGCGTCCATGTCGGCGGACGGCAGAATGGCGAGCACGGGCTCCTCCGCGGAACCCGCGACGGCGAGCTCCGCGGCGTTGCGTGCCGGGCGATAGCCGTTGTCGCGGGCGAGCTCGTCGACTTCGGGCCAGCCGTCCCGGCCGAACCGCTCGAGGCCGGTGCCCGCGATGACCTCGATGCCGCGGGAGAGCATGTGTTGCGCGATGACGCCCAGCTCGGCACGGCTCTGCGCGTGCGCGGCAAAGGCGGCCGGAGTCGCATCGACGAAGACCGTGGTGGTGACGAGGCCGGTGGCGAGGCCGCGTGCCTCGGCGGCTTCGAGCACCGTCTCGACCGGGGCGCCCGAAGGATCGGTGCCGATGGCGCCCTTGACCGTCTTGACGCCCGTGGCGAACGCGGTGGCGGCAGCGGCCGAGTCGGTGACCAGCGTGTCGACGGCGTGCGTGGCGACGAGTCCCACCTCGGGCATCGTGCCGATCCGATAGTCCTCGCCGCGCAGCAGGCGGGCGAGGGTAAAGTGTGCGGCTCCCATGCCGTCGCCCACCACGAGCACGATGCCGCCGGGAGCCTCGTCCGCCGCGGGTCGTGAGACGGCGGAACAAGCCGCGAGGCTCGTCACGCACGCGATGTAAAGGAGAAGTCGAAACGGTCGCCGGGTCGTCACCGGCGGCACTGTAACGGCGCCCCGGGGGCTTGTCCACTGCACGGCAGTTACGCGGGCCGCGGGCGACCGGCGACGGTCGCCGGGTTACCATGGGCACGTACTGGCACGCGAGGGGAGATGAGGATGACGAGATCGATCCGCGCGGCGCGCGCCGCCCTGCGCCTGTTGCTGCCGGTGGCGCTCGTGGCGCTCACGGCCTGCGACCGGGCGGCGCCCGAAGCCCCGGCGGAAGCTCCGCCCGCGCCGGCATCCGACGCGATCGCCTTCGTCGGCGTCAACGTGGTGCCGATGGACAGTGAGCGGGTGCTGGAGAACCACACCGTGCTCGTCGAAGCGGGTCGCATCCGGGCCGTCGGCCCCGCCGCCCAAGTGCAGGTGCCCGAAGGTGCGACGCGCATCGACGGCGCGGGACGCTGGCTGATGCCGGGCCTCGCCGAGATGCACGCGCACATCCCGGGCGATCGCGCGTATGCCGAGCGCGTGCTGTTCCTGTACGTCGCGAACGGCGTCACCACGATCCGCGGCATGGCCGGCGCACCGCTGCACCTCGAGCTCAGGCGGGCAACGGCGAGCGGCGAGCTGCTCGGCCCGACGATCTACGCCGCGGCGCCCGGCATCAGCGGCCAGGTCGCACCGACGCCGGAGGCGGCGGCGCAGGCGGTGCGCGAGCGTGCCGCGGCCGGCTACGACCTGCTCAAGGTGTTCGAGATGCCGGTCGAGAGTTACGAGGCGATGGCCCGCACGGCCCGCGAAGTCGGGATCCCGTTCGCCGGCCACGTGCCCGAGTCCGTCGGCCTCGTCGGCGCGCTCGAAGCGGGCCAGGCCTCCATCGATCATCTCGACCGGTACGTCGAGTTCCTCGCGCCCGGCTACCGCGAGATGCCGGATCGCCAGGCAGGGTTCTTCGGCAGCGGCCTCGTCGACATCGCCGATACGGGGCGCATTCCCGAGGCGGTCGAGCGCACCGTCGCCGCCGGCACCTGGAACGTGCCGACCTTGAGCCTGGTCGAGCATCTCGCCTCGCCCGAGCCCGCCGGGGACATGATCCGGCGGCCGGAGATGCGCTACATGCCGCAGGACGTGCTGGACCGCTGGGTGCAGGCGAAGGCCGAGTTCGGCGCGCGGCCTGACTTCCAGCCCGATGCCGCCGCGCGCCTGGTCGAGATCCGGCGGCAGATTTTGCGCGCGCTCGCGGAGGCCGGTGCGCCGATCGCGCTCGGCTCCGATTCCCCGCAGTTCTTCAACGTGCCCGGGTTCTCCATCCATCGCGAGATGGCGATGATGGTCGAGGCCGGGCTCACGCCGTACCAGGTGCTCGTCAGCGGCACGCGCGCTCCCGCCGCGTATTTCGGCACGCCGGAGGCGTTCGGCACGGTCGCGCCGGGACGTCGCGCGGACCTCGTCCTCGTGGAAGGGAACCCGCTCGCGGACGTGGCCAATGCCGCGCGGCGCGCGGGGGTGATGGTGCGCGGCCGGTGGCTGCCGGAGGAGGAGATCCAGGCGGGGCTCGACCGGATCGCGCGTCAGTAGCGCTGCGGGTGCCAGCGGCCGCAGAAGGCGTGCAGGAGCTCGTGCCCCAGCACGGCAAGCTGCCGGCGGTGGCCTTCCCAGTCGCCCGCGAGCACGTGCAGCGTGTGCACGTCGCCCTCGCGCGTCGCGAACCCGGAGACGAGCGCCTCGCGCCGGGAGAGCTCGATGCGCCGCGCGGCCGGCACGAGCGCCCGGTATTTCGCCGCGAGCGCCGCCTGCGACGCGTAAGTGACAATGCGCACCACGATCGGCTCGTCGAACGCGCAGGTATCCGGCGCCCCGGCGTGCGAATCCGTGACCCATAGCGCGAGGGCCGCGAGCAGCAACGGCGTCTTCGTCCTCATCTTCTTCGCGTAACCCATCCGGAGACGCGCAGGGTAGCGGGGGCGCATGAGATCCTGCAGTGGGATACGGGACGAAGGCGGGGCTCACGTGCCATCGGGACGCCGCGATACGCCCTGCTCGGGTATCCTCGTCCGTTCGCTTTGTCTTTTGGTCGTCACACGGAGGTGTCAGTGTCGCAAACCGTAGCGAGCTCGCTGGCGGGCCGCATGGGGTTCCGGGAATTCGTGGCGCTCATGGCCGCGCTGATGGCGGTGAACGCGCTCTCGATCGACGCCATGCTGCCGGTCTTGCCGCAGATCGGCGCCACCCTGGGTCTCGCCACCGAGAACGAGCAGCAGTGGGTGATCACCGCCTACCTGCTGGGTTTCGGCGGGGCGCAGCTCGTCTACGGCCCGCTCGCCGATCATTTCGGGCGCAAGCCGGTGCTGCTCGGCGGCCTCGCGGCGTTCGCCGGATTCACGGTGCTCGCGGGGTTCGCATCGTCGCTCGGCATGATGATCGCCGGGCGGGCGCTCGCCGGCGTGGGCGCGGCGGCGACGCGGGTGCTCGCGATCACCATCATCCGCGACTTCTACTCCGGCCGCACGATGGCCCGGGTGATGTCGCTGACGTTCATCGTGTTCCTGGCCGCGCCGATCGTCGCCCCGACGCTCGGCCAGGCGATCGCGCTCGTGGCGCCCTGGCAGTGGATCTTCGCTGCGCTCTCGGCGTTCGGCGCGGCGATCGCGATCTGGACGTGGCGGCGCATGCCGGAGTCCCTGCACCCCGAGGACCGGCGCGCGATCACGCCGGCCGGCGTGCTGGAGGGCTTTCGCCTCGTGCTGTCGAGCCGCGTGGCGGTCGGCTACACGCTCGCGCTCACGGTGATGCTCGGCGCGCTGTTCGGCTTCATCAACTCCGTGCAGCAGGTCTTCGCGGATGCGCTCGGTGCGCCGGTGCTCATGCCGGGCATCTTTGCCCTCGTGGCCGGTTGGATGGCCGTCGCCTCCTTTCTCAATTCGCGCATCGTGGAGCGGATCGGCACGCGGCGCGTGTCGCACCTCGCATTGCTCGGCTTCATCGCCGTCGCCGTGGTGCACAGCCTCGTCGCGCTCGACGGCCCGGAGAGCGTCTGGACGTTCGCGGCCTTGCAGTCGGCGATGATGTTCTGCTTCGGGCTGGTCGGCGCGAACTTCAACTCCATCGCCATGGAGCCGCTCGGCCACCTCGCCGGCACCGCGTCCTCGGTCATCGGTTTCGTGACCACCGTCGGCGGCGCGCTCATCGGCTTCTACGTCGGGCAGCGTTTCGACGGCACGCTCGTGCCGCTCACGGTGGGTTTCGTGGTGTGCGGCGTGGCCGGCCTCGCGATCGTCACCGTGACCGAGCGCGGCCGCCTGTTCCGCCCCGCGTCCGCGACGGCCTGAGGCCGCGGGCATCCGCGGCGCCTGACCGGTTCCGCCGTTCTCGTTATTGCGAATGATTCTCATTGACGGCCATGTTGGCAAATGATTATCATTCTCATTTACGAAGAACAACGGAGTCCCGCCCATGCCCGGCACACCCCTGCCTCTCGGTGCCTCCGCCCGTCGCTCCACGCTCGCCACCGCGATCGGGCTCGCCCTGTCCTCCGGCGCCCTCGCGGACGCCCCGTCGGACGTACCGGACGAGGTCGTCGTCGAAGGTCACCCGTACGGCGCCGAGGTCGTCTCGCGCAAGTTCACGGCGCCGCTGATCGACACCCCGAAATCCGTCTCGATCATCCCCGCGGAGCTGGTCGAGGAACAGGGTGCCACCTCCCTGGTCGAGGCGCTCCGGAACGTCCCCGGGGTCACGTTCAACGCGGGCGAGGGCGGCATACCGGCCGGTGACAACCTCAAGATCCGCGGCTTCGATGCGGGCGCGGACGTGTTCATCGACGGCGTCCGCGATGCGGGCACGCAAACCCGCGACGTGTTCGCGCTCGAGCAGATCGAGGTGACCAAGGGCCCGGGCTCCGCCTACTCGGGGCGCGGGGCGGCCGGCGGCTCGGTCAACCTCGTCACGAAAAAGCCCGGGACCGAGAATTTCTACCGCACGACGCTCGGGGGCGGCACCGACGAGTACCTGCGGGCGACACTCGACGCCAATCATCGCCTGACGGACAGTGCCGCGCTGCGGCTGAACCTGCTCGGCCACCAGGTCGACGTACCGGGCCGCGACGCGGTGTCGATCGAGCACTGGGGCGTCGCGCCTTCGCTCGCGCTCGGCCTCGGCCGGCCGACTCGCGTGAACCTCGATTACTACTACTACCGGACCGACGATATCCCCGATTACAGCATCCCTTACGGGCGCAACGCCGACAACACGGCCCCCGAGGGACCACCGGTCGACGTCGACCGCAACAATTTCTACGGCCTCGTCAACCGCGATTTCCAGGAGACCGGCGCCGACATCGCCACCCTGGAAGTGATCCACGAGTTCTCCGACAGTCTGAGCCTGCGCAACATCACGCGCTACGGGGAGACTTCGAACGAGTACATCGTCACCAACCCGGACGACGGGCGCGGGAACGTGCCGAACGGCGCGGTGCTGCGCAACACGAAGAGCCGCAATTCGGAGACCACGACCCGGGCGAACGTCACGGACCTGAGCGCGCGTTTCGAGACGGGCGGCATCGCGCATGCGCTCGTCGCGGGCTTCGAGATCAGCAACGAGCGCATGCACAACCGCAACTACGTGGTCGAGACGCTGTTCGGCGCGAACGCGAACGACGACTTCCTGAACTCCTGCAGCGCACCGGGCGCGATCGGGGCGGCCTCGAGCTACAACTGCACGACGCTCGAGAACCCGAATCCGCACGATCCCTGGGTCGGCACGATCGCGCCTTCGGATTCCGCCACGATCGCGGAAACCGATACCTGGTCCGTGTTCGCGTTCGACACCGTCGAGCTCGACGAGCGCTGGTCCCTGAATCTCGGGCTGCGTTACGACGACTATCGCACGGAGCAGCTCTCCGGGCCGGACGCCGCGCCCGTGCGGGTCACGAACGAGGCCGATTTCTGGAATCACCAGCTCGGCATCGTCTACAAGCCGGTGGAAAACGGCAGCGTTTACCTCTCGACCGGCACCTCGTCGACCCCCTCGGGCAACACGCTCGGTGACGGCACGGAGAACATCGGCGAGAACAACGCCGACCTCGAGCCGGAGCGCAGTCGCAACTACGAGCTCGGCACGAAGTGGGAGCTCGCGCAGGGACGCCTCGGGATCACCTCCGCGCTGTTCCGCGCCGAGAAGACGAACGCGCGCGTCGCCGTCGAGCCCGGGCGCGGCGGGCGCCAGCAGACGATCGGCGAGCAGGAAGTGGACGGCTTCGAGATCGGCGTTTTCGGCGCGGTGACGGAAAGCTGGCAGGTGCACGCGAGCTACACGCGGCTCGATTCCGAGATCGTCGATGACGGGCCGATCGACGCGAACGAGGGCAACGAGTTCCCGAACACGCCGCGCCACAGCGCGAACCTGTGGACCACCTGGCAAGTGGGCGACGCGCTGTCCTTCGGCGTCGGCGCGACCTACGTCGATACGCGCTACGGCAACCCGGAGAACACGGTATGGGCGCCGAGCTACACCGTGTACGACGTGATGGCGGCCTACCGGGCAGGCGAGCACCTGCTGCTCAGGCTCAACGTCGACAACGTGACGGACGAGGTCTACTACGTGCGCCCGTACCGCGCGCACTACGCCGCGCTCGGCCCTGCGCGCTCGGCGGTGCTCACGGCCACGTTCGAGTTCTGAGGCGGGGCGGCCGATGCTGCTGCACGTCCCGGAGGTGCTCACGCCGGAGCAGGTGAGGGCCTTCCGCGAGAAGCTGGAAGCGGCCGAATGGGTCGACGGCAGCGTCACCGCCGGCTTCCAGTCGGTGCAGGTGAAGCACAACCTGCAGCTCCCGCAGGATTCGCCGGTCGCCCGCGAGCTCGGCTTCGAGGTGCTGGACGCGCTGGATGCGAGCCTGCTGTTCAACGCCGCGGCGCTGCCGGCGCAGGTCTATCCGCCGCTCTTCAACTGCTACCGCGAGGGCCAGACTTTCGGTGCGCATGTCGACAACGCGATCCGGGCGGTGCCCGGCACCGGGCACCGCATCCGAACCGACGTCTCGGCCACGTTGTTCCTGAGCGAGCCGGACGAGTATGAGGGCGGCGAGCTCGTCATCGACGACACCTACGGCCCGCACAAGGTCAAGCTCGCGGCGGGCCATCTCGTCCTCTACCCGGGCACGAGCCTGCATCGCGTGCTGCCCGTGACGCGTGGCGCCCGTTTCGCCTCGTTCTTCTGGATCCAGAGCCTGGTGCGCGAGGACGCGCAGCGCGCCCTGCTGTTCGACCTGGACATGGCGATCGTCGCCCTGCGCCGCCGGCTCGGCGACAACGAGCAGGTGCTCGCGCTCACGGGCGTCTACCACAACCTGCTGCGGCGCTGGGCCACCGCCTGAGCGTGTTCCGGAAGGCGATCTTCTGGACGCACCTGGCCTGCGGCGTCGTCGCGGGCCTCGTCATCCTCATGATGTCGGTCACGGGCGTGCTGCTCACCTACGAGCGGCAGATGCTCGATTGGGCGGAACGCCGCGCGGTCGGCGCGCCGGAGGACGATGCACCGCGCCTCCCGGCGGGGGCGCTGCTCGAGGCGGCACGGCACCAGGAGCCGGCGTTCGAGCCTTCGTCACTGACCCTGGCCGCCGATCCGCGCATGCCGGCCGTCCTCTCGGCCGGGCGCGGCAACGCACGCCTGCTCGATCCCTATACCGGCGCGATACTCGGCGACGGGGAAGGCGGCCTGCACGCCTTCTTCGACGCCGTGCGCGGCTGGCACCGGTGGTTCAACGTCGAGGGCGAGGGTCGCGACGCCGCCCGCGCCGTGACGAACGCGTGCAACCTGGCTTTCCTGTTCCTCGTGCTGAGCGGCGCCTGGCTGTGGCTTCCGCCCGCGTTCGGCCGCGCGGCCTTGCGCGTGCGCTTCTGGTTCAACCCGAAAGCGCGCGGCGGCAAGGCGCGGGACTACAACTGGCACCACGTGTTCGGCATCTGGAGCGCGGTGCCGCTCGCCGCCATCGTGGCGAGCGCGACAGTGTTCCACTACGAATGGGCGAACACGGCCGTGTACCGGGCGTTCGGCGAGGCGCCGCCCGCCCGGCAGCCCGCGCCCGGCACGGCGCGAGCGACGCAGCCGCCGGTACGCGGTGAGGGCGCCCTCCCGCTTGACGTGCTCGCCGCGCGCGCCGCGGCGGCGGTGCCGGGATGGCGGCGCCTGACGCTGGAGCTGCCGCCGCCCGCCGGCGGGACAATGCGCGTGACCGTCGATCGCGGCACGGGAGGCCAGCCGCAGAAGCGGCACGAGCTCACCCTCGACGCCCGGACGGGCGAGGTGCTGGCGAACGAGCGTTTCACGGGCACGCCGGGCCGGCGCGCCCGGTCGATACTCCGTTTCCTGCACACGGGCGAGGTGTTCGGGTTCCCCGGCCAGACCGTCGCCGGGGTGGTGTCCGCGACGAGCATCGTCATGGTCTGGACCGGCCTCGCGCTCGCCTGGCGGCGGCTGGTGCGGCCGCTGCTCGCCCGGCGCCGCGGGCCGCGGCACGGGCGCACCGTCACCGTTTCCGGCGAATGAAGCCGCGGCACCGCTCGTGCGCGCCGGTTCCGGGGCTCAGTGCAGGGTCAGCGCGGCCACGATCGCGCCGGCGACGAGCGCGCTCCCGAGCGCGGCGGTGGCGGTCCGCGCGATGGGCGCGCCGCCGAGCGCCGCCGCGAGCAGCGCCTTCGACGCCGTGTTGACGAGCAGGGCGATCACGATGCCGCGTTGGGCGGCGACGTGCTCGAGATCGCCGGTCGCGGCTTTCGCGAGCGACAGGGAGATCGCGTCGACGTCGATCAGCCCGGCGAGTGCCGACATCGAGTAGATGCCGGCGTCGCCGAAGTTGCGCTTCAGCACCTCGCCCGCGATGAACAGCACGGAGAGCAGCACGCCGAACGTGATCGCCGCGCGGAGCTGGAGCGGGTTCCCGAGCGCCACGTCGTGCTCCACGTCCGAGAAGTGCCCGCGAAGGTTGATCCAGAGAACGGCCGCGAGCGGCACGAATGCGAGCACGAGCAGCGTCGGGAGGATGCCCGGCAACAGCGCGCCGTTGACGATCCCGACCTCGAGGGCGACCCGCGGCGTCATCATGGTCGCGGCGAGCGCGATGCCGGCGCCGTACAGGCGCGCGTGCGTGGTCACGGTCAGCGAACGGCGCGCGTAGGCGACCGTGACCGCCGTCGACGAGCTCAGGCCGCCGAACAGCGCGGTGAGCAGCACGCCCAGGCGCGAGCCGAACACGCGGACGGCGAAGTAGCCGACGTACGACAGCCCCGCGATCAGCAGCACCAGCATGCCGATTGTGCGCGGAATGACGGCGTCCCACGGGCCCATCGGCCGGTTGGGCAGCAACGGCACCAGCACGACCGCGATCAACAGGAGCTGCAGCGTCGCCATCAGCTCGTTGCGGTCGAGCCCGTGCACCAGCCGGTGGGCTTCCGTCTTGAGGTTGAGGACGAGCGCCATCAGGACGGCGACCGCGACGGCCTCGAACGGCCAGCCGAGCACCGCGAGCGCGCCCAGCGCGAACGTGGTGAGCAGCGCGAGCTCGGTCGTCATGCCGAGATCCTGCGTGCCCCGCACGGTGACGAGGTAAACGACGACGACGAAGCCGCCGACGACCAGCAGCCCGGCGGCGAGCAGGATCGGGTTGGTCCCGGCGAGCGCCGCGAGCACGCCGCCGAACAGGCCGGCGAGGGTAAAGGTCCTCAAGCCCGCGGTGCGCTGGCCGCTCGCCTCCAGCCGGCTTTTCCAGCCGCGCTCGAGGCCGACGATCAGCCCGACGCCCAACGCGACCGCCAGGCGCAGCAACAAGGGTCTGTCCAAGCGAGAAAACTTCCGGGTCGGTGTTGGGCGGGGATTCTACAGGGGCCGGCGCCGGAACCGCGCCGGTAACCATCAAACATTACTTGACAGGTTACGCGCCGGGGCTAGGCTGTACCGTGTCGATGGCGTGCCCCGGAGGGTCCCATGCCGGCTTTCGATCCCGATCGTCACGCGCTCCTGCCCCGCGGGGCGCACCGGTCCGTCCCCGGTGCGCGGCGTTCGCCGCCGCGGCAGGTACCGCACCGATGAACCGGCAGGCGCTGACCGGCATCGCGCCGGACATTTTCCGCAAGCGGCTGCTGGTCGAGGGCTATTTCCGCATCGAGGTGACGGAAACGACGCTGCGCGACTACTTCGCGCACGTGACCCGTGGGCTCGGGCTGCGCACCTACGGCGACCCGATCATCCACCGGACGAGCGGGCAGGGGAAGGCGGTCAACGAGGGCTACGACGGCTTCGTGCCGCTGATCGACTCGGGCATCTACATCGCCGTGTGGGTGAATCCGAAGTTCCTGTCTACCATCCTGTATACCTGCGGCGACTTCGACGAGGATCGCGCCGTGGCGCTGGTGCGCGAGCACTTCGACGTCACCGGGTACGAGGCCGCGATCTTCTGATTCGCGCGGGGCGCGCACGGTGCGCCACCGCCGACGCCAGGGTGGCGTACGCGCCTACGGGCCTTCGTCGTCGGCGAGCTGCACGATACGCGAGATGGCCGCGACGAGATCCGCCGCTTCGATCGGCTTGGCGAGGTGCGCCTGGTACCCGGAGCGGAAGGCGCGCGCACGATCCTCGGCGCGCGCATACGCCGTGAGTGCGATCGCGGGGATGCCGCTGCTCGTGCCTTCCGCCTGCCGCACCCTTTGCAGCAGCTCGTAGCCGTCGAGGTCGGGCAGGCCGATGTCGCTGATGAGCACGTCGGCCCCGGAATCGGCCAGGCGGGCGAGTCCCTCCGCGGCGGTGCGCGCGGTCAGCACGCGGGCGCCCTGGCCGGCCAGGAAGCGGGCCAGGAAATCGAGGGTGTCCGTCTCGTCCTCGACCACGAGCAGCGTCAGGCCCTGGAAGCGGTCGGACGCGGCGGTGCGCGGCCTCCGGCCGGCGTCCTCCGGCGCCGCGACCTCGCTCTCGGCGGGCAGCCCGGACGGCAGCACGACCGTGAACGTCGAGCCCAGGCCCTCTCCCGGGCTGTCCGCGCGGATGGACCCGCCGTGCAGCTCCGCGAGGTGCTTCGCGATCGAGAGGCCGAGCCCGAGACCGCCGATGCCTCGCGTCGTGGAGCGGTTGGCCTGGCTGAAGCGCTCGAATATGTGCGGCAGGACTTCCGGGTGAATGCCCGCGCCCGTGTCCGTCACCTGGAGCTCCGCGTTGCCGCCGCAGCGCCGCACGGTGACGACGATGCTCCCGCCCTCCGGCGTGAACTTGATCGCGTTCCACAACAGGTTCCAGGTGATCTGCTGCAGGCGTGCCGGGTCGCCGGCAATCGGCAGCGACGCCACGTCGCCGTCGAAATGCAGGTGAATGCTTTTCTCGTTCGCCGCCTGCTGCACCGTCTCCATCACCTCGCGCACCAGCGAGGCGAGGTCCACCTTCTCGATCGAGAGGCGCAGCTTGCCGGAGGCGATGCGGCTGACGTCGAGCAGGTCCGACACGAGCTGCGCCTGCAGCCGGGTGTTGCGGGAAATGACGTCGAGCCCGCGGGCGATGACGTCCTGGTCCGCCTGGGCCTGCATCATGAGCTGCGTCCAGCCGAGGATGGCGTTCAGCGGCGTGCGCAGCTCGTGCGAGACCATCGCCACGAACTCGTCCTTGACCCGGTTCGCGCGCTCGGCCTCGGCCCGCGCCGTGCGCTCGGCGTTGAGCAGGCGCTCGCGCTCCGCCGCCGTATCGCGCCGCTCCAGCTCCAGCCTGCGCCTTTCGCCGATGTCGCGAAACACGAGGACGACGCCCACGATGCGGCCGTCACGGTTGCGGATGGGCGCGCCGCTGTCGTCGATGTGGTGTTCGGCGCCGTCCAGCGAGATCAGCGTCGTGTGGTTCGCGAGGCCGACGATCACGCCTTCCGCGAGCACCCGCGAGACGGGGCTTTCGACGGTGCGCCGCGAGTTCTCGTTGACGATGCGGAACACCTCCTGGCAGGGCTTGCCCCGCGCCTGCTCCAGCTTCCATCCCGTCAGGTGCTCCGCAACCGGGTTCATGAACACGACCCGGCCCTGCACGTCGGTCGCGATCACCGCGTCGCCGATGCTCTCGAGGGTGGTCTTGAACCATTCGCGCTGCTCGGCAATCGCCTCTTCGGCGCGCCGCTCTTCGGTCACGTCGCGGAACACCAGCACGGCCCCGACCGGCTCGTCCCCGTTCCCGGTGCGAATCGGGGCGCCGCTGTCGGCGATCGGGATCTCGGTGCCGTCGCGCCGGAGCAGCACGGTGTGGTTGGCGAGGCCGACGACGTTGCCCGTGCGCATCACCACGTGCACCGGGTTCTCGACCGGGCGGCGGGTCTTTTCGTGGACAATGCGGAACACCTCCGTCAGCGGCCGGCCCAGCGCCTCGTCCGCACTCCACCCGGTCATGGCTTCGGCGGCGGCGTTCAGGAACGAAACCCGGCCGTCCCGGTCGGTCGCGATCACGCCGTCGCCGATGCTGGCGAGCGTGACGCGGAAGTACTCCTTCTGCGCGGCGAGCTCGCGGGCGAGGCGCTTCTGCTCCGTGATGTCGCGGACCACCTTCGCGACGCCGATGACGTTGCCGGCGTCGTCGAGGATGGGCGAGGCGGACAGCGACACCTCGATCCTGCGGCCATCCTTCGCGACGCGCACCGTCTCCAGATTCTCGATCCGGCCACCCCTGCGGATTTTCTCGAGGATCATCTCCTCCTCCGAGTACCGCTCGGGCGGAATCAGGCGGTGGATCGGGCGTCCGACGAGCTCTTCGCTCGTATAGCCGAAGATGCGGTGACAGCCCTCGTTGCACGAGGTGATGACGCCGTTCAGGTTCTTCGAGATGATCGCGTCGGCCGACGACGAAATGATGGCGGCCAGGTACGCTTGCTGTTCTCGCGCACGCTTACGCTCGGTGATGTCGCGCGCGATCTTGGAAGCGCCGATGATCTCGCCCGCCGGACCGATGACGGGCGAGATCGTGAGCGAGATGTCGATCAGCCGGCGATCCTTGGTGACCCGCACCGTCTCGAAGTGCCTGACGCGCTCGCCGCGCCGGATGCGCGCGATGATCCCGTCTTCCTCCGCCTGCCGGTCGGGTGGAATCAGTAGCCGAACCGGTTGGCCGATCAGCTCGTCGGGCCGGTAGCCGAAGATGCGTTCAGTTGCGGGATTGCACGATCGTATGATGCCGTTCAAGTCCTTCGAGATGATCGCATCATCGGAGGACTCGACGATGGCAGCGAGGTTGGCGCCGGAGGTCGATTCGTGGTGATCGTCGTCCATTCCGCGTGCCCGAGACCCGGCACAATCCCGTGTGCCGTGCGGCGAGGGGGCTCACTGTAGGCGAATCGGCCGGGTGCGTCCAGACGCGGCGGACCCGGGGCGCCCGGGGCCTCACCACTTCTCGCCGAACGGCCGGACGTCGATCTCGAAGGTCCAGGCGGAGCGCGGTTGCCGCGCGAGCCAGACGGCGCTCGCCGCCATGTCCTCCGGCTTCAGGAAGAACTCGTCGGGCTTGTCCGGCATGCTGCGGCGGGTGCGCGGCAGGTCGACGACGGCGTCGATGACGATGAGCGATACGTGGATGCCGAGCGGCCACAGGCTGCGTGCCATGGACTCGGCCAGGCTGCGCTGCGCTGCCTTGGCGGGCGCGAACGCCGCGGTGCGCGGGGCGCCGCGGCGCGACGCGGTCGCACCGATGAAGATGATGTTGCCCCGGCCGGCGGCCTTCATGGCGGGAATGACTTCGCGGCTCGCGGCCAGCGCGCCGTACGCGTTCACCCGCCACGCGGCCTCGAAATCGTCGAGCCCGATCGACTCGACGTCACCCCACACGCCCGAGCCCGCGTTGTAGACAAGCGTCTCCGGGTCGCCGAGCTCGCTCCTGATCGCGGCAAACGCGTCGCGGACGGATCCTGCATCGCCGACGTCGCAGGCATAGGCGCGCGCGTCGGGCAGGTCGCGCGCGAGCGCCGAGGTGAAATCCGTGCTGCGCGCGAGCAGCGCGAGTGCCATCCCCTCGTTCGAAAACGCTCGCGCGAGCGCGGCCCCGTTCCCTTCGCCCACGCCCGCCACCACGCAAACCGGCTTGCCCGCCATCGCATCTCTCCCGTCGGGAATACGCCCTAAAAGAAAAAGGTGCACGATCATCAAACGCGCGAGCCACGAGGTCCAGGCTCGGCCTCGCGCGCAGCGCGCTAACACAGTGTAGCCCTTCGCCGCTTCCCTGCCACGCTGCGCAGTGCCGCCGCCCGCCAGGCGCGAGAAGACACCGCCGGTCGCGCGACGCGCGCTCCCGCAGGGAATCCGGGCGAGCTCGACGCGAGAAGCGCTCCCTTCTACAGGGGGCGGGAGGGCTCGGGCTCGGCGATGAACTCCTGCCAGTCTTCCTTCGCGGGGCGGGGCGTGAGCAGGCTCACGACGACCAGCGCCGAGACCGAGACGAGGACCGCCGGTATGGCGATGTAATCCGTATCGATGGGGAACGTGAACCCGAGCAGGGTGAACGGCTCGGTTGCGCCGCGTGCCACGGAGTTCAACGCCGCGATCGTGACCACCGTGACCATCCCGGCACCGATCGACGCGACGCCGGCGATGCGGGTGACCCGCTTCCAGAAGAACGCGGCGAGCAACGGCGGCGCGATCGAGGCGCCGATCATGGTGTACGAGACCAGCGCCATCTCCAGGATCGTCTCGAACTGGGTCATCATCAGGTACGCCAGCACGCCGAGGAAGACGATGCAGGCGCGCTGCAGCCACACGACCTGCCTCTCGCTCGCGTTGCGCACGACGAAGCCCTGCAGGATGTCGCGCGTGACGTTGGTAGAGGCGACCATCAGGAACGTGTTCCCCGTGGAGATGATGATCGCCGCGCCCGCCGCGAGCAGCAGGCAGCCCAGGATGACCGGCAGTTGCTCGAACCCGATGCGCAGGATGATCTCCTCCGCCATGGCGCGGTTGACGGAGCCGTCGGCGAGGAAGAAGCGCGAGTCGTCGGCGTAGATCGCGAAACCCGTCAGGGCAATCAGCATCATCAGCGTCTCGATCAGCACCACGCCGATGAACATGCCCAGCACGGCGCGCCGCGCGTTCCTCGCGGTGTCGGCAGACGCGAACTTCTGGTACATGCTGCTCTCGCTCGTGAGCAGCAGGAACGTCGGGAGGGCGATGCCGATCACCCACAGCACGTCGTGGCCGCCCATCGCCGACAGGTGTGTCGGCTCCGCCTCCCGGATCGTGGTGAGCACCGCGTCCACGCCGCCGTGCGCCGCGATGGCGAAGGGCAGGGCGAGGATCATCGCGAGCAGCATGACGCTGCCGTTGAAGATGTCGATCGACACGATCGAGACCATGCCCGCCAGCACGGTGAAGCCGATGATGAGCACCGCCGCGATGATCATCCCGGTCTCGGGCGAGATCGCACCGTCGGAGAGGATGCCGATGAAGCGCCCGCCGCCTTTGAACTGGTAGCCGGCGATGACCATGTAGGCGACGATGATCGTGATCGTGCCGAGCACCTTCGCCACGCGGCTATAGCGCTTCTCGAGCAGGTCGGTGAGGGTGTATTGCGCGATGCCGCGCACCCTGGCGGCGATCAGGTAGACCACGAGGATGCCGAGCCACGCGCCGGACGAGAACCACAGCTCGGAAACGCCGGTGCGGAACGTGAGCCCGGCCGTGCCGAACAGGCTGCCCGAGCCGATCCAGGTGCAGACCAGGGTCGCGACCAGCATGTACACCGGGACGCGCCGGCCGGCGACCATGAAATCGTCGGAGGAGCGGACGGAGCGGGTCTTCCAGGCGCTGACCGCGAGCAGCAGCAGCACGTAGAGCAGCACGACGGCAGCGTAGATCATGGCGTTCTTGTTGTCCCGTGGCGAGGCGTGCGCGGATTATAAGCCGCCGGGCATCCGTCCTACCCGCAGGAAGCGGACGGCGGACCCGCCAGGTGACGTTCGGGTCAGCCGCCCGGCAGCCACCTGCCGCCGCCGTATGCGCCGGCGACCGGTGCGGACAGCGCGCGGTCCGCCTCGAGGATGGCGGTCACGACGTCGGTGAAGGCCGGGCGCCTCAGCAGGCGCCGGTACCAGGCGGCGAGCGCCGGCTGGCGCTCGAGGCCGGGCCCGCCGAGGCGCAGCGACCAGAACACCATCATGAACACCGCGATGTCGGCCGCGCCGAACGCGCCGCAGAAGTGCTGGCGGTTGCCGAGCTGCGCGGCGAGCTCCGCGTAATGCCGTTCGAGCTCCGCCTCCGCTTCCTTCGCCCGCGCCTCGTTCGCCTGCCAGCGTTCGGGGTCCCGCTCGCCCGGCGTGTTGCGGTGCATCAGGGCCCGGACCGGCGGCAGCATGATCTCGTCGGCGTACAGATCCAGCAGGCGGCAGCGCGCCCGTTCCGCCGGGTCGCGGGGATACAGGGCGGGCTTCGGGTACGCGTCCTCCAGGTATTCGAGGATCACGGTCGAGTCGTAGATCGCGACGTCGCCGTCGACGAGCACCGGCACCTGCCCCTTGGGGTTCGCGGCGAGCACGTCGGGGTGTTTCGGGCTGTACCCCTGCGTCTGGCTGAACGGCACCATGACGGCGTCGAACGGGCGTCCCTTCTCGCGCAGCGCGATCTCGACCTTGCGCGCGAACAGGCTCAACGGCGCGGTATAGAGCTTCATCCTTCGATCCACGGCAATCCGGACGGAGCGCTGTCGCACGCAATGTGCGCGCTCCTGCAGGCGCCAAGTATGCGGCGCGCCCGCGCCGATTGCACGACGCCGGTCAGGTCGCTTTTTCGGCCTCGCGGATCATCTGCGCGGCGTAGCCCCACTCGTTGTCGTACCAGGCGAAGACCTTGAGCAGGTCGCCGTCCACGACGCGCGTCAGGGGGAGCGCGATGATGGAGGCGCTCGCCTTGCCGATGATATCGGTCGAGACGAGGTCGTCCTGGCTGACCTCCAAGATGCCGCGGTAGCGCGGCGTGTCCGCTTCCTCGACGAAGATGCCGTTGACCTCGTCGACCGTGGTCTTCCTCTCCACCAGGAACGTGATGTCGGCGACCGACCCCGTCGGGACGGGCGCGCGGATCGCGAGGCCGTCGAACTTCCCGGCGTACGGCGGCAGCACGGCGGTCGCGGCCTTGGCCGCGCCCGTGCTGGTCGGCACGAGGTTCACCGCTCCCGCGCGGCCGCGCTCCGGCCTCTTCGCCGGCGCGTCCACGATCGCCTGCGACGAGGTATAGGCGTGCACCGTCGTCATGGCGGCCTTGAGCACGCCGAGACGGCGGCCGACGATCTCGACCACGGGCGCGATGCAGTTGGTGGTGCAGCTCGCGACGCAGAACACCTCGGCGTCCCCGGACTCGTTGACGCCCGGGACGACGAACGGCATGTCGTCCTTCTTGCTCGGTGCCGACAGGATCGCCTTGCGCGCCCCCGCGCGCAGGTGGCCTTCCAGGGCTTCGCGGTTGGTGAACCGGCCCGTGCACTCGAAGACCAGGTCCACGTCGAGCCGCTTCCACGGCAGGCTCGACGGCTCCGGCTCGTGGAAGACCGGGATCCGCTCGCCCTGCAGGACGAGGGCGTCGGCGTCCACCTCGATACCGGTCGAGCGCCCGTACACGCTGTCGTAGCGGAGCAGGTACGCGAGGTTGTCGAGCGAGGTGAGGTCGTTGGCCCCGACCAGCCGGAGCTTGGGGTGGCCGACGAGCTGCCTCAGGGTTGCGCGGCCGATGCGGCCGAGGCCGTTGATTGCGACGTTCGCCATGGGTCTGCCTCCTCCGGGTGCGTGCCCGATGCAGCGGCCTCGGGCTGCAAGACGCATGCCACGGGGGTCGCGCCGTGCCGGTCCGCACCCGGCCCCGGGTCCCGGGGGCCGCCCTTGCCCGCGCATGCCCCGGGGGCCGGCCGGCCCGCCGGTCACCCCCTTGAAATCGCCCGCGGCCGGCCCATAAGAGGCTGTCGATCGGGCCGTCGAGCCCGGGCCAGAACACCAGTCTTTCGGCCGGCGACGGCCGGCCAGTGAGGGAAGAACATGAAGATTCGTCCTTTGCATGACCGCGTCGTGGTAAAGCGTGTCGAGGAGGAACGGACCTCGGCGGGCGGGATCGTCATCCCGGACACCGCGGCGGAGAAGCCGATCCGCGGCGAGGTGGTCGCAGTCGGGAACGGCAAGATCCTGGACAACGGCGACCGGCGGCCGCTGGGCGTGAAGGTCGGCGACCAGGTGCTGTTCGGGAAGTACGCCGGAACGGAAGTGAAACTGGACGGCGAGGAGCTGCTCGTCATGCGCGAAGACGACGTGATGGCGGTCTTCGATCAATAGCTTCGTAGCGATTGGCATTCAGGAGGTTAACGAGCAATGGCTGCGAAACAACTGATCTTTTCCCAGGACGCGCGCCAGCAGATGCTGGTCGGCGTCAACGTACTGGCCAACGCGGTGAAGGAGACGCTGGGGCCCCGGGGGCGTAACGTCCTGATCGAAAAGAGCTGGGGCGCGCCGGTCGTGACCAAGGACGGTGTCACGGTCGCCAAGGAGATCGAGCTCAAGGACAAGTTCCAGAACCTGGGCGCGCAGATGGTCAAGGAAGTGGCGTCCAAGACCTCGGACGCCGCGGGTGACGGGACCACGACCGCCACCGTGCTGGCGCAAGCCATCTTCCGCGAGGGCCTGAAAGCCGTGACCGCCGGCATCGATCCCATGGACCTCAAGCGCGGCATCGAGAAGGCCGGCGCCGCCGCGGCGGAGGAGCTGAAGAAGCTCGCGAAGCCCGTCAAGGACAGCAAGGCCATCGCCCAGGTGGGTACCGTCTCGGCGAACGCCGACACGGCCGTGGGTGAGATCCTCGCCGAGGCCATGGACAAGGTCGGCAAGGAAGGCGTGATCACGGTCGAGGAGGGCAAGGGCCTCGAGAACGAGCTGGACCTCGTCGAAGGCATGCAGTTCGACCGCGGCTACGTTTCGCCGTACTTCATCAACAACAAGGACACGATGACGGCGGAGCTCGAGGATCCCTACATCCTCCTGCACGACAAGAAGATCTCGAACATCCGCGATCTCCTGCCGGTGCTGGAAGCCGTGGCGAAGTCCGGCAAGCCGCTGATGATCATCGCCGAGGACATCGAGGGCGAGGCGCTCGCCACCCTGGTGGTGAACAACCTGCGCGGCATCCTCAAGGTGGCCGCGGCGAAGGCGCCGGGCTTCGGTGACCGCCGCAAGGCCATGCTGCAGGACATCGCCATCCTGACCGGCGGCAAAGTGATCTCCGAGGAGGTCGGGCTGAGCCTCGAGAAGGCGCAACTCTCCGATCTCGGCACCGCGAAGAAGGTGCGCCTCACGAAGGAGGAGACCACGATCGTCGACGGCGGTGGCGACAAGGCCGCGATCGAGGGCCGCGTCAAGCAGCTCAAGGCCGAGATCGAGGAAACGACCTCGGACTACGATCGTGAGAAGCTCGAGGAGCGCGTCGCCAAGCTCGCCGGCGGTGTTGCGGTCGTGAAGGTCGGCGCGGCCACCGAGGTCGAGATGAAGGAGAAGAAGGCGCGCGTCGAGGATGCCCTGCACGCCACCCGCGCCGCGGTCGAGGAAGGCATCGTGCCCGGCGGCGGTGTCGCGCTGATCCGCGTGCAGAAGGCGGTCCAGGAAGTGAAGACCGACAACGAGGACCAGGCGACGGGCGTCAAGATACTGGCCCGCGCGCTGGAGGAGCCGCTGCGCCAGATCGTGAGGAACGGCGGCGGCGACCCCTCGGTCGTGGTCAACAAGGTCAAGGAAGGCAACGGCAACTTCGGTTACAACGCCGCCACCGAGCAGTACGGCGACATGGTGGAAATGGGCATCATCGACCCGGCGAAGGTGACGCGGCTCGCGCTGCAGAACGCCATCTCGGTCGCGGGCCTGCTGCTCACCACCGAGGCGGCGATCACCGAGCTGCCGAAGAAGGAGGAGAAGGCCGGTGCCGGCATGCCCTCCGACATGGACGACATGATGTAAGAGCGCGCAGCCCGCGCATGACGCAGGCCCCGGCCGCCTCGCGGCCGGGGCTTTTCATTTATGGGGCTTTACGAGCGCGCCTGCGCCAGGCCCTCGGCCTCCAGCGTCGCGCGCACGGCGGGCCGCTCGCGGACGCGCGCCTGGAATTCGCCGAGCGCGGGCCACGGCGAGATGTCGATCTTGTGCAGCCTGGTCCAGTTGAGGATCACGTACAGGTATGCGTCCGCGATCGTGAAATCCTGCCCGGTGAGGAACGGCTGCCGGCGCAGCGTCTCGGAGAGCAGCGCGAAGCGGCGGCCGAGCGCCTCCACCGTCCGCTCCCGTACTTCGGGCGGTGTGTCCGGCGACCACAGCGGGCCGAATCCCTTGTGCACCTCGGTCGCGATGAAGCCCAGCCACTCCATCAGCTTCCAGCGCGCCACGGTGCCGAACTCCGGCGCGAGCGTACCGGGCTTGCGATCCGCGATGTACTGCAGCACGACGTGGGCTTCCGTCAGCGTCGTGCCGTCGTCCAGGACGAGCAACGGAACGTAGCCTTTCGGGTTGACGGCATAGTAGTCGGAGCCGTCTTCCAGCTTGTGTGTCGCGAGATCGACCTTGATCGCCTCGACGGGGAGGCCGAGCTCGTGCAGCGCGATGTGGGGGGCCATGGAGCAGGCACCCGGGCTGTAATACAACTTCATCATGGGTCATCTCCAAGGATTGCGGGCGAGGTCAGGCGTTTGCCGACCGCAGCCGCGATCACGCCTGCTCCGCCCGGTCATAGTCATAGAATACCGCTTCGACGTTGTGACCATCCGGGTCGTGAACGAACGCGGCGTAGTAGCCGGGCCAGTACTCGGTCCGGTAGCCCGGTGCGCCGTTGTCGCGGGCGCCGGCGTCGAGCGCGGCCCGGTAGAATGCGTCGACTTCCTCCCGGCTCTGCGCCTGGAAGGCCAGGTGCAGCGGCTCGACGACGGTCCGCTGCGCGATCCAGAAATCCGTGTTCTGCCCGTCGTTGAAGCCGGCCGCCTCGCCGAAATCCATGTTCTTGCGGTAGCCCAGCGGCGCCAGCGCCCTGGCGTAGAACGCCTTTGCCCGCTCGCTGTCCGTGACGACAAGCATCGCATGCGCGATCATGACGTTACTCCTCGAGCTCGGAATGTCACCGGCCTGGAAACGGCCGGACCTGTACTCAGCTTAGCAACTGCCGGGACGGCCGGCGTCACTTGGTCTCGATCGGCGACAGCGCGATGAGCAGCGCCACGAGCGCGAGCGCGGCGAGGATCGCCCGGTTGACGTGCGAGCGTTCCCAGCGGTCGCGCAGGGCCGTCCAGTCGGCGCCGTCGCCCGGTGCGGCGTGCTTCGACCCTTGCCCGGCGGCGAAGAACCGCTGCCCCGATTTCGAGAGCCTTTCGCCTTCCAGCCACGCCCTGTTCAGGGGATGGGTGACGCGCCAGTAGATCGTGTGCATGCCGGCGAGGCAGAGCAGCGCGAACAGCGTCGACCAGAACGGCGTCGTGTCGAACGGCGTGACGAGGAGGAGCAGCAGGGTGGAGAGGATCGCGACCGGCTCCGCGATCCCGGCCAGCGTAAAGCCCGGGTAGTACATCTTCTGTACCGTGACGTAGACGTCCTGCGTCAGCCGCCGCTTGCCGGGCAGCTCGAGGGCGTGCGCCAGGGGCGGCGTCAGCGCGACGGTCACGAGAACGATGCTGAAAAGCTGCAGGCTGACACGCATCCTTGCCTCCATCCATGGACCTGGTCCTGCAGGGCTGGACCGCGAGCGGGCCGCCAGGTTCCGCCCGCTCGATCCGGCTCGAATTCCACCGCAAGAAACGGATGTCGGCCGGATTCCCCGCGGACTATCCTGCACCCGGGAAGAGAGGAGTGCCACCCATGTCTTTCCAGGTTCACGCCCTGCCGTATGCCCCGTTCGCGCGCCTGTTCACCCTGTCCGACGCCGAGCTCGCCGCCATGCGTGCCCGGCGCGTGGTCGTCGATCGCAAGCCGGGATTTCCGTGCCGCGTCAGCCTCGCGGACGCGGAGCCCGGCGAGACCGTCCTGCTGCTCCACTACGAGCACCAGCCGGCGGAGTCGCCTTACCGCGCGAGCCACGCCATTTTCGTCCGGGAGCACGCCGAGCAGGCGTTCCCGGCGCCCGGCGAGATCCCGGCCGTGCTGGCGAGCCGCCTGATCTCGCTGCGCGCTTTCGACGAGGCACACGACATGGTGCAGGCGGACGTCGTCGACGGCGCCGATCTCGGCCGGGCGATCACGGAGGTGCTGCGCGACCCGGCGGTCGCCTACCTGCACCTCCACAACGCGAAGCCGGGCTGCTACGCGGCGCTCGTCACGCGCGCGTGAGGTCCCTCAGGACCGGTACGCCTCCCGCCCGATGCCCTGGACGGGGATGCCCTGCGCCGCGAGCACTTCGTGCTGCAGCGCGTACATCGCCGCCGCGGCCTCGTCGATTGCCCGGGTGAACGCAAGCGATCCCTTGAGGATCGGCGCCAGCGCTTCCCTGTCCTGGATGCGAGCCTTCGGGTACTCGTGCTCGACGACGAGGAACGTCTCGGCCGGATCGAGATCGAGCAGCTCGCGCGCGGCAAGCTGGTGGTCGAGCCAGTCGACCGTCCGATTCTGGAGATACGCGAGCGGGTCGTGGCGCGCGGTGCCCGGCAGCTCGTGCTCGCAGAGCACGGTCTGCTTCTTCCAGGCGTTCGCGAGGTCGGCGGGATTCTCCGAGGGCGCGCTGCCGTGCCAGTCGCCGCGCTGCATCGTCTGCCCGCCGTAGCCCCACGCCGAGACGCCGCGCGCGTCGATGACTTGCCCCTTCACGTGGAAGCCGTCGATCAGGAACGCATAGCCCTCGTCCTTCAGGTACTGGAACAGCGAGCGCGTGTCCTGGCCCATGAGGATCGCGTGGGAAGGATCGTAATGGATGCGGAACTGGTCGCCGACGCCGTGCTTCTCGCAGATCCGGTGCAGCGCGATCCAGGGACCGGGTGCGTAGGCGATGTTGTTGTGCCAGCGGTCGAGCGGCGTCCAGCCGGGCATCGGGCACTGTTCGACGCGGTACGTCAGGCCGCGGGCTTTCGCCTCTTTCAGCAGCGGGATGAACTCGGCCTCGAACAGCTCGAGGTTCTGGTCCATCTCGAGATCCATGTTGCGGCCGACGAAGCCGCAGACGGCGTCCGCTTCGAGCAGCACCGCGGCATCGAACACGCGCAGCATGAACTCGTGCTTGAAGCGCCGCGCGTCCCGATCGGCGACCAGCATGTTGTCGAAGTAGCCGAGGTCGGACAGGCCGACGCCCGTCTCCTTCATGGCGGCCGCGACGCGATCGGCGCGTTTGCGGTCGAACGGCTCCCGCAGGTCGAGCGTGTTCGCGACCGGGTCGAGCATCGCTTCCTCCGGCACGTCGGCGACGCTGGGATGCAATGCCGCCGAGAGCTGGATGTAAGGCGCGCCGATCTCGCGCGCGAAGGCGAGCCATTCCTCGATCGCGAGGTCGGGATCGGCATCGCGCTTCTCCCTCGGCGTCAGCTCCTGCAAGGCGGCGGTGAGGATGCTGAGCTTCATCGGCTTCGGCTCGAAAGGGGCGACGGTTCTGCTCATCGGACGCTCCGGAGGATGTCGGAAGGAGGTGGACGATCCTTCGATCGTGGGGAAAGGGGGCATGGAACGCAAGGCTTCGGCCGGGCGACCCGCCAGGCACGCCGTCGTCGCGGCGATTCCGGCGGCTGCCGGCCCGGAGCGCGAATCAGGACTGGCGCAAGGCGACGACCGGGTGCACGCGCGCGGCACGCCACGCGGGGCCAAGCGCCGAGAGCATGGCTGCAATCGCCAGCAGCAGCACGACGCCGGCGAACGTGAGCGGGTCGAGCGGCCGCACGTCGTAGAGCACCGTGGCCAGCCAGCGGCTCAGCAGCACGGCCAGCACGAAACCGACGAGCGTGCCGGCGGCGATCAGGCCCGCGGCGTTGCGCAGGACCAGGCGCCGCACGTCGCTCGCGGTTGCGCCCATCGCCATGCGCACGCCGAAATCGCGGGTACGCTGCTGCACGGAGTAGGCCAGTATCCCGAACAGGCCGATCATGGCGAGCAGCAACGCGAGCGCGGCAAAGGTGCCGACGACGAGCGCCCGGAAGCGATGGCGCGAGGTGGCTTCCCACGCGACGTCGTCCAGCGTCATGACGTCGCGGATGCTGACGAGCTGTTCGGTGTCGACGCGTGCGAGGGCAGCGCGAACCGGCCCGATCAGCGCTTCTGCGTTGCCGGTGCTGCTGCGCACGACGAGGTAGGCGTCGTCCTCGGGGTCCTGTGCGATCGGAACGTAGATCATCGGCGCAGCTTCGGTCTCGGTCGCACGTGACTTGACCGGCTCGGCCACGCCGACGATCTCGCTGCACCAGCACTTCGGCTCCCGGCCCCGAAGAGCTGCGCAGCGCAATGCGCGCTCCGACGGGGGGGATTCCCTGGAGATGCTTGCGCACGAAGGTCTCGTTCACGATGCATACCGGCACGCTTTCGGCGCGGTCGCGGCCGTCGAATCCGCGGCCGGCCAGGATGGATACGTCGAGCGCCGGGGGTCTCAGCGGCAGGTGAGCTCCGCGCCGGAAGCGCGGCAGGCGTCGGGCCAGCCGCGCTCGCGCCAGTACGGAAGGAGATTCAGTCGCTCGGCGAGCGCCGCGAAGCGCGGGTCGGATCTCAGGATGGACGCCTCGGGCAGCCACCAGTGCAGCGTCGGCTCGAGCCCGAGCGCGACGCCTTCCTCGGCCGCCTGCCAGGCGAGCTCCCGCTCGCCGAGCAGGAGCGCCGCGTACAGGCGGCCGCGGAAGGGCTGGATCGTCCACGGCGGCAGCGACGCGATCGACGCAACCGCCGATTGGCGCTGCGCCGGATCCTCGAGCGCTTCGATCACTGCCAGCATCGCTTCCGACTCCGCCGCGTCGTGGAGATCGGCCACCGTGGCGCGCGCGGCCGCGTAGTCGCGCGCACGCAGGTGCAGGTAGGCTTCGGCCTGTTCCAGCACGCGATTCTCGTTGCCCAGGTCGCGGCTCCGGCGAAGGTGGCGGCGGGCTTCCGCCTCGTTGCCGAGCAGCAGCCAGCTCTGCGCGACCGTGTAAGCACCGACCGGTGACAGCGGATCGAGCCGCTGGTTGACCTGCGCCTCCGCGAGCGCCGCGCGCGTCCGCCCGACGTTGGCGAGCACGTTGCTGTAGCCGTAGTGCAGGATCGCCTCGCCCGGCAGGCTCGCGAGCGCGTCACGGTAACGAGTTTCGGCCTCGGCAAAGTCGTGCCGGACGCGGGCGGAATCGGCCAGCACGAAGCGCGCGCTGCTCGTCATCGGGGTCAGCTCCGCCGCGCGTTCCGCGGCGACGAGCGCGAGGCGGTCCGATTGCGCGATCTCCTCCAGCGTCATGTCACTCACGGCCGGCAGTACCCAGCGCGCGAGCGCGAGCCCGGACCACGCGTTCCCGAACTGAGCATCGCGCTCGAGCGCCGCCTCGAACAGGCGGATGCCGTCGCGGATCGAACGCTCGTCGAAACGCTCCACGGCGAGCCACGCCTCGACGAAGAGCTGCCAGGCCGCGAGATCATGGGTCGCGGGTTCGCCGGTGAGCAGCCGCCGGTCGAGCGACAGGTTCAGGCGCTGCGCCACCGCGGTCGCGATGGCTTTCTGCACCTCCAGGAACCCGGCCAGCTCGCCTTCGAACGCCTCCGACCAGATGTGAGCGTCCGCGGCGACATCGATGAGCTGCACCGTCACGCGGAAGCGCTCATCGTCGCTGCGCACGCTGCCTTCGAGCACGTGCGCGACGCCGAGCTGGCGGGCGATCTCCTCCACGCTCGCTTCGCGCCCCTTGAAATGGAAGGAGGAGGTGCGCGAGGTGACGTGCAGCCCCGGCACGCTGGCGAGCAGGTGGATGATTTCCTCGGTCATGCCGTCGGCCAGCAGCTCGTCGCGTGGATTGCCGCCGATGGCGACGAACGGGAGCACGGCGACGGAGCGCTGCTGCACGATCGCGCGCGGCGCGGAGGCCGCCGGCCCTTCGCGTGACTGCAGCCAGGGGATTAGGGCGACGGCGGCCACGACGACGAGCAGGGCGCCGCCGAGGACCGCGCGCCGAAAGCGCGGAACGGCGCCGGGGGACGTGCCGCTTTCGGCTTTCCCGGCTGGTGAGTCCGCCGGCTCGACCGCCGGCAGCAGCCGGTAGCCGATCTTCGGCACGGTCTGGATGTAGCGCGGCTCGCGCGGGTCGTCGCCGAGCGCCTGCCGGAGTTGCGAGATGCAGCGCGAGACGGCCTCCTCGACGACGAAGCGGTTGCCCCAGACCGCATCCAGCAGCTCGTCGCGCGCCACCGTTTCGCCGGCGCGCGTGGCGAGGTGGCACAGCACCGCCATGGCCCGCGGCTCGACCCGGGCCACGCGCTCGCCGTCGGCGATTTCGCACAGCCCGGGATCGACGCGCCAGGCACCCAGGCGGAAGGATTCCCGTGCACGCACCGAGGAAGCCAATCGACCCCCGTTCCAAGTCTCTCCCGGCCAGCTCTCCCGGCAATAGGCCACAGGCCGAACGACACCGTCAAGAAACCATTAGCGCTTCATTACCCCGCCATCAGGCGTGCCGGGCCCGGCCCAGGCCAAGTTCCGTCGCATGCACGAGGGAGCTGCAAGACCGGGCATGGCGGCGGTGTTCGCCTTCTGGGTGGCCGGCGCGAGCCTGCTCGCGATCGGCGCGCTCTACTACCTGGCGGCGCGACCCGTCGCGGACCTGGCGGCCTGGCCGGCATCGCTCCCGGCGCCCGTGCCCGTGCTTCGCCTGCCCGCGCCCGTGAACGGCCCCTTGCCGAGCTTCCTGCACACCCTCGCGTTCGCGTTCCTCGGGGCGGCGGCGCGGGGCAGCCGCAAGGCGCTCCTCCCGGCGGCCGCGATCGCGGGCGGCGTGAACCTGCTCTTCGAATTCGGCCAGCACCCGGCAATGGCTGCCCGACTCTCCCTCGGCTACTTCGTGAACGGCACGTTCGATGCCATGGACGTCCTTGCCGTTGCCTGCGCCGTGGTGCTGGCCGCTTTCGTTTCCCTTTGGCTCGATCGCAGGACGTTTCCATGACACGCTCGAAGTCCCCATCCCCGTTCCGGCTCGCGCTGACCGCCCTCGTCGGCGCGCTCGGCATCGGCAGCCTCCTGGCCACCGGCGGCAGCGGCAGTGGCGGCAGCTCCGGAGAAGACACCGGACCCGGCGGCCAGCCCGCGGCACCCACCTGGGCGAAGTCCTTCGGCGGTCCCGCGCGGGATTACGCGGCGGCCGGCGCGGCGCGGCCGGGCGGCGGCTACGTCGTGGCCGGCACCTGGAACCAGCGGGGCGCAGGCCTGGGGCGTATCGGCGAGCCGGAGCCGCTCGGTGTCGAAAGCGATGCCTGGGTCATCGCGCTCGACGCGTTCGGCGACGTCGAGTGGCAGCGCACCTACGGAGTGCGTTCCGCCCGCGCCGTGGGGGAGTATGTCAGCCTCTTCGAGATCGCAGCGGAACCCGACCGCGACGGTGACGGCAGCGGCGATGGCGCCTGGGTTGCCGGCTACGCCAGCGACGTACCCACGGTGCAGTACTTCGAGCCGGGCAGGGACCTGCTGGTTGCCCGCATCGACGCCGCTGACCGCCTGGCGTGGACGCGTCGGCACGACGCCGGTCCGCTCACCTCCGAAGACTATTTCTTCGGCGACGAGGGAACCTCGGAGACGGTGCTCGATATCGACGTTCCCGCCGACGGCGGGTTGCTGGTCGCAGCCATTGCAGCCGCCACCGTCAACCGGAACGGGCAAGCCACCCTCGTCCAACGGCTCTGGGTCGTACGCCTGGGCCCGTCCGGTGATCGGCTCTGGTCCACGTTCCTGGGCAACGACGACGACCGGCAGCCGCTGGCCCTGCCGGGGCTGGTGCGCGCGCTGCCGGGAGGCGGTGCCGTGGCAGCCTTCGACGCGAAGGGCCGCGATGGCGACCAGCGGGTCGTCGTTGCGCGCCTGGACGCCGCACCGCAATCCATTCGCTGGCAGGCGACGCTCGTGGGAACGAAGGTCGACGCGCTCCACGTGGTCGACGATCGGGACGGCGACGGGGAATCGGAAGGCATTCTCGTGGCGTTCCGCCAGCACAACGAGCCCCGACTGGTGTTGCTGGATGCGAACGGCGCGGAGGTCTGGCGCCGCGATGATCTCGCCGGTGACACCATCCACGCGTTGACCTCGGTATGCCGCGCCGTGCTCCCGCGACCCGGGTGCGTTTACGTGGCGGCCACCGATGCGAGGTCGCCCGGCGCTCCCGCCGTTGCCAATTTCCTCGCGCCATTCGGTGGTGACACGCTGGCCGTGGTGCAGCTCCCGGGAACCGACGTCCCGCGGCTGGTCCGGGGGCTGGAGGGCGAGCATCGCGTGCAGGTACTCGCAACGGTGGACTGCCCCGTCGGGTGCAGGCGGATGAAGAGCCCCATCGTCGGGTTCGGATTCGAGGTGGAGGCGGGTTTCTTCGCCGGCGTCGTGGATGAGATCGAGTTCACGCTGATGCCCTCTATCGGTCTCACCTTCGCAGGCGGACCGGGCTACGGCTTCATCGGCATGGGCTCCGGCAAGTTGATCCGGCTCGACGAGTCGGGTGGCGTGTTCGAAGGGGCGCCGATCGTCGAGCCGCCCGAGGAGCTCGCGGGAGAGTATGCGTTCGGCGTCCAGGTGGTGCCCGGCGCCGGCGGAACAGTCGACGGTTACGTGCTCAGTGGCATGCAGGGCACGCATACCTGGCTTGCGCGCCTCGACGCGCAGGGCGCAATAGGCTGGCAACGCCGTCTCCAGGGCTTCAGCCCCGGGGTTCAGACTATCGAGGGCCCGATCGCGTCGGCCGAGCGTCCGATCGACGCCGTGCGGCCCCTGGCGGACGGCCGCTTCGTCGTGAGCGGCACGGACGACGCCGCGGTCGCGCGCGTGATCGTGCTGGATGCATCGGGCGCACCGGAGTGGGTGAGCCCGTCGCTTCGGGATCCCACCGCCTACCTGGCCTTGGTGGAGGGCCTGGTCCCGCCGCTCGCGCTCCGCGCGGCGGACGATGGCCGACTGGTCGTCGCCGGCACGAGATTCGGCGGTAGCTGGGCCGTCGCACTGGACTCGACCGAGCGGGAGGTTCTCTGGCGGAAGTCTTACGACACCTTCTACGTCGAAGATCTCAGGCTGACGGCAGATGGCGGCGCCGTTCTCGTCGGCGGCTACCGCCCGCCGGAACGTTCCGCGAGCGACGCTCCGCCGGCGGCACTCCGCATCGACGCGAGCGGCGAGCCGGTATGGGCGATGGAGTACCCCCAGGGGCGTTCCGAGACTGCGCAGAACAGGCGGATCGCCCCGGCTGCCGACAACGGTTTCCTGCTCGCGGCCAGCGTGCAGGATGCGGTCGAGCCCGAAACGTTCGGCCGCTACGACATCCTGCTGCTCAAGATCGGCGACGACGGCCGGTTGCAATGGTTCGCGCAGTACGGCGGCCTCTACGACGAGATCGTGCACGGCGTCGAAGCCCTCGCCGACGGCGGCTTCCTCGTGACCGGTCATTCCGACTCGATGGGCGATTTCACGGAAGCCTGGGTGCTGCGCGTCGGCGCGGACGGACGGATCGCGGACGGCTGCAACGCGCAGCGCCTGCGCGCCGAGGTCGTGGACCCGGTGTCGCGGCCGATCGCGATCGCGAGCGAGGCGTACACGACGATGCCCGACGAGACGCCGCCCGTCATCGAGGCGACGGAGACGAACGTGCTCGTGGAGACCCCCTCCGAGGTGGTGGTCGCGCGCCAGTGCTCCGGCACGGCCCGCCAGGGCTCGGGCTTCATACCGAACGGGCGCACGCTGATCGTGAACCAGGCCGGCTCGCTCACGGGTGTCGTCACCAGCGTGCCCTCGGGGATAGTCTGCGGCACCGCCGCCGGCGGCGCCTGCTCGAACGTGTTCTCCGACGGCACGCTGGTCACGCTGCGGGTGGACATCGGCTCGGTGCAGGATTTCGACTCCTGGGGCGAGGGCTGCGAGACGGTCACCGGCGATTTCGCCGAGGTCTGCACGGTGCGCATGGACGGCGATCGCGTGATCGACGTGATCTTCGGCAGCGGTCCGCCGCCGGAAGGCGAGTTCACGCTGGAAGTGCTCGTCTCCGGCCTCGGGAGCGGCCGCGTAACCAGCGCCCCCGCGGGCATCGACTGCAGCGAGAACGCCATCTGCAGCGCCGCTTTCCCGGCGGGCACGCAGGTGCTGCTCATGGCCACGCCGGACGCGGGCTCGCAGTTCTCGTGGGGCAGCGACAGCGACCCCGACTGCACGGACGGCACGGTGACGATGGACGCCGACCTCCTCTGCGAGGCGCGTTTCGACGTGGCGCCCCCCGATCCCCTGGCGATCACGACGGCGACGCTGCCTGCCGGCACGGAAGGCACCGCGTACAGCGCGACGATCGGCACGTCCGGCGGCATGGCCCCCGTCACGTTCGCCGTGACGGCGGGTGCGCTGCCGCCGGGCCTCGCTCTCGATGCGGGCACCGGCACCGTGAGCGGCACGCCCGCGAGCGGCGGCTCGTACACGTTCACGGTGGAGGCGACGGACTCCCGGGGGCCGCCGCAAACGGCTTCGCAAAGCTACACCGTTGCCATCGCACCCGCCGGCGGACAGACCGGGATCGGGACGGAGGCGCGCGTCTCGGTCGCGGGCAACGGCGACAGCGCGAACGGCGGCACGCTGCTCAACGACATCAGCGCGGACGGCGACGTCGTGGTCTTCACCTCGGCTGCGACCAATCTCGACGGCACCGCGGGATGCGAGGTGTTCGTGCGGCGCATCAGCACGGGCGTCACGCGCTGCGCTGCGCGCGGCCTGGACGGCGATTCGCCGAACGGCGCACTGACCGCCGTCCAGAGCGGCATCAGCCTGAGCCCGAACGGGAACCACGTCGCCTTCGGCTCGAGCTCCAACAATCTCGTGGAGGGCGACACGAGCGACACGTTCCTGCCCAACATTTTCGTCGTCGGCACCTGCGTGCCGCCGGTCGGTCCCGTCGAGTGCCTCGGGCCGCTCACGCTCGTGAGCCGCATGCCCGACGGCAGCGTCCCGCTGCAAGGCTCGAGCCAGTGGCCGGCGATGAGCAACGCGGGCCTGGTCGCGTTCCAGTCGAATTCGCCGCTCACGAACCTGCCGTCGCAGTCGAGCCAGATCTTCCTGCGCGACATCGAGGGAGACATCACCTTCCTCGTCTCCGCCGCGCCCGACGGCTCGCCCGGCAACAATGCCTCGATGTTCCCGGCGATCACCCCGACCGGCAGTCACGTGGCGTTCGCGTCGCGTGCGACCAACCTCGTCGCCGGCGACAGCAACGCCCGCTCCGACGTGTTCGTCGCCGAGAGCTGCTTCACCCCCGGTTGCGTCCCGACGATCACCCGCGTCTCCGTGAACAGCGCGGGCGAGCAGCAGTCCGGCGGGTTCGACGACATCGGCTTCCAGCCGGTCGCCCTGAGCGACGACGGGCGCTACGTCGCGTTCTCCTCGAGTGCGACCAATCTCGCCGACCTCGACGGGGACGGTACCTTCGACGACGACACGAACAGTGTCACGGACGTGTTCCTGCACGATCGCGCCACCGGCGAGACGATGCTCGTCTCCGTCGGACACACCGGGCTCCCGTCGCCGACGGGCGGAGCCATGGTCGGCATGAGCGGCGATGCGCGCCTCGTTGCGTTCACGAGCCTGGACCCGAACCTCGTCCCGGGCAACGTGGACTTCAACGATGCCTGGCAGGTCGTCGTCCGTGACACCTGTATCGGCGCGGGCGCGGGCTGCACGCCGACGACCTTCCTCCTGTCGCAGAGCCTCGACGGCAATGCGGGCGACGGCGACAGCGAGCGGCCGGCGCTCAGCGCAGACGGCCGTTACGGCGTGTTGCGCTCGCGGGCCGGCAACCTGCTCCCGACGGGCAACACGGGCGGGCCGCACATCTACCGCGCGACCACCGGCCGCCCGTAAGCGCACGCGCCGTGCCGGCGTGCTTTCGGCACGGGCGGAGCCGGCCCGCGGGGAAAAAAGGCTGCCGGCGGCCCAGGGATACCGGTTGCCCGCGTCGCGCCTGGCGGCGGCGCGGTACCGGGCACGGGGCAGCTGCCTTCCCGGCAATCCCCCCGGCGGGGGGAGGCTGGCGTCGTTGGGCGGTGAGCGCCTACCATGGCTCACTCCGTTCGAGCCCGAGCACCATGATCCGGAAGCCGCATCGCCGCGAGCCGCCGCGTACGCCCGTCACCGTACGGCGGGGGAGAGCCTCCGCAACGCGCTCTGCCGCCGTGCACCGACCCGGTGAAGCCCCATGAGCGCAGGCAACGGGATGCGACTCAGCGAGCTCTGGCGGTACCCGATCAAGTCCACCGCCGGCGAGGCGCTGGAGCGGGCGCAGGTGGGTTTCCTCGGCATCGATCACGATCGCCGCTACATGGTGGCGCGGCCGGACGGCCGGTTTCTCACCGCACGCCAGTACCCGGGGCTGCAACGGGTCGTGGCGCGGCCGATTGCCGGCGGGTTGCGCATCACGCATCCCGAGCGAGGCGAGATCGTCGCGCGCGAAGCGGAATTCACGGCCGAGCCGCTCGATACCGCCGTCTGGGGCGACGAGTTCGCGGCGCTGACCACGACGGCCGCGCTGGACGAATGGTTCAGCGGCGTGCTCGGCACCGACGTCCGGCTGCTGTGGCTCGGGCACGAGACGAAACGTTTCCGGGCGAAGGTCGGGCGGGCGTTGAGCTTCGCGGATGGCTATCCGTTGATGCTCATTTCCCAGGCTTCGCTGGACGACCTCAACACGCGCACGGATCGCGTGCATCGCATGTCGCAATTCCGCCCGAACCTGGTGGTGGCGGGCAGCGAGCCGTTCGCGGAAGACGGCTGGTCGCGCATCCGCATCGGCAAGCTCGAGCTCACGGTCGCGAAGCCGTGCTCGCGCTGCGTGATGGTGACCGTCGATCCGGAGACGGGGAAGTTCCTGCCCGGGCGCGAGCCGCTGACGACGCTCGGCCGTTACCGGCGCGGCGCGGACCGCGAGGTGTACTTCGGTCAGAACCTGGTTCCGCTCGCCGACGGCGAGCTCGAGCTCGGCGCGCCGGTCGAGGTGCTCGAAACCCGCCCGCCGAACCCGGCCCTCTAGGCGCGAGCGCCGCTCGCCGTTACGCGTCGCCGGCAGCGGCCGCCGCGGCGGGCGCCCGCGGCACCGGGAAGAGCAGCCACGCGAGCACCGCGCCGTAGACGACCGAGGTGGCGAGAATCTCGACGCCGTGCGTCCATCGCAGCACCGGCGGGAACCACTGTGCCTGGACCAGGCCGCACAACCCCACCGCCGCGAAGTGACCGGTGGCGAGCGCGACCGCGAGCCGGCCGCGCGACAGGCCCCAGCGGACGATCACGGGAACCGTCACGAGCAGGAACAGCACGCTGCGGCACGCGACCAGGAACAGGATGGTGCCGAGCGGCGGGACGATGATGAAATCGATCTGCTCGTAGTGCGGCAGCACGATGGGCGCGACCAGCATGCCGAACACGAAGTACAGGACCGGGAAGGCGAGGAACGCGAGCAGCAACCGGCCCGCGAGCGCAACCGGAGGGAGGCTGAAGACGCTGGTCGTGTCCGCGAGACCCGCCGCCGGCGACGCGCGGAACAACGCGACGACGAGGAGCGCACACAGGTAGCTCGCCGGCAGGTTGAGGACCAGCGAGAACGGTCCGCCACCCAGGTTCGAGAATTCGCTGAGCTCGAGGGTCGTGCCGACGCCGTTCACCACGTACGCGAAGGTGCCGAGGACGAGCCAGCGCTGCCATCGCGTTCCCGGGAGACCCTTCGCCATCGCCGCGAGGCCCAGCGCGAGCGCCATGCCGCCGGGCAGCAGCAGCATTGCGCCGGCGGCGGGGTCGTCGGAGGGCGGGGATCGCGGCGGCTCGAGCCCCAGCGCCGTGGCGGCGATGCCGCCGAGCACCATGCCGGCGGCGTAACCGGCTCCCGCCACGACCAGGCGCCACGCCCACGATCCGATCAGCTTCAGCGGCTTCATCGTTCCCGTTCCTCGAAATGTTGCAGGGCCCTGCGCGCCCAGCGCGCGCAGGCACGGTACTGCTCGATGCCGAACTCGAACGCCATCCGCCCGTGCGGCGGTCCGTCGTCGGGAAAGAGCTTTCGCTGCTCCTTGAGCCCGGCCACGTAATCGTCGATCGCTGCGGCCAGGCGCGCGAGGAAGTCGCGCGATGCCCGCGCGTCGAGCAGCGAATGAAAGGCGAACTTGAGGAGCAGCTCGTCGAGCCGGCGCTGGACGTCGTCCCGCGTGATCCCGGCGCGCAGCCAGCGGCGCAGCGCCTGCCTGCCGGAAGCCGTCGGGCGGAACACCTTCTTCGGCCGGAGCGCCTGCGAGTCGTCGACCACGCCGTCGATCAATCCTTTCTTCTCCAGTCGCTTGAGGGCGGGGTAGATCGCGCCGGGGCTGCTGCTGTAGTTGCCGATGGCGGTGGTCTCGAAGACGTGCATCAGGTCGTAGCCGGACTGCGGCGCGGACGACAGCAGGCCGAGAATGGCGAATTCGAGCGTGGTCGGATCGGACATCGGCTGGGCTCCAGTTACGTCCAACAATATTACGCGTCGTAATACTCTGTCAACCGGGGCGGCCTTGCTCGCGGCGTTCCGGGCACTACGGGACCTTGGCGTCGAACCCGATCATGCAGCCCGCGGAGTCGCTCCTGCGCGACCCGGTGTTCCGGTTGAAGGTGGGGAAAACGACGGCGTGCCGCCCGGGGAAGCTCGAGCGGCGGCGCCGGCGGGGTTCGGCGCCTCAGGTCGACTCGGCGACCCGTTCGGCCTCGAACGGCGGAAGGCCGAGCGAGCGCCGCTCGGCGTCGATGAGCTCCGCCATGCGCGAGAGCAGCGCGTCGAACTCCGCATCCGGGGGCAGGAACTTGCGGGGAACGCGGGAGACGAAGAACGGGTTGCGCCAACCCGCGTCGATCGCCGCCGAGTAGAATCTTTTGGCGGCAGGAAAGTCGCCCTCGATCGCCGCGATGTCCGCGCGGTCGGCGTTCCACGGCGGCGAGCGGATATAAAGCTCGCGGAGTGGTTCGACCTCTTCCTTCCACGCCGCCAGCAACGACCGGAAATCCGGGTGCGCGGCGTCCTTCAAGGCGAGCACGAGCGCGAGGGGGAAGCCGAGGATCAGCAGGGTGACGACGACGGCGTCGAACCACTCGGGGAGGCCGAGCGCCTCCTCGAGCAACGACGCCACTTGCGCGAGCAGCCATCCGACGACGGTGTAAAGGCCGGCAACCCGGATGACGTTCCGGCGCTTCAGTTCGGCCAGTATCTGGCAGCCCTCCCCATGAGCGCCCGGCAGTTCACCATGCGGTTCCGTTTTCCCAAGCCGCACCGGGCGGACGCCGCCTACGGGCTCGCGGCGGGTCGACGCGTCGCCGGCCGGCGCCGGCGAGGCAGCGCGTTGCAGCCGCGAAAATCCTGCTGCGCTGCGCGTAAAGTTGAACGCCGTGTCCGGCTCTGATAGACGTGACGAAAACAACGGGGGAGTGCCCGGGCCATGAGTCCTGACGAATCGAACGGTCACCAGCCGCCGCCGCTCCGGTCGGGCGGCTTCTTCGAGGGACACTACGGGCGGCTGCTGCTCCCCGGCGTGATCCTGCAATCCGTGCTGATCGGCGGCGGCTATGCCACCGGGCGCGAGATCGTGCAGTTCGGCGCCAAGTACGGCGCGCTCGGCTGGATCGCCGGCCTGTGGATCATGGCCGGCTTCGGCGTGATGGCGTTCCTGACGTTCGAGGTCGCCCGCCGGTTCCAGGCGTTCGACTACCGCACGTTGCTCAGGCACCTGGTCGGGCCGCTGTACTGGCTGTTCGACATCGTCTACGTCCTGCTGGCGATCCTCATCATCGCGATCATGGCGGCGGCCACCGGGGAGATCCTGCGCGATACGCTGGGCGTCGACTACCTTGTCGGCGTGGTGCTGATGATCGCGATCGTCGGGCTTTTGAACTTCTACGGCGAGGGGCTCATCGAGAGGTTCAAGAGCTGGGGGACGCTGGCGCTCTACCTCGGCTACGTGCTGTTCGCCACGCTGGTGATCTCGCGCAACTGGGACCGCATCGTCGCCAACCTGGCGAGCGGCAATCACTCGATGACGCCCGGCGTGTCGACGTGGCTGGTGATCTGGACCGGCATCCTCTACGTCGGCTACAACCTGGCGGTGTACCCCGCGGCCCTGTTCACCGTGCGCCGCCAGACCCGGTTGCGGCAGACGGCCGTGGCGGCCGCCGTGGCCGGCCTGGCGATGACGATCCCCTGGTTCCTGACTTACTTCGCCCTGATGGGCTTCTACCCGGACCCGGCCGTGTTCGACGCCCCGGTGCCGTGGCTCGCCATGCTCACGCGCGAGGCCGGGTGGGTGGTCGTGCTGTTCGGCATCGTCGTCGGCTGGACGCTGATCGAGACGGCGACCGGGATGATCTACGCGCTGGTGGCGCGGATCGACCAGGGCCTGGTCGACGCCGGGCGCCGGCCCATGTCCCGCCGCACCGACGGTGCGATTGCCGTGGTCACGCTGTTGCTGTCGCTGCTTTTGGCGCGGGTCGGCATCATCGACCTGGTGGCGAAGGGCTACACCGCCATGGGCTACGCGATGATCGTGGTGTTCGCCGTCCCGCTGCTGGTGCGCGGGACGTACCTGATCGTCACCCGGCAGGGCCTGGCGTTCTCCGAGCCGAGCGACCCGCGGCAGGCGCGCCAGCGGGCGCGCACCTGAAGCTGACGAACGTGCGCGACGCGAACGTCGTTTCGGTCGTTACAGAACGCACAGATTGCGAGCAACGGGTTTCGGCCGCTGCCGTCATCGTCTAGGGTCGACGGTCTGGCCGGCGAACCCACGGTGAACGCGATGGCGCGTCCGCGAACGAAGCCCGACCCGGGACCGCAGCGTGGACCCGCATCCCCGGACGCAGCCGCCCGCTCCTGGGACGCGCTCGCCCCCGGCTACGACGAGATCGTCACCCCTTCGAACCTGCCCCTCGCGATGCATGCCCTGCGGCTGGCCGGGCTCCGGCCCGGCACGACGTTGCTCGACGTCGCCGCCGGCAGCGGCGCCGTCAGCCTCGCGGCCGCGCGGCTGGGTGCCCGGGTCACGGCCGTGGACATATCCCCGCTCATGATCGAACGGCTCGAGCGGCGCGCGCGGGCGGCAGGCCTCGAGCTCGCAGCGCGGGTGATGGACGGCCACGCACTCGACCTCGAGAGCGACCGCTTCGACATGGTGGCCTCGCAGTTCGGCGTCATGCTGTTTCCCGACCTGCCGCGCGGGCTTCGTGAGATGGCGAGGGTGACGCGGCCCGGCGGACAGGTGGTGGTCGTCGCGTTCGGCTCACCCGCGAAGGTGGAGTTCCTCCGCTTCTTCACGCGCGCCGTGCAGGCCGTCGTGCCGGGATTCGCCGGGCTGCCGCAGGATCCGCCGCCGCTCCCGTTCCAGGTCCAGGATCCGGAGAAGCTGCGCCGCGAAATGGCCGCTGCCGGGCTCGAGCAGGTGCAGGTGGAGCAGACGTCCGAAGAGAAGGAGTACGCCTCCGGCGATCAGTTCTGGACCTGGATGATGAACAGCAACCCGATCCCGCGCATGGTGCTCGCCAGCCTCGCGCTCACGCCGGGGCAACTCGATGTCGCCCGCCAGGCGGCGGAAGACCTCATCCGGGAGCGGGCCGGCGGGAGCGGCGCGGCAGTGCTGACGAACGCGATCAACGTCGGGATCGGACGGCGCCCGGGATAACCGTCCCCGATCGGCGCACGCGTTTGTATCAGGTGGGGCGCGGCGGCGTTCTGAAACGCGGCGCCTGGCGCTCGAACGCGTGCGCGAGCGCGAGCACCTGCGCGTCCTCGCCCGGCAGGCCCACGATCGAGAGATTCAGCGCCGGCAGGCCGTCGCTGCCGTAGCCCGCGGGCACCGACACCTCGGGCAGGCCGAGCCAGTTGCCGTAGCCGAGCGGCGTGCGGACATCCGGCCAGCTATCGACCGCGCGCGGCGCGTTGAAGGGCATCGTCGGGTAGACCATCGCCTGGACGCGCTGCGTGTGCATCGAGTCCGCCAGCGCCTGCAGCACCGCCGCGCGGGAGCGCGCGAACGACTGCGCCGCCGCGTCGTCGGTCATGTGCTTCTCGAACAACGGCTCGCAGTCTTCGTAGGAAGCCGGCAGCACGTCGTAGAACGCGCGGTACGCGCGGTAGCCGCGTCGGATCGCGGCGCGCGGGTCGTCGGAGCGTCCCTCGAAGTAACGGTACAGCGCGCTCGCGGTCGGCGCGGCGGACTTCGGGTTCGGCGGGACGTCGCCCCGCTCGGTAGCGGCATCCGCGAAAGCTTCCTGCACCGTGTGCAGCGTGACGGCCGGCGTGAACGGCACGACGACGGCGCCGGCGGCGCGCAGGTCGGCCACCGCGCGGTCCCACGTGGCCAGCGCTTCGGCCGTCATCGCGGCGCGCGGGACGTGCGCTTCGACGAGGCCGAGCCGCGCGCCGTCGAGCGCGTCGTCGTGCAGGGCCGGGAGATCCGCCGCGCCATCGAGAGAGAACGGATCGGCAGGATCGGCGCCCGCGATGACGGCCAGCAGGCGCGCCGCGTCGGCGACGGTGCGCGCGAGCGGTCCGTGCGTGTCGAGGTACGGCCAGGTGGGGATGACACCGGTGCGCGGCACGAGCCCGAAGGTCGGCTTCATGCCGACCACGCCGGTGAACTGCGCGGGAATGCGGTTCGAGCCGCCGTCGTCGGTGCCGAGCGCCGCGAACGCCAGCGCGCCGGCCACGGCGACCGCTGCGCCCGCGCTCGAGCCGCCGGGCGTGCGCGTGCCGCCGGGATCGTAAGGATTCAGGACCTGGCCGGTGTGGCTGCTGGTGCCGTTGCCACGATAGGCGAAATCGTCGGCGGCGGCTTTGCCGAGCACGATTGCGCCGCCGGCGCGCAGCCGCGCGACCTCGATGGCGTCGCGTGCGACGGCCTCGGGAAACAAACGCGCCCATTCGGCGTTCGAGGCGGTGGTGGGCAGGCCGCGCATGTCGTGGATGGACTTGGCGAAGACGGGCACGCCGTCGAGCGGGCCGAGGCGCCGGTCCCCGCGCCGCCTTGCGTCGGCCTCGCGGGCGGCGGCGAGCGCGCCGTCGGGATCGAGCACGTCGATGGCGCGCCACGCGGCGCCGTGGGCGGCGCAGCGCTCCAGGGCGAGCGCGGTGATCTCGGTCGCCGTCCATTCGCCGGCGTCGAGACCGGCGAGGTAGTGAGCGATCGTGCCGGCGAGGGGGTCGGACGGGGCCGTGGCGGCCGGCATCCTGCGGGGCAGGGCGCTCGTCGCCGCGAGGGCGGCGAGGCGGGCGAGCGCGCTGCGCCGCGTCATCGGCATGAGCGCGGGTCCTGCGGCGCGTGGCGGCACGGTGGAACGGGTGGAACGTCGTGGCCCGTCATCGGCACTCCGGCACTGCGCGGGGGAGGTTGCACGATAGTGCACGAATGCCGCTCGGCCGACAAACCAGGGGCACGCGAGGCCGACCGGCCGCGGGCGATTGCGTTACCATGATGCCATGCCCGCCCGCCAGACCTCCTTCATCTTCGATCTCGACGGCACGCTGGTCGACAGCGTGTACGAGCACGTGCTCGCGTGGCACGAGGCGCTGCGCAACGACGGCATCGACTTGGCGGTGTGGCGAATCCACCGGAAGATCGGGATGTCGGGCGGCCTGTTCACGAACATGCTGTTGCGCGAGACGGGGCTCGAGATCGACCCGAAGCGCATCGAGCGGCTGGTACTGGCGCACCGCGAGGCGTACCAGCGCCGCTCGGGCGAGGTGCGGCCGCTGCCGGGTGCGCGGGAGTTGCTGGACTACCTGACCGGCGCGGGCATTCCGTGGGCAATCGCGACGAGTGGCTACATCGAGACGGCGGGGCCGGTGCTGCGGCGGCTCGGCGTCGATCCGGACCGCGCCGTGGTCGTCACCCGCAACATGGTCCGGTACGCGAAGCCGGATCCCGACCTGTTCCTCGCGGCGGCGGAGCGGCTGCAGCAGCCCATCGAGAGCGCGTGCGTCGTCGGCGACAGCGTGTGGGACATGCTCGCGGCGCGGCGTGCCGGCGCGCTCGGCGTCGGCCTGCTGTCGGGCGGCTACGGCGAGGACGAACTGGTGCGGGCCAGTGCCTACCGCGTGTACGAGGACCCGGCGGACCTCCTGGAGCACATCGACGAAGTCGGCGGCCGCCGCTGACCACGCGCAGGCGAGATCACAATCGATCGCGCACTACTGCCCGCAACGTCTCGCGTCGGTGCCCGCTAGCGCGCGCCGAGGCGCGCCAGCATCTCCGTCAGCGCCTCCGGGCTGATGTAGAAATGTTCGCAGACGCGCCCCCATAGCATCGCCGTCGGCACGTCGCGGCCCTTGCGCTCCGCCTGGCATTCCCGCAGCACGTGCAGCACCACGCGCTCCTCGCGGGTGAGTCCGTCGCGCACGTCCGGTATGCGGTCTTCGGGCCTGTCCACTCGATGTTCTCCGGCTCGCCGTCAAGGCGCAACGAGCTTCGCCAGCCGCCGCGGCGCGATCAGCCGGTAGCTCTGCTGCACGAGAGAGGCGACTTCCTCCCAGTCCGGGTCGTCGTCGAGCCGCATGCCGATCCAGCCTTTCGAGCCGACGTACGGCGGTATGAAGAACAGGTGCGGCGCCGCGAGCAGCCGCACGTCGCGTTCGTCGGGCGTCGACTTGCACCAGACGGAGATGCGGCCGTCGCCGCGTTTCTCCATGGCGAAGATCCGGTCGCGGATGCGGAACGTCGGATCGCCCCAGGCCTCCTTTTCGACGGCCTCGGGCAGCGCGAGGCAGATCGCCCGCAGGCGCTTCGTCGTGGCGTCACCTTTCCCGGCCATGTGCACCTCGTCGTCCTGCTTGGGCGGTAATGGTGGCACATCCGGGAAGGCGGCGGCGCGGCAGGCGTTGAGAATCGCCGTGGCGCGCCGGCCCGGAGGCGGTATTCTTGTGACGTGCCCGGCGATCGTCCCGAGCCGGCGGAGGCTGCCCATGAATCCGAATCGTCGCCTGTTCCTCGTCGTCGCCACCGCGTTCGCGGCGTTGCTGCCCTTTTCCGCCGGCGCGGAGGACAAGGTGAAGATCGGCATCATCGGCTCGGGTGACGTGGGCAGCGCGATCGGCGCCGCCTGGGTCCGGGCGGGATACGAAGTGATGTTCTCGTCGCGGCACCTCGAGCACGACGAGGCACTCGCGGCCCGGCTGGGCGACGGGGCACGCGCCGGCACGCCGCGCGAGGCCGCCGCTTTCGGCGACGTCGTCATGGTGTCGGTGCCGTACGGCTCGCTGCCGGACGTCGGCAAGACCGTGGGCGACTTGCTGGAGGGCAAGGTCGTGATCGATACCTGCAATCCCTTCCCGACGCGCGACGGCGAGATCGCCGAGTGGGCGCGCGAGAAGGGCGCGGGGCTCGCCTCGGCGGAGTTGTTACCGGGAGCGCGCCTGGTGCGCGCGTTCAACGCGATCGGCGCGGAGCGCATGGGGCGGGCGTACCGGGAGCCGGGACGCGTCGGCATGCCGATCGCGAGCGACGATGCCGAAGCCGTGGAGGTGGCCTCCCGGCTGATCCGAGACATCGGCTACGAGCCGGTGCTCATCGGCGGCCTGGACAAGGGACGGTACCTCGTGCCGGGTACGGCGCTGGGCGGCGAGCGTAGCGCCGAGGAGATCCGGGGGATCGCGGCGGAGCTCGAGTAACGATCCGGCTGGTGCCGACTTGGTCGTGCGGCTCGCCGTATTCGCGCGCGACCCTGGTCACCGCCAAAGATTCTTGCGCCTTCCGGAGCTCACTCCTAGAATGGCAGTGGCCAGCGGGAGGAGCCTATGCGTGTAATCGGGACAATCGTCGAAGACGAATCGGGTAAGCCGCTTTCGGGGCTGCGGGTCCGTGCGTACGACAAGGACCTGGTGTTCGACGACGACCTCGGCGAGGCCACGACGGACGCGGAAGGCAACTTCGAGATCGACTACATGGAGGCCCAGTACCGCGACATCAACGAGACGCAGCCCGACGTCTACGTGCGCGTCTTCGACGCCTCCGGCACGAAGCTCCTGTACTCCACCGAGAAGGCCGTGCGCCGCAGCGCGCAGGTCACCGAGCACTTCGACATCCGCATCCCGCGCGAGAAGCTCACGGGCTGAGCAGCACGCCGTCAGCCGGATCGTTCGTCAGGGGCGCAGGCGGATCCGGGAGGCGTACCTGGCGAGGGCGATCGCCGGCAGTCCGAGAAACGCGAACAGGAGCATACCGAGCGGCAGCAGGCCGAAGTCGGAAGTGACGAACGCCAGGGCAGCAGCCTGCGCCAGCATCACCGCCAGACCCCAGCGCCACGGCCTTGCAGGCGCGGCGTAACCCAGCACGCCGGCGAGCGCGATCGAGAGGGGGTAGGCCACCAGCCAGTACGAGGACGAGTCCCAGGCTTCGCGCACCCCGGCCAGCGCCGCGGTGACGAGCCAGAGCAGGGCGCCGCCGACGATCGCGATCGCGTAAGCGAGTTTCTCATTCATGAAGGCGGATCGTCGGTGCGAGTCGCGAAGCGGCCGTCGTTCGAGGCGCCGGCGGCGCGCCAGGTGAGAGCAAGGGTTCCAGCTTCCGTCCCGTGGCTTCGAGGATCTTCACCCTGATCTCCGGCACGGGGTAGGCCTTGCTCGCCCGAATCCTGAGGAGCGGCAGGCCGGTGTTGCGGCAAAGCTCGTCGAGAAACGCGTCGCGCTCCCGGCGCGAGCTCCTGCCGTGGCTTTTGTCATCGAGCTCGATCGCGCAGACGATCGAGAGATCCTCCCTGTCGCACAGCAGGAAATCGAAGTGCTTCGACCGGATACGATTGAGCGCGCTTTGCCGTTCGCTGCTGCTCAACCCGCTTTTCACGCCGATCGCGTCGGCGACGCGGACTTTGCCGAAAACGCGATAGTGCTGGCCGACCGCCTGCTCCAGCACTCCGAGGAACGAGCGCTCCGCGGGCGTGAACAAAGCTTCCTTCCGGCCGTACGGATACCGGGCCGGCTTCCCGCGTGCCGACACCAGGCGGGCCAGGACGGCCAACGCGAGCAGGACAGCGAACGCGATCAGGAGCTTCGGGATCATCTGCGGAATGGTGGCACGCCCGAGAGCGCCGGAATGTGACCTGCTGCTCCTTACGCTCCGGTTTTCCTGTTTCCTGGTGCCGGATCGCGCTGACTTCACCAACCGAATCCGGCTGCTCGGGCAACTGGAGTCGGCAGCTCACAACCCGCGACGAGTCCGTGGGCATCGCCTCCAAAGCTACAAGTCGTGGCCCGGTTGCTACCAGCTCTGTGCGACGACAAAGTCGTAACTTCAGAAGGATAGCTCGATCATTCTGGTTTCCAGAATTTTGAACGCCGCCCGGGACCCGAGCTTGATCGGTGCAGCGCTACTCGGGCCGCCAGGTGATCGCGTTCAGGATGAGCTGGTTCAGGATGTTGTCCGGGTCGGTGAACTCCTCGACGAAGTGACCCGGTTGTATGTACACGACGTACCCGTCGCCGGCCGGCTTGATCCACCCGTCGGTCGCCTGCGAGTGCGTGACGCCGTTGCGATCGTCGGTATAGGTGTAGCCGAGCAGGAGCGTCTTCGCGTCGCCGTCGGTGCGCTTCACGTTCGCATAGACCTCGGTCCGCTGCATAGTGATCGCGGGGCGCATCTCCACTTCCATGTCCGGCGCGTCGTCAGCCACGAACGGAGCGTGCTCGAGCCACGTGATGTCGTGGCTCGTGATGTAGTGGTCCGGGGCGAGATTGAACACCGTCTTCTCGACCGGCTCGCGCCACATGTAATGCCCGCCCGGCTCCGCCGGCTCGCGGGCCTGCTCGATGCCATCCATCGCCACGCCGAGGAAGTCGAAGTAGTAGCGGTTCCTCGCCTTGCCGCTGCTGATCATGTGATGCACGGCGACGAAGCGGCCGCCGTTCTCGGTGTAGTCGATGATCGCGAGCTCGGTCGGCTCGTTCAGCTCGTTGTGGATGTAACCCACCAGGGCGTCGTAGTGCGACAGACCCTCCGGCAGGCGCCGCTCGCTCTCGGGCAGCACGGCGTAATCGATGATCGTGCTGCGAATCCCCGCCTTGTCCTCCAGGAATGCCGCGAGCGGCTCCATGCGATCGGATTCGTCGGTGACGATCAGCACGCGGGCGGAGACTTGCCCTTCCTTCGTTTCCGCTTCCGGGGGCATACCGGTGTCGGGCTGGCAGCCCGCCACCAGGAGGAACGCGATGACGAGTGTCTGTGATCGCATGGTGATTCTCCCCATCGCTTTTTCCGGAGCGTATCAAATTGCCGTGGATGACGGTCGATGGCTCGCGTTCCTGCCGCCTTGTATGCTGAAAGGACGCTTGCCAGCTACCCGTTCCGAATGGTGCAGAGGAAGAGCCGCGACCTGCAGACCGCCGCCGAATCGGCTGCCCGCGCGATCGAAAGCGCCGCTGCCCTGGTCGTCACGGCCGGGGCGGGCATGGGCGTCGATTCCGGGCTGCCGGATTACCGCGGCAACCAGGGCCTCTGGCGCGCCTACCCGCGATTGCAGCACCTGGGGCTCTCCTTCGAAGCGATGGCGACGCCCGCCTGGTTCGAGCGCAATCCGCGCATGGCGTGGGCCTTCTACGGGCACAGGAGGCAGCTCTACCGCGAGACAGAGCCGCATCGCGGCCACGCGCTGTTGCTGGAATGGGGCAGGGCGATGCCCCACGGCTATTTCGTCTTCACGTCCAATGTCGACGGTCACTTCGAGCGCGCAGGCTTCAGTGCCGATCGCGTGGCGGAGTGCCACGGCAACATTCATCGGAACCAGTGCAGCGTGCCCTGCCACGATGCCGTGTGGCCGGATGCCGGCGAGGACCTGGACATCGATCTCGGGAAGCTCGAAGCACGAGGCCCGCTGCCGACTTGCCCCCACTGCGGCGCGATCGCGCGGCCGAACGTGCTCATGTTCAACGACTGGAACTGGATCGGCGACGTGACGGCGGCGCAGATGGCAAGGTATGAAGCCTGGCTCGAGGAGCTGCGCATCGCGCAGGCGCGCGTCGCGATCGTCGAGCTCGGTGCCGGTACCCGGCTGCCCACGATCCGGTACGAGTCGCAGCGTCTCGCTACGGAGCTCGACGGCACCCTGGTCCGCATCAACCTGCGCGAGCCCGAAGCACCAGGCGGCGCAGTCGAGCTCGCCCTGCCGGCGCTCGGGGCGCTGGAGCGAATCGACGCCGTCCTTGCGCCCGGCTTCAAGAGACGCTGCAGAGACGCCTGACGGCGTTCAGCCGAAACGAGGTCGTCCGGCCTGATCCCGGGAATCGTATCGACGGATAGTCGTACATGCACATATCCATATTGACGCATTGATGCCGCTCAGCTAATCTGGGTCGGGCGCCGAGTGGAGCAGCCGCCCATGAACCGACTCACGATCAACTTGCCCGCCGAGCTCCATGCAGCACTGAAAGCGGCCGCGGCCCGCCGGGGTACGACTATCGGCGCACTGGTCCGTGAAAGCCTCGAGGCCTACGGGATCAAGCCCGACCGGGATGCTCGAGCGCTGGTCGCTGCCGCCCGGGCCCGCTCCGCATTGGCGGCCAAGGAGGCGGAGCGGTTGGCTCTCGAAGAAACGCGCGCGGTACGCGACCGTTGAGTGACGCCACCATCCCGTCGCCCGTGTGGGTGGTGGATACCAGCGTGGTAGTGGCCGGCGTTCTGACCGCAGACCCAGAGTCCCCCCCGGTGAGGATTCTGGATAGCATGTTGAACGGACGGCTACGCTTCCTTCTTTGTGTGGATCTGCTCGCCGAATATCGGACCGTCCTGCTGCGGCCGCGCATCCAGGCGCGTCACAACCTTTCGACGGACGACGTGGATGCGCTGCTCAAAGCGCTTGCGACAGACGCCGTGGTGGTCGATATCGCGGGTCGCAATGAAACGGCACCCGATTCGGGTGACGACTTCCTTTGGCAACTCCTGGCAGCCCGGCCCGGAGCGGGCCTGATCACAGGAGACTCGGCATTGCTCGCCGGCGCTCCACCGGGTACGCGCGTCGTCTCACCGCGCACGTGGCTCGATGAGCTGAGCGCGAGCTGATCCGCTGCTGCCGTCCTGATGCGCCCGAGGCGATGCGTTCGATCAATGCAGCGTCGTCGGGCGGGAGGTCCGCGGCAGCGACCTGTCGGCCACGGAAAAAGCGAGGACCCGTGGCGCGTGATCCCGGCCCTGATACTCCGATCGCGTCGGTACGCACTCGGCGGGACGGGACGTAGGAACGACGCCGCTGCGGGGTAACGACATGGGGGAAAATGGCCCCTGAATCGTCACCATGGTGAGCGGTCCGCCCGTGGAAAAGTGGAATACCGGCAGGTGCCAGAAGACCCCGCAATAGCCACGCTGTTCGACTCCCTGCGCAAGAGCCTCGCCAGCGCGGTCCGGCGCATCGTGCCGGCGAAGGAAGTCGAAGATATCGTCCAGGAGACGTACGTCCGGCTGTGCCTGGTCGAAAAACCCAGTGAAATCAAGTCGCCCAGGTCGTTCATGTTCGAGGTCGCCCGGAACCTGGCGAAGGATCACGTGAAGCGCGCCGAGTCGAGGCTGGTCGACGCCATCGGCGACGACGACGAGCTGAGCGCCCGCTCCTCGGACGACTGGTGCGACGACACCCTGGACCGGGTATCGGCCGAACAGGAGTTCTCGATCTTCTGCAACGCGATCCGGAGCCTGCCGCCCCAATGCAGGCGGGCCTTCGTGCTGCGGAAGGTCTACGGATATTCCCAGCGCGAGATCGCGCGGGCGATGAAGATCAGCGAGAAGACCGTGGAGAAGCACATCGCCAACGGCCTCAAGCGCTGCTCGTACTCCGTGAGCGGCCAGCTCTCGGATGGCTCGAAGATCGCCGGTGGGCCGATCGGTCATCGGGCCGCCGGTGGGCCGATCGGTCACCGGGCGAAGCGTCGATCCGGAGGGCACCTGTGAGCAACGTCCGAGAGCTGCCGAGGCAAACGGCCGTCCACGAGGAGGCAAGCGCGTGGATTGCCAGGATCGATCGGGGCCTGTCCGGCGCGGAACAGGCGGAGCTCGATGAGTGGCTGGCGCGGAACCCCGAGCACGAGCGCGCCCTGATGCGCATGGCGAAGCTCTGGGACAGGATGGATGTCCTGGCTCGCCTGGCCGATGTGTGCCCGGTCCGGCCCCGCACCTCGTCCCGTGTGCCACGGCTTCTCACGGCAATGGCGGCATCGATTGCCCTGGCCGCCAGCGTGCTCGCCTGGTTCTCGCTGGGCGGCCTGCCCGGCGATCGCACGCAGGAGCGAGTCGCCTCGCAGGCAAATGTCTACCGGACCGAGATCGGGAACCAGGCTTCCTACACCCTGGCCGACGGCACACGCATGAGCCTGAACACCGACACGGTGGTTCGGGTGAGCTACACGGAATTCAACCGGCTCCTGACGCTCGAGCGGGGAGAGATGCACCTCGTGGTTGCGCACGAGCGGGACCGGCCCCTGAGCGTCATCGTCGGCGGCAAGATCGTGCAGGCCGTCGGTACCGAGTTCAACGTGGAGATCACCAGCGACAAGCGGATCGAGCTCGTGGTCACGGAAGGTGTCGTGATGGTCGGTGTGGTCGACAGGAATGTCGGCGAGATCGAGGCCGGCCGGCCGATCGCGCTCACCCAGTCGTCGCCGCTGGTCGCCGCCGGCGAGGCCGCGTACATCGATGACGACACCGACGACCTCGACGACATCAGGACCGAAACCATCAGGCCGGAAGACATCGCGGTGAAGCTGTCGTGGCGCGAAGGCAACGTGATCTTTCGCGGCGAATCGCTGGAGGAAGCTCTCGCGGAGATCGAGCGCTATACGGCGGTGGAGTTCGTGTTCCTGGACGAAGCTTCCAAGAAAGTCCGCATCGCAGGCCTTTTCAAGGCCGGTGACGTGGACGGATTGCTCGCGGCCCTGCGCCAGAACTTCAACATCACCTATGAAAGAGTGGGCGACGACAAAGTCCTTCTCAGTGGAGAGTAGCCAGGCCGCAATCCTCATCTCCAGCGTGCCTGTCATGGGCGTTCCGCCGCCAAGGACGTGATGGGGGAAAATGATCGCTGACTCGTCTTCCCGTCAGGCGCCGAAAAGGTGCCGTGACGAGGATGGCGGACTACGCCGTGTCCTGTCTGCAGCATTGCTCGCGGTATGCCTCGTGGCATTCCCGATGCTCGATGTTTCCGCTGCAGGCGACTCCGGCGACGAATCGATCTGGTTCGACATTCCTCGGCAACGAGCGGATCTCTCGCTCATACAGTTCGCCGAACAGGCAAACATTACGCTGATATTCCCGTACGACACGGTACGGCAGAAAACGGCGAATCGTTTGCGCGGCCGTTACAGCCTCGGCACCGCCGTCGAAAAGCTGCTGGCGGGAACGGGCTTACGGCCGGTGTTCAGCGAGGGCGTGCTGACCGCGATCTCCGAGACGGAGCCTGTGCCTGGGGAACGAGCAATGAAACATACGAAAGGGGAGGTCAGGAAGGGAGGCTTTGCCGCCATGGTCGCGGCATTCTTCCTGGGCAACGGCGCGGCCGCGCAGACCGACGATGGCGATGCTTCGCCTGCCGCGGAGTCCCGCGCCCTCGAGGAAATCGTCGTGACGGGGACGCGGCTGCCGGGCAGCGCGTTCGATGCGCCTGCGCCGATAGCGGTCTACAGGGCCGACTACCTGAGCATCGCCAACGGCAGCGTCTCCCTGGGCGACGTCATATCGGACCTGCCGCAGTTCCAGGCATCCAACAACCAGGCGGCCTCGGCCGGCTTCGAGGCCTCCTCGTCCGTCGGCCTGAACCTGCTGGACCTGCGCGGCATGGGTACCTCGCGAACGCTGGTGCTGGTCAACGGCCGGCGGCACGTGTCGAGCAGCCAGTCCACCGTCCAGCCCGACACCAATACGATTCCGCGCGCGCTGGTGGAGCGGGTCGAGATACTCACCGGCGGCGCGTCCGCCATCTACGGCGCCGACGCCATCGCAGGCGTCGTCAACTTCGTCCTGCGCGACGATTTCGAAGGATTCGAGTCCAACATCCGCGGCGGTATCAGCAGCGAAGGCGATGCGGATACCCTGATGGTCGACATCACGGCGGGCCGCAACTTCGCCGACGGGCGCGGCAACGTCGTGGCCAGCATCGAGTTCGCGACCAATGACAGCCTGCGCTACCGGGACCGCAAGTTCTCGGCGACCCAGTCGTCGTTCGCACCCGACCTGGTCAACAATACGGGCCCGAACGACGGCATTCCCGACCAGGTCCTGGTGGAGGACCTGCGCCTGCTGTTCCTGTCGACGGGCGGCACCTTCGCCAATCCCGCCGGAGACCCTCCGGCATGGCGCTTCGCGCCGGACGGGAGCTTCAACCCCGCGGACACCGGCACCCGGTCCTTCTTCCCGCCCGTTCCGATCACGTCGGGCGGTGACGGCCTCAACTCCATAGAAGACCAGACGCTCCTGCCCAGCCTGGATCGCGTGAGCCTGAACCTGCTCGGCAAGTACGCGCTCAGCGACACTACGTCGCTCTTTTTCGAGGGCAAGGTGATCGACGTCGAGAGCGGGTCCTTCGGCCAGCCGGGGTTCAGCGCGCTCACCCTCTCGCTCGACAACCCGTACCTCGACCCCGACGCCCGGGAAACGCTCACGACGCTCCTGCCGCCGGGCGCCACGACCTTCAGCATCAACCGGATCAACAGGGATCTCGGCGCCCCCGAGGTCGAGAACGACCGGCTCACGACGCGGCTGGTCGCCGGGATCGAGGGGACCTTCCTCGATCGCTGGAACTACGAGCTGTCTTACAACTACGGCCGCAGCGAGACCGACTCCCGCTTTTTCAACAATTCGATCGTGCCGCGCATCGCCCTGGCCGCCGATGCCGTCGTGGACGTCGCCGGTATCCTGGGCGAGCCCGGCGCAGTCGTCTGCCGGGCGCGGCTCGACGCGGGCGCGACCGGCACCGGCAATCCCGATATCGACGAGTGCGTGCCCACGAGCTTCTTCGGCGAAGGCGCCGTCAGCCCGGCCGCCCGCGACTACATCAACGTCTCCACCGTGGCGAAGGGCACGTTCGAGCAGCACGTCATCGGCGGCTTCGTTTCCACCGATACCGAGGGTCTTTTCGAGCTGCCCGGCGGCCCCGTTTCGCTCGTGCTCGGCTTCGAGAGGCGGACGGAGGACACCGATTTTCGACCCGACCCGCGCGATCTCGTCGGCGACACCAGCCGCGCCGGCATCCAGGCGATCTCGGGTGACGTCGGTGTGACGGAGGGTTATGCCGAGATCGTGGCCCCGCTTCTCGCCGACCTCCCGTGGGCGGACCTCCTCGAGCTGCGTGCCGCCGCGCGAATCGCCGATTACGACCTCACGGGGGTCGGCACCAACACCTCCTGGGGGCTGGGCCTGAATTACGCCCCGGTTCCGGCCATTCGCCTGCGCGGCTCGCTGCAGGAGGCCGTTCGCGCACCGAATACCGCCGAGCTGTTCGCGCCCGTCGTACCGACCACGTTCAGCGTCTTCGATCCCTGCGATACGTCGAACCTCGACTCGGGCTCGCCGCACCGCCGGGCAAACTGCGCCGCGCTGGGCATTCCCGCGGACTTCATCGCTTCGACGATCGGCGGCGCGGTCCCCGGCGTCACGGGCGGCAATCCCCGCCTCGACGTCGAGAGTGGGCGGACGTGGACGGCGGGCGTGGTGTTCGCGCCGGAGGCGCTGCCGGGCTTCACGCTGGCGGTGGACTACTTCGACATGGAGCTCGAGGACGCGATCGACCTTCCCACCGCCAACTCGCTCGTGACCCTGTGCGTGGATTCGCAGAGCATCGACAACGTGTTCTGTGACCTGGTGACGCGGGATCCGGAAACGTTCGACATCGCGTTCATCGAGCAACTGGGCTCGAACATCGCGCGGCAGACCGCGCGCGGCGTGGATCTCGATGCGAGCTATCTGTTGAGCTGGGAGGCGCGTGGCCAGCTCATGCTGCGGTTGACGGCGAGCCGGCTGCTCGAGAGGAACGATTACCCGGATCCGACCGATCCGGGCTTCACGGTGCAGCAGCTCAAGCGCGTCGGCGTTCCGGAAGACCGGGTCAATCTCATTGCCATGTACGATCGGGACCGGCTGAACCTCACCTACGCGCTCCGCTGGTTCTCGGGGCAGCTCCGGACGGATCCGGCCAACGTCGAGTCCGTGGGCGGGGAGCCGCCGCGCAACCCGGAAATCCTCCCGCCGCATCTCCTGAACACCGGCGGCGAGTTCTACCACAGCGTCAGCGGCCGGTACGATTTGCTCGACAACCTGAGCCTCTATCTCGGCGTGGAAAACATCTTCGAGCCCACGCCGCCACCCGGCATATACGGGGCGGGCTTCGGGGGAGCGAACTACGACAACGTCGGGCGCTTCTATTTCGCCGGCGTGCGCTGGAGGCTCTAGGCCATCAGCTCGCTTCTCCGTACCCTCGTCTGCGGCGCCTTGCTGTGCTGGCTTGCGCCGGCATCGCCGGTCGAGGCGCGGGCGGCAGGTGCGGACGACGACAGCGGCTTCCTCGCTGGCTGGCACGGCACCTGGCGCGGCAGGCTGGAGAACCTGCCCGCGCGGGATGGCGCGCCGCCGATAGACGTCGTGCTGGAGATCGGCGTCGGACCCGATGTTGACGACGGGTGCCTCGACTGGCGCTCGACCTATTTCGAGAGCGGCGAAGTGCGGCAGGTCAAGGACTACCGGTTCTGCCGGGCGGCCGATCGCTACGTTTTCGACGAAGGCGCCGGGCTCGAGCTCGACGCGTCGATCTTCGGCGACACGCTGTATTCCGCCTTCCGGGTGAACGACGTGCAACTGGTTACCCGGTACCGCCTCGACGGCGATCGCCTTCTGCAGGAGATATTCTTCGCGCCGGCAAGCGGCCGGAAGGTTCGCGCGGCCAGGGAAGGGGACATCGAGAGTTTTGCCGGCACGGGCTTGCAGCGGATCGAGTTCATGCGCTCCGCCTCGACGCACCGCGTGCTGTTCATCGGCAACAGCTACACGTACTACAACAACCTGCCCGGCATCCTCGAGGCCATTGCCGCGGGGGTGCCGTCGGGGCCGGCGATCGAAGCCGAGCTCGTCGGACGCGGCGGTGCAACGCTCGGCTGGCACCTCGAGAGCGGTCCGGCCGTGGAGAAGCTCCGATCGCAGCGGTGGGACTTCGTCGTCCTCCAGGAGCAGAGCCTGTGGGGCGGGCAGGCCGTCGACGGGCGCGCGCGGCTGGCCGATCCCGCGCAGTTTCACGATGCCGTCCGACGATGGGTGGCGCTCATCCGCCAGGAAGGGGCGGAGCCCGTCCTGTTCATGACGTGGGCGCGCCGGAATCCGCCGGAGGAATTCACCCTTGTCCAGCAACGCCTCGCCGCGGGCTACGACGACATCGCGGCAGAGCTCGGCATCCCGGTTGCTCCCGTCGGCCTGGCCTGGGCCGAGGTGCACCGGGGCGGCAGCGTCCCTTCGCTGTACCTCCCCGATGGCTCACATCCTGCCGCCGCCGGCTCCTACCTCGCGGCCTGCGTCGTCTACGCGACGATCACCGGCTTCAGCCCGGCAGGCGCGCCGTCGGGGATCCGCGGACGTCCTGTGGTCGTCGACGAGGAAGAGATCGCGCGGGAAGGGGAGGGAGAAGCCGTGCTCGTCGACCTCGACGATGCCGCGGCACGGGAGGTGCAGCACGCCGCCTGGCGCGTCGTGTCGCAGCGGGTGCACTGAGATCGTCCGGAACGCCGGTCCGGTTCCATGAGTGTCATCGAACGTGAGGTGCGAGTGACTATCGAGCATTCCCGCGCACGCCTGCGCGCGGCGTTGATCGCATTGGCCTTGCTGGTCCCTTGTCCGATGCGCCTGGCGGCGCAGCCGGACGGAGGAACGGCCACGCCGGGGCATGCGGCGCCCGATACGCCGCTGGAAGTCCGTTACGAACGCGCGGCGATGCTCCATGCCGGCCAGTCGCGGGGCTGGCACCTCAATGCGAGCGTCGTGCCTCACTGGCTGGAGGGATCCGGCAAGTTCTGGTTCAGGGAAGAAACGCTCGGCGGCTATCGCTTCACGCTGGTCGACGCAACGGAGCGGACGTCGATGCCGGCCTTCGATCACGAGGCCCTGGCCAGGCGCCTTCGCGGCGCGACGGGTGCCGAGATCGATGTGAATCGGTTGCCCGTGTTCAACCTGTGGATCGACGCCCGGCAGCCCGTGATGACGTTCGAGGGACTGGGCAGGAAATGGCGATACGACACGCGCCGCAACAGGCTGGAGGACATCGGGAAGCTGCCCGCCCCGGGCGGCGCCGCACCGATCGTTTCTCCCGACGGCACGATGGAGGTCTTCCTCAAGGAGCACAACCTGTGGCTCCGCGACCTGCGCACCTGCGAGGAAACGCAGCTCACCACCGACGGCGAACCGGCCTACGCCTACGCAACCACGCCGTCCGCAACCGGCAGGCCGGAATTCCTCGTGAGCGCCGCCTGGTCTCCCGATTCCTCGAAGATCCTCACGCACCAGACGGACGAAAGGCAGGTCACCGAGCTGCCGCTCGTGAACTTCGTCCCGGCCGACGGCTCCTTGCGACCCAAGGCCTTCACCGTCCGGTCGGCCCTGCCCGGGGATGCGAACGTGCCGATGTTCCGCATGACGATCATCGACGTCGCCTCCAGGAGGCAGATCCCGGTCCTGTACCAGGATCTCGTTGCCGCCCGCATGCTCGATACGCCGATTTCCGGCAACCGTGCATGGTGGTCGACCGATTCCTCGACGGTGTACCTGGTCGACATCGAGCGCTTCGAGAAAGCAGTGCATGTCGTCGCGGTGGACGCCGCGACCGGGAGAAGCAGGAAGCTGTTCACCGAATCGAACGAAGCCGGGTACGTGGAGCTCGGCAGCAGCGTCTACTCTCCCGCGGTGCTGGTGCCGCTGCCGGCGACCAATGAGCTCGTCTGGTATTCGGAACGCACGGGCTGGGCACACCTTTATCTCTACAGCCTCGAGACCGGCGAGCTGATCCGGCCGTTGACCGCGGGTCCCTGGCTGGTGCGGGACATCCTCGGCGTCGACGAGGAGCGCCGCGAGCTGTTCTTCACCCGCGGGGAATATCCGGGGAGCGCCGACCCGTATCATCGCCAGGTCATGCGCGTGAACCTGGATTCCGGGGAGCTCGTCGCACTGAGTGGCAGCGACGCGGATCACTACGTCGCGCACCCGGCCGAGTTCTTCATCGCCCTGGAGAAATGGACCGGGACGAAGGACGCGGGGAACATGCGGGGACTGTCGCCGGACGGCAGCTTCTACGTCGAGTCGATCCAGCGCATCGACAGGCCGGTGAGGACGGTTCTCAGGGATCGGAATGGCCGGGAGCTGATGACGATCGTCGAGTCGGACACGTCACGGCTCCCCGAATGGTACCGCTGGCCGGAGCCGGTGCAGTTGACCGCGGCGGACGGAGAGACCCCGATCAGCGCGGTCGTATTCCACCCTTCGACCCTGTCTCCGGATCGAAAGTACCCGGTCATCGATCACGTGTACGGCGGGCCGCAGGTCTCCTACGTGCCGGAAGTGCCGGGCAACAACGTCGCCGTCAGGTCGGCCGCGCTGGCGGAGCTCGGCTTCGTGGTCGTCATCGTCGACGGCCGCGGCACGACGCAGCGCAGTCGCGCGTTTCACGAAAGCTCCTACGGCGCCATCCAGGACGCGAGCAACATGGAGGACCATATCGCGGCGATCAGGCAGCTCGCGGAGCGCTACCCGTACATGGACGCTACCCGGGTCGGCATCTTCGGATTCTCCGGGGGCGGCTACATGGCGGCGCTCGCCATGATGCGGTACCCGGAGTTTTTCAGCGTCGGGGTCGCCGGCTCGGGCAACTACGACCAGCGGTTGTTCTGGGCGACGTGGGGCGAGCGCTATCATGGCCGCCTGGAGGGCGACAACTACGTGCCGCAAGCCGTGTCGACGTATGCCGGCAACCTCCGGGGAAAGTTGCTGTTCATGCAGGGGCTGATGGACGTCGGCATCCATCCCTCCAACCTTTTCCAGCTCACCCAGAAGCTGATCGACGCCAACAAGGATTTCGACACGATCCTGCTGCCGCAAAGCGGGCACACTTCGAACGGCTGGGCGGAGCGGCAGCTCTGGGAGTACTTCCTGCGGCACCTGGCGGGAACGGATCCCCTGCCGGGGTACGAGCTCTGGTCGCTTTACGACGCCGACCGCCAGCAGAGCGAGGAAATGATGGCCCTGAGGTACGGCAAGGCGGTGGCGTCGGAGGATGCGCCATGAGGCCGGTCCCTTCGGTGCTGTGCCTGGTCCTCGTGGCGCTGGGCGCGTGCTCGGACGTAGCGGACCATGGCACCGGCCAGGCCGGAACGGTCAACGTGGTGCTGGCCACCGAGCTGGGAGACATCGGGCTGGAGATCTACCAGGACCGGGCGCCCGCCTCGGCGGCCAGCTTCCTCGAGTACGTCGACCGCGGCTGGTACGAGGGCGCTGCCTTCTACCGGACGGTCAGGCCCGACAACGACAACGGATCCCCGAAGATCTCGGTCATCCAGGGCGGGCTGTCCGGCAACATGCCGGAGTCGGCGCCGGTCGCGCACGAGACGACCCGGGACACCGGCATCCGTCACACGGACGGCGTCATCTCCCTGGCGCGTGCCGAGCCGGGCACCGCGAGCGCTGCGGCGTTCTTCATCTGCATAGGCGACCAGCCCGCGCTCGATTTCGGCGGCACACGGTTCGCCGACGGGCTCGGCTTCGCCGCGTTCGGCAAGGTCATCGAGGGCATGGACGTCGTTCGCGCAATACATGCACGCGAGGCGAAAGGCGCGAGCGAATCGGCCTACACGGAGGGGCAGATGCTCACGCATCCGGTGAAGATCATCTCTGCGCGGAGAACCGCGCGCTGAAGGCCCGCTGTTCGCCGGAACCGGACCCGGGCGGCGTCGCCAGGTGCCTTCGATCGCGTCGAAAACGTAATCGTGCTTTGCGTCGCGCATGGCGAGCGTCTTCTCATCACCCTCGCCCGCGACCACCAGCTCCAACCCGCGTCAGCCTCGCACGATTCGCTCCACGAATCCGGCTGAGAGCGGATGCTGTCCTGAGCTGCATTGCCCGAGAGAAATGACTAAAAATGCTTGTTGATTCAATGGCTTGCGCACTAGCGTCCATGCATTGAGAATGCACCGGGCGGGCAAACATAGTGAGCGTAGTGTAGTATGTGTCAGTCGAGGCTCGACGAACTATCCGCAAGGCACCAAAGTGACTGATATCGCTCCCGTCCGATCCCAGAAGCTCTGGCACGTTGTCGCAGATCACCTCCGATCCCAAATCGCCCGTGGAGAGTTGAATCCGGGTGACAAGCTGACGCTGGAAGCCGATCTCCTGAAGAAGTTCCAGGTCTCCCGCCCGACGCTGAGAGAAGCCTTGCGCGTGCTCGAGTCGGAAGGGCTGATCGAGCTCGGACGCGGCTCGAGGACCGGTGCTACCGTCCTGGCACCGTCGATCAGGACTGCCGCGCGTTACGGTTCTCTCTACCTGGCGACGCAGGGAACGACAATTGGCGAGGTTCACCAGGTACGAACGTTGATCGAACCGTCGATGGTGGCAATGCTTGCACGCCGCCCGAGCCGTGAATGCATCCAGGCGTTGCAGGATTGTGCGCGTGAGCAACGGGAGGCGATCGAGAGAAACGATTACATCGCCGCTATCTCGGCGCTCGACAAGCTTCACGGCGTGATGATCCGCTATGCAAACAATCGAACACTGAGCCTTCTAGCCGGAATCCTCGGCAACATGGCGGCGAAAGCCTACCGGCATCCCCTTCTGTATGGCAGCCAGGCAACGCGTCGGGCCTTTCAAAAGCGGACCGAGAAATCCGTGGAAGCGCATTGCCATCTCGTAGAGCTCATCACCGGCCGCAAGGTGACCGAAGCAGAGAAGTTCTGGCGCGAGTACATGGTGGATACCGCCGCCTTCCTGACCAAGAAAGGCCTGGCGAGTGTCCCCGTGCAGGCTTCGGACGGTTAGCGCTTCCCTGGCGCTCTCGTCATCCAGCCGCTGCTACTGCGACTTGCCGTACCCGATCAGTTCCGCGGCGGCCTCACCCGCCAACCGGCCGAAGGTGGTGGCTGTCAGGAGGCCGTTGCCGGCCAGGTAACCCCATCCTGCCGGGCCGGACACTCCGCGTGCTGCGCCGCCGCCTGCGAAGAGGTTTGGAAAGTGGCCCCCCGATTCACGGAGCACGCGTGCCCTGGTATCGACTACCAGGCCTCCTTGAGTATGGAACAGTGCTCCCTTGACCTTTGATGCGTAGTACGGCGCCCGGAGCACTGAATCTTTCCGGAACTTGCGTCCGAACGGGCAAGTGCGCTCCCCACGGGCGATCTGCTCGACTTCGTGCAATGTCGCCTCGAGGGCGGGTTCAGGAATCTTGAGAGCCGCCGCGAGCTCGCTGACGCTTCCGGCGCTGAGAACGGCACCGGCCTCGAATGCATCGCGATAGTCCTGAAACTCCAGCATCAGGTTGTGGAGCCTCTCATCGAAGATGTCGTAGGCGATGTGACCTGGCTGGGCCAGCACGTTGGCGGCTTGCTCGGAGTAGCCAATGGTCTCGTTGCTGAAGCGTTGGCCCAGGCTGTTGACCTGGATCCCTCCTTCCATGATGAGCGGCCAAAGGATCGGGATGGAATGACCGACAGCCAACCCACCGTGGCCCTGGTAGGCGCCAAGATCTCGGATAGCGGCACCCAGTGCACGACCCCAGCGCAGGGCATCGCCCTTGTTGCCGCCGTGCCCGAAGAACTCGGCTTCTGCCATTTCGGGAATGAGCTCTTCTACGAGCTGCTTGTCGCCCGCGTATCCGCAGCAGGCCAGGATAAGTGCCTCGCACCCGATGTCCTCGTGCGAACCGTCGGGCCTGCGCACGCGCACGCCATGAATACGACCATTCTCATCCGCGAAAAGTGATTCCGCGGTGGCTGACGTCAGCAAGTCGACGCCGCAACTCTCACCTGCGCGCTCGAAGGCCGCCATCAGCTCGGTTCCGCTACGATTGGGAGTCCCATGCATCCGGTGAACCGTATGCCCGGGGTAAAGGAAACTGTTCACCAGGGACAAAGGAACTCGATGTGCGTCTACAAGCCACTCGACCGTCCGGGCGGATTCGCGTGCCAGTGCGAGCACGATCTCTTCATCCGTCTGGTGGCGTGCCTTGCGCAGGATATCGGCAGCGAACAGGTCAGGGCTGTCCGTGATGCCTTTTTCGCGCTGGAACCTCGTGTTCGCCGCAGGAATCAGGCCGGTGGACATCGCGGTGCTGCCGAGCGGCGTGGGATCGCGCTCCAGGAGCAACACGTCCGCACCTCGATCTCTCCCGGCCAAGGCAGCCGTATATCCGCATGCGCCTGCCCCGACTATCACTATATCCACGGAGGCATCAAACGTTGCTTCCTGTGGCTTCAGAATACACATGCGCGTCTCGTTCTACTTATTAGGGTCTCGCCGGGGGGGCATTGATTGACTCTAGAAATGGCAGAATAAGATAACTTAGTTGACTTCCGTTTGCAAAACGGGCATAACTTCAAACTACGGCAATCTCCGCTGTCGCGGCTTAAGTCAAATTTCCCGGGATAGTCAGCAGACATCCACAAAAGGGGGACTCCGGGGAGTTGCCACAAGCATGCCATGAGACAGTTACCATGCTGAGTCAGCCTCTCGTTCTCCACGCCTGGTAGCGCCTGAAGGGGGCCTTCGTGAGCAGGAAAGCCGGGAACCCAAAGACGGCAAACATCATTGACTGGGCATGCACGGTGCTGACCGTGGCGTCCTTCCTGGCATACATCCTTGTCATCGCCTTCTGGCCAGACCTGTTTCGCCAGCCGATCGCACAGGGAACCCTGGTCTCCATTGGCATCGCGTCCGGGGTGCTGCTTTCGGTCTTTCTCGTTGCACTGGCTGGCCTGTACGCGTGGCTGCGTAACCGATCGGAGCGCGAATGAACCTCGCTGCGCTGTTGTCCTTCCTCCTGTTCGTAGCTGTCACGCTGGTCATCACGGCCTGGGCGGCCCGGCGAACCGGCACACGGGGGGAGTACTACGTTGCGGGCAACGCCATCACCGGGTTTCAGAACGGCCTTGCCCTCGCAGGGGACTACATCTCGGCCGCCGTGCTTCTTGGTGTCGCCGGCCTGTACTTCTCCTCCGGGCTGGATGGCTTCGTATACAACTTCGGCGGCATCATCGGTTGGCCGATACTTCTGTTCCTGTTCTCGGAAAGGCTGCGCCGCCTTGGGCGGTACACACTCACGGACGTGATGTCGACCCGCCTGCGCAACCGACCGGTTCGCGTCTACGCCGCGAGCGCCAATCTCTTCGTTCTGCTGTTCTACATGATCGCGCAGATGGTCGGCGCCGGCCTGCTGATGAACATCCTGCTTGGCATAAGCTTCACCGCTTCGACGACGATCATTGGCTCCCTCATGGCGGTTTACGTCGTGTTCGGTGGCATGGTAGCGACCACATGGGTCCAGATCGTAAAAGCCACGCTGCTGGTGCTGGCAGGAGCAACCATGTCGGTGTGGATTCTTGCCGAGTTCTCGTTCGATCTCGACGCCATCCTGTCGCAGGCCGTTGCCAATCACCCAACCGGGGACCGCATTCTCGGTCCAAGCAACCTCATTACGGGGCCGGGTGCGGCGATCTCATTGGGATTGACCTTGATTTGCGGGCCAGCGGGTCTCCCTCACATCCTGATGCGATTCTTCACCGTTCCGGACGTGCGGCACGCGCGCAACTCCGCGTGGATTGCGACGGCGGTAATAGGTGCGTTCTGCCTGATGATGATTCCGATCGGGTACGGCACCGTGGCAGTGCTGGGCAACAACCCGCAGTTCATCGAGGGCCCCGCGCAGCTGATTGGTGGCAACAACATGGCTGCGCTGTACCTGGCTCAGGCGTTGGGAGGCAACGTATTTCTCGGCATCATTTCCGCGGTTGCGTTTGCGACGATTCTGGCGGTGGTGTCCGGCTTGACCATCGCAGCCGCGGCAACGGTCTCACATGATCTCTACGCCACCTTCGTACCGGAAGCGAGCAGAACGGAGAAGACCGAGCTGCGTGTTTCCCGTATCGCTGCTCTCGTGTTCGCTGCCACGGGAATTGGCCTGAGCATCCTCTTCCAGAATGAGAACATCAACATTCTTGCCGCAACGGCGTTCGCCATTGCCGCGAGTGCAACCTTCCCGTCGTTGATGCTTGCACTTTTCTGGAAGCCGTTGACCACTGCGGGCGCAATCTCGGGCGGAGTCGCAGGGCTTCTGACTGCGGTCCTGGGCATCATCCTGGGCCCCGCGGTCTGGGTCGGCGTGCTCGGCCACGCCGACCCGGTCTTCCCGTATCAGTATCCGACAATCGTATCGATGCCGATCGCATTCGCAGTCTCGGTCGCCGTTTCCCTCCTGAAGCCAGAGCCCGCGCTGCAGCCGACCTCGGCCCGATCGTTCTCTTGAGCAGGCGTGCTCCTCCTGCGACCGTATGGCGGCGTTTGCCTGACACGATCAGTACGGGCGGTGGAGATAACGCCCGCGCGGTGTGCCGATGATCCTGGCACCGTCCCAGATCTCCTCGCCCCGCAACCACGTGCTCTTGACCCGGCCCGTCAGCTCCATTCCCTGGAAAGGCGTATATCCCTGTTCCGACTCCGAGGCGGCGGCATCGACAACGAAGCTCTCATCGGGATCGACGAGCACAAGATCTGCATCCAGGCCTTCAGCGATGTCGCCTTTGCTAGACAGGCCGTAACGACGGGCCGGATTGAGCGACAACAGCTCTGCCATGCGGTTGTAGGACAGCCCGCGCTTCCGTCCCTCGCTGAGCAAGCCGGAAAGCAGGTACTCCGTGCCACCGAACCCGGATTTCGCAAGGAAGATGTCATCCGGATGCGTCCGATCGACCTTGAGCTCATGCCGGCAGCAGGCGTGGTCGCTGACAACCCAGTCGACTTGACCCTCGGCCACCGCCTGCCAAAGGTACTCGACGTCCTCCCGGGGACGAATCGGAGGATTCACCTTCGCCAGGCTTCCACAAGGCGAGTTTACGTCGAGCAGGAGGTGTCCGATCGTAACCTCGCGCCGGAAGTCGATATGCGGGAACGCCGATTGCATCGTGATCGCGGCCTCCATCGCCTTGCGGCCGCTGAGATGGAGCAGGTTGATGTTGAGGCATTCCGTCTCATGAGCGAGATACGACGCGATGCAGATCGCCAGTCCTTCCGAATGGGGCGGCCGCGACGCGCTGTACGCCTCGAGGCCTTTGAGCTTTCCTTCGGTCTCGACGATCTTCGTGTAAGCGGCCATGATCTCTGCAGTTTCGCAGTGCATGCTGAGAGAGATTGCGTCGGCCTTCCCGGGATGCTCCTGCATCGCTTTGCGAACGCCGCGCATGACGAACTCGAAGTGAGCCATGTCGTACTTCTCGTCCTCACCGATCATCAGGAAGTCCTGTTGGTTGGACGAGCGGCCGTGCAGGCCATAGCCGCCGTAGAACATGAAGATCTTGAAGGACGTAACTCCCAGTTCTTCAACGATCCGCCCGATCTCACCTATGTGCCGCGAGTCCATCGGTGCAAGGTGATACGCATAGTCGACGTGAAACCGGCCCTCGGACAGGGACAGTACCTCGGGAAAGAAGTCGAGGTAGCTTCCGCCCTTGTTCAGGTAGTACTTGCCGGTTCGCATGTAGTTCAGGCTGGATGTTACGCCGCCCATCGCCGCAGCCCGGCTTTCCGAGAGGGCGTCTTCCTCCAGGGGCGAGTAGATTCCCGTGTGCATGTGGGCATCTACCACACCCGGGAAGGCGAGCAAGCCTTTGCCATCGACTACGGTGCGTGCGCTTGCGGTATCGAGGTCGGGTCCGATCTCGGCAAACCGTCCGTCCAGGATCGCGATGTCCGAGTCGGCTACGCCATGCGCTTTCGGCCGGACGACCTTCACGTTCCGTATCAATGTGTCGTACTTCTTGTCTGTCATCTCATCCTCTCGTACTTCGATCCGCCGTCGCACACGCGTCTGGTCTACGGCTTCGTATTGTTGACTGTGGCCGGCATCCGCCAGGATAGTCCTGGTACGGCGCCGACCACCCTTGAGACAGGTACAACTGAATGACTGAGCACTTGCCTCTTTCCTCCATTCGTGTCGTCGAGTTCACGCATATGGTGATGGGGCCCACCTGCGGCCTTGTTCTTGCGGACCTCGGTGCCGAGGTGATCAAGGTCGAGCCGCCCGGGGGTGACAAGACACGCTTCCTGAGCGGTTCCGGGGCAGGCTACTTTCCCATGTACAATCGGAACAAGAAGAGCATCTGCCTGGACCTCAAGTCCGATGAGGGCAGGGCGGCTGCCCTGCGACTGATCGACCGGGCGGATGTTTTCATCGAGAACTTCCGCTCCGGGGCGATGGACAGGCTTGGCTTCGGCTACGAAGCCCTCTCTGCCCGAAATCCACGGCTCATCTACTGCGCGGAGAAGGGCTTCCTGCAGGGGCCGTATGCGCAGCGGACGGCGCTTGACGAAGTGGCGCAAATGATGAGCGGGCTTGCGTACATGACGGGTCCGCCGGGGCGGCCGCTGCGCGCCGGGGCCTCCGTCATCGACGTGCAGGGTGGCATGTTCGGTGCGCTGGGCGTACTCGCTGCCATACTCGAGCGCGAGCGCACGGGGCGAGGGCGCAAGGTTACCGCTGCACTCTTCGAGAGCGCCGTGTTCCTGGTGGGGCAGCACATGGCGCAGTTCGCCGTGACCGGCACGCCGGCGGCGCCAATGCCTGCCCGTGTTTCTGCGTGGGCTGTCTACGAGATATTCCAGACCGCCGAGCAGGAGTCGATATTCGTCGGGGTCGTCACGGATGGGCAATGGCGCACCTTCTGCGAAGCCTTCGAGCTCCGTGACTTCGCGAGTGACGAGAGCCTCATGCGCAATTCGGACCGGGTTCGCCAGCGCGACCGGATCATTCCGGTCATCCGCGAGACCATCGGCCGCTACCGCATGCAGGAGCTCGTCGAAAAGCTCGAAGGATTGGGCCTGCCATTCGCACCGGTGAAACGGCCCGAGGAGATGTTCGAGGACCCGCACCTGACCGCAAGCGGCGGGTTGCTCCAGGTGACGCTGACCGACGGCGAAAACCGTGGGCGGTCGACACGGCTGCCCGGGCTGCCGGTTGCGTTCGACGACCAGCGCCCGGGACTCCGCCATGACGTGCCCGGCGCCGGCGAGCACACGGAGGAGATCCTGTCGGAGCTCGGCTACTCGCGAGCAGAGATTGCCCGGCTTGCCGGCAGCTCGTGAGCCGGCAGGCCTTTCGGCAGAGAGCGTCACAACTGTACCCAGGGACGGAGGCCCCGGTCCGCTGCTTCGAATGCTTCGATCTCCGGGAGGTGGCGGAGGGTGGCCTCCACCGGGTCGAGGCCCTCGAGGAGCATCTGGCGATCCCGCGGCGGTACCTGGAACCGAATCTCAATATCACGGGCCGACACGCGGCAACTCACGAGATCTACGGTGACCGGCGTTCCTTCCGGGTCTTGCAGCACTCGTTCCGTCAGGGCTTCGACGTCGCTTTCGTCGAGGATTACCGGCAGCAAGCCGTTGCGTATGCAGTTTGCCCGGAATATTGCGCCGAAGCTCGGCGCGATGATCACGCGTATGCCCCACTCGAGAAGTGCCCAGACGGCGTGCTCGCGCGATGAGCCGCATCCGAAGTTTCGGCCCGCCAGCAGGATGACAGCCCGGTCGAACGGCTGCCGGTTGAGGACGAACTCGGGATCCGGCTCCCGGCTTTCCGGCGATCGATACCGCCATCCCGCAAAAAGCCCCTCGGCGAGCCCCTTCTTGGAAACCTGTTTCATCTCGCGGCTGGGGATAATCGCATCCGTGTCCACGTTCGCTCGCAGGAGCGGTGCGGCAATCCCGGTGATACGGGTAAACGCCCTCACGAGAGCTCTCCCGCATGGCCTATGCGTCCCAGTATCGCCGACGCGGCGACCGTGGCGGGGCTGGCGAGGTGGGTGCGTACTCCCGGGCCCTGGCGTCCTTCGAATGGGCGATTGGTGCTGCTGATGACCCTGGATCCGGGTGGGAAAGTCGCGCCCCCGGCGTAGAAGCACATGGAGCAGCCTGCTTCGTGCCACTCAAAGCCGGCATCCTTGAACACGCGATCGATGCCCTCCTCCTCTGCCGCTTTCTTGACGACGGTCGAGCCCGGAACACACAGCGCCCTGACTCCTGTTGCGACCCGCCGGCCACGCAGAACCGCAGCCGCCTCCCGCAGGTCAGTCAGGCGGCTGTTGGTGCATGAGCCAATGAAGGCTGCGTCGATGGGGTATTCCGTCAGGCGGTCACCCGGGTTCAAACCCATGTACTCGAGAGCGCGGCGTGCGGCTTCCTCCTGGCCACGCCCGCCGCCAACGGGCGCGGGCGGTACAGGGTCGCCGATGGCAATCACCTGCTGCGGGCTGGTGCCCCAGGTCACTTGCGGCTTGACGTCGCGGGCATCGATCGCGAGCTCTCGCTCGAAGCGGGCTTCTTCGTCCGAACGCAACGTGCGCCAATAGGCCAGCGCTGCATCCCATTGAGCGCCTCCAGGTGCCCACGTTCTTCCCTGGACGTACTCGATCGTGCGGTCGTCCGGGGCGACTATTCCCGTCCATGCGCCGAACTCGACTGCCATGTTGCACAGGGTGAAACGGCCTTCCACGTCGAGTGCTTCGATTGCGCTGCCGGCGAACTCGATTGCGTGGCCTGCCCCGCCGGCGGCGCCGTACTGCCCAATGAGGTAAAGGATCAGGTCCTTGGCTCGCGCGCCCGATCCCAAATGACCATCGAAGCGCACCCGTGTTTGTGGGGGCCGCTTCATGGCGAGCGTCTGCGTCGCCAAGGCGTGTTCCGCATCGCTCGACCCGATGCCCCAGGCAAGCGCACCAAGCCCCCCAACCGTGCTCGTATGGCTGTCCGGGCACACGAGCGTCACGCCCGGAAGCGCGATACCCTGCTCAGGCGAGACCACGTGCACGATCCCCTGCCGAGGGTCATCCGAATCGAACAACGTGACACCGGCCGCTCGTGCGGACTGCCTCGTCGCCTCGATGAATACCTCCCCGCCGGGCATGCGACTGCTGTGCCTCCGTCCGGGTGTCGTCTCGACGATGTGATCGATCGTTACGAACACCGCGCGCGGATTCCTGACCTGGCGTCCGGCGTCAGCAAGGCTTCTCAGCGCGATGCTGCCGGTGCGTTCGTGGAGAAAGATGCGATCGATGTACAGGAGGTCGACGTCGTCTCCCAACGAAACGACGCGGTGGGCGCTCCAGATCTTGTCGATGAGGGTACTGGCGTTCATGAAACAGATCAGCTATATCGGGCCACTGCGACACTCAGTACCGGCAACCGGTCGCATGGAGCAACCAATGGCCACACAGATTCTTGTCAGCGAAGTCGGCCTGCGCGATGGGCTGCAGAGCATCAGGACGATCATGCCTACAGAGGCGAAGAAGCAGTGGATTGCAGCGGAGGCAGAAGCCGGTGTTCGCGAAATCGAGGTCGGTTCCTTCGTTCCCGCGAAACTGCTGCCACAACTTGCTGATACCGCTGAAATAGTAGCATTCGCACGCTCTCTTCCGGGGCTCACCGTGGCCGCGCTTGTGCCGAACTTCCGCGGCGCGCAGGATGCGGTCGCCGCAGGCGTGCACAAGATGAGCCTGCCCATGTCGGCAAGCGAAACCCACAGTATCGCGAACCTGAGGCGCAGCCACGCGCAGGTCCTGGATGAAATTGCGCGAATCTCCGACTGGCTGGCGGGCATACCGGCGGACGAGAGACCGAAGTTTGAAGTAGGACTGGCGACAGCGTTCGGGTGCAGCCTCGAGGGGCATGTTCCGGAGGAAAAGGTCCTGGAGCTTGCCCGGAAGGCGATTGACAGGGGTGCTGCCGAGGTCGGGTTGTCAGACACTACGGGGTCGGCGAATCCCGCACAGGTGCGACGCCTCATTGCGCTGGTGCGCGAGGAAGTAGGCGAGGATCGCTTGACCGGTGTCCATCTGCACAACACGCGCGGCCTTGGGTTGGCCAATGCTCTTGCAGCGCTCGATATGGGAATCACGACCCTGGACAGCTCCCTGGGTGGCATCGGAGGTTGCCCCGCAGCGCCCGGTGCGAGTGGCAATATCGTGACCGAAGACCTGGTTTTCATGCTGAACTCGATGGGATTCGAGACCGGGATCGACATCCAGAAGCTGCTGTCCGTCCGGGAGCTCGTGAGAAGCGCATTACCCGGGGAGAATCTGTACGGGTTTACTCCCGACGCCGGCTTGCCCAAAGGCCACACGGGTGGTGCATGGGGCATGGAAGTTACCCAGAGGCCGACATAATTAACTAAGTTATCGATTATGCCCGGTCGGCGTTCGATTGTGAACCGCGACGAGCGACAGCCAGGCCCGCGCTGCATTTCTTCCGGGGCTGCCTGCCAGCGAAGCTGCGCAAGAACAGTCCGTTGCGGGAGGCCGAGCGCCCTGATTTTCCTCTCGGTCCCGGCTTCGAGATAGAAGTCCCCGGTCGTATCACCTGCGGAGATCCCCGATTCCTCCCCTGCCGTCACGCTTGCTTCCTCGGAGATTTGTGCTAATCTCGAACGAAGTTATACAAGTAAGATAAGTCTCTCGGGCTGGGCCTCGAGTGGACTAAGGGGGAAATATGGGCCGTATCTTCGCTTCAGCTTCTGTCCTGAGCGCCATCGTGCCGGCTGTGGGCCTGCTCGTCGGCTCCGCGTCATTCTCGTCCGCCCACGCTGCCGCTGATTCGGATGGGATCGACGGCTCAGGTGGAATCGATCAGATTGTGGTTACGGCGCGCAAGCGGGAGGAAACGCTGCAGGATGTGCCGCTGACCGTGACCGCCTTCTCGAGCCAGGATCTTGGGACCATCGCACCCAAGACGATGTTCGACATGACCATCCTCACGCCCAGCCTGAACTACCAGGAGATCAGCCCGGGCCGCGGCGGGTCCCGTATCCAGATGCGAGGTATCTCGGGCGGCAACACCGGCGACTCCAGGGCCTCGGTATTCCTGGACGGGGTGTACCTCTCCGGGTCGATCAACAACATTCCCTTTCAGGCGCTGGAGCGATTCGAGGCCATGCCTGGCCCGCAGAGTGCGATGTTCGGGCGCTCCACGTTCGCCGGTGCCATAAACTTCGTCACCCGCGACCCCGGCCGGGAGTTCCAGGGATTCACCGATCTCAACTACGGATCGGACAACGAAAGAGAGGCGTTCGTGTGGGTCGGCGGTCCCCTGGCCGAGCGTCTCCGCGGCGGCATCTACGGGTGGTACCAGAACTACGACCCGGAATGGATTGGAATCCAGGGAGAGCGGATCAACAGCACCCGCACGCACGCTGCCGGCGGAAAGCTGATATTCGATGCAACGGACAACCTCGCAATCGAGTGGGCCAACTACTACTCGCAGGACTGGGACGGCCACTCGATCTCCCAGTGGCTGGACCCGACACTCAGGGTCGAAGGCAATCCCCTCTACCGGCCTTTCCTCCGTGGTGACGGGGTGACGGCCTTATGGCACGTGGGTGAGATGCCCGCCATACCGTTCGACCCCAAGAATGCCTCGCCCGGCATCAACCCGGCGGCAGATGAACCCAGGCATCGTCGCAACAACCTTCGCTCGATCTTCCAGGTGGACTACTCGATCGGGGAATACTCGCTGACCTTCAATGGTGGATATCTCTTCGAGAGGTATACCCCCGGCCAGCTCGGAAGCGCCACCAACCTGCTCAGCTCCGTAACCTATATCGACAATCCGACCACCGGTCTCGGAGTCACCGTAAGGCACCTCGAGCACAACTCAGCCGAGTTGCGGTTCTCATCGCCGCAAGATCGTCGCTTCCGCTACTGGATCGGCCTGTTCAACGAAGAGCTCCATACCCGCAACAGGGGTGTGTCATACGGCCAGAACGTGTGCCTGACGCTCTGCACCCTGGATATCCTGGGTGAATACCGGGTGAACACGAGCGTCACCGAGATAAACAGTAAGAACCTGACGCACGACCGCTCGATCTTCGGCTCCGTCAGCTACGATCTCACGGATAACACGACGGTCACTTTCGAAGCCCGGTACCAGAGGGAGTACGTCCACAGCCAGAACCTCGTAACCGGCCTGGACGTCGACGGCACGTGGACCGCCTTCCTCCCCCGCCTGAACCTCCAGTTCAGGGCGAGCGACGAGGTGCAGTTCTATGCCGTCTACTCCGTCGGCAACAATCCCGGTGTGTTCAACACTACCCAGTTCCTGGGATCGCCGGGTTCCAATACGACGCTGGATCAGCGCCTGGCAGACGAAGAGAAGCTGTACAACTA
>DATGQE010000026.1:0-47638 GCA_035304345.1 Woeseiaceae bacterium | reverse complement strand
GACGAGGCGACGCGCCGGCAGCTCCAGCGCGGCCAGCGTGTCACCGAGCTCATGAAGCAGAAGCAGTACTCGCCGCTCTCGGTGGCGGAGATGGCGCTGTCGCTGTACGCCGTGAACGAGGGCTACCTCGATCCGGTCGAGGTTTCCAGGGTCACCGCGTACGAGGCGGCGCTGCACGACTATGCGCGTGCGAACCACCAGGACCTGCTCGACAGGATCAACGAGACGGGCGACTGGAACGACGAGATCGAGGCCGGCCTGAAGCAGGTGTGCGACGGCTTCTCGCAGAAAGGCGCGTACTGAGGTAACCGACCGTGGCCGGCGAAAAGGAAATCCGCAACAAGATCCGCAGCGTCAGGAGCATGCAGAAGATCACCAAGGCGATGGAAATGGTCGCCGCGAGCAAGATCCGCAAGGCTCAGGCGCAGATGGAGGCTTCGCGCCCCTACGCCGAGCGGATCCGGCGGGTGGTCGGTCACCTCTCGCACGCCAACCCGGATTACCGGCATCCGTGGCTGGTCGAGCGCGAGGTGAAGCGCATCGGCTACATCATCATCTCGACCGACCGCGGCCTGACCGGCGCGCTGAACGTCAACCTGTTCCGGCGCGTCATCGCCGACATGTCCGAATGGCGGCAGAAGGGCGTGGAGATCGACCTTGCGCTCGTCGGCGCGAAGGCGGTGCAGTTCTTCCGCCGCATCGGCGGCAACGTGGTCGGCACGGCAACGCACCTCGGCGACCGGCCGCAAGTCAACGACCTGATCGGCGCCATCAAGATCATGCTCGATTCCTACAGCGAGGGCACGATCGACCGGCTGTTCTTGGTGCACAACCTGTTCGTGAGCACCATGAGCCAGAAGCCGGACATCAAGACGCTGCTGCCGATCAGCGCCATCGAGCTCGAAGGCGAGGCGCTGCAGGAGCATTGGGACTACATCTACGAGCCCAGCGCGGTGGACCTGCTCGACGACGTGCTGATGCGCTACATCGAGTCGCAGGTCTACCGGGGCGCCGTCGAGAACTTCGCCTGCGAGATGGCGGCGAAGATGGTGGCGATGAAGTCCGCGACCGACAACGCGGGCGAGTTGATCGAGAAGCTGCAGCTCGCCTACAACAAGGCGCGCCAGGCCGCGATCACGCAGGAGATCTCCGAGATCGTGGGCGGCGCCGCCGCGGTCTCGGGTTAGCTGCAGGAGCGCGCAGCGCGCGCAGCCTGAGAAGGAAGGAACACTGAGGAGCGCGCACGCGCGCGACGGAAAAACAGGATCAGACACATGAGCACAGGCACAACGGTCCAGATCATCGGCGCGGTCGTCGACGTGGAATTCCCCGGCGACGCGATCCCGAAAGTCCACGACGCGCTGGTCATCGACGACGTGAACCTGACGCTGGAAGTGCAGCAGCAGCTCGGCGACGGCGTCGTGCGCACGATTGCCATGGGCGCGAGCGAGGGGCTCAAGCGCGGCATGAAGGTCACGAACACGGGCAACCCGATCTCGGTGCCGGTCGGCGGGAAGACGCTGGGCCGCATCATGGACGTGCTCGGCAACCCGATCGACAACAAGGGCCCGATCGGCGCCGAGACGACGATGCCGATCCATCGCAAGGCCCCGACCTACGAGGAGCAGGCGGCCACCACCGAGCTGCTGGAGACCGGCATCAAGGTCATCGACCTGATCATGCCCATCGCGAAGGGCGGCAAGGTCGGCCTGTTCGGCGGCGCCGGCGTGGGCAAGACCGTGACGCTGATGGAGCTCATCCGCAACATCGCCCACGAGCACGCGGGCTATTCCGTGTTCGCCGGCGTCGGCGAGCGTACCCGCGAGGGCAACGACTTCTACAACGAGATGACCGAGTCTGGCGTCATCGACAAGGTGTCGCTGGTGTACGGGCAGATGAACGAGCCGCCCGGCAACCGCCTGCGCGTCGCGCTCACCGGCCTCACGATGGCCGAGGCGTTCCGCGACGAAGGCCGCGACGTGCTGATGTTCATCGACAACATCTACCGTTACACGCTCGCCGGCACCGAGGTGTCCGCGCTGCTCGGCCGCATGCCGTCCGCGGTGGGCTACCAGCCGACACTGGCCGAGGAAATGGGCATCCTGCAGGAGCGCATCACCTCGACCAAGACCGGCTCGATCACCTCCTTCCAGGCCGTGTACGTGCCCGCGGACGACCTCACCGACCCGTCGCCCGCGACGACCTTCGCGCACCTCGACGCGACCCTCGTGCTGTCGCGCCAGATCGCGGAGCTCGGCATCTACCCGGCCGTGGACCCGCTCGATTCCACGAGCCGCATCCTCGACCCGAACATCATCGGGCAGGAGCACTACGACTGCGCGCGCAACGTGCAGGCCGTGCTGCAGCGCTACAAGGAGCTGCAGGACATCATCGCCATTCTCGGCATGGACGAGCTGTCCGAGGACGACAAGCTCACGGTCACCCGCGCGCGCAAGATCCAGCGCTTCCTGTCGCAGCCGTTCTTCGTCGCCGAGACCTTCACCGGCTCGCCCGGCAAGTACGTGCAGCTCTCCGAGACCATCCGCGGTTTCAACGGCATCGTCAACGGCGACTACGATCACCTGCCCGAGCAGGCGTTCTACATGGTCGGCACGATCGACGAGGCGGTCGAGCGCGCGAAGAAGCTGCAGTGAGCCGGTAGCGGATCATGGCCACCATCCACGTCGACATCGTCTCCGCCGAGGGCGAAATCTTCTCCGGCGACGCCGCCATGGTGTTCGCCCCGGCGCGCATGGGCGAGGTCGGCATCGCCCCGCGGCACGCACCGCTGCTCACCGCGCTGCGGCCCGGCGAGGTGCGCGTGCAGGACCCGGAAGGCGAGGAGCACTTCTTCTACGTCACGGGCGGCATGCTCGAGGTGCAGCCGCACATCGTGACTGTGCTCGCCGACACCGCGCTGCGCGGCGACCAGCTCGACGAGGCCGCCGCGCTCGCCGCCAAGCAGGCCGCGGAGGAAGCGCTGAAGGGCGTCTCCGGCGAGACCGACCTCGCCCGCGCCCAGGCGGAGCTCGCCGAGGCCGAGGCCCGCTACCGCGCCGCGCAGAAGCTCAAGGGCAAGCGCTGAGCTGACGGCCCGCCTGCCGGGCAACCGTTACCGATCTCTCACCGCGCCGCGACCGACAGGGTGACCGGCGGCCTTTAAGGTCTCGCTCCGGGATCGCCACTCACGGCCCTGGAGGCAGCGCCATGATCCGAGGCAAGTCCGACGTTCTCTACCTGCGGCCGCGCCTGCGGCCGTTGTCCATCCTGGAACGCTTTCACGTCGTCATCGTCGGCGGCGGCTTCAGCGGTGTCGCGCTCGCCGCGCACCTCGTGCGCCACGGCGATCGGGGCCTGCGCATCACCCTGGTCGAGGCGGGCGAGCGCGTCGGCCGCGGCATCGCGTACGGCACGGAGCTCGACGACCACCTGCTCAACACCCGGGCCGCCGACATGAGCGCGCTTGAAGACGAGGCCGACGACTTCGTGTGGTGGCTGCGCCGCCACGGGCACGCCTCCTCGGGGCGGGAGTTCGTCAGCCGGCGCCGCTACGGCGACTACCTGGAAGACAAGCTGATCGAAACGTCGCTACGCGCCGCGCAGCACGACATCGCATTCTCCGCCAACGGGGGCACGCGGGTGACGGACGTGATGGACGGCGGCGACGCGTTCCTCGTCGCGCTGGACGACGGCCGCAGCGTGGGTTGCGATGCCGTCGTCCTGGCCACCGGCCATGCATCGCCCCCCGACATCCTGGCTCGCTGGCTGCCCCGCGGCCACGCGCGCTGGATCCGGGACCCGTGGGCCGCGCCCGGGGTCGGCCCCGGCGGCATCGGGCGCGACGATCGCGTGCTGATGATCGGCAGCGGGCTGACCATGATCGACAAGCTGCTGGAGCTCGAGGCGTGCGGGCATACCGGTCCGGTGCACGCCCTCTCCCGGCGCGGACTCCTGCCGCGCGCCCATCGCCGGCGGCCGGAAACCCTGCCCGCGGACGTGCAGCGTGCGCTGTCGGACGGGCTCGCGCGGGCAGGCAGCCTGCGCGCGATGCTGCGCGTGACCCGGCGCGCCATCGCGGCCGCCGAGCATCGCGGGACGAGCTGGCGCCCGGTCATCGACGCCCTGCGCGCGCTGGCGCCGTCGCTCTGGTCCAGGCTCTCGCCCGCCGACCGCAGGCGGTTTCTTAGGCGCCTGCGGCCGTACTGGGACGTGCACCGCCACCGCACGGCTCCGTCCATCGGCGCGGTGATCGAGGCGAGGCTCGCGACCGGGCGCCTCGAGGTCCGCGCCGGCCGGGTGTGCGGCGCCGAGGTCCGCGAGCGTGGCATCGTCGTCGAGCAGCGCCTGCGCGGGGCAACGGCGCCGCGCCGCGAGCACTACGACTGGATCGTCAATTGCACCGGGCACGACCGCCCGGGGGCGGGCCGGGCGCTCGAGGAGCGGCTCTCGTGGCGCGGACTGCTGCTGCCCGACCTGGACGGCCTCGGCTGGATCGCGGGGCCAGGCGGTGCGCTCGAGCGCAGTGACGGCTCGCCGCGCCGGCTCTACCTGCTGGGACCGGGACGTCGCCCCGCGTCCTTCGAAAGCACCGCCGTGCCGGAGCTGCGCCGCCAGGCGGCCGCGCTCGCGGCCGAGCTGGTCGAGGTCGCCGCCGCGCGCCGGCGCGGGCCCGCCCGCGGCGCGGAGCTCTTCCGCGCGTGGCAGCCGCGGTGATCGTCGGTGCGGGGTCCCTGCCCGCTCAGCGCTCGGGGGCGGCCGCCCGGGATTCCGCCCGGCCGTTCGCCAGGCGCAGGGCGGCGTCGAGCACGGCGTCGACCGTCATGTCGCGCAGGCAGCGGAAATGCCCGAGCGGGCATTCGCGCGCGAAGCAGGGGCTGCACTCGAGCGCGAGGTAGAGGATCTCGCGCCGGTCGCTGAGCGGCGGCGTGTAGGCCGGGGTGCTGGAGCCGTAGAGCCCGACGATCGGCGCGCCGGTCGCGGCCGCGACGTGCAGCAGCCCCGAATCGTTGCTGATCGCGACGTCGACCCCGCCCAGGAGGTCCGCGGCCTCCGGCAGCGTCGTCCGGCCGCACAGGTTGACGGCCGTGTTGCCGCTGCCGGCCACGATCGCCTCGCCTTCGGCGGCGTCGCGCGGGCCGCCGAGGAGCCAGACGTCGAATCCCTCCGCCCGCAGGCGCCGCGCGAGCTCGGCGAAGTACGGCCAGCGCTTGGCCGTGCCGTGCTCCGCGCCCGGCATGCAGGCGGCGACGGGCCGTCCTCCTTCCAGCCCCAGGCGCGCCATCGTCGCGCGCCGCGCTTCCGCGTCGACCGCCAGCACGGGTTGCGGCAGGGATTCGGGGAGGGCCTCGGCGGGTTCCAGCCCGAGCGCGCAGAAGCGCTCGATCATCGGCTTTGCCCGCGTCCATTCGATCGAGCGCATGTCGTTGATGAGGCCGTAGCGAAACTCGCCCCGCAGGCCGGTACGCCGCGGGATGCGGGCCAGCCACGGCAGGAGCGCGGCCTTGGCCGAGCGCGGCAGCACGATCGCCTGCGCATAGCCGAGCGCCCTGAGCTCGCGCGCGAGTTTGAGCCGCGCGCGCAGGGCCATCTCGTGGTGGCCGACCTCGAGCCGATGTGCCTGGCTCACGCCTGCGAGGCGATCGAGCAGGGCGTAAGGCCAGGGCGGCGCCACGACATCCACCGTGTGCCCGCGCGCCGCCAGCAGGCGGGTGAGCGAGCCGGCCATCACCATGTCACCGATCCAGGCGGGACCGACCACCAGGATCCGTGTTGCGGGCGCTGTCATGCGGCGGCAAGGTTGCGGCGACGCGGGCCGTCCGTCAAGCGGTTGCAGGGGGAACCGCTCACCTATAGTGCAATATGTTCAATTGGAAATCCATGTTATTGATCCACAATGAAAAACACCATGCCATTGACAGCATTTCTATAACCCTATAGACTGCGCAGCCTCATTCTCCCGGAGCCGGCCGTGCGTCCCGCCACCGAGAACCCCAATTACCGCAGGCAGAGGCTGGCCGCGATCCGCGCCGCCGCTTCCGTGTTCGCGGAAAAGGGATTCCACGGCGCGAGCACGCGCGACATCGCCGAGCGCCTCGGCATCAAGCAGGGCAGCCTCTACTACTACTTCAGCTCGAAAGAGGAAGCGCTCGGCGAGGTCTGCCTGTACGGCATCGAGGAGTACTGCGAGCGCATGGAGCGGATCGCGGAAAGCGACCAGCCGTTCGAAGCCAAGCTGCTCGCCACGCTGACCTCGCACCTCACGAGCTACCGCGAGCGCAACGAGGCGCTCAAGGTCTACAACGACGAGCGCCTCTACCTGCCCGAATCGCGGCGCACCGAGCTCAAGCGTCGCGGCAGCCGTTACCGGCAGCTCCTCGAAGGCATGTTCGAGGAGGGCATCCGGCAGGGGGTCATCCGCGAATCGCTCGACTGCCACTTCGCGGCGCTGGCCGTGATCGGCATCTGCAACGCCTGGGGCGACATCATCGTGCGCGACCCGGAGCTCGACGTCTTCGACGTGATCCAGAAATGCAACGACCTCCTGTTGCACGGTTTCTCGGAACGACGCCAATCCAGCCGCGGCCCGACAGTGCCGGCTGCCGCGGCGGCGAACGATCGCTGAATTCATCACCACCACTCAACAACAGGACTAGGGAAGGCACAACATGGCGGAACAGATTGCGACCAACGTCACCTGGCACGGGGGGGACGTCACCCGTGACGATCGCTGCGGCCTGCTGCGGCAGAAGGGAGCCACAATCTGGTTCACGGGGCTGTCGGGCAGCGGCAAGAGCACGATCGCGGTGGCGCTCGAGCGGGCCCTGTTCAACATGGGCAAGCTCTCGTACCGGCTCGACGGCGACAACGTGCGCATGGGCATCAACAAGAACCTCGGCTTCTCCGAGGCGGATCGCAAGGAAAACATCCGCCGCATCGGCGAGGTGGCCAAGCTGTTCGGCGACGCCGGCGTGATCACCCTGTCGAGCTTCATCAGCCCGTACAAGGCGGACCGCGACCAGGTGCGCGCGCTGCACGCCGACGCCGGCCTCGCCTTCGTCGAGGTGTACGTGGACTGCTCGCTCGCGGTGGCCGAGCAGCGCGACCCCAAGGGTCTCTACAAGCGCGCCCGTGCCGGCGAGATCAAGCACTTCACCGGCATCGACGACCCGTACGAGCCGCCGGTCGACCCGGAGATCCATCTCCACACCGACCAGATGACGCTCGAGGACGAGGTCAAGACCGTCATCGACTACCTGCTGGCGCACGACATCATTCGCGAGCGTTACTACACGCGCGCGGAGGACCAGGTCGAGCCGTCCAAGCGCATCGCCGTCTAAGGGAGCAACAACAACATGATCAAGCCTCACGGGGCCGATGCCCTCAAACCCCTGTTCGTGTCCGATGCCGCGGAGCGCCGCGAGCTCGCGAAAGAGGCGGAGCAGCTCCCGTCGCTCGTCCTCAACTCGGCCGCGGCGGCGAACGCCGTGATGCTCGGTGCGGGGTACTTCACTCCCCTCAACGGCTACATGAACCTGGCCGATGCGCTGTGCGTCGCGGAGACCATGCACACGACCGAAGACCTCTTCTGGCCGGTCCCGGTGCTGAACCTGACCCCGTCGATCGCGGGCATCGACGGCGCACGGCGCATTGCGCTGCGCGACCCGAACCTGCCCGGGAACCCGGTGCTCGCCGTCATGGACGTCGCCGACATCGAGGACGTGGACGACGACGCGCTGGACACGATGACGAAGGAAGTGTTCGGCACGCTGGACGCAAAGCATCCGGGCGTGGCCGTGTTCCGCAAGCTCGGCCGTTACTGCGTCTCCGGTGACGTCCAGGTGCTCAACTACAGCTACTTCGAGCAGGAGTTCCCGAGCACGTTCCGGACCGCCGTCGAGATCCGCGAGGAAATCGCGAGCCGCGGCTGGAACAAGGTCGTCGCGTTCCAGACGCGCAACCCGATGCACCTCGCCCACGAGGAGCTCTGCCGCATGGCGATGGAGCGCCTCGGCGCGGACGGGCTCGTGATCCACATGCTGCTCGGCCGCCTCAAGGCGGACGACGTGCCGGCGCCGGTCCGGGAGGAGTGCATCCGCCGCATGGTCGAGGTGTATTTCCCGGAAAACAGCGTGATGGTGACCGGTTACGGCTTCGACATGCTGTACGCCGGGCCGCGCGAGGCGGTGCTGCACGCCCTGTTCCGCCAGAACATGGGCGCGACCCACCTGATCGTCGGCCGCGACCACGCGGGAGCGGGTGGCTACTACGGCCCGTTCGACGCGCAGAAGATCTTCGAGGAGAAAGTACCGGCCGGTGCGCTCGAGATCGAGATCTTCAAGGCGGACCACACGGCGTGGTCGAAGAAGCTGAACCGGGTCGTGATGATGTGCGAGGCGCCGGACCACCAGCCGGAGGACTACGTGATCCTCTCGGGCACCAAGGTCCGCGAGATGCTCGCCGCGGGCATCGCGCCGCCGCCGGAGTTCTCGCGCCCCGAGGTGGCGGAGATCCTCATCCGGCACTACAAGCTGCAGAAAGCGAGCTGATCGACGCTTGCGTGCCGCCCGCAGGAAGCCCGGACGGGGCCCCTGCGGGCGGTCCGCTTTGACGCTTCCTGCGCCGCCGCCTATCCTGCGGGCAAAAAGCACCCCACCGGAGGCGGCGTTGAAGACTTCCCGCCGGGCGCGGTACCGCGCCCACCTGCTTCTCTGCGGCATAGCGCTCGCGACGAGCCCGCTTGCCGCGGCCCAGGACGACCGGGACGATGCGCGGCGGCAGAAATTCGAGGCGCTGGCGCGGGCCGAGACCATGGTAATGGTCCCGATGCGCGACGGCACCCGGCTCGCGACCGACGTCTACCTGCCGCACGAGGGCGACGGACCCTGGCCCGTCGTCTTCGTGAAGACGCCCTACGACTTCAATCGCATCGAGGGCGTCCAGCTCGAGTGGGGCATCGAGGCCATCGAGCGCGGTTATGCCTACGTGGTGCAGAACGAGCGCGGCCGTTACTACTCGGAAGGCGAGTGGGAGATCCTCGGCCGGCCGCGCACCGACGGCTACGACTCGCTCACCTGGATCGCCGGGCAGGACTGGTCGGACGGCAACGTCGGCACGCTCGGCTGCTCCTCGACCGCCGAGTGGCAGCTCGCGCTCGCCGCGCAGGACCACCCGGCGCACAAGGCGATGGTCCCGATGGCCGCGGGCGCCGGCATCGGCCGCGTCGGCGAGTTCCAGGAGCAGGGCAACTGGTACAAGGGCGGCGTCCACCAGACCCTGTTCACGGTCTGGCTCTACTACGTGCAGCAGAACCTGCGCCCGCAATTCCCGCCCGGCCTGTCGCAGGACGAGCTGCAAAGGCTGCGCCGGATGTACGACCTCGCGCCGTCGATGCCCGAGGTCGACTGGAAGCGGCACCTGCGCACGTTGCCCGCCAGCGACTGGCTGCCCGCCGCGGGAGGCAACGCGGGGCCATGGGCGGACCTTCTGGCGCGCAAGCCGGGTGACCCGGCCTGGTTCGAGGGCGGCCTGTATCACGACGACGAGGATTTCGGCGTGCCCGCCTTCTGGTTCAACAGCTGGTTCGACGTCAGCCAGGGCCCGAACCTCGCGCTCTACAACCACGCGCGCAGCCGGGCGTCCGACCGCGCCGTGCGGGACGCCCAGTTCGTGCTCGTCGCGCCGACGCTGCACTGCGGCTTCTATCGCATCCCGGAGCACAAGTCGCTCGTCGTCGGCGAGCTCGACGTCGGCAACGCGTGGTTCCCCGTGCACGACGAGGTCTTCGCCTTCTTCGACTACTACCTGAAAGGCGAAGGCGACTTCCCGGAGAGGACGCCGCGGGTGCGCTATTACACCATCGGGCGCAACGCGTGGAGCGAGGCGGACGCCTGGCCTCCGGCGGCGGCCGAGGCCGAGACCTGGTACGTCGCGAGCGACGGCCGCGCGAACAGCGTCTTCGGCGACGGCCGCCTGCAACGCGCGCGGCCGGCCGGCGCCGCCTCGGACACGTTCACCTACGATCCCATGAACCCGGTTCCCGCCCTCGGCGGCGGCGTCTGCTGCAACCGCGACGCATCCCCCGGGGGCAGCTTCGACCAGCGCGGCATCGAGGCGCGCGCCGACGTGCTCGTGTACACGAGCGAGCCGCTGGAAGCCCCGCTCGAGGTCACGGGCAGCGTGCGTGCGATCCTCTACGTCTCGTCGGACGCGAAGGACACGGATTTCACGGTCAAGCTCGTGGACGTGTGGCCCGACGGCACGGCGTACAACGTCGACGACACGATCCTGCGCACACGCTACCGGGAGGGTTACGATCGCGAGGTGTTCATGCGCGAAGGCGAGGTCTACGAGCTCCGGCCGACGCCGATGTCCACGAGCTGGGAGTTCGGCGCGGGACACCGCATCCGCCTCGAGATCGCGTCGGCCAAGTTCCCGCAGTACATGCGCAACCTCAACACCGGCGGCAACAACGTCGACGAGACGGAGGGCGTGGTCGCGCGCAATACCGTGCACCACTCGGAGCGTTACCCGACCCGCATCGTGCTGCCGGTCGTGCGCCGCGACGGAGATCGATGAGATGAAAGCACCCTTCGTTCCGCTCCTGCTGCTGGCCGCCGCCTCCGCGCTCGCCCAGGAGCCGCCGGGCGAGCCCGCCCACCAGCAGCGGGAATCGCTCAAGATCTACATTTCCGCCGACATGGAAGGCGTGGCCGGCGTGGTGACGGACGAGCAACTCGGCCCGGGCGGCTTCGAGTACGAGCGCTTCCGCGAGCTCATGACGGCGGAGGTCAACGCCTGCATCGAGGCCGCGCGCGAGGCCGGTGCGACCGAGGTCCTGGTCAGTGACTCCCACGGCAACGGCCAGAATCTCCTGGTCGAGCGCCTGCCGGCCGACGTGACGATCGTGCGCTCGTGGCCGCGGCATCTCGGCATGATGGCCGGTATCGATGCCTCGTTCGACGGCGTGATCCTGCTCGGCTATCACGCGAGCACGGCCAACGAGCGAGGGGTGCGCGCGCACACGTTCTCGAGCGCGAACGTCACCGCGTTCCGGCTGAACGGCACCTCGATGTCCGAGGCCGGCATGAGCGCGGCCATCGCCGGACATTTCGGCGTGCCGGTGATCATGGTGTCCGGCGACCAGGTCGCGGTCGCGGAAACCCAGGTGATCGTGGGCGACGTCGAAGGCGCGGTCGTGAAGTACGCGACCGGCTTCCATTCCGCGCGCACGCTGACGCCGGAGGCCGCGCGCGAGGCCATCCGGCAGAGTACGCGGGCGGCCATCGCCCGCATCGGGGAATTCGAGCCGTACGTCGTCGAGACGCCCGTGGAGCTCGAGCTCGGGCTCAAGCATTACCGCCCCGTCGAGCTGCTCGCCTACCTGCCGGGCGTCGAGCGCGTCACCTCTCATTCCGTCCGCTTCACGGGGGAGAACATCCTCGAGGTCTCCGACTTCCTGACCTTCGCGCTCTCCTACCGGGTCGACCTCCAGCCCTGACCGGCGGGGTGTCGCCAATCCGGCGGCCCCTCCCGGGCCTTCGCACGCCCTTACCGGTTATTTCGCTGTTCTTTCGTGACGCCGTCCCGGGGGCCGCCCAGGATGGGCAGCCTCCTGCCCGAATAGGCCCGGGAACCCTGGAACGGAGAACAACATGAAATCCGCACACTCGATCGTGTACGCGCTGGCTGCCGTCTCGCTCCTCGCCCTGGCCCAGGTCGCCGCGGCAGACAAGAACAACAAGAACAACAAGAACGACAGGCCTCGCTTCTCGGCCTGGGAGGTCGCGACGGAGGTCATCGAGGTCAACAGCCCGTCGGCCGACGGCTGCCCGATCGAGTCGCCGGACGGCCTCAGCCTGTACATCGCCAGCACGCGAGCCGGTGACGGCGCGCTGGGCGGCAACGACATCTGGGCATCGGATCGCGCCTCGAAGGACGAGCCCTTCGGGGCACCGGTGAGCCTCGGCGCGCCCGTCAACTCGGCGGCCAACGACTTCTGCCCGACCCCGATCGAAGGACGCTGGCTGCTGTTCGTCTCCGAGCGTCCCGGACCGGAAACCTGCCAGGCGGGTCCGGGCAGGGGCGACATCTACCTGATCCGCCAGAACGCCGCCTCGGGCTGGGGCGAGCCGCGGCATCTCGGTTGCCTCGAGACGGGCACCGGGCCGAATACCGCCGGCGCCGAGTTCAGCCCCTCGCTCGTGACCACGAAGAAAGGTACCTTCCTGTACTTTTCGAGCACGGTCAGCGGCAACATGGACATCTACGTGAGCAAGCTTGGCCGCGACGGTGTCTTCGGCCCGCCGTCACCCGTGCACGCGCTGAACACGGAGTTCGACGACCGCATGCCGAACGTGAGCGCGGACGGGCTCGAGATCGTCTTCGCCTCGGACCGCCCGGTGGACGCGAAGGGCACCCCGGCGTTCGGCAGCTTCGACATCTACGTGTCGACCCGCAAGAGCATCGACGCCAAGTGGTCGGCACCGAGGAACCTGGGCCCGAACGTCAACACGGCCGGTAGCGAGACGCGCTCGAGCCTCTCCGCGGACCTCGAGCGCCTGTACTTCGGTCGCGACGGCGACATCTATTCGAGCACGCGCCGGAACCTCGAGAACGGTCACTCCCACCGGCCCCGTTGACCGGCGCGGCCCGACCCGGCGCCGTGCAGCCAACCCCGTTCCAGCGGGATCTCTCGCCGACGTACGCGAAACGCCTCGCGCAGAAGATCGAGGAGAGCGGCGCCTTCCTCGACCCGCTCATCGTCGTGCGCGGAGAACGCGGCGAGCTGTGGACGCCGAACGGGCGGCACCGGCTCGCGGCCGCGAAGACGCTGGGACTGCGGCACGTCACCGCGCTCGTCTCACCCGACGAGGCGCTCGCGTACCGCATCCTCGCGCTCAACACCGAGAAGGCCCACAACCTCAAGGATCGCAGCCTCGAGGTGATCCGCATGGCGCGCAATCTCGCCGCGCGGGAGCCGCGCGCCCGGGAACGCGACTACGCGGCGCAGTTCGAGGCCCCGGAGCTTTTGACCCTCGGCATCGTCTACGAGGGCAACAAGCGCTTCGCGGGCGGCGCGTACGCGCCGTTCCTCAAGAAGGTCGATCGCTTCAGCGACCGCACCTTGCGCGCGAGCCTGCGCGAGCGCGAGGGATACGCTGCCCGGCTGCAGGCCATCGACGACGAGGTGCGGAAGATCATCGGGAAGCTGCAGGCCAGGGGCTTCAAGTCGCCGTACCTGCGCCCGTACGTCGTGGCGCGCCTGAACCCGGTGCGGTTTCACCGGCCGAAGCGAGGCGACACGGAGCCGCCGATGAGCGTGAAAGAGGCGCTGACCCGCATGGCGGCGGCCGCGCGGCGCTTCGACGTCGATTCGGTGCGCGCCGGCGAGCTCGCGCTCGTCGGTGCCGTCATGGGCGGCGACGAATAGGGACGGCCGGCAACCGCTAGAAGGGCGCGGCACCCAGCGCGGCGAGCAGGGCGACGACGGCGAGGAACGCCACCAGCGCCCACAGCACGGCCTGGCCGAACGCCGGGACGGCGACGAGCAGCGCGAGGCACCCGATGCCGCCCGCCGCGGCGAGCACGAGCCCGTTGCGGGAGTGCTCCCGCGGTCGCGCCGCCGTCCGCCGCCGGTTGCCGGCACCGCGCGCCCGCTCGGCGTGCGCCGCCACCGCGGCGTGCAGCGCCTCGGCGGAGATGCCCGCTTCCGCCGCCATCTGCTCCAGCTCCTCGAGCCCGTAGCTGCCGTAAAGCGCGTTCTTCCGGCGCTGCTCGGCGGCCGCCGCGCGCTCGAGGATCCAGCGGGCGCTGTCGCCGTCGAACCGCGTGCCGCCGGAGGCTGCCTCGCCAATGCGCTTTCGCCTGTCTACCAGGGCAGCTCCTCGCCGCTCGCGTGCAGGAAACGGCCGCTCTTCGACGCATCGAGCTCGTCGATGCGCTCGACCAGCATCGCCGCCGCGGCCTCGGGCTCCACGTTGCCGGTCCGGCCCGTCATCTCGGTGCGGACGTAACCGGGGTGCAGGAGAGCCACCGCCACGCCACGCGGCGCAAGGTCGATCGCGAGCGACCGGCCGGCGGCATTCAGCGCCGCCTTGGACATGCGGTAACCGTAGCTCCCGCCCGAGGTATTGTCGGCGATCGACCCCATGCGGCTGGTGATGAGCGCGACCTTCGAGCCGGAAGCCAGCTTGTTTGCAAAAGCGTGCACCGTCAGCAGCGGTCCGAGCGCGTTCACCTCGAACTGCCGTTCGATGCGGTCGCGGTGCGCGGCGACGTCCGCGAGCGACTCGCTGCTCAGGATGCCCGCGTTCGCGATCAGCACGTCGACGGAATCGACCGTCGCGGCCGCCCGTTTCAACTCTTCGGCGGACGTGACGTCCACGCCTTCCACGATCTCGGCGCCGGTTGCCCGCAGCTCCTCGCTCGCCTGGCGGCAGAGTGCGACGACGCGGTCGCCGCGCTCCCGGTAGATCCGCGCCAGGGCCAGCCCGATGCCGCGATTGGCGCCGGTGATGACGACACAGGACATGCTCGATGACCTCCCTTCTGCAAGGATAGCAGGCAGGTCCGCCCCTGCCGCACCTCACCGGGGCCGATCCGGCGCTGGCTAGGCGTCGACGATGGGCACGAACCCGCCGTAGATCAGGCGCTTCCCGTCGAACGGCATCTCGTCGGACTGCATGCGGGTGTCTTCCATCATCTTCTTCCAGCCCTCGACGCGGGCCTCCTTCGACGGCCACTCGACCCAGGAGAACACGACGTTCTCGTCGCCGTTCGCCTTCACGGCGCGCCGGAAGTCGGTGATCTCGCCGCCGGGCACGTCGTCTCCCCAGGCCTCGACCACGCGGAGCGCACCGTACTCGCGAAAGATCGGCGCCGCCTTCCCGGCGAGCTCGACATAGGCCTGCCGCTTCGCCGTGGGCACCGGCACCAGGTAGCCGTCCACGTAGCGCGAGCCGCGGCTGTCGCCGGCATCGACCAGGCAGGCAAAGCCGCCGAAAATCATGCGCCGGCCGTCGAACGGCATGGTGGCCCCGGCGGCCTGCATCCGCGGGTCGGTCCTGATCTTCTCGTTCGCGGCGTCCCGTGTCGCCTTGTCGGGATATTCGAACCAGGAAAAGACGACGACCTCGTCATCCTTGGCCTGCACCGCGCCGCGGAAGTCCGTGACCTTGCCCTCGGGGACGTCGTCGCCCCAGGTCTCCACCATGCGGGTGACGCCGAACTCCTTGAACAGCGGTGCGGCCTCGGCCGCGTGCCGGCGGTATTCCTCCTTGTTGGCGGCCGGTACGGCTGCCACGAACCCTTCCACGTAAGTCATGACGATTGTCCTCCCGGCGAGGAGGCAGCCGCGCCATGCGGTGCCCGGACCTCGCTCACTGCTGCAAAGCATAGTCGAGCGGCCGGGCGGGCATTCGACACGCCGCCAGCGCCTGCCAGCGCCGCTCAGGGGGCGGGAAGGGGGTCGAACACTCGCGAGAAGAAGATGGCGTTCGCGAACAGCTTGTTGGTGCCGTACCAGTAGCCGCGGAAGTTCGGGTTGTCGGCGAACAGAATCACGCTGCCCTTCTTCTTCCGTTCGGCGATCAAAGCCGCCGTGCCTTCGAGCATGATGCGATTCGCTTCCGAGGCATAGCCCGAGAGCACCGGCGGGGTCGCGTACTGGATCACCGTTGCATAGGGGTTCCGGGGGCGCTCGAGCACGTCCCGCAGGTCCTTGTGCAGCGCGATCTCGCGCTTCGCGTAGCCGAAGCCCAAGGGGTGGGTAACGTCGAGGTCGCCGGCGAAGATCGCGCCGCCGATGAGCTCGACCGCGTCCCGCCGCTCCTTCTCGGCGTACGGGAAGCGGTACGGCTCGACGTCGCCCGGTAACAGGTACGGCGAATGCCCGCTCGGCGACTCCAGGGGCTCCTCCGCCATTTCCGCCGGCGCCTGGCCGTCCTTCCCGGGCTGCACGTAGTCGAGCACCTGCGCGCGCACCCAGTGGGCGCCGCGGCCCTGCCCGATGACGGTGCCGCCCTCGTCCACCCAGGTCCGGAGGCGCGGCAGCCATTCCGGGTCCCACGGCTCCTCGGCGGTGCCGTAGTCGCCGCCGGGAAACACGACGTGCGTGTACGGCTTCCAGTCGATGTCGGCGAGGCGCTCGCGGTCGCGCAAGGTCACGGGCATGTGCAGGCGGAAATCGAGCAGGTGCCACATCTCGCCGGCGGCGTAGCGATCGATGTCCCGCCCGGTGACCACGAGCACCTTCGGTTTCGCGAGCGGCCGGAACGACGGTCCGCCCAGGTCCACGCTCGCCCCGCCGTCCGCGCTCGCTCCCGAGGTGACGGCGTGCACGAAGACCGCGTCCTCGGCAGCGATCTTGCGCATGAGCGCGTGGATGCGCTCCTTCGAGCTGCGCTGCCGGTCGAAGGGCACGACGATCGTGCCGCGCGGCAGCGCCACCGGGCCGCGTGTCGTGGCGGCGGTGAACGGCTTCGTCGCCACCTTCGCGAGCAGCTCCTCGTCGAGCACGCGGTACAGCGCCCGGGGCGCGAAGTACGGAGCCCAGGTGAACGCATAAGCATAGGGCGCGACGTCCGGTGCTTCGACCGCCGGCGGCTCGGGGTCGAGGCGCGCACCGACGAGGTCGCGATTGAAGCGGCGCCCGGAGAGCGGTGCGTGCTCGAGATTGAACGCGAGCGGCATCGTCCACGTGGAGATGTCGTAGAAGGTCGTGTCCTCGAACTCGTGCACGGTCTCGAAGATGCCGCGGATCAGGCGGTACTGCGGTTGCGCGACAGGCACGATCGCCGCCTCGCCGGGTCGGAACGTCACGCCGTCTTGCGTGATCTCTCGCGCGAGCCGGAACGCCTCGATGCGGTGATGGTCGAGCAGGTCCAGGAACTGGTGCAGGCGCACGGGGTCGCCGGGCGCGGCGAACACCCAGGCCTGCACCGCCGCGTCCCGGGCCTCCTCGAGCGCGGACGCGTAAAAGTCCTTCTGGTACTCGAGGAGCTCGCGCCTGAGCCCGAGCGCGCCCTCGAGGCTCGCGAGCGCGGTGCGGAAATGCTTGCGGACGTTCTCGCGGTAGGTGCGCAGCCCGTGCGCCGTGTCGAGCTCGACGCCGACGGTGCTCGCCGCCTCGTACAGGATGCCGACCCCGCCGTTGACGTAGGGGAAGGTCGAGCCCTTGCCGATGTAATAGTTGTCGAAGCTCTCGTCGTGGAAATAGAGCCTGCCCTCGCCATCGAGGAACGCCTCGGAGGTGCGCACGACGGCCTCCATGAGGCGCCGGCCCTCGGCCGTCACGAGCGGATTCGTGCGCGTGGGCACGCCCGGGTGGAAGTAGTAGGTCGAATCCGCGCCCATCTCGTGGTAGTCGACCGTCAGGTTCGGGCGCCAGGCGTGCCACTTGCGCATCCACGCGCGCGGCTCGGGCTGCGTGACCGGCAGCCACTGGCGGTTCAGGTCGAAGCCGTAGTGGTTGGTGCGCGCGAACCGCCAGTCGAGGTCGTGCTCGATGTGCTGCGGATCGGGATTCGTAATGCGACTGCCGTACGCATCGAGCCACGCGATGCGCTTCGCGTGCCCGTCCGGGTTGAACACCGCCGTCACGAGAATGACGCTGCCGGCGAGGATGCGCTCGATCTCCGGCCCCTGCGCCGCGGCCAGGTGGTAGATCGTCGGCAGCGCCGCATCCATGCCGCTCGCCTCGGCCCCGTGCACGCCGTAGTTCAGCCAGGTCACCACCGGCATGTCGGCCTCCACCGCCTGCCCGGACCCGGGCTCGCTGAGTGCGACGTGGCGCTCGCGGATCGCGGCGAGCCGCGCGTGGTTCTCGGGCGAGGTGACGACCACGAACAGGATCGGGCGGCGCTCGTGCGAATGCCCGATCACCTCCAGCGTCATGCGGTCGGACGCCTCCGCCACCCGCGTGATGTACTCGACGAGCTCGTGGTGGCGGACCGGCGCGCGCCCGAGCTCGTGCCCGAGGAACGCCTCCGGGGTCGGGAACGACGCGTCGTAGCGCACGCCTTCGGGGTACATCGGCGCGCCGGCGTTCAGGATCGGCGTACGGTGCGCGGCGCCGGCCGCGGTGGCCCACGCGCACGCAAGGAGCGCGGCGACGGCGAGTCGTCTGGACTGCATGCGGAATCCCCCGGAACCCCAGGCGGCGTGAAAGATACCGGCCGGCGTGCCCGCAGGGCAAACGGGGCGGTTCAGCTCCAGGCTGTGCGGTGCGCTCGCGCGCCGGCCGTCAATCCTCGCCGGCCGCGCGCGCGCGGCCGGGATTCTTGCGCTCGGCGTCCGGGTGCAGGCTGATGAGCGAGTCCATGAGGCCTTCCTCCTCGCTCGAGCAGACGCCGAGCAGCAGCGCTTCCTTGCAGCCTTCCGCGACGACGTACGCGTGGCCCATGTTGCTGTCGATGTAGATCGACTCGCCCTGCTGCAGCGTGACGGGATCGTAGAACTCGGTGTGGACGGTGACGCTGCCCTCGAGCACGTAGGCGAACTCCTCGCCCGAGTGCCGCACGAGCTCGCCGAAATCCTCGACGCTGCGCGCCCGGACCCGGGTCAGCACCGGGATCATGCGCTTCTTGCGCAGCTCGGGGCAGAGGTAGTGGTAGTCGTAGTTGCGCGTCTCCACGCGCACGGCATCGTCCACCCGGCCGATGCTGCGCCGGGCGGTGACCGGGGTCTCGGAGGCGTCCTCCGGCTCCGCGAACAGCTCCGAGAGGCGCATGTTGAGCCGCTCGGCCAGGCGCAGCAGCTTGTCGTAGGTGAGCGTCAGCCGGTCGTGCTCGACCTTGGAGAGCGTGGAGAGCGGGATCCCCGTGCGCTCGCTCATCTCCTTGAGCGTCCAGCCGTGCCTCAGCCTGAGGCTCTTGAGCAGCGCCCCCAGCGTTTGCCGTGGTTTGTTCATCCTCGAGGGCTCATCGGTTGATCGAACGGCTTCGCCGGCGGGTACGGCGTGCGCGGCGCGGCTGCAAGCGACCGGTGAAGGAGCAAGCGATTTATAGGCATTCGGCACCGTCGTGACAAGCGCCGCCTTCCGCGGCCGCGTCCAGCGCTTCGAACGTCACGTTGAGAATCGGCCAGGCTTCCCAGTCCTCGTGATCGAAGTGCCACCATTCCTCCTCGTAGACCGTGAAGCCCTCGGCTTCCATCAGCGCACGCAGCAGGTCGCGCCGCGCCCGCTGCCCGGCCGTGCCGCCCGCGTAGTCCGGCCGGGCCCGCTCGGTGAACTCGTCGTACAGGCTGGGCATGTCGGCGGGCTGCCCGGTTTCGAGATCGTACAGCGTGAGATCGACGGCCGCGCCGCGGTTGTGCCGGGAGCCGCTGGCCGGGTCGGCGACGAATTGCCGCAGGCGTTCCGGGGTTGCGTCCCAGAACACCTTCGTGACCCACCACGGCCGGTACGCGTCGTGGATCAGGAACCCGTAGCCGTGCGCCCGGGCCGCGCGGTGGGCGCGCACCAGGGCTTCCGCCGCGGGCCGCTGCAGGAACGCGCGCGGCTCGTCGTACAGGCGCGTGCCGAGGAAGTTGTCGGTGCCGGCGTAGCGGATGTCGAGGCGGAGAGTGGGGTCGAGCGCGGTGAGCTCGACCAGCTCGGGCGCGCGCCTGGCGCCCGGCGTGGCGGGCGGCTCCGCGGCGAGCGCCTCCGCCTTGAGCTCGGCGACCGGCCGCTGCGGCCGGATGCGGAAGACGCCGTCCTCGCCGATGGCGCCGGCGGGTTCGCCGGGCGCAGCGCCGCCCGGCGCGGCGGCGCAGGCCGCGAGCGCGGCAGCGACGATGACGGGGAGCGGTCGCCTCAGCAGTCTCTCCTGGAGCTTGAAGAATTTTCCGCAGAGGCGCATTGTATCCTCATTGGGACGGTCGCGATACCCGGGCTCGGCCCGCGCAGCATCGCGCCGCCCGCCTGCGGAGGCAAGTCATGCGCCTGAGCCCGTTCATCGCCTTTCTCGCCCTCGTCATGCTGCACGCCGCGCCCGGTGCCGCGCAGGAGCCGCCCGAGGTGCCGCCGGACGAGCCGCCGCTCGTCCCCGAGCTGCCGGAGGCGACGCCCGGCGAGATCCCGCCGCCCGACGTGCGGCTGCTGACGCGCGCGGACGTCGAGGCCTGGCTCGACGGCTTCATGCCGTACGCGCTCGCCAAGGGCGGCATCGCCGGCGCCGTCGTGGTGGTGGTCGGCGGGGGCGACGTGGTGCTCGCGAAGGGCTACGGCTACTCGGATCTCGAAGCGCGCACGCCGGTCGATCCCGACACCACGCTGTTCCGCCCGGGCTCGGTCTCGAAGCTCTTCACGTGGACGGCCGTGATGCAGCTCGTCGAGCAGGGGCGGATCGATCTCGACGCCGACGTCAACGAGTACCTGCCCGAGGACTTCCGGATCCCGGAACGCGCGGGCGACGGGCCGGTGACGATGCGCCACATCCTGACGCACACGCCGGGTTTCGAGGAGCGCTTGAAGAAGCTGATCTCGCCGGACCCGGAGGCCGCTGAGCCGCTCGGCGAATCGCTCGCCTCCTGGGTGCCGGAGCGCATCTTCCCGGCCGGCAGCACGCCCGCGTATTCGAACTACGCGACCGGGCTCGCGGGCTACGTCGTCGAGCGCGTTTCCGGGCAGCCGTTCGACGACTACCTCGACGAGCACATCTTCGGGCCGCTCGGCATGCGGCACTCGACCTTCCGCCAGCCGCTGCCCGCGGACCTCGAGCCGTTGATGTCGAAGGGCTACGCCGACACCTCGGGAGAGGCGCAGCCGTTCGAGATCGTGAACCCGGCACCCGCCGGCAGCCTGTCCGCTTCGGGCACCGACATGGCGAAATTCATGCTCGCCCACCTGAACCGCGGCGAGTACGCCGGCGCCCGCATCCTCGGCGCCGAGACGGCGCGCCGCATGCACGAGACGACGCTCACGATGGTCGAGCCGCTGAACCGCATGGCGCTCGGCTTCTACGAGACCGACGTGAACGGCCGCGACGTCATCGCGCACGGCGGCGACACGCAATGGTTCCACAGCTACCTGCACCTGTTCCTCGAGGAGGGCGTCGGCCTGTACGTCTCGATGAACAGCGCGGGCAAGCAGGGCGCCTCGGGCTCGATCCGCTCGGCACTGTTCGCCCAGTTCGCCGATCGCTACCTGCCCGGGCCGGCGCTCTCCGGCGAGGTCGATCCCGACACCGCCGCGGCGCATGCCGCGTTGCTGGCCGGCACCTACGACAACTCGCGGCGGGCGGAGACGACGTTCCTTTCCGTGCTCAACCTCGTCGGCCAGGTGAAGGTGACCAACAACGGCGACGGCACCATCAGCGTGCCGCTCTTCACCAACCTCGCGGGCGACCCGAAGGTGTTCCGGGAAGTGCGCCCGTTCGTGTGGGTGGAGGACGGCGGCGAGGAGCGTCTGGCCGCGGTCGTGGAGGACGGCCGGGTGAAGCGCTTCAGCGTGGATGCCGTTTCGCCGTTCATGGTGTTCGAGCCGACGCCGTGGTGGAAATCCTCCGCGTGGCTCCTGCCGCTCACGAACGTGAGCCTCGCCGCGCTCGCGCTGACCGCGGTGCTCTGGCCCGTGAAGGCGGTCGTGCGCCGCCGTTACGCGCAGCCGCCGCTTTTGACCGGCCGCGCTCTCACGGCCTACCGCTGGGCGAAGATCGCCGCGATCGCGACCCTCGCGGTGCTGCTCGGCTGGGTGCTCACGATCTCGGCGATGATGTCCGACCTGTCGCTGCTCGCGGGAGCGTTCGATCCGGTGCTCATCCTGCTGCAGATCGCGAGCGTGATCGTGTTCCCGGGTTCGCTGGCCGTCGGGCTGTGGCACGCCGGCAACGTCTGGAGCGGCGGCCGGCGCTGGCCGGCGAAAATCTGGAGCATCGTGCTCGTGGTGGCGTTCGCGACCGTCCTGTGGGTGGCGCTCGCGTTCCACCTGATAGGCTTCGGCACCAATTACTGAGATTGGGAGCAATCGTTGAGCATCGACCATGGGTATCGGCCAGTGAGCACGGGAGGAGCACGGCGCCGCACTTTGAGCTGCCGCGCCGAAGCGCTGCCGCTCGCCGCGCCGTTTCGCATCTCCGGACACACGTTCACGAGCGCCAACGTGCTGGTCGTGACGCTCGAGGCCGGCGGGGCGACGGGCCGCGGCGAGGCGTCCGGCGTCTACTACTTCGACGAGACGCCGGAGTCGATGCGCGCGCAGGTCGAGGCCTGCCGGGAAGCGCTCGAAGGCGGCGCCTCGCGCGAGGAGGTGCAGGCGCTGCTGCCGCCGGGCGGCGCCCGCAACGCCGTCGACTGCGCGCTGTGGGAGCTCGAGGCACTGCTCGCGGGCAGGAGCGTGTGGGAGCTCGCGGGCGTGGACGTGCTCGCGCCGCTCGTCACCACGTTCACGCTGGGCGCCGAGGATCCCGCCGTCATGGTGCAGCGGGCGCAGGGCTTCGCCGATGCGCGGGCGCTCAAGCTCAAGCTCACGGGCGACGTCGACTTGGACGGCGAGCGCGTGCGGGCCGTGCGCGACGCCCGTCCCGAGGTGTGGCTCGGCGTGGACGCGAACCAGGGCTTCACGCCGGATGCCCTCGACGCGCTGATGCCCGTGCTGCTCGCCTGCCGCGTGTCGCTCGTCGAGCAGCCGTTCCCGCGCGGGCGCGAGGCGGATCTCGACGGGCTCGAGCGCCCCATCCCGGTCGCTGCGGACGAGAGCGTGCTGACCGCGGCCGACGTCGCCGCCCTCGCCGGGCGCTTCGACGTCGTCAACATCAAGCTGGACAAGTGCGGCGGGCTGACGGCGGCACTCGAGATGGCGGACGAATGCCGGCGCGCCGGCCTCTCCGTCATGGTGGGCAACATGGTCGGCTCGAGCTGGGCCATGGTGCCGTCCATGATCGTGGGGCAGCGCTCGGACGTGGTCGACCTCGACGGCCCGGCGCTGCTCGCCCGCGACCGGGTGCCGGGCGTGCGCTACGAGGGCGGCCGCATCGTCTGCCCGCCGGGCGTCTGGGGCGGCGCCGCCGGGCCGGAAGGCCGGTGAGGGTTGACAATTCTCCCCATGGGATCATGATGTCCTGATTCGATAATTCCGACCGCGGGGGACATCGCCATGAAACCGCTGACTGGGCCCGGAAGTGTGCGTGGCAGGCTGCCTGCCGGCACGGCCATGGCTGCCGTGCTGGCTGTGCTGGTGACGGGAGGTTCGGGTTTCGTCCTGGCCCAGGAGCGCGCACCGACCCGCGAGCTCGAGGAGATCGTGGTCACCGCGCAGAAGCGCGAGCAGACGCTGCTGGAGATCCCGCAGTCGATCACCGTGGTCGACGGCCAGCTCCTCAGGCGCCAGCAGGCCGACAACTTCGAGGACTACCTCTCGCTCGTGCCGGGGCTGAGCCTGCAGAGCGCCACTCCCGGTAACACCCGCATCACGCTGCGCGGCGTCAACACCGGCGGCGTCGCCTCGACCGTCGGCGTGTACGTGGACGAGGTGCCGTTCGGGTCGAGCAGCGGTCTCGCCAACGCCGCGATCCTCGCCGGCGACTTCGATACCTTCGACGTGGCGCGCCTCGAGGTGCTGCGGGGACCGCAGGGCACGCTGTACGGCGCGAGCTCGCTCGGCGGCGTGATCCGCTTCGTCACCAATGCGCCGGACACGCGCGAGTTCCGGTTCCGCGCGGAAGCGGGCCTCGAGAACGTCGCCGAGGGCGATCTCGGCTGGGCGGCGCGGAGCTTCGTGAACATTCCGCTCTCCGAGCGCTTCGCGGTGCGCGCCTCCGGCTTCTACCGCGCCGAGAGCGGGTTCATCGACTCCATCGGCAACAACCCGATCCCGAGCCTGACCGATCCGGCCAACAACATCGTCGACGGCAGCCTCGTGCTCGAGGACCTGAACGAAACGGACGTGTTCGGCGGGCGCGTCTCCGCGCTCTTCGACACGGGCGGCGTCTTCTCGGCCCAGCTCACGGCGCTGTTCCAGGACATCGAGGCCGACGGCTCCGCCAACTTCGAAGGGGACTTCGACACCTACGAGCCGCTCTACGGCGGGCTCGTCAAGACGCAGTATCACCGCGACCTGACCGACACCGAGTACCGGATCTACAGCGGCCTGCTGAACTGGGAGCTCGGCGCCGGCACCCTGCTGTCCTCGACGAGCTACAGCACGTTCGCCCAGCACATCCAGGACGACGCCGCGCTCTTCCCGGTGCCGCCCGCGCTGGCGCAGGTCGCGACGTTGTTCTACGGCGACCCGGCCACGCGCCCGCTGTCCGTGATCCAGAAGCAGATCACCGGCACGGACAAGTTCACCCAGGAATTCCGCTTCACGTCGCCCGACGGCGAGGTGTTCGAGTGGCTCGCCGGCGCCTTCTACACGCGCGAGAAGTCGCGGATCGACCCGCAGGATTTCTTCGCGGTCGAGGCGGGCACCGACGACATCGCCGAGGACATCCCGGTGCTCCTGAGCGGCCAGGTCCACTCGGAGTACGAGGAATACGCCGCCTTCGGCAACGCCACCTGGTACCTGACGGAGCGCTTCGAGATCAACTTCGGCGGCCGCGCGAGCCGCAATGAGCAGAGCGCGTCGCAGGTGCTCGACCTTTCCGGCCTCGGCGCCGGTGTCGTGGCGTTCGACGAGGCGACGTCCTCGGAGGACGTCTTCACCTGGTCGGTCGGTCCGCGGTTCTCGCTCAACGACGACACGTCCGTCTACGCACGGATCGCCACCGGCTACCGGCCAGGCGGGCCGAACGTGCTGCCGCCCGGTGCGCCTCCCGGGACGCCGGCGACGTACGATTCCGACACCCTGACGAGCTACGAGGCCGGCCTCAAGGGCGACTGGGCGAACCTGTCGCTGGACGTGGCCGTCTTCTTCCTCGACTGGGAAGACATCCAGCTCTTCGCCCAGATCAACGACGTCGGCGTCAACGCCAACGGCGGCACGGCGGAAAGCCGCGGCATCGAGCTCAACGCCGCGGTGCGCCCGCTCGACGGCCTGACGCTGTCGCTGAACGGCGCGTGGATCGACACCGAGCTCACGCAGGACACCGATCCGATCGTCGGCGGCGTCAGCGGCGATTCCTTGCCGTGGACGCCGGAGCTGAGCGCGACCTTCGCGGCCGATTACGAATGGCAGGTCGCGGGGGACGTGACGGCCTGGGTGGGCGGCGACGTGAGCTACACGGGCACGCGGACCGCCGATTTCGGACAGCGGGACGCGAACGGCGCGATCCGCGAGCTGCCGTCGTACACGACGCTCGACCTGCGCGCCGGTTTCGACACCGGGAGCTGGTTCTTCGAGCTCTACGCGCGGAACCTGACCGACGAGCGGGGCATCACGTCGCTGTTCGGTCCCGACGTCGTCGCCAACGGCGCCGCCGGCATCGCCATCATTCGCCCGCGTACCGTCGGCCTCACGGTCGGCGTCGAGTTCTAGGCGAGGCCGCGTGCGCGCCGCCGCAACGGATGCGACGGGAGAGCGCCCCGGGACCCTGCCCGGCCCCTACCTGCTCTTCCTGGGGGATGTCACCGAGCCCGCCTTCGCCAAGACGGCCTTCGGGCTGCGGGACTGGGCGCCCGAGCTTTGCGTCGGCGAGTACGCCTGCGCGGGCGGCACGCTGTCGCTCGGGCTCCCGGTCCTCTCCCCGGCCGAGGCGCACGCGCGCGGCGCCCGCTCCGTCGTGATCGGCGTCGTGAACCCCGGCGGCACCATCCAGCAGAGCTGGGTGCCGCCGCTGGTGAACGCGCTCGAAGCGGGCCTCGACGTGATCAGCGGCATGCACGTGCACCTCGAAGACATCCCGGAGCTGGCCGCGGCCGCCGCCCGCCATGGGCGCCGGCTCATCGACGTGCGCCGCCCGCCGGCCGGCATCCCGACCGCGACCGGCCGCAAGCGGAGCGGTAAACGGCTCCTGACCGTGGGCACCGACTGCGCGCTCGGCAAGAAGTACACGGCGCTCGCGCTCGCGCGCGCGTTCCGCGAGCGCGGCATCGCCGCCGATTTCCGCGCGACCGGCCAGACGGGCATCCTGATCGCGGGCGGCGGCATCCCGATGGACGCGGTGGTGGCCGATTTCGAGTCCGGTGCCGCCGAGCTCCTGTCCCCCGACGCGGCCCCCGACCACTGGGACGTGATCGAGGGCCAGGGCTCGCTCTCGCACCCGGCTTTCTCCGCCGTGTCGCTCGGCCTGCTGCACGGCAGCCAGCCGGACGTGTTCGTCGTGTGTCACGATCCGGAGCGCAAGACGCTGCTCGGCTACCCGGATTACCCGCTGCCGAGCCTCGAGGAGACGATCGAGCTGACCGTGCTCATGGGGCGGCGCACCAATCCCGCGATCCGCTGTGGCGGCATCAGCCTCAACACCTCGCGGCTGGCGGAAGCCGAGGCGGAACGGCTGCTCGATGCCACGAGCGCGCGTCTCGGGCTCGCCGCCGCCGACCCGATGCGCGGCGGCCCGCGCTTCGACCGGCTGGTCGAGGCCTGCCTCGCCGCGGCTGGATGAGGGCCACGACCGTGTTCCGTAAGAGTTATCCTTGCCTCGCGCTCCTTCTCCTCGCCCTCACCGCGGCCGCCGGGGTCGCTGCCGCACCGCCCGCGGGCTTCGACGCCCGCGTCGAAGAAGTGCGCAAGGCCGCCGGCGTGCCCGGCATGGCCGTCGCCATCGTCGAGCAGGGCGAGGTGACGCTCGCGCGCGGCTACGGGGTGCGCAAGCTCGGCACGCGCGATCGCGTGGACGCGGACACCCTCTTCCCGACGGGCTCCACCGGCAAGGCGTTCACCACGGCGGCACTCGCCGTGCTCGTCGACGAGGGCCGCCTGGACTGGGACGACCCCGTGATCGAGCACATGCCGTGGTTCCGCATGTACGACCCGTGGGTCACGCGCGAGATCACGATTCGCGACCTGCTCGTCCACAGGAGCGGCCTCGGGCTCGGCGCCGGCGACCTGCTGTTCGTGCCGCGAACCAACCTCTCGAGGCGCGAGAGCGTCGAGCGCCTCCGGTACATCAAGCCGGCCACGAGCTTCCGCAGCGGCTACGCCTACGACAACGTGCTCTACATGGCGGCGGGGCAGCTCATCGAGGAAGTGACCGGCCGCACGTGGGAAGTGTTCGTGAAGGAGGCCATCCTCGAGCCGGCCGGCATGGTCAATTCGGTGACCGAAGACGAGGACCGCTTCGCGAACCCGAACCGCGCGCATCCGCACGCGCGCGTGAGCGGCGCGTTCCGCGGCCTGGGCGAGCAGCAGGTGCTGGACGAGCGCGACGCGCTCGGCCGCAACGCCGCGCCCGCCGGAGGGATCTCGAGCAGCGCCAACGACATGGCGCGCTGGATGCTGATCCAGCTCGCGCGCGGCGCACTTCCCGGTGGCGACGGGAGGCTGTTCAGCGAGGAGCAGGCGAAAGAGATGTGGAAGCCGGTGGTGGTGCTCGAGCCGCGGCAATGGCCCGGGGACCTCGCACCGCTCACCGCGAACTTCTCCACCTACGCGCTCGGCTGGGGTGTCGAGGATTACCGTGGCGTGAAGCTCGTGCGCCACGGCGGCGCCGTGTTCGGCGTGCAGACGATCGTCGTGCTGATCCCGGAGAAGGACGTCGGCATCTTCGCGGTGATCAATTCCGAGGACGGCGAGGTGCTGCTGGGACTCGCCGCGGAGCTCGTCGACCACTATCTCGGCCTGCCGCACACGAACTGGACGGAGCGTTTCGCCGACTTCCGCCGGCAGCGCAACGAAGCGATGCTGAAGGCCTTCCAGGCGGAAACGGCCGAGCCCGCGGACGTCGGGCCGTCGCTGCCGCTCGCCGGGTACGCCGGCGACTACGCGGATCCCTGGTACGGCCCGATCGCGATCCGCCTGGAGGACGGCAGGCTGCGCATCGACTTCCGGCAGTCGCCCGGCATGGTCGGCGACCTCGAGCACTGGCAGTACGACACGTTCCGCACGCGCTGGGACGACGAGACGATCGAGCCCGCGTACGTCACGTTCGCGCTGGACGCCGACGGCAAGGTCGCGCGCATCACGATGAAGGCGGTGTCACCGCTCGCCGATTTCAGCTGGGACTATCACGACCTCGACCTCACCCCCGTCACGAACTGAGCGGCTGCACCGCAGCTCTACAGCCCCCGCGCATACCCCCAGGACCCGATCCAGCGCGTCTCGGGCACGTGCCCGCGCAAATGTCGCCGGCGCCAGTCGTCGAACGGCGCCAGCGCGAGCCCGGCCGGCGGCTCCCAGGAGCGCCGCCCGAGAAAGTGCCACACGTACTCCTCGAGGTAGCCGGCCGCCTGCACGCCGGCGAGCGTGTCGAGGTAGCGGTCGTCGGCGGCCGCCCCGATCTCTTTCCAGGTATCGAGCAGGTGTTCGCGCGCTTTCAGCTCGCATTCGAACGACGTGGCGCGCGCCGGGTTGTCGCCGCCCAGCATGAGCTGGCAGGCACTGCGCATCAGGCTGTAGCTCACCCAGCTCTGTACGACGGGGTCGTCGTCGTGCAGCGCCCATTCCGCGAGATAAAAGGTGTCGCCGTCGGTGACCCCGTCGCGCAGGTAGATGTCGCCGTTGCAGCCGGCGAGAGCCGCCAGCGCCGCGGCGACGAGGCCCGTAGTGCGCATCGACCTGCCTCCGCCTCGTGTCGTTGGAAAAGCATACGCCAAGGTCGGCGTTGCCGTTAACCGACGATTCCGAGGCGCGCCGCCGTTCGGGTTATCATGCGGCCGAGTCGCGCGGGAGGAATCTTGGAAGTCACTTTCGTCATCCTGGCAGCCGGCCAGGGCACGCGAATGCGGTCGGCCCTGCCCAAGGTCCTGCAGCCGCTCGCCGGGCGGCCGCTCCTCGCGCACGTCATCGACACCGCGCAGGCGGCCGGCGGCCGTGACATCTGCGTCGTCTACGGTCACGGCGGGGAAGCCGTGCGCCGCGCCTTTGCGGAAGCTCGCGTGCGCTGGGCGCACCAGGCCGAGCAGCTCGGCACGGGACACGCGGTGCGGCAGGCGCTGCCCGAAACGCCCGACGGCAACCGGGTCATGGTGCTGTACGGCGACGTGCCCCTGCTGCGGCCCGCGACCTTGCGCCGGCTGCTCGACGCGCCGGCCGGCGACGTCGCGCTGCTCACGGTCGACGTGGACGACCCGACCGGTTACGGGCGCATCGTGCGCGAGGACGGCCGCATCGTGAGGTGCGTCGAGGAGAAGGACGCAACCGACGCCGAGCGCGCCATCAATGAGGTCAATACCGGCGTGCTCGTCGCGCCGGCGCCAAGGCTGAAGGCATGGCTCGGGGAGCTGCGCAACGACAACGCGCAGGGCGAGTACTACCTGATGGACATCATCGAGATGGCCGTTGCCGACGGCGTCGCCGTGCACGGCATCAAGGCCGAGGACGGGAAAGAAGCCATGGGCATCAACGACAGGAAACAGCTCGCGGAAGCCGAACGCGCGCTGCAACAGCGGCTCGTCGAGGAGCTGATGGCGCAGGGCGTGAGCTTCGCGGACCCTGCGCGCGTGGACATTCGCGGGCGCCTGACCTGCGGCACGGACGTGTTCATCGACGTCGACGTCGTGTTCGAGGGCGACGTGACGCTGGGCGACCGGGTACGCATCGAATCGCACAACGTCATTCGCCAGTCGCGCCTGGGCGAGGGCACGGTCGTGCACCCGCATTCTCATCTCGAGGGTGCGACTACCGGGCCGGACTGCGAGATCGGCCCGTTCGCGCGCCTGCGTCCGGGTGCGGAGCTGGAGCGCGAGGTGAAGATAGGCAACTTCGTCGAGGTGAAGAAGAGCACCATCGCGCGCGGCAGCAAGGTGAATCACCTCTCGTACATCGGCGACACCACGATCGGCACGGGAGTGAACGTGGGCGCCGGGACGATCACCTGCAACTACGACGGGGTCAACAAGCACCGTACCGTGATCGGCGACAACGCTTTCATCGGCTCCGGCGTGGAGCTCGTGGCCCCGGTGGAGATCGGTGCGGGCGCGACCATCGGGGCCGGCTCGACCATCACGAAGGCGGCGCCGCCCGGCGAGCTCACGGTGGCGCGCGCACGGCAGGTGACGGTCGAAGGCTGGCAGCGCCCGAAGAAAGCGTAAGCGCGGCGCTAAATACGGGCAAATTCAAAACCTTGACGCGCTCCATCCCCGCCGTTCCGGTTTTCTGAGACAATCGCGCGCAAACGGCAAGAAGCCCCGGGGGGGCGTTCCGTCGCCCCCGTCCCGGCGCAAAGGGAGACTCGACAGGCATGTGTGGCATCGTCGGCGCGGTCGCCGAAAGAAACGTCGTCCCGATCCTCATGGAAGGGCTGCGACGACTCGAGTATCGCGGCTACGACTCGGCGGGCATCGCGGTCATGAACGGGAACGCGGTGACTCGCGTGCGCCGGCTCGGCAAGGTCCAGGAGCTGCAGCAGGCGATCGACGAGAACCCGATCAAGGGCCCGACCGGCATCTCGCACACGCGTTGGGCGACCCACGGCGCACCGAGCGAGATCAACGCGCATCCGCACATGTCGCGCAACGACATCGCGCTCGTGCACAACGGCATCATCGAGAACCACGAGGAGCTGCGGGCGGCGCTCAAGGAACAGGGCTTCGAGTTCGAGTCGGAGACCGATACCGAGGTCGTGGCGCATCGCATCAAGCAGCACCTCGACGAGAGCGGCGACCTGGCGCGGGCGGTGCAGGCGACCGTTGCCGAGCTCGAAGGCGCCTATGCGCTGGCGGTGATGGCGGCGAGCGATCCCGGCAAGCTGGTGCTCGCGCGGGCCGGTTGCCCCGTCGTCGTCGGTCTCGGCATCGGCGAGAATTTCGTCGCTTCCGACGTCGCGGCATTGCTGCCCGTCACCCGCCGCTTCATGTTCCTCGACGAAGGCGACGTCGCCGTGGTCGAGCGGCACGAGGTGACGGTCTTCGATCGCGAAGGCCGCCGCGTCGAGCGGCCGGTCAAGGAGAGCGAGCTCACCGCCGACGCCGCCGAGCGCGGCAACTTCCGCCACTTCATGCAGAAGGAGATCCACGAGCAGGCGCGCGCCGTCGCGCGCACGCTCGAGGACCGGATCGCCAACGGCAAGGTGCTCGACTCCGCCTTCGGCCCCGCGGCAAACCCGGTGCTCGACGCCACGCGCGGCGTGCACATCGTCGCCTGCGGCACGAGCTACCACGCCGGCCTCGTTGCACGCTACTGGATCGAGCAGCTCTGCCGGCTGCCGTGCTCGGTCGAGATCGCGAGCGAGTACCGCTACCGATCGCCGGTCGTGCCCGAGAACACGCTGTTCGTCACGATCAGCCAATCCGGCGAGACCGCCGACACGCTGGCGGCCCTGCGCGCCGCGAAGGAAGCGGGATATCTCTCCACGCTTGCCATCTGCAACGTGCCGGAAAGTTCCATGGTGCGCGAGTCGGACCTCGTGATGATGACGCGCGCCGGCCCCGAGATCGGCGTCGCCTCGACCAAAGCGTTCACCACGCAGCTCGCGGCGCTCGCGCTGCTCACCATCGCGCTCGCGCGCCGCAACGGGCTGGAGGAACGCCAGGAGCGCGCGCTCGTGACCCAGCTCGCCGAGCTGCCCGGGCTCATCGAGCAGGTGCTGACGCTCGATACGGCGATCGAGTCGCTGGCGCAGCACTTCGTCGACAAGCATCACGCCCTGTTCCTCGGCCGCGGCGTGCAGAACGCGGTCGCGATGGAGGGTGCGCTCAAGCTCAAGGAGATCTCATACATCCACGCGGAAGCCTACGCCGCCGGCGAGCTCAAGCACGGCCCGCTCGCGCTGGTGGACGAGGACATGCCCGTCGTCACCGTCGCACCCGACGACGAGCTGCTGGAGAAGCTGAAGAGCAACCTGCAGGAAGTGCGCGCTCGCGGCGGTGAGCTGTTCGTGTTTGCGGACCCGCGGGTGCACTTCGGCGATCGCAACGGCCTGCACACGCTGCGCATGCCGGCGATGATCGAAGACTTCCAGGCGCCGATTCTCTATACGATCCCCCTACAGCTCCTGGCGTATCACGTGGCGGTGCTCAAGGGAACGGACGTCGACCAGCCGAGAAACCTGGCGAAGTCGGTAACGGTGGAGTGACGAGCTGCTGCAGACGCCACCTGTTGTCCGGGAAAAATAGAGGCGTTACCTCAGGAATAAAGTCGTTTCCTCGGAAATGAAGTCGTTCGCAGTATCGAATCCATCCACTACGTAGGTGACCTCGATCACGCCGGGCTTGATATCGCGTGGAAAGTTCGCAAGCGCGCTCGAGCTCTTGGTCTGCCCGCGATCTTTCCGGCTTCCGAGCTTCATAGACAAATGCTCGAAACGGCCAGGGCATTCGGACACGCTGATGGATGGCCGGCACAGGAGCGAGTTTCAGAAGAAGAGCGGCAGATGCTTCTGAGTTTCCTTTCTCCCTCCTTGCGCATCCCGGGTGAGGCTGTGCTGCGGGTGGGGCAGACTGCAATGTCTCTCTCCAGCTGGAAAAAGACAATAATAAAGTCGTTCCCCGGACAAATAGTCTTTTGTCCCGCAGCCGTGCGGCGCGAGAATCAAATTTATCGCCCGTCGAGGGTGGGAGCGCCTTCGAGCCCCTGAATCCGATCCCACGGCGCTGGATTTGGAAAAATCTCCTGCAAAAAGGCGATGAAGGCTTTTACATTCGGGTTGCCCCGGCGACTTTCCGACCAAAGCGCCGTAATACTATGCCGAGCCGCCCAATACGGCGCCAGGACGGGCACCAGCTCCCCTCGAGCAACATGTGACGCGGCGACATAGGTCGGAGAAAGACCGATACCTGCACCGCCAGCGACAGCAGCAGTCACGGCATCGGAATTGTCAACGACGACGCGGGCAGTGGGCACGATTTCCACTGTTCGGTTTCCCACCTGGAACGGCCAGCGCAACAACTGTCCGGAGTTGGGGTGACGGATGTTGACGCAGTCATGCCCCTCCAGATCTTCGATCCTGCACGGGACGCCGCGCTTTGCCAGGTAGGCAGGCGAAGCAAAGGCACCAGCCCTGTTTGGACCCAGCCTGCGCGCGATAAGACGTGAATCCTCCGGGTTGCCGATCCGGATCGCTACGTCGATACCTTCCTGTATGAGGTCGCTCATCGTATCGCTGACCCGCAGGTCGACGGTGACCTTGGGATAGCGTTCACAGAACAAGGCCAACTTCGGCGCAAGGATGTGCAACGCGATCGGAACGGGGGCGGCGAGCTTGATACTGCCTGAGGGTTCTCCGCGGACGGATGCGGCAACCAGCTCGATTTCCTCGGCTGCACGCAACAGCCGGATCGCCCGGTCGTGTAGACCGCGCCCCTCCGGTGTCAGGGTCAGCGAACGCGTGGTGCGAGCGAAGAGCTTGAGGCCCAGCCGTTCTTCCAGTCGCTGAATGCTCTTGCTGACCGCTGAGGGCGAAATCGACAGCGCGCGCGCGGCAGCCGTGTAACTCCCAAGTGAGGCCGCCCTCGAAAAGGCGATTAGCCCCGTCAGCCTGTCGATGCCTATTTGTTCCATAACGGCACAATAATAACGACATATGCCGGCATTATATATGCCGAAGACCATTGCTATCCTGATCTCCAGACAGTGCCACCGGCCCAAAAAATCGGAGAACACCCGTGCAGGAAGACACAACCTTTGCAGAAGTGCCCGGCCCAGCCCCGTCCCTCTCTGGAAAATCCGTCCTGATTTTCGGAGGCACATCCGGCATCGGACTGGCCACGGCAATAGCTGCCAAAGCGTCCGGCGCGGCGGTCACCGTCTCGGGGCGCGACCGCGACCGAGCCGCACACGTCGCCGATACGCACGGGTTCGCAGGTTCATTCGCAGCCGATATCAGTGACCCTGAAGCGATCCGGCAAGGCCTGTGGTCGACCGAACGGGTCGATCACCTGGTGCTTTTGGCGGGCTCACTGGCACTGGGCAAGGTCATGGAGGCCGACATCGGCGTGCTCCAGCGCGCCTATGACGAGCGCATCTGGTCGGTCGTCCATATCCTTCGCGCGCTTGGCGACAGGCTGGCGACGGATGCCTCGATTACCCTGGTGTCCGGCGCCCTGACCCACCGCCCCGACGGCAATGGCACGGCGATCGTGGCCAGTGCCTGCGCGGCGTTGGAGGTGCTGGCGCGCGGTCTCGCGCTGGAACTGGCACCGCGCCGGGTGAACACGCTTTCGCCCGGCCCCATCGATACGCCGCTGATCGGCAAAGCGATGGGCGATCAACGCAATGCCTATATGCGCACGGTAGCCGAGAGCCACCCTCTCCACCGGTGGGGCAGACCGAATGAGGCCGCCAATGCCGTGCTGTTCCTGATGGTTAACGGCTACATGAACGGCGCGGTTCTTCACGTCGACGGCGGCTCTCGTCTCTAAAGGAAGCAAAACATGATTACGCTCTATTATCACCGCGGCGCCTGCTCGACCTCGAATCACTTCGCACTCGAGGAAGCAGGCGTCAACTACCAAGCGATTGAGGTTCACCTTGATCGCACGGACGATCCGCTTGCCATCAAAGTACGCGAACTGAACCCGATGGCGATGACCCCGGTTCTGGTCCTGGAAGACGGAACGGTCTTGACCCAGAACGCTGCAACGTTGGCCTATATTGCCGATCTCGTGCCTGGGAAAAATCTGCTTCCTGCCCGAAACACGATTGACCGGTCACAGGCGGAAAGCTGGCTTTCGTTCATTGCGTCGGACCTGCATCCGACCATTATCGAATACATCTACAAGGCGCTGCCCGCGACCGAAGAGGAGAAGAAAAAGACAAAAGCCCTTTATGACAAACGCGTGGCGCGGCGCCTGAAGGTCCTGGAAGACCGACTGGCGGAACGAGACTACATATTGGGCGATCGGTATTCGGTCATCGACGGCTACGCTTTGGTCGTGCTGAATTGGTCCGTCCCTGCGCAAGTTGCCCTGGATCCCTATCCGAACATCCGCGCCTATATGGAGCGGCTGGAAGCCCGCCCGGCAATCCGCCGCGTGCGTGAAGCCGAAGGGCAGATCAACTGGTAGGTGAGTTTCTGAACCTGGGGCGAAGGAGCCATCATAGCTGCTGAAGTGCGCCTGGATCGCTCGAAACGCCGTACCGGCAATTCTTGCCTGCAACCAGTAAACATCTTGCCAGACAACTCCAACTTCAGATTGTGTCAGGAACGGGAAGCTTACGCAGTCACTCGCCAAGAGCGTGCTTCCGCTGGAATGATTCGACCAGGAAATCGACGAACGCAGTGACCTTCGTGCTCACGAGCCGCCGGGATGCATGCAGCACCCAGACTTCCGAAGTCCGGTGCGGGACGGTGCTCCAGATTGCAAGGCGGCCATCCGCAGCAGCTCCCTCGACGACCGCGCGCGGCAGCAGGGCAACGCCGGCACCGGCGCAGACGGCATCGCGCACCATCAGCAGCGACGACAGGGTGATGCGCACGTTCGGCATGATCTCGAGTCGATCGGTGACCTTCCAGGGACCGCGGTCGGCGACGTGGGTCATGGCGACCGCCGGCACCTCCGTCGGTGTGCCGTCGCGAGCGGGCCTCGGCCGCGGCATGCCCGGCGGGGCGACGACGACGAGCGCATCACCGCCGATGCGCCGGCCGACGAGCGTCGCGTCCGTGCGCGGATTCACGCGGACCGCGACGTCGTAACCTTCGTCCACGAGATCGACGTAACGGTCTTCCGCGACGACCTCGAGCTCGACTTCCGGGTAACGGCGGCTGAACTCCGCTGCGAGCTCGCCTAGCATGGCCTGGCCGATCAGCAAGGGCACGCTGACCCGCAGCTTGCCCCGCGGCTGAAAAGAACCCTCGCTGAGGCACTGGCCGACCTCGAGAATCTCGGACACCAGCGCGCTCGTTCGCTCGTAGAGCGCACGACCTTCCTCGGTGAGCTTGAGCCTCCGCGCGCCGCGCTCGAACAGACGCACACCGAGGCTCTCTTCGAGCGCCATCACGCGGCGAGACAACGTGGCTTTCGGACGCCCGCTCACGCGGCTCGCTTGGCCGAAGCCGCCTTCGGAGGCGACCAGGTTGAAGTCGGCGAGCATGCCCAGGTCCATGTGCGAATGTTTCATAAATGGAACAACATGTCTCTGTTCTAAGTCTTGCGACTCATCTTGTGGACAGTCTAGCCTGATGCACGCGCAGAAGCGATACGCCGCTCGGGGCGAGCGCGCGCAGGAGGGCACCGACATGACCACGATATGGGACCCGATCAGGGTAGGCCGAATCACGCTGCCACATCGCCTTGCGATGGCTCCGATGACCCGCAACCGCGCACAGCCCGACGGCACGCCGGGGTCGCTGGCGGCCGAGTACTATGCGCAGAGAGCCTCGCTCGGGCTGTTGATCAGCGAGGCCGCGCAGCCTTCGGACGACGGACAGGGGTATCTCCTGACGCCCGGCATCTACACGGATCGGCACGTGGCCGGCTGGCGGCGCGTAACGGATGCGGTGCATCGCGCCGGCGCACGCCTCTTCATTCAGCTCATGCACGTCGGCCGGGTCAGCCACCCGGACAACACGCCTCACCACCGGCAAGCCCTGGCGCCGTCCGCGGTGGCGACGGGAGAGAAGATATACACGGCCCGCGGGCCGATGGAGGCGCCCGTGCCGCGCGCGCTCTCGATCGAGGAGATCCGCGGGACGATCGGCGATTTCGCCCATGCAGCGGCCCGCGCGATCGAGGCAGGAGCCGACGGAGTCGAGATCCACGGCGCCAACGGCTATCTCCTGCAACAGTTCCTCTCGAAGAATGCCAACTTGCGCACCGACGCGTACGGCGGCCCGATCGAGAATCGTGCACGGTTCGTCATCGAAACGGCCGCCGCGGTCGCGGAAGCGATCGGTCCGGACCGTACCGGCATCAGGCTGTCGCCGGGCTCGACGTTCAACAACATCGACGAGGGCGAGGACTACGAACCGCTCTATCGGCATCTCGTCGGCGAGCTTGCAAAGCTCGATCTCGCGTACGTGCACGTCGTGCACGGCGGCAACGAAGGACTGGTACGGGACATTCGGCGTCTATGGCCGAATGCGCTGCTGTTGAACCGGGGCGGGCGACCGCTCGAGAAGATCGGTGCGGATGTCGAAGCCGGACTCGCCGACGTCGCTACGATCGGCCGTTGGGCGCTTGCGAATCCTGACTTCGTCGAACGCTACGCCGCCGCTGCACCCCTCAACGAGCCGGATCCCGCGACGTTCTACGGGGGCGATGCGCGCGGCTATACCGACTATCCGCGCCTCGCGGACGGAGCCCGCGCCGCGGCCGCAGCTCGCTGACCGGCTGCCTGGCCGAGCTCGCTTCCGGGCGCGGTCAGCGCAGCCAGCGTGCAGAGATACCCGTACGACCGGAGGCAGCGCGCGTCCGTCGGCGAGACACCGTCACACGCAGCAAACGGAGCCGCTCAGACCGGCTGCAGCCCATGTTCGCGGATCTTGTCGATCAGGTCCCGGTGACGTGGAAGCACGGTGCGCAGCTTCTCCGTCTGCGCGCGATTCTCGCGCATCGCCCGCTCCGCCAGGCTGGCATCCCTGGCAAGCGCCGACCTTTCCACCTCGGTCCGGAAACCCATGCCGTACAGGACGTACTGGTAACTCGCGGGCGGAAACACCTCCTCCACCCGGTCGAATTCGTCGTGGAACCAGGGCGGCTGGTACTTCCAGAGAAGCAACAGCTCCCGCAGCCGCTCCGGGATCGTCTCCGGCAGGACGTTGTCACGCCAGAAGGTGCTGTCGGTCCGCTTTGTAAGGACGTAGTGCAGCTTCAGGAAATCGATGATGCGCCCCCACCGGTATTCGGTGATCGCATTGAAACGCTTCGCGACGACGTCCATCACCTCGCGGCAGGCGGGCATCTGCTCGGCGATGAGCTTGGCCGACAGCTCGACCAGGACGATGGCCGACGATTCGAGCGGCTCGAGAAATCCCGAAGACAGGCCGACGGCGACGCAATTGCGTTTCCAGCACGTCTCCCTGTGCCCCGCCCGGATTGGAATCTTGCGCACGGGCAGGTCTGCCCCGGCCGGACCGAGATAGGCGCGCAGCTCGCGTTCCGCTTCGTCATCCGAGATGTGCCGGCTGGAGTAGACATACCCCACCCCGCGCCGCGTCGGCAAGCCGATATCCCAGATCCACCCCGCAGACTGGGCGGTAGAGATGGTGTGTGTGGCGATCGGGCTCCTGTCGCTCTCGTAAGGCACCTGCACCGCCAACGCGGTGTCGCAGAACAGGATGTCGCCACATTCCTTGAAGGGCACACCGAGCGCTTCTCCCAAGAGGAGCGCCCTGAACCCGGTGCAATCCACGAAGAGATCGCCCTCGATCCTGCCGGCTTGCCGCGTGACGAGGCTGTCGATGTCGCCATCCTCGGCCAGCTCGACCTGCTCGACGTCCGCAAGCACGTGGCGCACTCCGAGCTTCCGGGTGCAATGACGTTGCAGGAAGGAGGCAAACTTCCCTGCATCGAGATGGTACGCATAATTCGCCACCGCCTCGAACTCGGGGGTGGTGATCGTCTTGGGCGCAAGGCCAGCGTCGCAGATCCGCCCTTGCGGGCACACGGCATCGGCGAAGCTGACGTCTTCCTCCAGGGCGAGCCAGTGAGGGACCAGGTTCAGCCTGTGAAATCCCTGCGGCAGCATCAACGGATGGTAGTACCCGTCGTCCGGGGCACCGGTCGTCCAGCGCGCGAAGTACGCACCCTGCTTGAATGCGCTGTGGCATTCCCGGAAGAACTCGGTTTCCGAGACGCCCATCTTCGCCAGGGTGCTGCGCAAGGTGGGCCAGGTGCCTTCCCCGACGCCGATGATCGGGGTGTTCGGCGATTCCACCAACGTGACGGAAAACCCGTCCGCCATCCGGCTGAGATGCCTCGCCGCAATGACGCCGGCGGTCAGCCACCCGGCGGTGCCGCCGCCCACGATCACGATGTTCTGCACTCTGTGCACGGACGTACACTAAGGGCCGGGGTCGTCAAAGACAACCCCGGCCGGCAAGAGCGTCAGAACCTGTAGCGGGCGCCTGCGGTGTACCGGCGACCGTAGCCCCACACGTCCAGCAGCATGTTGTCGAAGCGACCATGCGTGCTCTGGGTTTCGTTCGTGACGTTCAGGATCTCCGCGAAGAGCGTGAGACTCTCGAGGACGTCGTAGCTCGCGGTCAGGTCGATTTGCGTGCTGGCATTGACGAACGTCGGCTCGGCACCGAATGCACCGGTGTTCTGAACCTGGCCGAACTGGAGCAGGTACTCATCGCGCCAGTTGAGCGCGGCACGAAACTCCAGCCCCTCCTTGTCGTAGAAGGCGACGAGGTTCGCCGAATCTGCGAGACCGGTGACGGCAAAGCCGCTTTGCGTGATGTCGTTGGGGTCGTACGGCTTGTCCGTATCGACGAATGTCGCGTTGGCAACGAAGCCGAAGCCGGTATCGCCGAAGGTGTGTTGCAACGCCACTTCGAGGCCACGAACCTGTGCATCCGGCCCGTTGACCTGCTGCGAGACGCTGAACTGCGCCGGCTGCCCGGTCGTCGGGTCGATGACGTCGTTTATCGTCTGGCGCTGCGTGCCCCCGACAATGAAGTTGGAAACGTTCTTCAGGAACGCGCCGGCCGCGAAATAGGAGTTGTCCGCATAGTACCACTCGGCGGAGAGATCGAAGTTCTCCGAGAGGTACGGGCGGAGTCGCGGGTTGCCGCCATTGGCCGTCAAGGCCCCGATGCGTTGTCCGCTGCCGACGTTGAGTACTGGCGTCAGCTGGTTCAGTGTCGGTCGCGTCAGCGTTCGCGACGCCCCGAAGCGCAGGATGACGTCGGGAACGATCTCCAGCTTCATGTCGACGGCCGGGAGGAGGTAGCTGTAGTCGCTCTTCTCCGTCACCTCTTGCGAGGGGCCGAACTCGACGGTCAGCAACGTGGGATCGGTCGTGCTGGGAACGATCGACGTCGGCAGCCGCCCGATGCCGGTCGATGTCACGTCGGTCGATTCCTGCCGGATACCCGTGCTGAACGTGAAAGGCATGCCCGCCAGCTCGGTCTCGAACCTCGCCGAGAGAAACAGCGCCCACGTCTCTTCGTTGATGTTGCGGAAGGCACCGGGATCCTCCAAGACGTCGAACGTCCCGGTGAACGCCCCGCCGCAACAACCGTAGTTGAAACCCGGGATGTTCGTGGCCTGGGGATTGCCGAGGCTGGTCAGGTACTCCTGGTAGGCGATGGCGCTGAAGTCGATCAGCACCGGCGGCAGATCGCCGGAGAACCCGGGGATGAAGTCGTCCGTGCCGACCAATCCCGCATAGAGGCTTTCGGGAATCGGCACCCCGCCGGTCGTGCCCGAAGCGGGGCCGTAACCCGAATAGGCCTGCCAGAAGTTGTTGGCGAACGTGTTCGCGCTGCGGAAGCGGAAAGTATCGTCGAGGTAGGAGACCCCGAAAGTCAGTGTGAGATCGTCCTGCGTCCACTGGCCGCTGAGGCGCGTCTGCAGAATCTCGTCGGTATTCCTGTTGGCGATATTTACCGTAACGTGCGATCCGATCACCGACGGGTCGGCCCACCGGCTGGGATCGCCTTCGGCGCCGAAGCTGTGCAACACCGGAATCGTGTCATCACTGCTGCCGTTGATGGAGATGCCAAGGGTCGGACCGATGGCAAACCCGTAGCCGATGTCCGCCCCTCGAGAGTTGACGCGACCGTCGGGGTTGAGCCAGCTCTTCGAATAGGCCACGTCTCCTTCGACGGCGAAATTCTCCGTCGCCTGCCAGGCCACGTTCAGCCCGGTCATGTTCGTGCGGCGCACGTTGCTGTCACGCGCGGCGGTGAAGTCCGTCTGCGAGCCGGCCTGCGTGAAGTCCAGCGGCACGCCCTTGTCATCGAGCACCACGTCGCGCAGGGAGCCCTGGTTGAACCAGATTCCGAAGCCGAAGGTGTCGGCATCGACCGTCTGCTCGGAATAGTTGTTGTCGAGCGTCACGAGCAAATCGTCGGAAGGCTTCCACTGCAAGGCGATGCGCGCGTCGATGCGCTCGTCTTCCGTATAGGATTGCTGCGCACCGTACTGCTGCTCGAAGAACCCGGTTATCGTGCGCCGCTGGTCTTCCGGGGCGGTCGGGTCGTCGGTCGGATTGCAGGTTGCGGCAGTGCTGCCGGCAAGCTGGCAGGGCGCGTAGTTGCCGCCCGGGAAACCGTGCACGTAGACGTTGTTGGTCTGCGTGTCGTGACGCGTGTAGATGACGTCGGCCAGGACGCCGAACGTGTCGTCGGCAAAGGTCTTGCTGATCAGCACGCCGCCCGTGGGGACGAGCTCGCCGGATTCGTCCTGCTGCGAGCCAGACGCCGTCGCCGCGATATGGAAGCCGGGCCGGTCCAGCGGCACGGGATAGGCAATATTGATCGTGGCGCCGATCGAGTTGGAAGAGACCGTCACGTCGGGTGTCTTGTAGACCGTCAGCGAGCGGATGAAGTCGGACCCGACCGTGCTGAAATCGATGGCCCGGTTACCGGTCGCAGTCGACAACCGGCGCCCGTCCACCAGGGTTTCGTTGAAGTCACCGCCGAACCCGCGAATCGTAACGCCGTTCGGCTCGCCGCGCGGCCCGTCACGCTGGATCGAAACGCCCGGAACGCGCTGCAGGGATGCCGCCACGTTGGAGTCGGGGAACTTGCCGATCTCCTCCGAGGAGATCTCTTCGACGACACCTGCTGCGTTCCGCTTCGCCTCCAGGTTCCGCTGCAGCGATCCGCGGTAGCCCCTGACTACGATCTCCTCGAGAGTACCGCCCGCGCTGAATGCGGCATTGGCGGTTTGATCGCTATCCGATCCGGCCGGCTGGGTCTGCGCAAACGCCGGCGAGGACAGTGCGAATGCCACGGCGCTTGCGACGCTCGCGCGCGCGATACGTCTGCCAGTGACGGTCGAGCGCGATACGCGGTTGACATTGGAACGCGATGGACGGTTGACCTTGGAACTCTTCATATCTTCCCCCGTTCGCCATAGGTCCGACTGCTCTTTCGACGGGCGCCCGTTCCGCGGACTGAAGACGTTTTCGCTGGCCCGAATCGTGTCGGGGACCCCCCGAGTCTTCTCACAGGTCGGGGTTATACCTCCGCATGATAGCGCTATCAAGCTTTTTGTCCGAGTTATGGCGTACGGCGCGGCCGGAGGGTCCGTCCGCCGGTTCCCGCGCGCCGGCGAGAATGGCGCAAAATGAATGGGTTATCATATAGTTGCCGTCACGGCTATGATCCTCCATGGGCGTGCCGGCGCCATTCCTGCGCACGGCGGTAGCGCTCCCGCCGTGCGCGGAATTACGCCAGGCTCGGCGGCTGTCGACGGATGGAGCGACCCCTCGCCAGCGGCACATCGATCGGTGAAACTCACGGGGAGCGGGACGGGCGGAGAACGCGATGCAGGAGCTGGCAGACTTGAACCCTGAAGAGCACGGCGCCCTGCGCGTGCAACCACCCGCGCCGGAAACGCGTTGCTTCGTGGAGATAGTCGCTTCCGAGTTCGCCGCGGCCGCGACGTGCTGCCCCATCTTTTTCACGAAGAATCCGGAGACGGGCGCGCTGTACCCGGGCGCCATGTTCGGGTTCCGGTCCGGGGAGATCCTGGTCGGCGATCCGGCGGATGGCCCCGCGCCTTTCGTCCCGCTCGACCGTAAGCGGAGCGGCTTCTACATCGCCGGCGATCACATTGCCATCGACGAGAGCTCGGAGCGGTTCAGCCGAACGACCGGCGAGCCGCTCTTCGAAAGCGATGGGACGCCGGCTCCCGCCTTGCGCGCGATCCAGGCCGTGCTCACGCAACTCCACCAGGGGCAGGCCGAAACCCAGGCCTTCACCAGGGCGATGCTCGACCTGAAGCTGATCGAGCCGATCGATATCTCGCTCAGCTTCGACGACGGGGAAAAGCTGATCCTGAAGGGCCTGTACACGATCAGCCTCGATGCTTTGAAGGAGCTCGACGACGCCACGATCGTCGCATTGTTTCGCAGTGGCCACCTGCAACTTGCGTATACGGTCGCGCTGTCCTCGCGGCAGGTTCGGCTGATGGCCGCACGCCGCAACCATCGACTGACGGAAGTCCCGGTCCGGAGATGAGCCGAAATCGGGTGCACGAGGCTCCGGCCGGCACTTCGATCGATGCCGCGGTCACGGCGGGTTGCGAACCCCTGGTCCTGCGAGGGCTCTGCCGTCATTGGCCGAGCGTCGGGATGGGCTTGCGGTCCCTGGACGAATTGCAGGGGTACTTGACCGGGCTGGACAACGGGAAACCAGCCCAGGCCTTCCTCGGGACTCCGGCGATTCGAGGTCGCTACTACTTCGACGACGGCCTCGACGGGTTCAATTTCGAGCGGCAGATGATGACGCTCTCCGCTGCATTGCGGCGTATCCGCGAATGCGCGCGGCATGCAGGCCTGGGAACGATCTATCTCGGCTCCGCGCCGATTCCCGACCACCTGCCGGGTTTTGCCGACGAAAATCGACTGGACGGCATTCCCGACCAGGTGGAACCGCGAATCTGGATCGGGAACGCATCCAACGTTTCCTGCCATTTCGACACGATGGACAACGTGGCCTGCGTGGTTGCCGGGAGGCGCCGCTTCACGCTCTACCCGCCGCAGGCCATCGCCGATCTTTACGTCGGCCCGCTCGACCGCACCATGGCGGGCCAGCCGGTCAGTCTCGCGGCCGGCAGCGAGAGGGGCGACCCGAGGTACCCGCGCTTCGAACGCATCCGCGACCGAGCCTTGGTCGCAGAGCTCGAACCCGGAGATGCCCTGTATCTGCCCAAACTGTGGTGGCACCAGGTCGAAGCGCTCTCCGAAGTGAACGTGCTCGTCAACTACTGGTGGGATGCGTTCACGCAAGGTCCGGACGCGCCGTACACCGCGATGATGCTGGCCATGATCGCGATAGCGGAACGCCCGCTGGCCGAAAGGAAGGCCTGGCGTTCGTTTTTCGATCACTACGTCTTCCGGCCGGAAGGGCATCCGCTGAGACACCTGCCCGAGGACAAGCACGGCATTCTCGGCCCGCTCAGGGACGGCAACTACGGCAAGATCCGTGCGATGGTCATGAGGCTGCTGCGGGGCTGATCGCACCCGAATAGTCCGCTCGCGCAGCGAACCACCGGTCGAGGCACACCCGATACCTGCCCTGGAGCCCGACCGCCGCAAAGTTGAACCGGCCGAATAACTCAGACATTATACGGGCGGCCACCAGAACGCCCGGCAAAAACACCTTCGAAGTCGAGGCGCGGTGTCCCGACGGAAAGCATGTTACGAACATCTTTGTTCGACGAGAACGATAACGCCGCCGATGGCTGACCAGCGCAAGTCGGCCGTCCGCTCGCTCTTCGCCGTGGCGTGCCTCGGGCTCGGCTCCGTTCCGGCGGCCGGGCAGGATCTGCCGTCCACTCCGCCCCTGTCCCTGTTTTTCCAGCCGGCCACGGCCGGCGCGATCGCCCCGGACGAAGACGGCTTCCTGCGCCGCTGGCTGCTGCTCGAGCCGATCGTCAAGCCCAATCGGACCAACACGGTGTTCACCGGTACGTACGTTCGCCGCGAGCTCAACCGGGACACTTTCCCGGGCGACTTCGATTCCCTGCCGCTCCCGAACGATACCGTGCAGGCGGCGCAACCGCTGCGCTGGCACGCCCTCGATTCGAAGCTGTGGGACGTGAAGCTGTTCAACTTCGCCCAGGCCCTCGGCAAACCGAAATACGGCGTCGTGTTCTGGGCGGTCACGGTGATCGACAGCCCGCGCGAGATGCGCGACGTGCGGCTGGCGGTCGGCTCCAATTCCGCGTCGCGGTGGTGGTTGAACGGCGAGGTGGTGGCCGAGCTGTTCGACGATCGCAGGATGGTGATGGACGACGTGCTGTCCGATCGCCTGACCCTCCACGAGGGACGCAACGTCCTGCGCGGCGCCGTGATCAACGGGCCGGGACTGAGTGACTTTTGCGTTCGCTTCCTCGACGAGGACGGGCACCCGATCCGCGACATCAGGATCGATGTGCGGTGAGTAGCGCGGCCATGATCAATCCGCTCGTCCCGCGCACCGGCCGCCTCGCCACGGTCGCGGCGGCCCTGGCTTTTGGCCTTCAGGCAGCCCCGGCAACCGCCCAGCTCGAAGGCGAGGTCTTCATCCACGACCCGTCTACGGTCACGTTTTCCGACGGCAAGTGGTACACCTTCGGCACGCGCGGCGGTGGCCTGGTCTCGGAGGACGGCTGGACCTGGAGCAGCGGCCCGGTGCGCCCGGGCGGGGGCCTGGCTCCGGACGTCATCAGGATCGGTGACCGTTACTACGTCGCCTACGCCGTGGGCGGAGGTGGCCTGGGCGGCGGACATGCCAGCGAAGTCAAGGTGATGTGGACGAAAACCCTCGATCCCGATTCACCGGATTTCGAGTATCACGACGTCGGGGTCGTCGCATCCAGCGATGGCGTGGAAAACAACGATGCGATCGATCCCGCTTTCCTGTATGCCGAAGGCCGCCTGTGGCTGAGCTACGGAACGTACTTCGGCACGATCCGTATCGTCGAGCTCGACCCGAAAACCGGAAAGCGGCTCGCAGGAAACGAGCCGGTCGACATCGCGATCGACATGGAAGCGACGGCGCTGCTCTATCGCGACGGCTGGTATTACCTGCTGGGCACGCACGGCACCTGCTGTGACGGGCCGAACTCGACCTACAACATTCGCGTCGGCCGTTCGCGTGACGTGCTCGGACCGTATGTCGACAACATGGGCATCCCACTGCTCCGGGGCGGCGGCAAGTTCGTCGCCGGGGCCCGGGGGCGCATGATCGGTCCCGGGCATTTCGGCCTGATCGACCTGGGTGGTGGCGTGGAGAAATTCTCCATGCACTACGAGTCGGACATGGACCGGGGCGGCCGCAGCGTGCTCGCGATCGAGCCGCTCTTGTGGCGCGACGGCTGGCCGGTGGCGGGCAGCAACGTGGCGCCGGGCACTTACGAAATCCAGTCGGAACGCAGCGGGAATGCGCTGCAGCTCAAAACCGATTTCGTGCGGATACCGTTCGACGTCCGCCGGAGTTTCATGGCTGGGCCCGACGATCCGGTCAGCCCGCTGCCCGACCAGACGCTGGCAGAGAACAGCGCGGTCTGGCCCAAAGGCAACATACGCGTCGATCTCTCGGCCTACATGGTGAGGCCGAACCAGCACTGGACCGTCAAACCCGTACCGGGAGCCGGCGGCTGGTTCGGAGCGCCGTACTACAGCATCACGATTGCGGGGACGGAGCGAGCCCTCGCGGTAACGGCGGACGGCGGGGAAGTGGAAACCGTGCCGACCTTCACCGGCGCGGAGTCACAACTCTGGCGGATAGATCAACTCACCGACGGGACTTATCGGATTTCGCCGAAGGCGCACAGCCGTCGGGGTGACGTGGCGCTGGTCGCGATCGGCACCAGCACACCGACCCTGGCCCGATTCGATCCCGAAAGCGACGCAGGCCGCTGGCGTTTCCGCACGCCGTAAATCAGAACCATCACGACCTTCGAACGGGAGTCCTGCCATGCACACCAAGAGGTTCTCCGCACTGTGGTCTTGACCCGCTTTCGTGGACACCTGAACCTTATAAGGGGAGGAGTCCACGATGCCAAGAACAAGAAAGCCCTATGCACCTGAATTCCGGGAGCGGATGGTTGAGCTGGTCCGGGCCGGCCGCACGCCCGAGGAGCTGTCCCGGGAATTCGAACCCTCGGCGCAGTCGATCAGCAACTGGGTGGCCCAGGCTGATCGCGACGAGGGGAAACGCAAGGACGGTCTGGCGACCGCGGAGCGCGAGGAGCTGCGACGGCTGCGCAAGGAGAACCGGCAGCTGAAGCTCGAGCGCGAGATCCTGTCAAAAGCCGCGGCCTGGTTCGCTCAGGAGACGGTGCCGAATTCGAAGCGGTCTTCGAATTCATGAAAGCGCATCAGGCCACCTATCCGGTCCGGGTCATGGGCCGACTGCTGGGCGTCTCCGCCAGCGGGTTTTATGCCTGGAAGAATCGGGAGCCATCGAGGCGCGCACTTCAGGACATCGCCCTGACGGCCAGGATCCGTGCCATCCATCGACGCTCCGGAGAAGCTTACGGCGCGCCGAGCATCCACGCCGAGCTCGCTGACGATCACGACATCCGCGTCGGTCGCAAGCGGGTGGCCCGGCTGATGAGGGTCGCGGGGCTCAAGGGCCTGCATCCAGTGAAGTTCGTCACCACGACCGTGGCTGATCCGGCTGCCGATCGGGCACTCGACAAGGTCGACCGGCAGTTCAACGCAGAGGGTCCTGATCGGCTCTGGGTCGCGGATATCACGTATGTGCCGACCTGGTCCGGCTTCCTGTATCTCGCCATCGTGCTGGATGTCTGGTCGCGACGGATCGTCGGCTGGGCGATGGCCAATCACCTGAAAACCGAACTCGTGCTGGATGCGCTGGACATGGCACTTGCGCAACGCCGCCCCGAATCGGTCATTCATCACTCGGACCGCGGCTGTCAATATACGAGTTATGCCTTCGGCAAGCGCTGTCGCGAAGCCGGCGTCGTGCCTTCGATGGGTTCGACCGGCGATGCCTACGACAACGCGATGGCGGAGAGCTTCTTTGCCACGCTGGAACGCGAAGTGCTCAATCGCCGGCGCTTCAGCAGCCAAGCCGAGGCACGCATGGCCATCTTCCAGTGGCTCGAAGGCTGGTAC